>CAYZBF010000089.1:0-1560 GCA_964476585.1 uncultured bacterium | reverse complement strand
TTACAAGAGGTCTTGTTAAATTATATGATCAAATAGTATCCACCTCTGCAGAAGAAGGTCTAAAAGACCATATTCCGGTATTTAATGAGATTATCAGCTCGCTCTCACCTGAGGCTAAGATGGATATCCTCACAAACAAGATAAAGCTTAAAAAGATATCTACGATTATAAAATCAATTATAATGACTTTTTCTGATACAGAGATAGTTGAAATGTTTCTCAGCAAGACAAGATTGCTAGGTGTTCATGAGGCAAGGGAATTATTAGATGGTCTATCACCTTCCAGATTAGATAGAATTCTACCGGATATCAAAGAAGCATTATCAACTATGGACCTTCAGGAAGAATATTTAAAAGAACTTGAAGAGGCTCTTTGGCATAAAGGTGGTGAAGGGACAGGTGGATATGGTGAGGGAGGTCCTTCTGGTTTTATAAAAGAGTTTGCTGAAACTTCTGATGAAGAATATGGGAAAAAGGAAATTTCTAATTTCTTCCGTTCATTTTGTGGTATAAAGAAGGGCGAGGGAGCTCAAATTGCTAAGATATCTGATGGTTTTGAACAATTTGTTGGAGAATTTATTAAACAATATGGAGATGACGAACTTCTAAGAAATACCGCTAAAATAAAAAAGATATTCGAGAGTACACCATATGATCTAAGAGAGAAAATTTTCCAACGTATCCTTTCTCAAGGTGAACATATACAAATAACTATGGCAAAAATCACTCTGCCATTAATAAAAGATGAGACAATTGTTGAGGGGATAATTAAACTAATAAACGAAAATAAAAGTGAAAACTTGAAAGGATTTCTTACTACAATTGAAAGTGAGAGGCTTTCATCTTTAAACGAACTCCTAAAAAAGAGGCTGGAAGAACTTGGTTGGAAGGATGAGGATATTTCCAATCTATGGAATGAACTCACGACTACTTCACCCATTGCTGCTGGAGTGGGTGTAGGAGCCACTAAAGGTGAAGCTGGTGGCACTGGTGTTAGCAAAATGGCCTATCAGCGCTTATCCAAACGATTGAAGACAGGGATGGACTTATCAGAAATATCTTCACTTATAAAATCACTTTATGATAGTCTTAATTCAGAATTTAAGGAAGCCAGAATAAATAGTCTGAATACTATAAAAGCGGTTATGAATCAACTATTTGAAAATGAAAAAATCACAATAGTAAAAAGAATGATGGATGAAATGCAAGAATATTCAACTGATGAAAAGGACATGGAGGTATATTCTAAATATATAGAAATAATTGCAGATGCTGGACTAAAAGCAGAAGAAATGGGATTTGAATTTATTGTAAAGGAAACAGTTTCCTTCCTTGCAGAAGAGGTAGGGGACCTTGAAAAGGCAAAGGCAGTAATCCCGTATCTTCCAAATTTCAAGAACGATGAAGCGAGGAATGTCTTTCTATCCCTCCTATGGATAGACGGACTTAGAGACGTTGTAATCGATAGGATTGAAGCTTTAGGCGCACGTTCCATCCCATACCTGATGGAATTATTAAAAGACACAGAAGATAAAAAAGTAAGGCTTGCGCTATTAAATG
>CAYZBF010000088.1:0-1646 GCA_964476585.1 uncultured bacterium | reverse complement strand
TCTATCATCCACTCCTCAAAGTCCTTATCAGTCTTCCCCATCCTCTTCTCCAATCGATACCTGCCCTCATATTGAGTACCCCTAAAGGGTGAAGCAAAGTCCAGAGGAACACCCGCCCACTTGAGCTCCTTTAGATACCACTGGGTGTTCATAAGAGAAAAGCATGCAACCCTTACTCCCTTCTTCTTCACGGAGTCAAACTTTCTGAATCCTTTTACTTCCTGGAGGAACCAGAGCGGGAATGTATCATTGTCTCCATTGGTAAAGAGGATAGAATAAGGTCTGGGAGTTGTAAGTAAATTGTAGGCATAATCATGAGCGATCCAGTTTCCTCTCCGGTTTACATGACTTTTTATATTACTTATGGCAGGTAGTATACCCATAAACCCTGCAAGAACAAGTAAGCTCCATCCATACTTCGGAACCCTTGCTTTGAGCCATTCATATATCCAGTATAAACCAATGGAAACATAGAACATAAATAAGAAATATGCCGGGGTCCAGAAGTAATCCCTCTCCCTTACCTCCCTCTCCTGATGCGCAGGATTGGGGTCTGATGGGGAAAACTTGAGATTTAAATAAACAACTAAACCAAGACTGAGTAGTATGTATAATATAAAGAATAACCAAAAGGACTTACGATCCTTACGAAAATGAACAAACATCCCCCAGAGTCCTATAAGCAGGTATATGTATGTCCCTATAACGGATAACCAACGGAGTAAAATGCTACTGGTTGCTTCCCTCGGATATGGGAAGAATTGCCATGAAAAATACTTGAAGAATATCCTTATCTGCTCAAAAAAGGCGGGAAATAGGACAAGATTTGTCTTTATCTGTGTCTTCCTCGGCAACATCTTCATAGGACCATACTGCTTCCTCAGTATTACATCCATCAACTTTGAGATGGTTGTGGGGTTTACTTCGTTTATCGCAGGATTCGCATGCGCCCTTACTATCAGATAAAGATAAGTGGATACTCCTATTAAAACCAGAGCAATCGCCATACCTATTAACTTTGGATTCTTTAATGCCTTCCAGTCTGCCATCAGGACGAATACTAAAACGCCCGGGATTAAGAGTAGTGGAAGAAGATGAATTCCAAAACTCAAGAAAACTAAATATACAAGGAGGAGTAAAAAATTATTATCCCCCCTCTCTCCTCTTTGTTCATCCCAGAGAAGGGTAAGCCACAGTCCAAGCACGAGGATGAGAATAGACATTGCATATACCTCTGCCTCCACTGAGCTGTCCCATACACTGTATGCAAAACCAGCACCTAAAGCAGAAAATACTGCAATAAGATGAACACTCAAAGGAAGCCTCTTACCCCTGTTCTCCCTGAACCTCTCTATTACCTTAAGGATAATTAGATATAAAAAACCACCTGCAATAGCCATTGACAACGACGAAAGGAAGTTTATTCGCTTTGCTACTTCTTTGAAGGGAAAAACTATATCAAATATCCTCCCAAGAAGGATAAAGAAGGGTGTCCCCGGTGGATGAGGAACCCCAAGTATATGAGAACAGGCAATGAATTCACCACAGTCCCAGAGGGATACCGTGGGAGCAATAGTATAGAGATACATGGTGAGTAAGACAACAAAAACTGTAAAGAAACCTACCATCTTCCTGCGATCAAAATC
>CAYZBF010000087.1:0-1662 GCA_964476585.1 uncultured bacterium | reverse complement strand
CAATGGATGATACGAAACCCTGGTCAGTGTGGGATGTTATGGAATATTATGGTAAGAAATAGAATTGCCACAGGGACACAGAGATAACAGAAAATTGAGTAAATGGATAAATGAGTGTATGCGTTAATGGATTCTCGATACTGGATACTTGATGCTCGATAATATTACTAACACCTAAGACCAAAGACCTAACACCCAGGACCTAAGACCCAAGACCTACCTTTGCTGTGTTTATCTATGGTTTCATTGGCGCACAAACCGACCAACTGACCAACCATTTTTAGAGGGTTCAAGGGGCAAGGGACCTAAGTTTCAAGTGTTTCACTACTTGAACAAGCATCGTTAGAAATTTTTATTTTTACGCTAATAACGTTACGCTGTTGACGTAACCCTCTTGACATAATTTCTATATTTTATATAATATATTTATGAAAAATCCATTTATCTATGGTGGTGAAGTATCTGGAAAATCTTTTTGTAATAGAAAAGATGAAATAAAAGAAATACTTCGTGATATAAGAAATAGCATGAATGTCGTAATCTTTTCTCAAAGAAGATATGGAAAAACGTCACTGATAAAAGAGGTGTTAAGAAAAGCACAAAAAAAGAAAATCCTTATCTTTTATATTGACCTATACCCTGCGGTAACAAAGGAAAAATTTATAGAGGTATGTGCAAATGGGATTGCTAAAGGAATAAAAGGGAGTAGAAAAAGGATCCTTGAATCTATAAGAGACCTGCTTCCAAAGATTATTCCCAAAATGGTAATAAAGGAAGATAGGTTAGAATTCGAGATAGAATTTGATAGGACTAAAAGTCCTACTCCAATTTTAAGTGACCTATTTCAAGCTGTTGAAAAAAGGGCAGATATTGAGAAAAAACTCGCAGTTGCGGTTTTCGACGAATTTCAGGAGATTGCAAATTACGAAGATGATGAAATAGAAAGAATGATGCGCTCCTCTTTTCAATCACACCAAAATGTATCCTATATATTTATGGGAAGTAAAAGACATATTCTAATGCAAACTTTTGACAATCCATCAAAACCTTTTTATAAAAGTGCAAAACATTTTCCTTTAGGGAGAATTGGTGAGGAGGATTTTAATGAGTTTATTTTAGATAAATTTTCAGAATGTGGTTATAAGATTAATAAAGATACAATATCAGAAATACTTAAGTTAACAGAGTGTCATCCCTATTATACACAGATGCTCTGTCATATTTTATATGAAAATAACGAAGAAAATAAGACGGTAGAGATTAAAGATATTTCCGAATCAGTTGAATGGTTAATAAAGAGAGAATCAGGAATGTATCTTACTTTATGGGAGTCTTTGACCCAAAGACAGAGGCAATTGCTTATTGGATTGGCATATGAAGGTCCAACAGGAGTTTTTAAAAGTGAATTCATACAGAATTATGGACTTAAATCTTACTCAACTGTGCAGACATCTCTTAATAATCTAATTAAAAAAGGGATAATAGAGAAAACTGACGGATTATATGGAATAGAGGATCCATTTCTTATAAAGTGGATAAATCTTATGTAAGAGGAAGAAATGAAAATTACTTTTATCCAGACTGGTGGAACAATAGATAAGGACTACCCTAAGGCTATAAAGGGATATGCTTTTGAAATTTCCGAACCTGCGGTCAAAAGGA
>CAYZBF010000086.1:0-1829 GCA_964476585.1 uncultured bacterium | reverse complement strand
ATCTATGAGACCTTCTTGTGTTGAGATAAATCTAGAGAATTTTGAGAAAAATATAGAAACTGCAAGGGAAAAACTGGGTGATAAAAAAATCCTTGCTGTTGTGAAGGCAGATGCTTATGGTCATGGAGCTGTCGCTATATCCACAAGAGCATCAGCAAAAGGAATTGACTTTCTCGGAGTAGGTATCGTGGAGGAAGGGATTGAACTTAAGAATGCTGGGATACAGACACCAATCCTAATTCTTTCTCAGGAATTGGAAGAGAGGGTAGAGGAGATTGTTCGATATAATCTTTATCCAACTATCTGCTCGAGGAATTTTTTGGACGCTCTGGATAGAGAAGGGAAAAGGCAGAATAAGATTATTGCTCTTTTTATTTTACTGGATACAGGTATGGGTAGATATGGACTTGTTCCTGATGAGTTTATTTATTTCTTGAAACTGATAAAAAAAATGAGTTGGGTTCGTATTGAGGGTGTTATGTCTCACTTTCCGATTGCTGGTGTAGATTTTCAATTTACAAGAGAGCAGATTGAAAACTTTAAAAAATTGATTCAATCAGCCGAATCAATGGGAATAACAATACCTATAAAAAGTTTAGCAAATTCAGCAGCATTTCTAACAGATAAAGATTCAATATTTGATATGGTTAGATTGGGGCTTATACTTTATGGTATCTCTCCCCTTCCAGATAAAGGACAGAATGAATACCTTCCTGTGATGACGGTAAAGAGTAAGATATCATTTATAAAAACCATACCGCCTGGGCATTCTGTGAGTTATTCAAGAAGTTTCATAGCTAAGAAACCAACAACAATAGCTGTTGTTCCAATAGGCTACGCCGATGGATACGATAGAAAACTCTCTAATAAGGGCTGGATGCTGGTGAAAGGTGAAAAAGCACCGGTTATCGGAGACGTAACCATGGATGCTACAGTGATTGATATTACAAATATTCCTGATGTTAAGATTGGTGATGAAGTTATTATTATGGATGGATCAATAACTGCATGGGACATATCAAAGACCATTGATACAATTCCTTATGAAGTAATTTCTCGTATGGGGAAAAGGCTCCCCAGGGTTTATATCTAACCTCAATATTAACCCAGCTTTAATTATATACTATATTTTAAAGGGTCTGTTTTTAAATGATTATTTTTATTTAAACTTGAGGAATGATTTTGAGAGCGAATTCTCTTATTTTCTTGCTGTGATCTTTATGTAATGATTTTATGATTTCCCTTGCGTTAGAACCGCCAATTTTTGCCACTGCCTTAAGAGCATCAAATCTTAAGTCTTCGGGATATTTTGGTATCCCGAAGACTTTGGTGTCAGTAATAACCTTAGATAATGGCTCTAAAGAAGTTTCCCCACCTTCCTCTTCTAAAATATTGCATATAGCTTTCTTTATCTCAACTTCCTCTGTGGGAGAGAAACGATTTATAACGAGTCTTCTATTCAATACTGGTAGGCTATTTCCGGTAAGGATATTTTTAAGGGACATTGCTGCGTATTTTTCCACCTCTGGGGATGAGGAGGGGAGGAATTTCAAGATATAGGATTCCGCATCTGCTTTTAGTATATGTTTAAGGCTCCGCATGATCTCTATCTGAACCCTTTCGTCATCGTTTCGGAGACTAAAGAGGTCATCTACAATCTCTTTATTTCCAATGACTCCGAGGATCCGGACTGCATTCCTTCTGACATACCATCGCTCATCCTTTAAATATTTACTAACGACACCAATGGCTTTAGACCCGAGGCCTTGTATAGCATTTAATAGCGCAAGCCTTACTTTTTTATCTTCTGTGTCTTTTAATAATTCCAT
>CAYZBF010000085.1:0-2016 GCA_964476585.1 uncultured bacterium | reverse complement strand
CAATTGGAAAATACTTTGCTATAGCCTCAACTGCAACACCTATCTGGACATACTTGTAAAGTTCTGGAACTAATGTTTCATAATCCTTTATCTGCCTGTAGGCATCGGACCAAGATTCAGAGATACTCACGGGGTTCTTACATTCAATATTAACAAGTGGTATACCATTGACATAAAGCATTACATCAGTTCTAATCTTTTCTCTTCTTTGATAATTAACCTGTCTCGTTACTATAAATTCATTATTTTCAATGTTCTCATAATCAAAAAGTTTTATTCTCTCAACGATTCCCTCTTTTTCCAGTTTAACTGGTATTCCATGTTTATAATATTGAAGTATCTTCTTTGAACCTTCAATGCCTGTAGGAATAAGTTTCAATTCTGTCAGAGCCCTATTTATGTCTTCCTGAGTAAGACCTGTTATTGAATTAATCCTTTTTATTGCTCTAAGAAGGTTGGAAACAAGGAGAGGTTCCTCAAAACTCTCCCGTTCAAGTTCTTCAGCCAATAGGACTTTCCATCCTTTTTCTTGAAGTTTTTTAACAATATAACTTTCAACAACTATTTTTTCTTTAAAACCCATTTAGTCAAAAAGCCTTTTTGCATTATTAAAGTCTTTTCGCCATACTTCTAGTTGAATGAGATTATATTTTTGAAGATTTAATAACTTATCAAATTTAATAATAACAGGATAAGTATCATTATAATAATCTAATGGATTATAATTTTCCTTAATATTTGGATATCTTGAATTGACTGCATCAGAATAAGTAAGCAAACTCAACACAAACAAAGAACCCAAAAATGGTATAAAGAGGAGTAAATTTTTTGTTACTACTTCTATAAATAATCTAACTTTATTTGGGTCGTTAAAATTCTTATATTTTTCTTCAATAGAATATCGTTCTACTATTAACTGAGCAACATATATAATTTCTTCAATAGAGTCCTTATCAATAATTGATTCAATCCCTTCATCTGATATCATTTTTAATAATTCTAAGTGATTATTAAATATACTCAAAATAGTATTTATTGTCTGTTCAATTGTTGTTGATGAATGTTTTAAATTCGAACTAATATTTTCAATATTATCATCCTCTAAATCTATTACATTTTCGTTAGTACCTATTAGATTATCAAAAATACTATTTTTAAGTTTTGGTATAGCGTTTAAAATTTTATTTTTCTCTTTGCTAATTATTTTATTCTTTTCTTTTAAAAGCTCAATTATTTTAATAGTATTATGTCCCACACAATTTTTTATATTTTCTGTATCTAATAGTTCCATTTCTATAATTAATGATTTTACAGATTTTTCAACACTCTGCTGTAAATAGAAAATTGCTTGGGAATATAGTTTATTCTCATATAGTGTCTTGGATGCACTCCAATCATCTTTTGCTATATTTAGAAGGATTTCTGAAACATTCATACTTTCACTCTTCTTTTCCCAGTCAACAAGTCCTGCATCAACCCCTTTTTGACTCTTTCGTATTTTTCTTTTTGGTGACGGAGGATTTTAAGTTTCCTATCAAATGAAACCAAAATCGCAGTGATTTCCTTTTGTTCAAATATGGGAGGAAGGGGGATTTTAATTCTTGCAACTTGTGATTGGTTTAATGCAGGGTATTGTGCACCGACCATCATTCGATTACACTGCTCTATAACAGTTTTTGAGAAAAGCATATATAGTAAATATATGGGTAAAATTTTCTCTTTACAGCTCAGAACAGCGAGACCAGTAGAGCATATTTGATTGTCGTATTCTTTTGGTATTAGAGTGAATGCCTTTAAATACGGTCGAACAGTTGACATTAACACATCATTATGGTGTATAACTCTTCTAGCCCTAGAAGGTGCGTCCCTTCCTATAATTTCTTTTATTCCTCTAATAATTCCTGTATCTCCTTCAATTGATTCAATATCAATATACAAGAATTTATCATTTTGAATATCACGAGTTGGATCTATTGATTTTTTATTAATTTCAAAATATCTTTCATCACCCAACTT
>CAYZBF010000084.1:0-2069 GCA_964476585.1 uncultured bacterium | reverse complement strand
AGGATATGCTTCTTCAACGTTACCTGAGATCCTAAGAGCTACTTCATTAACGCAACCGACCGTAGGAATTATAGCTATATGGTTTCTAACACCTACTAAACCATCTTCTCTGACATATCCACGAAAAAGCAGTTTCAACCTCCTTCAAAAACTCTTGCTATGCTTGAGCTAATCCTTCTTAGGAATAGCTTTCTAAACCTCCCAGCCGGCTTTATATGAACTTTTGCCCTATAATTGGAAAAAGTTGCTGGACTCATACCCATATCCTTTCTCCCAATTTAGCTAAGGCATGCATATCATCTTTTGTTTTCTTATACAAACCTCGGTAGATATCATAATATTTTCGATATTGCTCAGTGATTTTTTTATTTGCTTTAACCTTTTGGGATTTCTCCTTTATTTGCCCTTCAAGATCTTGGCTGTTATTAATAATTCCGGTAGCCAATCCTGCAAGATAGGCACTTCCAAGCTCGGCTCCAGTTGGAGTTTGTAGTAAGGTCTGCGCAAGGCCAGACACATCACTCACTATTTGTACCCAAAGATCACTTTTCGTCCCTCCCCCGGAGGCTATCACTTTTGAAACCTTAACTCCGTAATTTTCTAGAATCTCGAAATGGTGCTGAACCGCATACGCCATACCTTCTAGTAAGGCTCGATATATATGAGCTCTTGAATGATAAGTCGTAAGGCCAATTATTATCCCTCTTGCTAACGCATCATTTATGGGTGTCCTTTCTCCACTGAAGTACGGAAGAACCACAAGTCCCTCAGATCCCGGAGGAACTTGTGCAGCTTCTTGACCTAATAACTTATACGCGTTAATTCCGAGTTTCTCTTGGGTTTCTTTCTCGATGCGTCCAAAATTATCCCTAAACCACTTGGTTAGGGCGCCAGCTGTCGCTGTCGCTCCAATAACGAGGTTTCGATCCTGTAACAGAGGATGGGGGATTGTTAGAAGCTCTTCGGGTCCGGTAATCTCCTTATTAACTATCACAGTTATCACTGAAGTAGTACCATAAAGAAGAGTAGCGATTCCCTCTTTGAGGCTTCCACTACTAATAGCTTCCGCAACTCCATCTATGGTAGAAACTATAACTGGCGTTCCCTCTGCAAGGCCCGTCTCTGAAGCAGCTTCTTTGGTGACTTTCCCTGCTATGTCTGTGATGTTTTTGAGTTGTGGTAATAGGTCAGTTGAAATTTCAAATCTTTCGAGAGTTTCTTCATCCCAACAGGTCTTGTCATAATTATAGAATGGATTAAAGAACACTGCTTGGAGATAGTCTAGAATGAATTCCCCCGTAAGTCTGTAGACGATGTAATTAGAGGCTGTGAAAATTTTGTTAGTTTGTTTAAATTTTTGGGGTTCATTTTTTTTGAACCACAGCACCTTCGGCCCCACAAATTGAGCTGACAGAGAGTTTTTGCCCGTTTGAGTAATCTCCACTTCTCCTAGTATTTCACGCATTTCCCTGACTTCTTCTTCAACCCGTGCATCACTATACATCAAGGCAGGTCTGAGGGGGGCACCTTTAGCTGAAAGAGGTAACATACAAGGACCAAGGGCGCTACAACCTATACCGATTATCTCCTCAGTAGGGAAAGAAACTCTCTCTAGTAACCCTTTTAAGGTGCGTTTGAATCCCCCCCACCATACTTCTTCTGCATCGTGCTCCATCCATCCAGAATGTACCATTGGTGAAACGCTATGTTCCACATATTCTCTGGCTACGATCTCCAAATTTTCGTTTAGGAACACCCCCTTTGTACCTTGCGTTCCAACATCAATCCCCAGAATGTAACCCATTAATTCCTCCCCTTTTAAGCGAAAGATATCAGTGTCCTCATATCTTTATTGTTAGCTACAGACTCTAATACTCCTTCGATTTAGTTTGAAGAATATACCTCAGTAACCAACTCCTCAACTCGAATCAAATTCCTCCTCAGGATATTAAGGACACATGCACGTCTCGCCCTGAACGGATCACGGGTGAAACATCATACTCAAAGCTCATTCGGACCTGAGGTGGAAATCCTGTACCACTTTAGGTGCTAAGTGGTGCTAAGTCAAG
>CAYZBF010000083.1:0-2072 GCA_964476585.1 uncultured bacterium | reverse complement strand
TAACCATGGAAAATAGAACTATCTTTGATAATGAGTTTAGTTGGTTGCTTCTCAATCTTCATATTTCAACATCCCCCTATTTAGATAAAGGTACTTGATTGATAAATTGTACATTTTAGTCACTTAATAAATCTTTTTCGCAGATGATCAATTTCAGCCAACTTTTTTAGAACCTGACCTTTTAGGGTATTTTTCTATATTTCGAGCATATCTCAATTCTGCATTTAAATCCCTCTAAATGGAAGAGCAATCTTGCCTTCTTCCATCGTTGGATCTATCATATTTAACTTATATATTTGAGACTATCAAAAGTCAATAATAAATAGTTAGGTAGTAAAATAGTTGAGTTGTTCGCCTAATATCAAACCCTTCCTCTTAAACCATTTAATTATTTTCCCACTCAACCATTTATCTAATCTCCATTTGCGTGGTTCTTCTGCTTCTCCTTGAGCCACTTTTCAATGCCGATTTCTTTCATTCTGAACAGGTTTTTTCTTGCTTTCTGATAGCCCTTTTTGTGAAATTCATCAAGCATCTGACAAGGAAAATCTGGACACTCAATACATACATGAATATTATGCTTTTCTGCACATTTTCTTATTTTACAGGTTTTGCCACCATCTTGCCATTCAATACCCCATATCCTGGAAAAATCTCCCCAACAACCATCACAATGGACATAAGAGATCTTAAGATTATGATACCTGGCGATTTCCTTTTTGAGCTGCTGGTCGTTGTTTATAAAAGCAAGGTATACATCGCATTCCCCACAATATAATCCACAGGCGCCAATAAATCTGTAATCAATTCCTTTCATATTGCTTATTTCCTTTTATTTCTTGCCGTTGGTCTAAAGTTCCCAGCAAATACTATGCGCTTAACATCTTCCTTATTAAGATTTTTTAATCTTTAATAACTCCTCTTTAAATACTTTTCTGACCTCCTCTTCAATCACCGGAGGTCCTCCAACAACGCATTGTTCATTCACATATATAGAACCAACCTCCTTGTATTTCAGAATGTCTTCCCTTTTATTTGTGTCATATTCATTTATTACAACATATTCCCTAAACTCGTTTGCGACTTTTCTTACGATCTCAGCATTTCGCCAGATTACGGCACAGCGGTCGTTTCGGAAGATATTAACTACAATCTTTCCCTTTTGCAGTTCAGGTTCAAAACTTCCCTGTAGCCAATCAGGATTTCCCACTTCTTCAAATTTCTTAAGAAGGATAGACATCCATTTCCCCCTTACCACTTCTATGAACCCTTGTTTCTCAAAGAATGACTGCGCCATTCAGTGATCATCTGCACATGTCACTGCTACACCTTTCTTCTTGAGTTCTCTTGAATCTTCAAGACAGGCATTGAGTAATGTTCCACCAATTCCCTCTCTTTCTTTCCTTCAAGATAACGCTCTTCATCTCCCTTTGAGTATGGGGCTGCGGGATTCAATTGCTGAAAACAAAATCCCGCCTCATCCTGAATATTTTCCACTGTTAAATCTTTTATCTCCACCATATTTTCATCCTTTCCTATCTATTTTTATACCTCGAGTCAGCTGTTGCCTTTTGTGTGCTTTGGTCTTAAAGATGCCACTTTTTGTAGATGTATTTCATAACCTTCCCTAGCCTTTTGTGCCTGTTCCTCTACCCATTTCTCAAATCCTATTTCCTTAAATCTTTTATACCTATCCATAGTATCGGGGTCTGCGTACTCCTTAAATTTGGAACATGGAAACTCTTCACACTCAAAGCATATACGCAATCCCCTTTCAAAACAGCATTTCCTTACCTCACACCAGGCTGGGCCTCCACCCTGTTGGCACCCCGGACATTTTGCATTGTCGATAAACCATTCCAACCCCTTCACAAATTGCTTGAAATCGAACGCCCCTTCGGATCGAAATTCAAATCCGTAGAGCTCTGCAAATTCCCTCATTTGCCTGGCTGTTTTGCTAATTAGTCCATTATATTGTCCACAGCCGCCACAAAAATCACTGCATGGTGCAACTAAGTCATATTTTTCCATTTCCTCACTCCCTGCTTTTATTTCTTATACCAATAACATTG
>CAYZBF010000082.1:0-2167 GCA_964476585.1 uncultured bacterium | reverse complement strand
ATTGAACGAGATAAGGCAAACCTTGATATTTTCTTGCTGAAGGATGAAAGTATTGAAGATTTAGAAAATCTGCCAGAACCTGATGTTTTAGCAAGTGAAATAATGGAAAATCTTGAATCTGCTCTTGATCAATTTAGTGGTATATACGAAGATTTGACTGAAGAATGATATTATAGAGGACTTGAGAATTATGTCTGGAAAATCATTTACCCTTCACGATCTACCACAAGAAGAAAGGCCAAGGGAAAGGTTAAAAAAAGTCGGTGTTGATAATCTATCCATTCAGGAACTATTAGCCTTAGTTATAGAAAAAGGTGGTAAAAAGGGAAATGTTTTAACGATTGCGCAGAATCTATTAGCTAAATTTGGAAATCTCAATAAAATCAAAGAAGCATCAATCGAAGAGTTAAAGGAAGTTGATGGAATAGGCTTTGCTACTGCTTGTAAGCTAAAAGCGGCTCTAAAGTTGGGCGAAAAAGCATTAACTAAACATAAAAGATATGGGTATAAAATTACCTCACCAGAGGATGTTTTCCAGTTACTTAAAAATGAAATTGGAGGAAAAAAGAAAGAGCATTTTAGAATCCTTTCTTTAACCACAAGAAAAAAACTTATTAGCATTGATAATATATCAACAGGTACTTTAGACAGCAGTATAGCACATCCTAGAGATATTTTCAATTCTGCTATTGAGAATAATGCTGCTTCAATAATTTTAGCTCATAACCATCCCTCAGGAGATCCGACCCCAAGTAATGATGATATAAAATTAACTGAAAGACTTATTGAAGCTGGTAAACTTTTAGGTATTGATGTTGATGACCATGTGATAATCACCGATGAATCATTTGCAAGCCTCAGATCAGAACCCAAAACATCAAAATTATGGAAATAGCCAAATAAATGAAAATATATGTAGCAATTACAAATAATAAATGGTTTAGAAATTTATCTGAGATTCAAGAAGAAATTGACGAAGTAAATTTCTGGCAGCCTAGTGGTAGAAGTCAATTTAGAGCATTAAAAAAGGAAGAACTTTTCCTTTTTAAACTACACAGCCCATATAATTCTATAGCAGGTGGAGGATTTTTTACTCATAGTACTCTTTTATCAGTCAGTTTAGCCTGGGATGCTTTTGAAGAAAGTAATGGTGCAAATTCTCTTAATGAGATGCGTAGTCTTATTGAACAATACCGTGGGCAGACTCCATCAACTGAAGATTATCAGATTGGATGTATAATATTAACTCAGCCATTTTTTTTACGAGAAGATGAGTGGATTCCATTACCACAGAATTGGAAGCTAGGCATAAGGCAAGGCAAGAGCTATGATACTACAGAAAAATATGGAGAGAAACTTTGGGAAGAAGTACAATTACGACTAAAGATTGGGTCTGATGTATTTACTGAAAGAATTTCAGAACAAAGAGAACGATATGGATCTCCTATAATGGTAATGCCTAGATTAGGACAGGGAGGCTTTCGCGTTATAGTTACAGATATTTACCAACGTGTAGGAGCAGTTACACAGGAACGGACTTTACCAACTTTAGAAGCAGCGCATATTAAACCTTTTAGTGAAAGTGGTCCACATGATATAGGGAATGGTATACTTTTTAGATCCGATATTCACCGGCTTTTTGATAAGGGATATGCAACAATCTCACCCAATTATCACTTTGAAGTAAGCAGAAGAATAAAAGAAGATTTTGATAATGGAGAAACTTATTACAAAATGCAAGGAGTAAAACTTCACCTTCCGCGAAAGAAAGAATTCAAACCAAAACCAGAATTCATAACCTGGCATAATGAGAATGTTTATTTGGGATGAAAAGTAGGAATATTATGATGAATGAAAAGGAAAAAATTAAATTGAAAACAGCAGTAGAGTTATTTAAACAAGAAGAAGGTGCTCCATCTAATTCATATGATTGGTATAGAAGATCTGCAAAGAATAAGGGAGAAGTATATTTTAGCGGAGTTGAAGTCTCGGCTTTTAAGTATAGAGGAGTATGGTATGTAGATTATGAAGAATTTAATGAAGCTATTGAAGAATTCCGAAAGAAAACCCAAAAACGTAAAAAAACAACTGAAGATTACGAAAAAGGAATTATATATGAGAAAGATGGAGATATTATTGAACTTGGTGGTAAAACCTTGAGATTTAT
>CAYZBF010000081.1:0-2169 GCA_964476585.1 uncultured bacterium | reverse complement strand
ATTACCCCCTACTATATCGTAAAGGCACAAACCCTCCGAAGCCGCCCAGGAAATGATGTGCCACTGAATAAGGTTATTAGCACGGAGCTTTTGATGTTCCCGAGAAGAGATCCCATCCAGGAAATAGATCGTATCCTTGTAAATCGGGAAGATCCCTCCAGCGATGATCTTACCCTCATGCCTTGCCAGGGAAATCTGCAGCTTCCCCCCCAGACTCCGTCGGCTCTTCATGTATACCTCTGGTTTCTCCGTCATTCAAATCCTTAAAAGATGTCTTATGTCAGCTTGTCCATCACAAACTTCCGCACAACTCTTCTTACGTTACTAGGCAACCTCCGATAGGTCTTCAACAGCAGCGGATACCCGCCTTTGCTAATACTGAAATATGGTGTTTGAACCGCGCCAAACTTTCTAAACGACTGTTCAACGCCTTTGATCATTGAACCCTCGAAATCGAATCTATTTGTGTACCGTGACGCGTAGGCTATAGCATTTCTTAACAGTAATGAGGCAGCCCCACTGTTCCTGTATTCAGGATCAATAGAGCTAATTAGGTAATATGCAGACTTGTGGTCAAAGATGACGAATATCGCTGCGTGGATGTTTTGCTTGGCATCAAGGGCATACCAGGTTTTCCCCGCGCAGTTTTCACGCGTTGCATTATGTATTCTCTTGAAGAAATCGTAACTATACGAAATAGACGCTCCTTGTTTGCGTAGTGTCATTTCATGATTGGAATAGAACTCCGCGGCAGATAGATCTTCACGCACTTCAAGTAACCTCTGAGCCTTTTTAATGTTCTTCCTCTTGGAATACGCGAACCCCGAGAAAACTCTATCTAAATCCTCTAAGTCTGTTATAACATAGGTATAACGCGTTGTTTGCCTGTACCCCATCCAGTAAAATGGCAACCAATTGGTGAAATTAGGAGAAGTGCGGATTGAGAAATAGTCAACCTTGGGAATAGCTTCGACAAGACTTTCCAGTATATCCATCTCTCCCGAAAGCATCTTCTCGTATCTATCACTTGTCGGCGGAGCCAATAGTACCCCCAGAGTCTGAGTCAGTAGCGGCATGTGGATGGCGTGATAGCCCCATTTCTGTGTGTGAACCATTGGCATCCCTGCAACGATCCTGTCGCCTTTGTGCAAGGTAAGAATGTTGAACCGTCGTGGAGCAACAGCCTTCAGCCACCACGAACGGCAAAAAATACAACCCTGCAGAGACTTATCGACAAAACTGTCCCATTCCTCAAAAGAGTCATCTGGCTCCGAGACCTGTACCTCATACTTCCTTGACTTCATCATCTCTCAGATTCCTCTTGTGCTCGAGCCAAGCAATTGGCGATAATTACTCCTCCCTGTTGACGACGACAAGTTCCCCTGTCCACCAATGACAACCCGTTCCACGGCGCTAAGACCTTCCAACAAGCCCTGTCGTGCCCTTCAGAACGCGGTTTCTGTTTCCTGACTGCAGAAGACGTACCATAGAATCAATCACCGTGACTCTTGGAACTTCTCAAGAACCCCAAGCCTTAGCTCTGACTTGACTGCACCCAGTCTATGTACCACCTACAACTTAGATCTGGCATCGTTCTGCTCAGCTGAGCTTTGTATATATTCTCATAACTGCTTCTTTGATTTGCGAGTTGAATTCACGCTTCTTGAAGTCCATAGCTCACCTCTGCCTATATATTTCCATCATATTGATGGCCTTGTAAACATGAGTGCTCTCTCCTTTAGCCTTATAGTTAGCAAGATCATTACAGATTCGCATCTATTCTGAAATATGCTCTAGCGTGAGTCGGATAAGTTTGATCATACAACAATAATTTGCAGCGCTTGCCATGTTTCTGGCAATGCTTTTCAATAATAGTTTCAAGTATAGTTGCGTCAATGTCTTCTCTTCCATAGAACCTCTTCCTTTTCTCTACCCAATCTTGTGATAAAGATTGATTGTACATTTCTCTATAATACCTAAAGTCCCTTGAATTAGTGGAAATGATACAAGTTAATGCCAATATTTTCTTAGCATGCTGGACCGCATCATCCAAAATATCGAAATATTCTTAGTGTTTAGGCCATGACACCATATTTACATCTAGATCGATTAGATCGTACTCCTTCTCCAAGCCAGTTATGAACTCGAAAAATGATACGGCGACCACCG
>CAYZBF010000080.1:902-2192 GCA_964476585.1 uncultured bacterium | reverse complement strand
CAAACGGATATCTTAAGGTTTTGGGTTTTTTGAAAAGATATCTTAGAGCCTTAATAGGACTTAATAAATTAAATTTACTCATATTCTTAATTTAAATTTTTAATTTTCTCATCTTTTTTTATCATCTGTAAATACTCATTAGCGTACTTACCATTCTTGGCACCCTTAAACACCTCACCTCTTTTTACTTTCTGCAGAGCTAAGTATTCGCTGGCAGCCATTCCAGCTGAAGCTCCTTCAGTGGCAGCATTAATTAAATGTCCAACACAACCAGTTATCTCCCCACATGCAAATATCCCAGGCTTACTTGTCATCATTTTTTCATTGACATTAACAAAATCTCTTATTATTTCAAGTCCTGCCTCCTGAGCAAGCTTTATATCCGGTTTCGTCCCTATACATATAACTATCCAATCAGCAGGTATTTCGTGTTCTTCATTGGTTTTTTTATTTATTATATTTACAGCTTGAACTTTATCAGTGCCTTTTATTTCATTTACTTCTGTATTATACAAGACTTCTATTCCTTCTTTTTGTAATCTTTTAACCATAAGAGGATAAGCTCTTAGTGAACTCCTGCGGTGTATTTGAATAACCTTGCTTGCTTTACCTTCCTTCTTGGCCACTATTGAATTTTTGGCTGTAGAGTTTCCTCCTCCTACCACTATAACTTTCTTACCATTAAATCTATTATAATCTCTTTTAGCATAATAAGATACACCCTTGCCAATAAACTTATCCTCGCCAGGTACACAGAGTTTTTTCATTACACTACCAGTGGCTAAGATAATAACACTAGCCCTGTACTGATTTTGCTCTGTAGTTATTATCATGTTCTCTGTATCGATTTTTAATGCTTTCTCGAACTTAATCTCTGCTCCTAATCCATTAGGTGGTGAGGAAGTCACCTGCTTTTGCAAATTTTCTATAAGTACTGCACCGTCACCGGGGGGAAATCCTGGATAATTCATCACTGTGTAGGCAATAGCTCCTTGGCCACCTACCCAATTTGACTCAAGAACTAATGTATTCCATCCGTCGAGACGAGCAAAGATCGCTGCTGATAGTCCAGCAGGGCCTGCTCCTATGATGACAACATACTTTTCTTCCATAATATCCTTCCTCTATCTATCTATTTCCGGGGCAACCACATATAAGCTTATCATAGCATTGCCCACATCAGCGATATTTGCACCCTTTAACACTTTTTCTAAAATGGTCAATCCATGTGAATAAGAAGGTGTTCTGAAATGAACTCTATAGGGTTTATCTTCACCATTGCTGACCATG
>CAYZBF010000080.1:0-879 GCA_964476585.1 uncultured bacterium | reverse complement strand
ATCCCTTATCACCCATATCCTTGAATAGGCATCACCTTCCTCTCTTGTTGGGATGTCAAAATCTACCTTGTTATAAGCAGCATAGGGTTCTACTTTCCTTATATCATACGGAATCCCGGTTGCCCTTACCACCTGCCCTACAGCACCCCATTCCTTTGCTTTTTCCTGTGTTATTTTTCCTATCCCGTGAGCTCTTTCATAAAACAGTGGATTATTAAAGAACGTATCATCATAATCAGGAACATGTTTGCCTATGGAATGTAAGGTTTTTACTATCTTGTCCGCAAAACCATCAGGAAAATCACGCCTTACCCCCCCGGGGCATATATAGATGTGATATACTCTACCACCGGTTAATTCTTCAAAGAGGTCCAGAATAAGGTCACGATGATACATCGCCCACTGACCGATTGTATCAAAGCCCAGCATATTGGCATAAGCCCATAATCCGAAGAGGTGTGAACCTACTCGAGCAAGTTCAAGATCTATACTTCTTATCCATTGTGCTCTCTCAGGTATTTCTATCCCGGCTAACTTCTCCACCGCCATTGCATATACCATCTCCATGTGATCAGGCTCTACAACATTTATCCTGCAGACAAGTGGAAAATTCTGTATCCAGGTTCTGTATTCCATAAGTTTCTCAAACCCGCGATGGAGGTATCCCGGATTTGCAGTTGCTTCTAAAATGCGGTCTCCTTCCACCTTCAGGGTGATACTAAAATTTCCCACCATCCCGAGATGCTGCGGGCCAAAATAAAGTTCAACTTCCCTCATTCCTTCTCCTCTTTAATGGGAGGGATTGAACCAAAAACATCCTCAACATACTCCCTCGTATCAAAATCTTTCCTGAACGGAGGTATTTCATAATCTCTTTCC
>CAYZBF010000079.1:0-2290 GCA_964476585.1 uncultured bacterium | reverse complement strand
ATTCGGGATTACTTTCGTTGGTCAGTTGGTGGGTTAGTTTGTTTGTTGGAGATTGTGTTTTGCTTCGCAGGGGATGAGCGGGAAGAAGAACTCGCAATGACAGAATTGAAGGGCTCTCCCACATTAATATACCAATTTAGGAGTGAAAAATGTAAAATCCCCAACAACCCTCTTAGTTTCTCGCAAAGGACGCAAAGACCCTAAGAAATAGTTAAATAGTTGAATAGTCAAATAGTTAATAAGGAAAAACTCGATAAAATCTCTCGCTAAGTACGCAAAGCTCGCAGAGAACGCAAAGAATTATTAATTATATGATTATTAAATTATTAAATTTTAGGGACTAAGGGCGAGGGAAAATATACTAAGACCAAAGACCTAACACCTAAGACCTAATAGAGAACTCAGTCCTTGGCACTCGGCACTAATCTCTAAACCCTTAATCCTAATCCCCAAATCCTGATTTTAAATTCTGACTCCTGACTCCTGACTCAAGACTTCCGACTCTCGACTACATACTATAGACTAAAGGCTAATTTGTACTTGACACCTTGAAATTCTAAATCCTTTCTTTAAACAGCTTACCTTAAAATTTATAATAATTAAAAATTGCATTGACAATGCATAAATTATATATATTATTGAATTGATAATTCAAATATTTAAAATTTTTTTGTATCAATAATGTAATAATTGGAGGAGATTGATGGTTGATAAAAGAGTTTTGAGGGAGGTAGTAACTGAACAATATGATAATTTAAATAAGGTTGAAGATTGCATTGAGAGGGATGTTATTAATAGTTTTATCGAATATATAAAACTTCCTCATATTATAGTGATTTCCGGTTTACGAAGGGTGGGAAAGTCGACTCTACTTAAGCAGATTATAAATAGGTTTTATAGGGAAAGTTCCTTTTATTTTATTGATTTTGAAGATGAGAGACTTATTGACTTTGAATCAACTGATTTTAACAAGTTAAAAGAGGTATTTATTGAGCTATTTGGGGAGGTTAATACTTACTTCTTTGATGAGGTTCAGAATGTCCAAGGGTGGGATAGATTTGTTCGGAGGTTATATGACTCTGGAGCTAAAATTTATCTGACCGGTTCTAATGCAAGTCTTCTTGAGAAAGATATAAGTTCTAAACTTACAGGAAGATATTTATATATTGAATTACTACCTTTTTCATTCAATGAGTATTTAAGGATGGAAGGAAAGGAAGTTGAAAAGAACTGGTATATTAGAACGGAAAAGAGGGCGGAGATTAAATCTTTTTTTGATGGATATCTTACAGAAGGAGGAATGCCTGAATTTTTAAGATATAATAAAGATGAGATTTTACAAAGGTTGTATAAAGATGTAATATTCAGAGATATTGTAGCAAGATATCATATAAGAAATGTGAAAGGATTAAGAGACCTGTCTTTATATTTAATCAGTAATCTAAGTTCTCTTTTTACTTATTCAAGTTTGCAAAAGGCAACAGATATAAGCAATATAAATTCTGTAAAAGAATATGTTAGTTATCTTGAAGATAGTTTTATGATATTTGTTATAAAAGGCTATGGTTATTCGCTAAAGGAACAGGTATTGAATCCTAAAAAGGCTTATGTTATAGATTCAGGCATGCGGAGAATTGTAGGATTTAGTTTTTCAGCGGACAGAGGTAAATATCTTGAAAATATTGTTTTTCTCGAATTGAGAAGAAGAGGAAAGGAACTATTTTATTATAAGACTAAAAGCAGCAAGGAGATAGATTTTTTTGTTCATCATGAGAAAGAACCTCATTCATTGATTCAGGTTTCCACGTCTTTGCACGAAAAAGAGGTTAAGGAGAGAGAGATAAGAGCCCTTAAAGAAGGAATGCAAGAATTGGAACTTAATGAAGGTGTAGTTATTACCGAGGATGAAGATAGTACTATTAAAGTTAAAGAAGGAACCATAAGAGTTATTCCTATTACGAAGTGGCTACTCTCAAGTTAGTTCGAGTTTATTGGGTTAAGTAGTGACTGAAGACCGGAGACGATAGGGTTAGAATTTGGGGATTAGGGATTGGAGTTCAGCGTTTCTTCTTTGACACTAGAAACCTCGAAACCTTGACACCTCAAAGCCTAATCATTAAAAATCTTGACAAACATTGAAAGTTCAATAAGGTGTCATTGTGCATGAATATAGAGATTCAGGGAGGAAATATGAGTGAGAGAATTTTAGTTTGTGGGGCTGGTGGGTTTATCGGTAGTCATATGGCAAAAAAGCTTTATGAGGAAGGGAATTTTGTTCGTGCAGTTGATA
>CAYZBF010000078.1:0-2420 GCA_964476585.1 uncultured bacterium | reverse complement strand
AAGCGATATTCATTGGAAAGTATTTATGTTAGATTTCAACAAGTGGTTCTTCACGAAAGAATCTTTATCACGGTAGTATTGACATTTTAGGGAAGGAAATCTATAGATTATATACCGAGAATAGGGAATGATATAAGAGGTTTTATTAAAGCTTTTCAATTTAGAAGTTAGTTATTTCCAGAATCGTGTGAGTAAGCAAGAGGGAAAGAATGAAAAATGATAATTGACAAAGAAATTATGTGTCCTATATGCGGGTCTCGGAGAACAGTGTCTAAATGTCCTAACAAGGATATTAACATCTGCAAAGATTGCGATGTTCTTTTCAGGCATCCTTTCCCTTCGGAACAAAGTCTGGAATCGATTTATGAGAAGAATTATTCTATAGAGAATATTACTAAAAAAATAATGAATGTGGAAACTGACGTTCTAATAGCCCGTCAATTATTTGATTTAATCATGAAAGAAGTTAGTGAAAAGATAAGAAATGTAAATATGCTTGAATTTGGTGCAGGTCTTGGGAATTTCTGTGAAGTTGTAAAGGACAAGGTTAAGAATATTGTAGCAGTTGAAAAGAATAAAAATGCACGGGAGTTTATTTCTCAAAAAGAAATAGAAGTAATCTCTTCCCTTGGAGAAATTTATGGAAAGGCTGAGTTTGATCTTATTGTGATGATAGAGGTGATTGAACATTTGAAGGACCCCGTAGGGATTTTGAAAAGATTCTATCAGTTATTGAAACCTGATGGTAAACTTTTTATTACTACTCCTAATCATAGAGGATTAAATTCCCTTATAACCAAAGAAAGATGGAGAGAGATATCGAGACCTACTCACCTGTATGCTTTCTCCCCCAAATCTTTATACAGAACATTATCTATAGCGGGATTTAATAAAATTAAATGGCTAAAAAAACCTGTTAATTTTAAAAGGAGAGATAATTTTTCTATTCAGATATTTATTTCACACTTATTACAGTATACGAACTTAAGTGGGGGATTAAAGTACATTGCGACTAAATAAATGTATTATGATAAGGCAAAAATACTTGAATAGAATTGTAATCTTGGGATATCTTTTAAAGGAGATGAGAATCATAGCATTGCCAGACTTTACTACGAGAATAAGTTTATGAACGAAAAAATATTAGTTTACGGACAGAGGCCTCCTCCCTACCACGGGTGTAATATAATGACTGACTTTTTTCTGCGTTCCTTAAAAAAACTTGGATATAAGTTTAAACTTTCCTCTAAAACCTTTTCAAGAGACATTAGTGAAGTAAACAAGATTAATGTATTAAAGTTTCTTAGATATTTTCCTAATCTTTTCCGTTTTCTTCGTAATTTGCTGACCTATTCACCTGTGCTTGTGGTCTTTTTTATTTCCGTTACAAGAATAGGCTTATTGGGGGAAGGAGTTTTTATTTTACTTACCCAACTCCTTGGGAAAAAATATATTTTGTATCTCCAGGGTAGAGGATACCAGGAGTTATGTATGGATAGTCCTATTTTCTGCAGATATCTAACTTTAATATTTAGCCGTGCAAAAGGTTGCATTATTTTGGGTGAATCCCTTGTGGAGAGTATTGAAGGATTTAGTAGAGGGGAAATCTACGTCATTCCAAATTGCGTGGAGGATACCAGGAAAAATAAGAATGCAATGCAACAAAAGGGAGAAGATTCTAATGCGTTAAAGATCCTCTTCCTTGCAAACCTTACAGCAAGTAAGGGGGTATGGACACTGTTAAAAGCAATACCTGAGGTTATTTCTGAGTTGAAAGATATAAGATTCATAATAGCAGGGCCGTGGCAGGATGAAGAATTAGAGAATTCAGTAATGAAATTTATATCAGATAACTCAATCGAAGATTTTGTTCAATTCCCCGGACCATTTTATGGAGAAGAGAAGGAGAAAATCTTTGAAAGAAGTGATTTATTCGTATTTCCAACGAATTATCCGCTGGAAACCTTTGGTCTTGTAAACCTGGAGGCAATGAGGGCTTCCTTACCAGTTATTTCAACAGATATAGGAACGATACCTGAGGTTGTTGTAGATGGCAAGACTGGTTTTATTATTCAGCCAGAGGATGTTGATGGGTTAGCCAAAAAGATAATCTATCTTGCAAAACATGCTGAGATAAGAAGGAAGATGGGGAAAACGGGCAGGAAAAGATTTGAAGTGTATTACACCTTTGAAACATATACAAAAAATGTATGTATGGTTATGAGGAAAATTTTGGCGAGAGGAAGATAGTGAAGATTCTCATCTCGGCTTATGCCTGTAATCCGCTGCCAACTCTGGAATCGTATCCAGGCGAAGCAATAGTGGGATGGAACCTTATACAGCAACTAAGCCGTTTTCATCACCCTTCGGTAATTACACGAGAGTATAACAGAACTACACTGGAGGAAGCAAAGGAAAAA
>CAYZBF010000077.1:0-2541 GCA_964476585.1 uncultured bacterium | reverse complement strand
AAAGGGAGACGAAGATTTCCTCTGATAAGACCCATAAGCTCTAAAGCAGCTTTTGTCCCCAGAGGATTGATTTCAAAACGGACTGCTTCAAAGAGTGAGAAATACTCGTTATGGAGTTCCTCTGCTTCTTTTCTCTTACCCATAAGTGAGAAGTCTACTATATTTTTCATAACACTAGGAACAACATTCCCTGCAACGGTAAATGTTCCAGCACCACCAGCACATACAAGTGGGTATGCAGTGGTATCCTTCCCGGTGAACACCTCAAAATCTTCATCCTTAGTAAGTCGAATAATATTTGCAAGGTGATCTAATAGTTTATTCCCATCCTTGATTCCAACGATATTGGGATGTTTAGCCAAGTGTGCTGTCGTCTCCGGCTCCATATTTACACAGGTCCTTCCCTGCGCATTATGCATTATGATAGGAATTTCCGATTTATCTGCCAATTCCTCATAGAATTTTATTATCCCGTCCTGTTTTGGTCTAACAAAGAACGGAACATAGGCAGCCACATGTGTAGCTCCATGGTCAGAAAATACCTTTGCCTTTTCAAGTGCTTCGTTAAGTCCCATTGCACACGTATCAGGGATTACAGGCATCCGCTCGTTAACCTCATCTACCACAATGGTAAGAACACTTCCTAACTCATCCCTGCTCAAGAGAGTATTCTCACCTGTGACTCCGAGGGGAGCAAGACCATGGATGTTTGCTTCTAGCTGTCTTCTCACCAATTTTCGCAAGCTCTCCTCATCAAGTGTTCCATCATCTTTAAAGGGCGTTACGAGCAAAGTGTATGCACCTTTTTTCATCCTTCCTCCTTTTTGCTATATTATTGTTAGTATCCCCTATGTCAAGATGTATATCGCAAAGGAAAAGGGTAAATGTGTATACGAGTAAGGAAAAAGGGCTTGAGCTTTGAGTAAGAAAAAAGGCGGCTTTAAAGCCGCCTTTTTTCTTTACCTGGCTTATTTATATTAGAATCCCTTTGCGAGATAGAGATACCCTGCCATCATTGCATCTTCACCAGTAAAGACTTCACCTGGCATCCAGTATCCACCGGTTGCACCGAAGCCGAATTGCTCGCTCAGGTTAAACCATGCATGGACAGCTATCTCATTACCCATTGCAGTTGGATCTCCTTCGACTAACTTATACATGAAAAAGTCGCCTCGGAGGCTAAAATTATCAGCATCATAGCAGACATTTGCGTTTATCACATTCAGATTTGGAGTCACAAGGTTGAAGCCATAGGGGCTCCAGAGGGTATAGGCAGGACCAAAGCCAACCCATCCCTTATAGAAGTCATTGGCATATGGACCACCAGTTGGGGACACGTAGCCTTCATATTCAGCGGTCGTAGGATCATCACCTGAGAAGTAGTAGTAGCCAGCACCCGCGGTAACAGGAGCAAATGCATATTTCGCTCTTGCTGAATAATACATACCCTTGTAGTCAACCTCAGCACCCTCGGGTCCATATGATCCCATCATCATTGCGAAATCACCTACATAGGAGAGTCCCTCCATAGGCGTTCCAGCACTGCGAGCACCTATCCACATTGGCTTGTCATCCCCATACATTCCGAGAAATCCAAAGCCGTTGATCTCTACATTACCTTCCATAACTTTGAAGGTAGCCCATGCACCATGGATATCCATGTCCGGAGGGATTGAGTCATACAATCCCATCATCATATAACCCATGCCACCGTTCTCTATCGCTCTCAAGGTAAAGAGATCAAGTGCAAATTGATCAGTAGCCACGTTGAACTTCAAACCAGCAAAACCATCTTCTCCACCATCAAAGGCAATATCACCATAGCATACAGGCATTATACCAGCAGTGAAACCGATTGGGGTCTCAAAGAGGTTCTGTGCGCTGACATATGCATGCATAATGTGAACACTCATTCCAGCTACTCCTGCACCGTATACTGGATGCATGCCATAGTTTCCCCAGTCACCGATCCTGACGAAAGCAGTTACACCCTCACCGAAATCGGCTGTGGCGTTGACGTCTGCATGCATATAGTAATGCATATCTGTATCACCAACGTCACCATTGAAATCGGCATTACTCCACCAGAATGCATAGTTGTAGAACAGTCCACCCCATGTAACATCAACTGCATGGAGTGAGAAAGATACAAGTAGTGCCAAAACCATTACAAATAGCAGTTTTTTCATACAACCTCCTTTTAGGTTTTTTGTTTTCAAAACTACTCCATCCCCTTGGGGAAGATAGCTAAAGCATGAGCAGGGAACCTATCTCCCTTATAGGGCTTACGCCAGGTAACAACGTTTAAAGTTTCAGAATTAGGGACCTTGTCCAGGTTCTTCATCATCTCTATCCGACACGAGCAATGAGCCAGCCTTCCACTATTATCTATCTTGTCCTATATCCCTTCTCTTCATCATAATAGAGGGGTTTATCATAGGACGGAAGAGGAAATCCTGGATTCTCAGCAATCGATTCTCCATATTCCCAATCAGGTGGGCAAATAGCTATATATCTTACATAACAACCTGTGCCACCTAA
>CAYZBF010000076.1:0-2559 GCA_964476585.1 uncultured bacterium | reverse complement strand
TATGCCTCTCTAATTACACAAATATGTTCCGGACATATATGTGTAATTTGGTGGGGGTGGATGTGGTTAGTTCGCAAAAACCTACATTTATAATAGGTTATAATGATAATTAACTGGTTAATAATCCCCACTATTAACAATATTGCAAAAATAGGTATACTAAAATTGTAATTAATGCATAAATAGTGAGGTTAAAATTGATATATCCATTCCCCTTGACGGAAAGCCTTGAATTACTTAAATTTAATAAAATAAATTATTAAAATGGAATTGACTAAAGAAAAAGCCAAAAGGAATTTATCTAAATTAATCAAAAAGTTTGAGAAAGAATTAGCGACAGGGCGTGCTCAAGAATATAACGAAGAGGCGACCAAAATCTCATTTATCCAACCACTGTTAGAGGATGTGTTAGGATGGAATGTCAGGAATCATGATGAGGTTAGCCCGGAAGAAAGAGTTTCAAAGGGAAGAGTTGATTATGGACTAAAAGTAGAAGGAATTACCAAGGTATTTATTGAGGCAAAGCCAATTAAGGCTGAACTTGAGAAACATATTGAACAGGCAGTTCGATATGGATATAACAAAAAGAGCGTTCCTTTTGTTCTTTTAACCGATTTTGAAGGCATTAAACTCTTTGATGTAACCGTTAAACCAGATTCAAGGAATCTTCTTAAAGGCTTAAAACTCAATTTAGAGTGGAATCAATACTTAGAGCAGTTTGATAGGTTATGGTTATTATCTAAGGATTCAGTAATTAAAGGAGAACTTGATAAATTACTTCTTGTCAAGCCAAAAGATAGGCTCCCCGTTGATAAAGCGATTCTCGATGACCTTAAACTATGGCGGGTGTCTTTAGCGAAGGATATATTTAAAAATAATCCCAAACTCTTTCATTCCGAAGATAGAGAAAAGGATGCAGAATTTCTCAAAGAAATAACTCAAAGAATTCTTGACCGTGTTATATTTATGCGTTCTTGTGAAGACCGTGGTCTTACTTACCGGCGTCCATTGAAAGAAATATTTGAAGAAAGGACCGAAACTGTAGGAACAAATACAATGATTTTTCTTAAAGAGGAATTCAGGCACTATAATATTATCTTTGACAGTGACCTGTTTAGACCGAAGGAATGGGAAAGTAATTTAGCTATCGATTTCAAGGTAATGCGAGACATAATCTTTGAAACCTACAATCCATATCAGTTTGATGTTATTCCTCTGGAAGTGTTAGGTAATATCTATGAACAGTATTTAGGATATACTGTTAGATTGACTGATCACCATGTTAAATATGAATTGAAACCTGAAGTTAGGAAAGCTGGAGGTGTTTATTATACTCCAGAATATATCGTTGATTACATAGTAAAGAATACGGTTGGTAAATTATTACAGGAATCTTCAAAAAAGAAGATAAAAAAGTTAAGGATTTTAGACCCTGCTTGTGGTTCGGGGAGTTTTCTCATCAGAGCTTATGAAGAAATGTTAAATTATTATCGGAGTCAGAAAAAGAATAAGAAAAAATCAAAAGAAACGATGGGAAAATTAGAGTTAGAATATGAAGAAGCAGAGCCACTTTTAACGATAGAAGAAAAGAGCGAAATATTGCGAAATCATATCTTTGGCGTTGATATAGATGAACAGGCAGTAGAGGTTACAAAATTATCATTAATGATGAAGATGCTGGAAGGTGAATACGGTCTTATTCATGGACGTTCAATTATACCGATATTGGACAGAAATATTCGATGTGGTAATTCCCTAATTTCCGGTGATATATTGGAACTAAAGAAATACTTTGGCAAAGAGTGGTATGAAGTAAAGCCCTTCAATTGGGAGGAACGATTTGAGAAAATTATGGTTGATGAAGGCGGATTTGATGTGGTGATTGGAAATCCACCCTATGTAAGACCTCATAAGTTGAGTGCAAATATAAAGACATATCTTTGGGCTTATTATAGACCTGTTTTCGAAGCAAAGTCTGATTTATATGCATGTTTTATAAAAAGAGCTCTTGATCTTTTGAAATTTGGTGGAATAATGTCATTTATTGTATCAAAAACCTGGTTTTCACTAGAAAGTTTTACTGCGTTGAGGCAGTATATACTTTCAAAAAGCAATATTTATTTAATTTCCATACCACCTGATAAAGTTTTTGAAGATGCGACTGTAGAAACTGTAATAATAGTTTTAGAGCGTGAAAATGAAAATAAAAGAAGGCAAAGAAATAGAATAATGATATCTACATTTAAAGAAGGTCAATTTATTGCAGAAAGGGATATTTGCCAAGGTGAATTTTATAAGACACATTTGAATGTATTTGATTTATCTATTAATGAATTTACAATAAAGTTAAATAAGAAAATACAAAAGAAGACATTACCACTAAGAAAATATGTGCAATTTTACTATGGGCTAAAAACAGGGGACGATTCTAGATTTATTTCAAAAAATAAATTATCTAATGAATATGAGAAGCTTCTACGTCGCAGTAATATTTTTAGATACGGAATAAAATGGCGTGGAGAATATGTTTGGTATGTACCGGAAAAGATGAAAGAACAT
>CAYZBF010000075.1:0-2780 GCA_964476585.1 uncultured bacterium | reverse complement strand
ATTACATCATACAGTAATAGCTACGCATTACATATGACAAGTATGGCAGGTTGGGCAGGCTCTGTGACATTTTAATTTTATATCCAACTTTAGTCGTGAGTATCTCTATAGTCCACATCTCACATATCTCTTTTCATTAAAATCATAAGGGAAAATGGGATTTAGGCAAGGGGGGTGATGACGAAGTCATCCGTCTTGAGTCAGGAGTCTTGAGTCGAATGACAGTTAAATGGTTGAGTGGTCTAATAGTTAAATGGGATAATAATGAAAAGGAATTTGGATTTAGTTATTTTCTGAGAAACCCTTGAATCCTTGACCCCTCGACCCCTTGAACCCTCTAATTAATCCAATGGAGCGAAGCGACTGCTCTGTATCTCTGTGGTAGATCATCTTCATTTTTTATTTACAAACAAATTGGTTGGTGTGTTGGTCGGTGATTCTGGTTCTGGGTTCAAGGTTCGGGGTACGTTATTATGTATCTGTGATTATTTCTTTTTTTATTTAAAAACTGAAAAAAGTTATTATACTATAAGCAGATTAGGAATCTTAAATTAACAATTAAATATAGGAGGGTAGAATGAAAAAGTTAAAAGAGAAGATTGAAAAATTAAGTAATGAAGTGATGGATATTTTGGGCCCTGGATATAATGAAATTGTTTATGAAAAGGCACTTGCCCATGAATTCAGAATTAATGGAATTCCATATGAAAGACAGACGAATATCGAAATTACCTATAAAGGGTATTACCTCAAGGATGTGTTGAGCGATATCATTGTAGATAATAATCTACTTCTTGAATTAAAAGCTAATAAAAACATTGGTAAAAACCATATAAAACAGGCACAGATTTACATGTTCTCTCTGGATATTGATGATGGTATAGTTCTTAGCTTCTCTCCTGAAGGCGAAGTGCTTCGTAAAGATGTTGAAAAGCCAATTCTTCGAGAACCAAAAAAGAAAGTGGTAGCTCGTAATAAAAAGAAAAAATATGGAGATATCAAAAAAATACTAAAAAGTTCCGTAGAAGAGATTATGAAACGATTCGGGACAGAATTTTTGTTCACTGAGGCAAAGTTTGATATGTATGTAAAGGCACTGAGTGTGGACCTTACCCTAAAAAATGTAAATTATAAATCAGGGTCAGCTCCTATACTTTACAAGGACCTTGAAGTCGATAGAAAAGAAATTGAATTTATACTGGATGATAATACAGGTGTTTTACCATTTTCATACACAAAGGTTGAGAATATTGAAAAAGAAAAGGAAGAAATTCCTATATTAATAACTACACTAAATCTTGATTCTATCTGGCTTGTTGGTTTTCCTATGAAAGAAAAATTAGACGTATACGTAGAAAACGTAAAAGGTTAAATGCCCAAAAAATCAATTTATAAATCACAGGATGAATTGATAGGAGACTGGCTGGACTACTTAGAAAAACATCATAATAGCTCTTATCACAGGCATAAAAGCGATAAAGAGATCCACAAGAAAATAGACAAAAGGGAAATGGCGCTCTTAAAAAAAACGATGAATACCCTAAAAAGACGAAAGCTTAACAACAATCCATTCCTTCAATTTGCGAAGGATAATGATTTAAATTTGATTGAACTTAAGGTGATACTATCCCAGTACTTAGGATATCTAAGGGGTGGTATTCGACATGGAGAAACCCTTCTTTCCATCCTGGAAGATGTGGTAGACGATTCCAGGACTGCTTACCTGGAGCGTAAAAAGATAAAAGAACGAGGTGTCCTTTTCTCCTCGAAAGCATTAATAAAAGAAGAAGAAATAGGTCCTTTTAAAAGTAACGGAAATACTTTCACACTTTCACCAGAAATTTTATCAATATTGGAAGGAGAAGAAATTAATGTCGATAAGAAGGAAAATTCAGAATGTCGACTCTTTGATGTAATCGAACCCAAAAAGTCACTTACTGATATTGTTTTAACCAAAGGTGCTAAAAGAAAAGTAGAGATTATATTAAAACAGATAGAGAATCATGATTTGTTCTTTAATGAATGGGGATTTGACAAGAAATTCGAGAAGGGTAAGGGACTTGTAATTCTATTCTACGGTCCTCCAGGGACAGATAAAACATTAACTGCAGAAGTTATTGCTTATCATCTTAAACTTAAGCTTTATATCGTTTCCCTTTCTGATGTTCTTAATCCATACTTTGGAGTAACGGAAAAGAACATAAAAAGACTTTTTGACAAAGCAGCTTCAGAAGAATGTATTCTGCTTCTTGATGAAGTAGATTCATTCATCTCCTCCAGAACAAAAGGTGGAACATATATGGATTCAATGCTTAATAAAGATGTTTCATTATTCCTGCGATTGCTTGAGAATTATGAAGGTGTGGTAATCCTCACTACTAATATTTCGGATGTCCTTGATTTTGCCCTTACACGAAGAATCTCTATCAAGATGGAATTCCCAGAGCCTGATGTAGAAATGAGAAAGAAATTATGGAAAACCCTGACTCCTGAGGGATTACCTTTATCTACTGATATTGATTTTAATGAATTAGCAAAAAATTATGAACTCACAGGAGGCGAGATTAAGAATGTAATAATGAATGCTGCAAGAAGTGCACTTCTTAAAGATGAACCCATAGTTAATCAAGAGGATTTTATCTCTGCAGCAGAATCTGAGAAAGTACTGGAACAGGAAAGAGCTGGGTTTGTGTAATTTAGTCCAAAGTCGATAGTCGGCAGTCGGGAGTCAATATTTGAGAACAGCTTATGGCATTTAGTTAGAATAAAGCTAAGAAAAC
>CAYZBF010000074.1:0-2825 GCA_964476585.1 uncultured bacterium | reverse complement strand
AAGACCCTCTCCATGTGGGATATCATAATATGCAGAGAGTTCGTGTTCCATTGCATGAGTTGCCCAGTCGGTAATTTTCCCCGTTGCGATAATTCCATTGAGAGCCATTGTAGATGCCCACATTATGTTTGCTCGCGCATAGTAATGCTTAGGTTCATTATAAGCCACTGGGCCCCAGTGAATAATGGTTTTAGAAAGGGCTTCAGCAATTCTATCTGGAACCCACCAATCAGTCGTGGTAGGTGAGAAATATTGCTCCACGACATGAGAAAAGATATCAGCAATCCCAAATGCGGTCTGATTTTGGGGAACTCTAAAGGTGTATGTTGGATCCAGAATTGAAAATCTGGGTGTTATTTTATTAGAATAAAAAGCATATTTCTGCTTTTTTTCCTCATTGGTTATAACAGAAGTACCATTCATCTCAGACCCGGTAGCGGACAAGGTCAGAATTACACCTATTGGCAGAGCCTTATCTACCTTTTTACCTTCAAGGAAATAATTCCAGATATCTCCTGAAGCATATCTGCCAAATGCCATCGCTTTTACTGCATCAATTACAGACCCGCCACCTATAGCAAGGATTAAATCAACATCCTCACTTTTTGAAATTTCTATTCCTCCTAAAACCTCCGATAACCTTGGATTGGGACTTATTCCAGAATATTCAATCCACTCAATTCCATCTTTAAGTAATTGCTTCACAGCATTATTAAAAATACCGAATTTTTTAGCTGAACTCTTGCCTGTAACAATAAGAACCTTATTCCCATAGGGTTTCACAGCATTACTCAGGTTCTCTATCTGATCCTTTCCAAAATAGATCTTTGTTGATAGATCAAGAAGAAAATTCTCCATTTTCTACCTCCCCTTTCGAAAAAATTTAACTCCTTTCTTCTTTAAGATACTTTAATTTTATCGCAGGATTCAAAGACATTAAATATTTTCTCAGTTCTCTGTAAACCTTTTCAGAATAAAGTAACTCTACCATTTGTTTATCCAGTCTTCCTATCCGCAACCTTGAGTAATTATTTTTTTCTCTCGAGAACTCAAAAATATTAAAAGATGTTATCTTGGTCAAGCTCCAATTTTTGAGTTAAAGTCCTGGGTGACTAATAGGTTCAATTATCTCTTGATGCTTTGGGTTTTTCCAAGAAACCCCTCTCAAGCATATGATATACATCTTGTATACCCTCTCTTTCAAATTCTCACTCCCATCCTTTATAAGGTTCCACAAACGAAAATTCACTTCTACACGGATTATATGGCATTACCTCATTTATGTTAAATAATTTTTTAGCCTTTAAACAAATGCAATAATGACAAAAATAAGAATACCCCACCTACATCACCAATGCTCGTTATGAGTGGAACAACAACATTACTTGGGTCAAGGTGAATTCTTTTTGAAATAGAGGCAATCAAGAACGAAAGAAGACTTACTCCAAGACTGAGAGGGACCATGCCTATGAATGTCAGGATAAGTATCATAGAAAATATTGGCTTACCAATGTGGAGCAGAAGTGCAGCAATCTGGGTTATAACTGCAACAGGCAGGACAAGTATAAGGGAGAGATAAAATGCTGCCAGGAGATTCTGCCATACATATTTATTCCAGGAAAATGGTTTTGTATAACCTATATAAAGACCTGATGTAAGCCTCATACCAGCAATGGAACCAATGCTACCTCCTTTAGAGATTAACTGGGGTAATAGGACAAGAAGATATGGCGCTGCGCTAAAATCTACTTGATGATAATGGAGAAAAAGCCCTGCAGATATTCCAAGAATACCACATATCACGAGGACAGGACTGCTTTCAGCGAATATCCTGAAGAATCTATAACGCGAGGGGAAACTTTCCTTTACTGCAAAGAGAAAAATAATAAGATAGCTGTAGTCTGGTATAGTCATCTTGCGAATAATCATTGTGGCAAGAAATACTGATATTATGGCAATACCGTCCCCCACGACGGCAATTGCAGGTGATATTATGTTGTCGGGGTCTAAACCCTTCTTAAAGGAAAATATTGCAAGGAAAAGTGTAAAAGGAATCATAACAAGTGAGGAAAGTGCCCCACTCATAAAACCTATGAGTGTGAGCTTTGTAATACCCACAGTGGGGAGGTGAAGTACTATACAAAAAAGGTGAGCAAGGATACCAAAAAAGGCTGAAAAGGAAAAACTTAACGAGAAGGAGCCGAGAATATTATTGGTAAGTAGGGATGTTAATTCGAATGACGGTTTCATAAGTCCAAGATGCAGTAGAGAACTCAGTCTTGAACCAAAGGAAAGTCCTACATCTCCACGTAGATCCAGTATTGCGGGAATGAGTACAAAAACCCCGGGAACAAGGAGCAAGATTTCCTCCATCTTCCCCAGGATTGAACCCGCAAAAGCACTCCCGAAAACAGTAAGAAGAAGTAAAGGCGTCGCTTCTCTTAGTACCTTACTTACTATTCTTTTCTCTTTTTTCCTTTTTCGTTTTGGCATAATCAACCATCTTCCTTATCGCAACATCCTTTCCCTTTAAGAAAAGTACATTACCTGCTTTAAGGATCGTCTTTGCGCCCGGCTCAAAGAACCAGTCCTCTCCCCTTCTTATCGCCTTTATCGTAAATCCCGTCTCTTCAGGAATCTTTGCTTCTTTTAAGGATTTTCCTTCAATCTTAGACCCTTTTTCAACAATCATCCTTTTTATGATTGTATCCCTTCTGTATACAACCTTCACAATAGGATGCACGCCCCTTGCAACTATCTCTACCATATCGTCTATTCCGTCAGATATTTCTTTTACTGCTACACCAATCTGTAGTAACGATGCT
>CAYZBF010000073.1:0-2901 GCA_964476585.1 uncultured bacterium | reverse complement strand
CTGTAACGAAATCGTTGAACTAATGAAGAAGTGCCATACGGGAGGGAACAGGATCTCTAAGTATCTTCCAAAGGAAGATGTCAAGGTGGCCCATAAGACAGGGACGATAAGCGGTGTCGTCAACGATGTAGGGATAGTATTCCCAAAGGAGAACGAACAATTCGTTATCTGCGTTTTTACCAAAGACATCAAAGGCTGGGAGGAGGGATATGGAAAGTGGGCCGAGGGCGGCGGAATCACAAAAGGGGAGGAAGCCATCGCAAAAGTATCACAGGCCGCATATGATCACTTCATAAATAATTAGAAAAAGGTGATTTCAATGAACATCAAAGTTGAGGTAGAAAATATTGCTCAAGGTCTTGAAGGTACATTGGGTCTCGCTATAAAGAATATGGTAACAGGTGAGGAGATTCTTTGGAATGAGGACGAAATTTTTCCTTTTGCCAGCGTCGTAAAGATTCCTTTCCTAGTTGAGTTATTCAGACAAGTGGACGATGGAAAGATCAGCCTAGATGACAAGCTTAAACTGAGCCAGTTGATTAAGGCTCCCGGCTCTGGTATCCTCCAACTACTCACTCCAGGTCTTGAGATGAGTGTAAAAGACACTTCATCATTAATGATGTTAATAAGCGATAATACTGCTACCGACATGATCTTTAATCGTATTGGTAAAAACAACGTAATTAGAACAATGCAAGAACTGGGTTTAAAGAGAACAATAATTAGGACAACAATTAGAGATCTACTCTTCGACCTTGTGGGCCTGAAAGACATAGATCCAAAGAAAAGAACCGTAGATCTCTATAATGAAATGACAAAACCAGAGAAACTCGTAGATTTAAAACGTGAGAAGCCCTTGGATATAGATAACTACACAACGCCTAGGGACATGATGGTGCTACTCGAAAAGATCTATAAAGGTGAAGCTGCTTCCAAGAACTCCTGTAACGAAATCGTTGAACTAATGAAGAAGTGCCATACGGGAGGGAACAGGATCATTAAGTATCTTCCAAAGGACGATGTCAAGGTAGCCCACAAGACGGGATCTCTTCGCGGCGTCGTAAATGATGTAGGCATAGTCTTCCCCAAAGAAGGTGAACCATACACTATCTGTTGCTTCGTTAAAGAACTATCTGATAGTAGCGACGGGGAAGATATCATAGCTAATATCTCAAAATTAGCATACACTTATTTTAGTTAGTGTCTGAGAAAATAATTTTTTTTATATCTTAAACTTTCTTAACCGCTGCAACAATTTATATGTTTTCCCCTCAGCCTCAGCCCCATTTTTTTTGGCTTCTTTTTTTCTTCTTTTTTCATTTTCCCTTTTAGCTTCGGAAAGTTCATCTATCCGATTCATAAGTCTACGAATGTTCTTTCTCTTCTCAAACATTGAGATATATTTATCGAAAGATTTTTCATGTTTTCCAAGTAGCACAGTATAAGGTCCAATTACTACTCGGCTGAGTTCACCGAAAACATAGACAAAAGGAAGACTTGCGGTCAATATGATGGGTATTATTTCGTCCATTTCACTATCAAGGATCTTCTTGGCAATTTGCTCTATGGCTTGGTTTTCCTCCTCCTCGTTTATATTTTCCTCAGACATTTTTTTTATCTACTCTTCTATTATCTCAACGTTAGCCCTTGGAACAACAACTTCTTCACCGTTCTCAAGCTTTATCTTTATAACTCTAGCTTTGGATTCCGTTTCAAGTTTATAAAGTTCTATGGGCAGGCTAACTACGGTGCCTATTCGCCCAAAATATGGTGTCCTAATTATCCTAGTAAGTGTCCCTGTCTTCAATCCTTCTTCAAGGTTCCCTTTAATCGTATCTGGTATCATTTTGTGAGGTATTATTATCTCAGGTCTTAAAACTCCAGCCCTAATTTGCGTAGCACCAGTTATAGCAGCTTCCTCCCCCTCAAATGATCTCAATAATTCAAAGTTTTTTAATGAAATGCTCATTTTTCCGAAGCCCTCCGTTATTATAAGGGTTGTTTCAATATCCTCTTCTCCTGTGATAGCTACTCCCATTCTATATCCTAAGAATTTCGTTAGATCTGCTGCGTTAATCCCTCCAACTACAATTCCAGCAACTTTTTTTTCAATAGCTTTCCTCAAGGCTTCCAGAGTTATAAACGAACCTCCAATAACGATCTTCCCTTCGTGTCTTGAAGTTATAAGATCCGGTGTCAAGGCTTCACTAGGAGAATTAACGAGAATTTTCAATTGTCCATGTCTTTCAGATCCTATGCCGAATATCCCCTGTATAATGGCAGCATTTGTCTCTATTATGACTCCCTCTCTTGGAATTATCTCTACAACATTACCTGGTATATATGACTTGATCTCAATCTTGGTAGGTTTTCTTCTTACTATAACTCGTCCTGTAAGTTCAGAAGCACTTTCTATAGTACCGTCTATTGGCGAACTCACAATTCTTTTTATTAGGCCGAAAAGGGCTATCCACTGTGCTACATGTTCTCCCTTCCTAACCACTTCACCGACTTTTTTCACCATATACTTATGAAGCTCCGCTGGATTTAGGCCCATTAGGTTTGTTGCTTCGATAATATGGGGTTCACCCGGTACATAAGTTCGAGCAACAATTGTATCGAAATCCACCTCATCCCCCTTCTTAACAAGAACTTCGCCTAGTAGGGGAAGCCTGCGTGTTTTTCTTATCATCGTAGATTTCTTAGCTTTAAGACCTGGTGTGTAAGCGTATGATGTTTTAGATAATCTCTCATTTTTTTTGATATACATATTTAATCCTCCAGTAGTTCCCTTAGCTGGTTTTCAGGGTATAGATTAAGAGCAATTATCCATTCTATAAGTTTTTTATCTCTACTTTTCTTATCCTCAGGTAATCTTAGTGGTCTTCCCCTTGCATCAAT
>CAYZBF010000072.1:0-2917 GCA_964476585.1 uncultured bacterium | reverse complement strand
CGCGAAAAAGTCATACATTTATCAATGCTGTGAAATTACTTTTTTGTGGCCAGTTCTGTTTTTTAGTTTGTAAATCAGAAAGTGCATAGGTTTGGAGAATTAATGAAAAGACTATATCCTGAAGAGGGATGAATGAAAACCATCTATGAGAATGAAGGGGTGCGTGTTCAGAGTGCTTCGGTCTGTTATTTATGTGGAGGGGAGGGAGAAGAGCTTTATACGCATCTACGGGATCGCCTATTTAGGGCACCTGGCGTATGGCATCTTTTGCACTGCTCTCGTTGCGGATTAGCGTGGCTTAGTCCCCGTCCGGCTTCCCAGGAAATTGGTAAGCTTTACATCAGCTACTATACGCACACTGCTTCAAATAGAACATTAGGAGGGATAGATACTCTAAAGAAAGCGGTCAAGAGCGATGTCTTAGCCACTGCTTTTGGCTATAAAGAGATTATATTGGATGGCGTAAATCAGATCTTGGGAAGGTTGTTATCCCGGGTTGGACCGCTACGGGATATTGTTGGGTCGAAAGTGATGTGGCTCAAGGCTTCCCAGCGTGGGAGGTTGCTGGATGTGGGGTGCGGTAGCGGACATTTTCTTTCGCAGATGAAGGATCTGGGTTGGGATGTGGTTGGTGTGGAGCCTGACGCGGAGGCTGCACGTATCGCTCGGGAACGCTTTGGGTTAAATGTATACCAGGGCACTTTGGAAGAATTTGAGTTCCCAGAGTGTACCTTCGATGTTGTGACTATGAGCCATGCGATCGAACACCTCTGCGATCCCATTAGTTCTCTTAGAGAGTGCCTAAGAGTGCTCAAAAAGGGTGGTCGGCTCGTGGTGGTTACTCCCAATATCAAAAGTCTAGGCCGCCGCTGTTTCGGTATTGCGTGGAGGGCTTGGGACCCCCCTCGACACCTCTTCCTCTTTTCACCATTGACTCTAAGGAAATGCACGGAGTTGGCTGGGCTGCAAATACAGGTAGTGAAGACGACGGCTGCAGAAGCACACAGCATTTGGTATGCCAGCCGATTTCTCAGGCGATACGGTAATCTCCCCGATAATCTTCAACAGCGCGTATCCTGGAGGCTACGCCTGGAAGGATATCTATTTTGGTTCCTGGAGCACCTATTGGTCAGGTTTCGGCGTTCCTTGGGTGAGGGAATTGTGATAGTTGCAAGTAAGAAGTGAAGAAAGATGCATTGGCGAGTTAAAGCAAGAAGGGGACATATACAACCCTCCAATTCGCAGGGCTTGCCCAAAGTAGCCATCATCGTCCTCAACTGGAACGGCTGGCGGGATACACTGGAATGTTTGGAATCTGTGCAACAACTTTCCTATCCGAACTATCTCACGATTATAGTGGATAATGGTTCGCAGGACGATTCGGTAAAAAGAATCAAGGCATGGGCAAGGGAAAACATGGGTAAAGGTCGTCATCTTGTTGAGTACATCCGGGCGGCTGCTTTGCAGGGGGGAGAGGGGGATAAGGAAGAAGCCTTTGAGGGTCTACCATCGGAGGCGAGGTTGGTTTTGATTCGAAATGGTGAAAATCTTGGCTTTACCGGTGGAAACAATGTAGCTATCCATTATGCCATTCATAGAAAGTTCCCAGGAGAATATATATTTCTTTTGAACAACGATGCAAAAGTTAAAAAGGACAGCATCACACATCTGGTAGATTCAGCTCGCAGGGCTAATGCCGGTATCGTTGGTGCAGTTGTGCGAGAAGAAACCACTGGACAAATACAATCTGCAGGATGCAATGGGGACTTTCCTCTAATCCGCCAATTCTTTCAACCCATCACCCGATGGCCAGTGCAACCACCAGGATATGAAAATGATTTCTGGGCTTCCTTTTGGGTATCTGGTGTAGCGATGCTTATTCGGAGAAGCACCCTTAAGGATGTCTATGCTTTAACTGGGCGCTATCTGGACAGCAGATTGTTTCTTTACGGTGAGGATTTCGAGTTCTGCTGCACCGCACGTAAAGTTGGATACAAAAGTATAACTTCAAAGCATGGCGTAGTTTATCACAAAAAGGCAAAGAGTTCTGGAGGGCGGTATGGTCCTATAGAGTTTTACTACTCAAACAGAAACAGGGTCATTCTGGCTAATGAATTTCTTACATTGTGGTTAAAAATAATTTTCCGTCCATTTAATGTGATTACTACCCTGGGAAGAGTTCTGAAGAATGTAGTATATAAACGTTTCCAATCCGCATCTGCCATTCTTCACGCGTTAATTGATGGTTACCGTGGAGTTACTGGAAAATGGAAACGTCAAGATGAAGAGTTGAGGAGATTTAAAGGAAAGTAAGATGAGGTGGAGAGACTTATCAAAAAGTTGGGGGGATATTCTCTATTGGAAGTTAGAGGAGAATAATGAGTAGAAGAGTGGAGAAGAAAGTAGGAATTATTCATCCCGAATTAATCGAAAGTGGAGGTTCAGAAGCTGCAGCCGTATATATAGCAGAGGCATTAAGAGATAAGTATAATGTTTCCCTAATTACAACTTCTGCTTCCAATCTGGAGGAACTTAACGAATATTATGGGACTAACCTCGGTTCAGATGTAGAGATTATTGAACATCTCCTTTTAAAAAGATTTAGAGTCTTTGATGCACTTCGTGGCAGTTTACTTACACGGTTTTGCAGGAGTATAGCAGATTCATTTGACCTGTTGATTTCTGCTTATAATGTAATGGATTTTGGAGAAAGAGGTATTCAGTTTATTGCTGATTTCTGCTTTGATGATAAATTGAGAGGAAAATTGAACCCGTCTCCTAACGGGATAAAAGGATATTTTTACAGGGATTCATTAATAAGAAGAATTTACCTTGGTCTTGGTAGGCTTATAAGTGGTGCTTCAGAGGAGGGATTCAAGAAAAACCTCACCGTTGCAAACTCCAGATGGAGTGCGGA
>CAYZBF010000071.1:0-2999 GCA_964476585.1 uncultured bacterium | reverse complement strand
TCATTTCCAAATACCTGAGATACCTTCACAGCCCCGCCTTTCTCATAAAAAGGTGCAAGTTCAAAATCATCCATTTCTATTCCTAAACTCGTTGCTATGTGTTCCTTTATTATCTTCAGCCAATCCATCTGTTCAGATGTAAATCTTCTTCCAAGTTCTTCCTGATCTTCTAACCATTCGTTAAATCTTCTATCTATAGTCTTTGAATATGGCTCAAGTATATCACTCTCTCCAATGGCAAAGCGTATTAATGAAATAATGTCTGTTAGAAGTTTCCTCGGGCCAGCCCCTCGTACTTTTGATTTTTCCAATTTCTCGTAAGCCTGCCAGAGAACCTCAGGGGTCAGATAATAAGGCGGTTTCTCAATTGCTTCTGATAGTTGTTTTATTTCTTTGAATGTTACATGTCGCCTTTTGTATGGCTTGCTGTATATCATTTGTAATGCTGTAAGTTCATTTTTATTTTCATCAATAAACTTCTTGAAAGTATCAATGATTGTCTTTGCCTTCTCCCGTGCCTGTTCGTCAAACCCTGCGGAAATTGGGGTATCTATACTTATTGTATCAATGATTTGCTCATTCCTTTGCTTGATAGCTATGATTGTGTTCCTGAACTCAGGATTATCAAAAGGCTCGCAGGCAATTTTAACGAGTTCCTCTTCTGCCTCCATTATCTCTTTCTCTGTAGGTGAATCAGTATTAAACAACTCACTTGCTTTTTCAAAATTCTTATCTGCATCGACTGCATCTAAAAGACTGTTGATGATTTGTTGTAATGCTTTACCGCCAGAAGCTTCTTCGATTTCACTCCTTTCATCTTCGTCTATTTCCCTGTCCAGTCTTGCAAGCCTTCCTGAGAGTGTAGTTAGCACATCATCATCCCTTTTACCCATAGCAATTGAAAGTAGAAGTTTTTCAAATGAGATACTCCTTTTCCTTTCAAGAGGTCTTGAATCTGTCTTATCATTTTCGCACACACCTATAGCATCTACAATCACAAAATGTGTTTTATAAATCGCATCTGGTGTAACGGCATTAAGATCTGTTGTAGAAATAGTTCTGGTTCCACGACCTTTCATCTGTTCAAAATAGACCCTTGATTTAACATCCCTCATAAAAATCAGACATTCCAGGGGCTTTATATCCGTTCCTGTTGAGATCATATCAACAGATACTGCAATTCGTGGATTATAGGAGTTCCTGAAACTGGCAATTAAATCCTCTGTCTTCTCTCCGGTGGTTTTATAAGTTATTTTCTTGCAGAATTCATTGCCTTTTCCAAATTCCTCCCTTACAATATGAACTATATCCTCTGCATGGGAGTCATTTTTTGCAAATATAAGTGTTTTAGGGACTTCTTTTCTGCCAGGAAATATTTTCGTAAAAAGATCATCCCTAATGGTCCTTATAACTGTTCTTATCTGGTCAGGAGCTACCACACCTCTATCTAACTGACTGGAAGAGTATTCTAAGTCTTCATCCAGCCGTTCCCACCGTACTTTTCTTGTTAGTTTGTCTCTCTTGTCAATGTAATGACCTGCTTCAACCATGCTACCTTCTTCAGAGATATGGGTTTTAATACGGTAAACCTCGTAATTCACATTAACGCCATCAGCAACCGCTCTCTCGTGTGGATATTCTGTAACAAGATTCCGATCAAAAAATCCAAGGGTTTGTTTGGAAGGTGTTGCGGTTAACCCTATAATAAACGAATCAAAATATTCAAGCACCTGTCTCCAGAGATTGTAAATAGAGCGGTGACACTCATCTGTTATGATAAAATCAAAGGTCTCAATAGGGATTTTTGGATTGTAGGCAACCTCTTTTGGTTCACTTTTCCAATATTCAAAATCAAGAACAGAATGTTCTTCCAGTTCCGGATCAAATTCAGGCTCTCCCTTTAACATTGAATACAGTCTTTGAATGGTGGAAATACAAACACGACTAACGAAATCTATAGTATTGGTTGTGAGGTGCTGGATATTGTATAATTCTGTGAATTTCCTACCATCATCTTGTGTAATATATTGTTGGAATCTTTGGAAGGTTTGCTTTCCAAGCGTTCTTCTGTCAACGAGAAAAAGAATCCTTTTTGCATTTGTGAATTTTATTAAACGATATACGAAACTAATGGCTGTATATGTCTTTCCAGCACCTGAGGCCATTTGTATAAGTGCTCTTGGTCTTGCTTCTTCAAAGGATTTTTCGAGGTTTGTAATTGCTTCTATCTGACAATTCCTTAAACCCTCCGTTATTAAAGGTGGCAGTGTTTGAAGCCTTGCTCTGAGTGTGTTGTCCTCTAAAATCCATTCTTTTAATGTTTCTGGTTTATGAAATGAAAATACCCTTCGTGAACGTGGGTTGGGATCTCTCTCATCTCTAAAGAAAGTTTCAACACCCGTGCTCTCATACGCAAATGAGAGAGGTTCCTGAACATGTGGAAGATTATCCGGGATACCTTTTATATATTTTTCTGTTTGTTCTGCAACACCGCTCAAGGTAGTGCCTGCGGGTTTCGCTTCGATAACCCCAACCGCTTCTCTATCTACAAAAAGAAGATAATCAGCAATTCCAGACTCAAGAGGAAACTCTCGAACTGCAACGCCAGTGGAAGCACCAAGGTTTAATTCGCCTAAGTCCTGAATCTTCCAACCTACTGATTCAAGAAGTTTATCAATTTGTTCTCGTGCTTTTTCTTCTGGTTTCATATTATTTCAACAGTCTTATACCTCATAAAATAACGACCTAATAGTGAACTTCCGAACGAGTACACACATATTATTCCAAATAAATCATCAACCAAATCGTCAACCAAATCATCAACCTTATACGAGATCATAATAAAGTCCTCTACCCTTACCAACTGATTTAACAACTCCGAGCTTCAGTAACTTTTTAATTTCTTTATGCGCTGCTTGTGGAGATATTTTGAACATATATCTTATATCTTTATTAGTAATTTTACCATTTAAATTTATAAATTCCACAATTTTCATCTG
>CAYZBF010000070.1:0-3232 GCA_964476585.1 uncultured bacterium | reverse complement strand
CATAAAGAATTGAGGTTACAATAAGAGAAAGAAACATACCTAAAGGTAAGTTTTTTCCTGGATTTTTTGTCTCCTCAGCCAAAGCAGCCACTTTAGTCAACCCTCCATAAGAGATAAAGATAAAACTAGCTGTTGCAAATACAGAGCCTAATCCTTTAGCAAAAAATGGTGAGAAGTTTAAAGAACTAACTGTGTTAATGCCCCAAAGAATATAACCAAGAAGTACAGTTAAAAGCCCTAAGACTAAAAACACCTGAAATCTTCCTGCCTCTTTTATGCCTATTAAATTCAAGAAGATAAAAAATAAACAGCAAAATAGGGCAATGATATTTAAAGGAATATCAGTCATTATGCTTAGATAGGCTCCCATACCTATAAGAGCAAATGCCCCTTTTAAACTTAAAGAGAACCAGGTAGAAAAACCAGCAACTGTTCCTAAAAGAGGTCCAAATCCTCTCATTATATAAAAATAATCTCCTCCTGCTTTAGGCATGGCTGTGGTCAATTCAGCCATACTTAAAAGTGTAGGAAGGCATAAGACTCCTGCTATTATATAAGATAGAATGACTGCTGGTCCTGCTTTTGCAAAAGCTAATCCAGGCAGAATAAATAATCCAGAACTAATCATTGCTCCAGTAGCTACACAGAAAACATTTAAAAGGGTAAGTTCTCTCTTTAAACTTCTTTCCATCTAAATATCCTTTTTATTTATTTTATCTCTTCAAGCAGTTTATCCCTAAGTTGTATAGTGGGATCGGTGCTAATTTATTCACCCCTATTACGTTTAATCTTCTCATTTGTTCTTTTATATAAATATCCACTAAAAAACACAATTACACCTCCTTTTTAAAAAATAACTCAAAATCCCTTATTTGTCAATAAATAGGGGAGATTACTCTCCCCCACTTTAATAATTAATTTCTATTCTTTCTCTGTTTCTTTCAACATTTCTTCAACCATTATCAGACTCCCTATTCTATTTTTTTAAGAACTATACAGGCTTATTTCATCCTCGTATTCGGGAAAATATCTGTTAATAACACTCAAATCAAAACTCGATAGTATGGATTGATTGGATTCTCGCATCAAGAGAAATTCAAAAGACCTCTTTATCAATTCCTCTTTAGTCATCTCACCCCCGGTTAGCCTTTGATAATATGCATCATCCAGAGATACGTTATGTTCTGTATTTACACCTTTATATGTTACGATTACTTTAAACTCATCCTTATCTTTCTTTTCTACCTCAATCATAAGTAACCTCCTTCTCCTGGGGTGAATAATAGAATAATAGGGACGCTGCCCCATGTGGAATAGTGAGCTATTCCACGGGGCAAGCTTGACCCCAAATGGAATAGTTATACATTCTATGGGGTAAACCCATTATGGAATAGATAATCATTCCACCCCGATGTAATAGTGTTACATTACATAGGGCAAGTGGGGCAGGCTCTGTAACAGTATCATTATCCTCTTTCATTTGTTCTTTTGCTCTTTTATATATAACTTTCCTTATGACATCCTCCTTATTAAAGAATAACTTAAATCCCTTATTTGTCAATAAGAAGGGGAGATTGCTCTCCCCTTTTTATATGAAATTTTACTGATTTATTTACTAGTATCAGTCTGTAATGTCACAGATTAAAGCACTGGTACATCATACTAACTTCACAGAAGCTGATTCTCTACATCAACTATATTGCATTTATCATCACGTCAGAAGAGAATAGCATATATACCGGACCTATCTTTAAGTTTATCTGTGGAAGTGTAATGGTCTTCGAATGTATAATTGCCTACTGTGATACTCATAAAACCTTCCTTATTTCATTTATTCTTTTATTTTTCTGTTAATAACTTCAACCTCTACCCATCTCTTTAACTTACAAATTTGAAATTATCTTCAACATTTCGTGTGTTTACGAAGTACCGAAGGCATTTTGGTGAGCGTAGCGAACCGCAAACATTCAATTATGCGAAGTAGATTATTTAGATACATTCTCATACTCTTTTATCAAAGAGTCTATCAATTCTTTAACAGAAATAATTTCTTTTGTTCTATAAGCATTCGCTCCTGCAAAAGCATATCCCTCTTCAAGGTTTCCCTCTTTAGCATTGATTAAAGCAAGAGCAATACAGTAAGGGCAGTTTTTAACATCACAGGTTTTAATACAGTGATAAGGACATTTAAACGGTTTTTTTTCCCCCTTGCTGACATCATCAATAAATTTGTTTTTAATCGCTCTTCCCGGCATACCAACAGGACTTTTGATAATCACAATGTCTTCTTTCTTAGAATTAATATAAGCTTTCTTAAATTCTATAGAAGCATCGCATTCATGAGTGGTAACAAAGCGTGTTGCCATCTTCACTCCAGAAACGCCTAGCTGTAGGAATTTATAAATATCTTCTCCTGTATGTATACCCCCAGCAGCAATTACCGGGATAGGTTTCTTATACTCCTCCTCAAATGGTTCTACCTCCTGAATTACTTCTGGAATCAGTTTTTCTAGAGAATACTCGGGGTCGTCAATTTGTTCTTCTTTAAACCCGAGATGCCCACCTGCCATCGGCCCTTCTACTACCATTGCATCAGGAAGATAGTTATATCTTTTCAACCATATTTTAGAAATAATACTGGCTGCCCTTCCAGAGGAAACAATGGGAACCAATTTTGTCCTTTTGGTTCCTTTTAAAAATTGCGGAAGATTAAGGGGAAGTCCAGCCCCAGAAAAAATAATGTCTATTCCCTCCTCAATAGAAGTTCTTACCATATCAGCGAAATTTGTTAATGCCACCATTATATTTACACCAAGAATTCCTTTAGTTAATTCTCTGGCTTTCCTAATCTCCTTTTTTAACGCTCTAATATTTGCTTCCAAGTAATTCGTGGAAAAATCAGGTTCAAGCATTCCAATAGCTGCAGTAGAAATAACTCCGATAGCGCCTTCGTTAGCTACTGCGGATGCTAACCCGGATAGAGAAATTCCAACTCCCATTCCTCCTTGAATTATAGGTAGTTTTGCTGCCAAATTTCCTATTCTCAAATTTTTTAGTTTTTTAATGTTCAAAGAGATCCTCCTTTATCTATTTCACCTAACTTGTTTATACATTAAAAGGGGCTAGGTTTTCAATTTTCAATTTTAGCTCGCATTTTTTTATCGAATTTTAACATTATTGTCTTAATACTGCTATCCCTCTTGTAAATTTGAAAGTGGTAGTGATTTACCCC
>CAYZBF010000069.1:1270-3345 GCA_964476585.1 uncultured bacterium | reverse complement strand
AGGTATTGAAAGAAGAAGGTATTGAAGAATATATAATCGTCCCAAAAGTTCTTGGAAAACTGAAGGGTTCAAACCCTAAAACGGATACTCACACCTGGCCAGGATATTATTTACTCTACCGTTTTTGCGTTCCTAATGAACAATATGAGGGTTTTAGAGAAAGATTATATGGTTTGGAAGATGATTGGGAAAAGGAGGGATTCATGGCTACTATATGGGAAATAGATGAGAGATGTGGAGGTGGTTCATGATATATCTATTATTCTCCTTTGCAGTTGGTATGGGAGGAGGAGCGTTTCAGGTAAAGGGAGATAATATTGTTAGTCCCTCTTATGGTCCAAAATTTGAAATCTACTCTCTCTTTGAATTTATTCCTAACCTTGTGTATAGTATTGATATAAAGGGAGGAAGGGCAAATGCATCAACACGTTCACTGGCTTATGAATATGTAGAGCAGGGAGATTCGACGATATTAATTCCTATTTCAAGTGTTCTTGGCAATGAATTTGAATTTATCCAAGGTGCTCTTTCACTCTATTGGTATCCCTTAAGCACACGCCTTAAACCTTATATTTCGACCAGACTTGGACTTATGCGCTGGAGATTCAAGAGTGATGGAGAAGTTACAAGCAGTCTAAACGGAACCCAGTTCGACAGATATAGTTTAACACTCGGAGGTGGCTTAGGATTATCCGCAGAACTTTCAGGATTTGTTTTCTCAGTGGGAGCAGATGGAGACTTTATCTTTTCCATGGATAAAGATTGGAATGAGGGTTTTGGTACAGAAGATGAGAATGAATATACTATGGGTTTTGAAATAAAAATAGCAAAGGAGTTCTAAATGTTTTTATTACTATTTGCAATAAGCGCAGGAATAATAGGAATAGATATGGATTATTCAATCCATAGTGATATAGCGACCCTCAACAATGAATTCCAGGAGAATTCTTTTCTTCATAAATTTGAAAATAAAAGTTGGGGTTGGAGCTGGTCGGCAGCAATGGTCCAGAACAATTTTATAGTTGGTGTAGTGAATTTAAATGGAGATCAACATGAAGAGAAAGGAGGGCTTTCTCTGGACCTTTCTTTCCGTAGCCGTGTATATGAAGTAGGCTATGTTCTTAACTTATCACATGTGTTGGCTTATCTAAGGGTTGGAGGAGGATACTCTCATGTTCATATGACTGCTTCCAGTCATTCGGACAGTGCCACATTCTTCGGCGTACTTAAAGATCCCGGAGAAAGTGCCTATCTTACTGCATCCAGCTTTTCACTCTCCAGTAGTGCAGGGATCATCATACCCCTTACTGATTATATGGGGATTCGTCTCGGAGGGGGATATATTCATGGCCTCAAGAATCCCAATTGGAAGTTTGCTGATGGAAAAGAGTTATATGAAGATCCAGAGATGGATCTTAGACACATATATATAAAAGCTGGTATTGTTCTGGGAGAGTTCAAAGGATAAGAGAGCAAGCTGGGACTCTCGACTTGTGACTGCTTATCCCCCGTCCTCTGTCTCCTGTCCATACACACATTGACAGAATCCTTGACTTTTTTAAATTATTCCTATGTTTAAGAAACGTGTAGTTGTTGGATTAAGTGGAGGTGTTGATAGCGCAGTTGCTGCGTTTCTCCTTAAAGAGCAAGGGTATACAATTACAGGGGTAATGGGAATATTTAGTGATGTAGAAGAGTTTCAATTAAATAGGGTAAGGTTAGTTTGTGAACAACTTGAGATAGATTTAATTGAAAGGGAGATGATAGAAACATTTAGTAGAGAGGTGGTTGATTATTTCGTAAGTGAATATAAAAAAGGACGCACTCCAAATCCCTGTATTGTTTGCAATAGAAGAATAAAATTTCCCCTTTTGGAGAGCGTGCGGGAGGAACTCTCTTACGATTTTATTGCAACAGGCCATTATGCCAAAACATCTGATGAAATATATCCACTTATGAGGGGTAAAGGGGCAGATCAAGCATATTTCCTCTCAAGAGTGGATAAAGATATACTACTAAAAACAATTTTACCTTTAGAGAATTTAGAAAAAAAACAGGTTGTAGAGAAATCTAAA
>CAYZBF010000069.1:0-1170 GCA_964476585.1 uncultured bacterium | reverse complement strand
GTGTCTCCGTGGTGAATCTCAATTTGTTATATTTTACGTCTTAACGATTATGCGAGATTTTTTTCGACAGGGTTATGGGAGTAGATCGATAAAGGAGTTCTGGTGACTGCTAAAAGATTAGTTGGGCTGGCTGTATTTGCAGTAGCCTTCGGGTATCTCGAAGCAGATGCAGTTGTATATCTCCGTTATCTCTACTATCCAGGCATTGTATCACTTTTTCCACTTCGTATTATGGATACGGAAATTCTCCAATTTGAGGCTTATCGTGAACTTGCGACTATTATCATCCTTTCAATGATTGCTTTCCTCTCTTCTAAAAAACGGTGGGAGGTTCCTTTCTTATTTCTGTTGATATTCGGAATATGGGATATCTTTTACTACGTCTCTCTTTATTTTATGATTCACTGGCCTCCAAGTATATTTTCTTTTGATATCCTTTTTCTCATCCCTGTTCTATGGATGGGTCCTGTCTTATGTCCTGTTCTTACCTCATTGGTTTTAATTGGGGGTAGCTTATTTATTTTAAGGAATGGGTATAAGAGGATAAGTTGGATAAATATTATATCTGCCTCTACAGGAATAATCCTTATACTCTGGTCATTTCTATCTATTCCTGTAAGATTGCTTCAGGGTAATAGTCCTGATATATTCTCTACTTTTATTCCTGAACATTTTCCTTGGCATTTCTATATTCCCGGACTCATCTTGTTGCTTTGTGGATTTTTCTTTAAGCCCAAATCTCGATCATCAATGCAAAACGAAAAATGAAATAGGACGCAGATTTACCCCGTGAAATAACGTGATAAAAAATAACAAGTGAACTAACATGGATAAAATATTTCACGGGTGATCGCAGATAAGGCGAAATAGCACGGTGGTTGTACAGTATGTACAACTTCGCTTTTCTTCAAACTTTTACATTTTGTCATATCTGTCTACCACCGTGCGTATGCGAACAGTAACCAAACAACAAACCGCAGATAGACACAGATAAAACAGATAAAATTTTATCGAGGCCCTAACCGACCAACACACCAACCGTCCAACTTATAAACTTACTCCTTAGTCCTAAGAAACCGCGGGTTCAAAAAGGAACTGTTTCTTGACATTTATTTATTTCTTTATTATTTATTAATAAAATGAATCTGGCATCCATAAGAAATCCATTGG
>CAYZBF010000068.1:0-3386 GCA_964476585.1 uncultured bacterium | reverse complement strand
GGTATATTAACCACAAATGCCTCTGTATCTGTACCATCTAATTTAATCGTTGCTGCAGAAGAAGAGGATACTCTTGAGATGGAAGCAGAAGAAATAGTTAAAGAAGCAGAAAAGATATTTAAGGAAACAGAGAATGATATAGAGGAAAGAAGAAGTAGAATATCTCAATTTACGAGCAAAGTAACGAAAGTTCTTTCTACGCCTTTTACAAAGGCATTGACAAAGGTTACCCTTATACAAATGGAAGTGATATGTTCTGCAATAGATGATTTTGAATCTGCTGGTTTTGCCACATTCCCCCAAGCCTTCATTTTACTTGAGGTTTTGGGTAAGAAATATGTAGATTCGGGACAGGTGATTAAGGCCCTTTCAAATAAAAGAAATGATTGGAAATTTAGATGGATAATTGCCGAGATAATTTGTGGTTTTCATATTTCTAATGAAAAGGTCACAAATATAATGATGGATATTATATTGGATAAGAGTGAGAATATCATGTTAAAAAATAAATGTTTATTTTCTCTTTCTGCAAAAGGCACAACAACTTATAAAGAAAAACCAATAGGCGAATATTTAATGCAGATATCTAAAGAAGAGAAGGAGTTAAAGGGAGAGGCAGAGATAAAATTAGGAATGATGAAGTATAGGCCCGCCCTTGATATGTTAATACAATCTGCTAAGGAGGATTCTCTTAAGCCTATTATGGCGTTAGGTTATATGCGTGATAAAAAAGCTCTTCCTGTTTTGTTTAACTTATTGAAGGGTGGAAAATATAGAAGAGCACGCGTTTGTGATGCATTGGGTAAAATTGGAGGGGATGAAGCTATTGACACTTTAATAAATATTGCATTAAATGATAAGGATCATTGGGTTCGTTATTCTGCAAAAAAGGGGTTGGCTTTTAGTGAAAATGATAGAGCATACGAATTTCTTATTAAACATAAGGAGGTTAAAGCGTTAGCAAGAGCTGGTAGATTTGGTGCTATAAGAGCATATAAGGCATTAAAAAAAATAGGAACCCCAAAAGCCTTAGAGGAGCTACGGAAACTCTCTACTCCCCAGGGTTCGCCAGTCAAAGAATTTAGGGAAAAAGCAAAAGAAGTTTTGAAGGAGGTAGAAAGTAAAAAGTAAGAGATCTCTGCTTTTTATAATTTTATTCCTTTTTTCGTTAACATTAAGCGCTGAGGGTTCCTCTCCGTATAGTTTTGGGCTCTGTGAAAAGGGAGATCTGATCTTTCGTACCAAAATAGGAGGTCCTTTCTCCGCACACACGGGTATTTATTGTGATTGGTACGTAGTGTATAATGGGGACGGGGGTTGACAATCAGGACAATTTTTTCTTGGATAGTAAGTGAGGACGATAGGTTTTGTTAAGACTTTTCTATATATAAATAATAATAAATGGTGTCAAATCTCGACATTTGACAATCAATAGATTTTCTATATTATTTGTTCAGCGAAAAAAGAGTCAGGCTTGAAAAATGGAAATTATACTTAACAGTTTGTATTCGACCATTTAACTATTGGTCATCCCAAGAGACCACCCCCTCGCTTGACTTTTAATTGAATTTCAGATATAGTTTTAATAGATATTTGGAGGTGTGATTTAATGGTGAAGAATTTTGTCAAAAGTCAAGCACCGAGCTTAAAACAGAGCTTAAAACATAAAACATTCATAAGCATAACTGGAATATGTAAGGCGAGTCCCTCTTAACTTTCCATGTGAGAGGGTATAGGATTTAGAGAGGTGGATTTTTAGATAAAGTAGAATTCGGAGTGAGGACATATGATAAAGTTATGAAATGTTTTAACTTGAGTTTTGATAAAAGGTGGTATGATGTATAGAAAATTAATCTTAATTTTCTTCTTAGGTATATTAACCACAAATGCCTCTGTATCTGTACCATCTAATTTAATCGTTGCTGCAGAAGAAGAGGATACTCTTGAGATGGAAGCAGAAGAAATAGTTAAAGAAGCAGAAAAGATATTTAAGGAAACAGAGAATGATATAGAGGAAAGAAGAAGTAGAATATCTCAATTTACGAGCAAAGTAACGAAAGTTCTTTCTACGCCTTTTACAAAGGCGTTGACAAAGGTTACCCTTATACAGATGGAAGTGATATGTTCTGCAATAGATGATTTTGAATCAGCAGGTTTTGCTTGTTTTCCTCAACTTTTTATTTTGAGCGAAGTTCTGGGGAAGAAAAATGTTGATTCAGGGCAGTTAATTCAGGCTCTCTCAAATAAAAAGAATGATTGGAAGTTTAGGTGGTTAATTGCTGAGGGAATTGGACATTTTCATCTAAATGAGGCTACAAATCCCATGATGGAGATAATACTTGATGAGAGTGAGAATGTTTGGGTGAGAGAAGAATGTTTATTTATGGTCCCTGCGAAGGGTAAAACTTATAAGGGTAAACCGATAGTGGAATATTTTATGCAAATTTTCAAAGAAGAGAAAGAGGTAGGATTAAGAGATATGGCTGCTACTAGATTAGGAGGTATCAAGTATAAGCTTGCCATTGACCTATTGCTTCAAGCCATTGGAGAGGATACATCTAAAGTATCCAGGGTAGTCATGGTTAGAGCATTAGGCAATATAGGGGATAAGAGAGCACTTCCCGGAATGTTTGCTCTATTGAAAGATAAAGAACTCAAAGGTTATGTTGCAGAACAATTAGGTAAAATTGGAGGAGGAGAAGAAGTTGTTGATACATTAATAAGCCTTTTTGAAAACGATAAAGATTCCTTTGTTCGTTATTGTGCAGGATGCGGTTTGGCCAGATCAAGAAGCGATAAAGCCTATAAAGTTTTTATAAAGCATAAGGCAGTAATGACATTAGGAGAGGTAGCCGGGCATGGTAGTCTTAAAGCCCTTGATGCATTAAAAGAGATAGGAACTCCAAAGGCATTAGAAAAACTAAGGTGGCTTTCCACCAGGCAAGGTTCAAGAAGTAAGAAAATTAGAGAAAAAGCAAAAGAACTTTTAAAAGAGATTGAAGGTGAAGAATAATATAATATTTGTGGTTTATAAATTTTTTTCTTCTTTTATTGATTTAATTATAACTTTTGGGGCTGGGCTTGACATGAGGGTGAGAAATGGACAGGAAAATGAAAGGGAAAGATTTGTTTGAATTTAAGGGTTTTGAGTAATATTTGATAAAAATTAAGGAAGTAAAATGGTAAGAAAAGTTTCCTTATTTGTCCTTTTACTTATAGTTTCAAGCCTGATGAGCGCGGCGCGTTTAGATGAGAGTGCAAGAAACGATACTCTAATGATTCCATTGGAGGAATGGGAGAGGGATGAGAAGGTTGATAAGGAGGTAAAAGAAATTGCAGAGAAACTCGAAAAAATATGCGAAAGATGTAAGGGGGATTATGAAGCG
>CAYZBF010000067.1:0-3492 GCA_964476585.1 uncultured bacterium | reverse complement strand
CCTAAGGCTATAAAGGGATATGCTTTTGAAATTTCCGAACCTGCGGTCAAAAGGATAATCGAAAAACTGAATCCAAATTTTGAATATGAGATTATTACAGTTTGCAGGAAAGATAGTCAGGATATAACAGACGAGGATAGAGAAATAATTTTCAGAACTTGTAAAAAACTAAAGAACGATAAAATAATCATAACTCATGGAACAGACACACTAATTGAGACAGCTAAAAAATTAAGTGATTTAAAAAATAAAGTGATAATCCTGACCGGAGCAATGAAACCAGAAAAATTTTTGGATTCCGATGCCCCTATAAATGTGGGCGTTGCAATTGGAGCTATAAATGTTCTGAAGGATGGAATTTATATTGCTATGAATGGAAGAGTCCATCCCTTGAATAAGGTTAAGAGAAATCCAGAGACCGGACAATTTATAGAAAGTTAACTTGGCTTATGCAAAGCCGAAAAGTTCACAAAACCGTATAGCTCTATAACATTTAACTAATAGATGAACAGAGATAGATACGGCTTCCTCCTTTCTTGTTTTAAATATAGCACAGAAAAAGAGGATAGAGAACATTTAAGCCTTGCAATAACATTTTACCTTTTAAAGATTTGACAAAACAGGAAAATTGTATTATAACATACGCAATGAGCAGGAATAAGAAATATAGATTTCATGTGGTTCCCCACACCCATTGGGATAGAGAGTGGTACAAGACCAATGAGGAATTCAAGTTTCAACTGAGCGAGTTCTTTGAATGCCTATTGGGGATTATGAATAGGGATTCTGAATATAAGTATTTCACGCTGGACGGTCAAACATCAATGATAGAAGACTACCTTGAAATTCATCCTGAGAGAAAAGGAGAAATAGAAGAAAAGGTAAGAGAAGGAAGAATACTGATTGGCCCGTTGTACACACAGATGGATGAGTTCCTGGTGAGCGGAGAGGCTATAATACGCAACCTAATGTTGGGACATCGGATATCTAATCAGTTTGGCGGACCTATGAAGATAGGGTATCTACCAGACCAGTTTGGGCATATCTCACAGATGCCTCAAATACTCAGAGGATTTAATATCAAATATGCTGTGATATGGCGGGGTGTGGAAAGGAATAGCAAGAGAGCAAAGGCTGAATCTATATGGGAAGCACCAGATGGATCCTCAGTGATGCTTGAATATCTTTCTCAGGGCTATTCCAGTGCACTGGAGATCCTTTCACGTTTAGAGGATGCAAAAAAAAGGGTAGAAAAGCTTAAACAAGAATTGTTACCATTCGCAACAACTAACTGCCTCCTTATGATGAATGGTATGGACCACACTTATCCACAGGAAAATTTTACGCAGATTATGAAAGTAACTAACAAAATTCTAAAAGATGGTGAGTTAATACACAGCAACCCATTGAAATTCCTAATGGAGGTTGAAGAGAGCAACCCCCCCCTATCCAGGGTTAAAGGTGAGTTTAGAGCCCCAGATTTACTTTTATATGGGACACTTTCATCCAGAATGTATCTAAAGCAGGAGAACTTTGAATGCCAAAATCTACTTGAAAGATACGCCGAGCCTCTATCTACATTTGCATGGCTCTATAAAATGGATTATCCACAAGAGAGATTGTGGGGGGCATGGAGATATCTGATGCAAAATCATGCACATGATTCTATCTGTGGATGCTCTACCGACGAGGTGCACCGGGACATGCTATACAGATTTTCTCAAGTCAGGTATATTGGCAGGAATATTATATCATCAGCAGTGGAGGGTATTGGCAGCCAGGTAAAGGCTAAATGTGATGAGGGGCAACACTACCTTCTCGTCTTTAACCCGTTGAGTTGTGACCGGGATGAATTGATAGAGGTTGATTTAGACACAACCATGGATGACGGTTTTTTCATAGTCGATCATAATGGCAAGGTTGTGCCCCATCTAGTTATGGATAGGGGAGAGAGAGACAGAGCCGTATTTGACTCAAGGAATATCAGGCAATTTAACAAGGTGAAAGAGATTAAAATAAGAGCTTTTGTGAAAGATATACCTGCTCTGGGTTATAAAACTCTACGAATAATACATGGACGAAAGCACAGCAATGATGAAGATTCTTTCCAGATGAATAGAATGAGTATGGAAAACAGTAGGCTGAAAGTTGAAATTAATCCTGATGGGAGCCTAAAGATAGTAGAAAAGAGCACGGGAGAGATTTGGAATAGGCTCGTTGTATTCGAAGATGGAGGAGATGTGGGGGATGAATATAATTATTCTCCTCCATCTGTAGATAGGATTGTCACTTCACATGGTGAAAGAGCAGATGTTGCTATGGTGGAGAAAACATCAAAGTGGGGACGGTTCAAGGTCTCACTCTCTCTTCACCTTCCAAGAAAGGTGAAGAGAAATCGGAAAGAGCGGGTGAAAGTACTTACTGTTCTTCCAATAACATCATATATAACGCTCCATTCCACATCTAAGAGGATAGATATTACCACTATGATAGAGAATCGGTGTATGGACCATCGCCTCAGAGTTTTTTTTCCATCAGGTGCACGGGATTGTATGAACTCGCTTGCTGAGGGGCAATTCGATATAATAAGAAGGGAAATAAAATCTATCAACCCAATCCTCGGAAATGGTATGAAGGAGGTTCCACCTGTGACGCATCCTACTCAAGGGGTTATAATCGTGAAGGGAAAAACAAGGGGATTGGCGATTGCCACCAGAGGACTGACTGAGTATGAAGTTAGAGCCGATAAGGAGAGGACAATAGCTATAACATTATTGCGTGCAGTAGGTTGGCTTTCAAGAGATGACCTGCATATGAGAATATTCCCAGCAGGCCCTGCTATACCAACGCCAGAAGCACAGTGTCTTGGCAGGTATGTATACCATTATTCCATAATTCCAATAGTCCATGATTCAGATGAAAACGAGATATGGCGTGAGGCGTATCAATATAAAGTGCCACCAGTATGCAGTGAGATTTATCCATCCAATGATGGTTCATTACCTCTATCAATGAGCTTTGTAAAGATAAGTCCTGATTATTTAAAAATAACCGCCTTAAAGAAAGCTGAGAATGAGGACCTTTTAATCCTAAGGCTCCTTAATGTCACAAATAAGAAGGGCAGGGGTAGAATCGATTTTTATAATGATGTTGAAAAGGCTTATAGGCTGAATCTTAACGAAGAAATCCAGAAAGAACTCGACATAGAGAAAAACAATTCAGTGCTGTTTGAAGCACTGCCAAAGGAGATTGTAACCATAGGATTGCAGGTTAAGCGATGACGAGGACATTTAGGTTTTGCAATAGCAATGGCAAATAAAAATATTGATACTAATAACACTACCTCCACAAACAGCTGAAAAGTTAGGCGAGATGCTCATGCCATTGGAAAATATTATACTAAAAGCATAAAGGAAAAATAAAATGAGGAATTGCAGCAATGTTATTGGTATAAGAAATAAAAGCAGGGAGTGAGGAAATGGAAAAATATGA
>CAYZBF010000066.1:285-3572 GCA_964476585.1 uncultured bacterium | reverse complement strand
AGACATTACATCATACAGTAATAGCTACGCATTACATATGACAAGTATGGCAGGTGGGGATAGCTTTTTGACATTTTTAAATCCATCAAATTTCAATTCACCTAGTAATTAGCATATTCTTGAATATTCCAGATTTTTATACTAAGATATAATTAATGAATTTAGATTTTAGGAGGTGATAGATGCCGATAATAATTTCAAAAGATGGGAAGGATACGAAGAGGGTAGAGAGGGTCAGTTTTAAGCAAGAAGAGGAATTACAAAAATATATCTTTGAAAATCCTGATAGCATTCCCCTTGAAGATATAAAAGAAGACATTTAATGTCATATTGTAATCCACTCATTCATATTTTTAGTTAGCCTGTATTAGTTACCCAGGTTCTTAACGCAAAAGTTGGGACTTGACCTTAAGTTTTAGTAGTCTCTCCCTTTACAAAAATAAAATTCTGAATAATATATATATAGATGGGTTTGATAGAAAAGTTAGGATTATATCTACAGAGGTAAAGCTATAATCTTATTTTATATAGTAAACAATAAAAATAGGAGGTAGTATATGTTTTACAAACGCCCAAATCTTCTGGTGATGTTTGTTATAGTTGCCATTATCCTTGCACCTCTGGGTGCTGCAGGCACTGAGCATACCGAGAAGTTTCACCAGATGTATACTGTGAAACCTGGAACCAAGATAGAAGTATACAACATAAATGGGAATATCGAAATAAGCAAATGGGATAATGATGAGGTTGAAGTAAATGCTTTGAAGTCAACAAGAGTGGGGAAGGATGAATTAGAGAAGGTGAAAATTGATGTAACAACAAATGGTGATATGGAAATTAGAACAAAATATCTGGAGAAGAAAGCAAAGGTATCTGTTAATTATGAAATTAAAGTCCCTGCTACTGTAGTAGTGGCTCGTGTAGAGAATTCAAATGGCAAAATCGAGCTCAAAGGAACTAAAGGTCCTTCAAAATTAAGAACCTCAAACGGTAAAATTAACGTAGAAGATGCAGATGGGCATATAGAAGCAGAGACGAGTAATGGAAAGGTTGATATAGAGGATGTGAGTGGTTATGTAAGTGTAAGGACCAGCAATGGATCAATAGATATCTCAGGAACTGCCGGTATTTCAAAAGTAATAACCTCCAATGGTAGTATAAATGTTGAGGTTCCAGATATTAAGGGTGATGAGGTTGAAATTAAAACGAGTCTTGGTTCAATAGATCTGTATATATCACCTGATTTGAACGCTGATATTGAAATGAGCACTTCACTTGGCACAGTGTCCTATCATGATATTCCATTGGTTGTTAGCGAAAGTAAGAGAACCCACGTGGAGGGCAAATTAGGAAAAGGCGGTCCAAAGATTGTGGTTAAGACTTCATTGGGGAGTATTGACCTTTATAAGTTGTAAACTTTACTGAGGACAGGAGACGGACGAGCAAAGATTTTAGGTAAGAACTAATTCATTTACCTCATAAAATGTAGGGCGAGACTTCCTCGCTCTATCCTTTATATCTTTATACAATCCAAGTTTTGTTAATCCAAAGGTTATCACCACAATAAAGAATATTCTCCATTTTTATCTACTGGTCATTTCATACTGTCAGTGAATTTCTTAGTCTCATCTATTAGTTCATCCGTTTTCTCAATTATATCTTCTGCTCCCAAAAGGATATTGTCACTTACAACCATATGTATCCTACTGTCCAAGTAAAAAGTGTGCTGGGACTCTTCTCCAGGGATAACAAAAGTCCATACTACAGAACTTACCGTTATAAGATCACACAATTCAGGTAGGACTGAAAGAGGGTCTATTGTTGAAAGAATCAACTTGAGTCTGGGTTCATTATCACTCGTTAACCTAAGAGCAGAAGATTTCCTTATTTGTTGCCTTACTTGATAGATAAATCTAGAGCCTGTATTATCAGGAGTATCCCCCTCAACTTCTACAGGGAATTTCGTAATCTCTGTTTCTTCAGCGAAGATAGGTAAAACAAAAATCAATAAAAATACACCGATTATTACTTTACTTTTTAGATTCATTTATATCCTCCTTTTTAATGTCCGTTTAAAAAATTAACAGGAATGGAGTATTATTTTACCCTCTTTTTTGAGCTAACTATAGAGGTTGGTGATTTCATGAAATTCGTGTAAAAAGAGGTGGTATGGCTCCAAATATTCATTAATATGAGTAAAAACAAAAAGAAAATCCATGCCAAAAGAAAGGATAATACAATCGGAGAGAATGCGCAAGAGGTTAAATAAGATTATAGAAGAAGGAATTAGTACCAAAAGCGATGCTTCTATTCTAGATGGATTAATAAAGAGGGCTATTGCTTACATTGTCACAAAGACGTTAGAAGAATTGAATAGAGGGGCGATAGGTTTTGTCATGACTTTACTAAGCAACATTTAACATAGCTTTTTTATTTATCAAACATTCCACAATCTCCTTATTACACATTTCAGTCCGGAACATATTTGTGTAATAAGTAACCTATTTTTGATTGAAAATTTGATTGAAAATTTATCTCGGTACATGACAGTGTAACAATAAGAGTCATTAGTCCTGAGTCGTTAGTCTTCAGTTATTAGTTGCCAGAATAAATCTGCGATAATCTGCGTTCATCTGCGGTTTCATAAAGTTCTTGACATTAATCTTCAGTCTTAATAGAATATATATGGAGTTATCCAGAAAGTTAACGTTAGTTTATATTGCTTGAATATGATATATTTGCTTCTTACATTAGTATACATAAACTATGTTATGCGGTATCTGTAAGGCGAAATGGAGAGAAACAAAGTTATGAAACCAGAAGATTTGATCACTTACTGTGGTCTGTATGGTGGATATTGCAGTGGTTGGTATGAGAATACGACACGTGTCGATCTTGCAGCGTCTCTTGCGGAATTAGTAGATGCATCTGGCTGTCATCACTGGATGCCAACCGAGATTGAAGATTTCAACTATTTCGAGTTCAGAAAGGGCTTGGATTTCTTTAGGGAGGACCCAAGGGTTATCTGCCGAAGATGTTGCAAGGGTGGAGATGGATACCGCGACTGCGAAATTCGGAAATGTTGTGAAGAACGGGGACTGGATGAATGCTTTGAGTGTAGCGAATTCCCCTGTAGCAAGGTTGAAGGAAATACAGGAATGATTGAGAGGGCAAAAGAGTATAAGGAACTGGGGAAGGACGAATGGCTTCGGCGACAGATTGCGAAAGCAAAGCAAGGATACGAACACCATACTGGAAAGTACTATAGACTTTGGGTTGGCAAAGAT
>CAYZBF010000066.1:0-275 GCA_964476585.1 uncultured bacterium | reverse complement strand
CTAATCGGCGGAAGTGATGCGATAGGCTAGAGAAGGATGCCGCATAACAACTCGCTGTACCCGACTGCCTAATCAAGCATCCTCTTGTTGCCAGTTTTCGTCTTTGCAGCGTTTAGGTTCATGAGTGGTGTTACTGCGAAACCCGCAGGCGGCTTATGCGATGGTCGTTAGATGGACCAAGTCTGGGTTATACGACTATGGAATATCTTGTCGGTGTAACAGATAATTCTTGGGTTGAGTTCTAGCAAATCTGGAGCCCGACGAGGTCAATACGC
>CAYZBF010000065.1:0-3678 GCA_964476585.1 uncultured bacterium | reverse complement strand
AGTAATATAAATTTAGTCAAGAGATAGCACTTATAGCAAAAATCAAGACCTACTCATCCTTTGTTTTCCATTGACAAAAAAGAAATAAATTTTACAATATTATTATATAAAATTTTGCCCACATTAGAAAAAAGGAGATAAAAATGGAGCGAATATTTGGAGAGTACTTAGAGCTCTTGAATAACTTTAATTTCAAGAAATTTCAAAATGAACTGTCTCAAAGAATGTATGATACTTTAGCCCAAGGGTACACCTCCAGTGAGAATGAAGTCTCTATTGTTAACAGGTTAGTAGAAACAATTAACAATTCAAAATTCAATAAATTTAGATTCTACGCTCAAAAAATACATGGAGCAAGATCCTTTGTGGAATTTAACTATAGGGATAAACCAACAACAAAAGAGATTGCTGACATGGTGGTTATTAGTATTGCTTCATATAAAAGAGAGCGCATTTTACAAAAAGTTACATTTATTCAAAACAAATTAGATCACAACAAAAAATGGATGATAGATGATGAACAACTTTTTCTCTTGAAAAATTTCCCAAAATTTTCGGGGAATAGAGGTATTTTCAAGTCATTCTCAAATGAAGATATAGTGTTTATTAATCATTCAAAATGTCTAGGCTCTTTTGGTCTTTTTATGAATCCAGGTGAGATGGTATTTTTATCAGCTCCCTTGCTTTCAGAAATAAAAAAAGATAAAGGAGTTACGATAGAAGAGATTAGATTACCAGAGACTACAACTAATATGGGATCCCGTAATTTATTCTTTCCATTTATACTTGATCCTCCCTTTTGGGAAGAATTTTTCCATTATATGCATAAATACATGCGAGAATATGCTTTCTTCACTCCATTTACATCAAATGGGACTTTCCCATTTTTGAGTAATTCTATATTTTCACGAGATATTTATGATTTTACTAGAGAATGGACACAATTCAATATAGGTGAACCAACTTACTGTTTTGGGAAGGTAATAAATCCTGTTTTAGATAAATTTATTAATTATCTTTTGAGAACAATAGGAATTCAACAATATGTGGATTTGCCTTTAGAAGGGATAGAAGGTGAATTTAATAATGAGATGGTATTGCTTGTAATGCACATTGATCTCGCGAAAGAAAATTAGGGATAGATTATATAAATGGGACAAATGCGAAAGGAGACAAGGATTGTAAGAGGGTCTAGGAAGGACATTTTTGGGCAAATTGAAAAAGTTAAATTTCTGATATACAGTGGCTTATACATCAAGGAAATCCTTATGTTCGAATTCTATAAGAGCCTATTAGTAATCAGGACAATTTGCCATTGTAACCTATTGGCATCTGATTTATATTCTGTTCTTTTGTTCAAGTTACCAAGATGCAGAATTTTAATGATTTAAATAAATGTACGTGTATAGGATTAAGTCCAATATTTGACAATTTTTCCCTACATAAACTTTTAAAATTCTCTTAATTGCAAATCAATCGAAAGTACCTGCCTGTCTTCTTCGTCAGTTGATTTACGAACGTAAATGAAGTAATTAATCATCAATTAAACCATATAAAAAATATAATTCCTGTCAAGAGAAAATAGACTTAATAAAAACTCAAATAAAAGAAATGCTGACTCTCCTTACTTTCATACTTAAAAATCTATTAAGACTACTTTTGAATAGTTGAAGCGCCAGAGAGAACATTCAATATTGTTTTTGCCCTCTCTAAAACATCATCATAAGTAAGAATCTCTATTATGCCACGGTACATTGTATTTCTGTGACACAATTTTCTTTTAGCCGACAAATCAAGATTTTTACTCCTACCAATAATTACGAAACCTCGAGGTCTTATAATTCCTGGTAGTTTTTCTCTTGCGTAAGATTGATGTCGTTCTATCCATAGCAACCAATTTAAAACCTGCTGCTCAGCATGTACAAGATAATTGGACGGATCTCCTTTACTGTTAAAAACAGGAAGATTGCTTGGCTCTAATTCTAGCAGATCTACAAGACCTGAATAATGTTGTAAAGCGTAGTCCATTTCGTATTCAGAGCCCAATTTATGTTTGGGTATTATTCTTTTATACTCTAGTCCAAATAAAATAGGGTTTCTAGTAAAACAATCTTGTAGCTTCCCTTCATTTCTGTTCTCTTCACTTAGTAAACCTTCAAGTTCCTTAATAGATAATTCTAAAGAACTAATCAAATGGGTCGCCTCGCTAAGCTTCTCAAGTTCACGTTTCACGGCAGTTCTAATCAATTCTAGTTCAGCAGGATGTCGAGGTTCTGTTATTAATATATCCTCAAGATAATCTATTGAATCAATTTTCGAACCTTGCGATTTAACTAATTTTACCCTTATTTCCTGACCTTCTCCATCAGGCATCGTAAAACCTTCGATCATCAAATCTCTATAGTAACTCGCAAGTTCTCCAGTAAGCTTATCTGTATTCGGATAAACCGGAACCTCATTTATAAAAGCAATTGCTAAAGTATTTCGAATATCTTGGCTAATTTCCTCCGCTGAAGCTCCTTCAACAAGGATATCTAGAAAGTATCCAATCTCCAGCTCTCCACGACGTACATTAAAAGAATAGCCAATAACATAAAAGACCGGTTTTCCTCTCTTTACATCGAAAATTAGTTCTTTAGTAGCTCGCATAATCCCACCCTGAGAATCCCAAGGTTCATAATCGCTTTTGTGTTTTTTTCTAAAATTCCTCTGTACTTTAGTGATATAGTCAGATACTTTTTCGTCAGCATTTGAAAAGTTACTACCTAATGAGGAGAAAGGGATATCAACGAATTCTGATTTTTTCCATCTATCTATTCTTTTATTTAATTTCTTCCCCATAGTTTATTTTACTCCTACCTTTCCCTTAGATTTTAATATAATTTATAAAAAATAGGTATGAAAGTTGGTTTTGCCATATTATCCTTACCCTCTCTTAACATTAAAAACGAACCAATCGAAATAACCTGCCTATCTTCTTTGTCTGTTGATTTGCACGCTTAAATGAAATACTTTGTCATTTTTTTATTTAGATTTTAATTATCCTATTAAGTTTTTTGTACAAATCCGGTTTGATTTTCTCCCAATTTTTTTCTAACAATCTTTTTAAAAATTTATTAGAATGGAAATATCCAGATATTTGATCATTTTCTAAATATGCCTTCACTATTTGGTTTATTTGTTTTTTTGAAAATTTTTCAAACAAGAATAAAATATCCCAAATATCCCTCGTCTCATCATATCCTCTACTTGCGATAAATTTTTCAATAATAATATCTTTTACTTTTGGAAATTCTTGACTTGTAATTATTCTTTTAATTATTTCATAACCATAACTATTGGAATCCTTATTGCTAATATCCAAAGCTTGGTATTTATTAATTAATCCATAAGGATCATATTCAATTTTCAAGGGTAAAATGCATTTTTGTAGATTATCGGCTATTCCACATTCCTGATCTGTCCAATCCGATTTTTTAAAATTTTTCGTTAAATATGGTATAAATATATCACATTTTTCCAAATTTCTAAGAATCTCTTCAATCCATTTCTTCGAAGGATTAATATCATCATGCCCTACAAAAACCTCAAGCCCAAAATTCTCTAATTGTCTTTTTATTTTTCCTACCGTTTCTTTATCTTTTGTAGAATAGCTTATAAAAACCAAAATTCTCTTTT
>CAYZBF010000064.1:0-3862 GCA_964476585.1 uncultured bacterium | reverse complement strand
TCACCACATCAAAACCACCTTCATCAACCATAATTTTCTCAAATTCTTCATTCCAGTTGAAGGGTTTTATTTCGTACCACTTATCTCCGAAATATTTCTTTAACTCTAAAATATCACCTGAAATAAGTGAATTCCCACATCGGATATTTCTGTCTAATATAGGAAGGATTGAACGCCCATGGATAAGACCATATTCGCCCTCAAGCATTTTCATCATTAATGATAATTTTGTAACCTCTACTGCCTGTTCATCAATATCTACACCAAAGATATGATTACGTAAAATTTCGCTCTTTTCTTCAATTGTTAAACGTGGTTCAGCTTCCTCATATTCAAGTTCTAATTCTTTCATCCTTTCCTTTGATTTACTCTTATTCTTTTTCAAACTTTTATAATAATTTAGCATCTCATCATAAGCTCTAATAAGGAAACTTCCTGAACCACAGGCAGGATCTAATATCCTTAATTTTTTTATCTTCTTTTTAGAAGATTCCTTTAATAATTTTCCAACTGTGTTCTTTACTATGTAATCAACGATGTATTCCGGAGTATAATAAATACCTCCAGCTTTCCTAACCTCTGGTTTCAATTCATATTTAACATGGTGATCAGTTAATCTGACGGTATATCCTAAATACTGTTCATAGATGTTACCTAAAACTTCCAGTGGAATAACATCAAACTGATATGGATTGTAGGTTTCAAAGATTATGTCTCGCATTACCTTGAAATCAATCGCTAAATTACTTTCCCATCCCTTAGGTCTAAATAGGTCACTATCAAAGATGATATTATAGTGCTTGAATTCCTCTTTAAGAAAAATCATCGTATTTGTTCCTACTGTTTCAGTCCTTTCTTCAAATATTTCTTTTAATGGACGCCGGTAAGTAAGACCACGGTCTTCACAGGAACGCATAAATATAATACGGTCAAGAATTCTCTGGGTTATTTCTTTTAGAAAATTCGCATCCTTTTCTCTATCACCAGAATGAAAGAGTTTCGGATTATTTTTAAATATGTCTTTTGCTAAAGAAACCCGCCATAGTTTAAGGTCATCTAAAATCGCTTTATCAACAGGGAGTCTATCTTTTGGCTTGACAAGAAGAAGTTTATCAAGTTCTCCTTTAATTACTGAATCTTTTGATAATAACCATAACCTGTCAAACTGCTCTAAGTATTGATTCCACTCTAAATCAATCTTTAAGCCTTTAAGAAGATTTCTTGAATCTGGTTTAACTGTTACATCAAAGAGTTTTATGCCTTCAAAATCGGTTAAAAGTACAAAAGGAACACTCTTTTTGTTATATCCATATCGTACTGCCTGTTCAATGTGTTTATCAAGGTCAGCCTTAATTGGCTTTGCCTCAATAAAAACCCTGGTAATGCCACCTACTTTTAGTCCGTAATCAACCCTTCCCTTTGAAACCTTTTCTTCCGGGCTTACCTCATCATAGTTCCTGACATCCCATCCTAACACATCCTCTAACAATGGTTGAATAAATGAGATTTTGGTCGCCTCTTCGTTATATTCTTGAGCACGCCCTGTCGCTAATTCTTTCTCAAACTTTTTGATTAATTTAGTTAAATTTTCTTTCGCTTTTTCTTTATCTAATCTCATTATTTAATATTATTAATAAGTTTGAGTTATACAAGGGTTTTTACATCAGTTATCATCATTGTAAATCTATGTCTTTTTTGAGTTTTGATCTTTACGTCTTTGCTTAATGCATCTTATATTTAATATATTTTATAAATAGGCTTTGTCCAAAAGTTGTATGATGTATAGTAATTTATGAAGTTTAAGGTTTTCTTAAACCTTAAGTCTCTAGCAATTATTGCGCGGTGATATCGTTCAGAAACCCTCTCGGAACATTCACCCCGTGCAATAAGAAATTCACTTCGTTGCTCTCTATTACATGGGGCAGGCGGGCATGGATTTATGATTTCCTTTGGAAATCATAAAGAGTTCACCCCGTGGAATAGATAAACTTTCAAGATATTCTTCTATTCCACGGGACAAGTCCGAGAGCGGGAGAGGCAATTTTCTCGCCCAATGGAATAATATGATAAGCAGTATTCTTAAATATTCCACAGGGCGAGCTGGGGAAATTGACCGCGATTTCTGAATAATATTACCGAGCATAAATAATCTTAGCCCGGTCTTTGACTTTGCGACATTTTATCCCTCTTCTAACTCCACCACCACCTCCAAATTACACATTTATGTCCGTAACATATTTGTGTAATTTATTAATATTTAGACACAGATTTTCACAGATTGAAACAGATTTTTTGATGATTGAAAATACAAAAATCAAGACCTTAATCCTTAATATTTATTAAAATAAATCTCTTAAGGTACTTATCTTTAATGAATTGTATTCATCAACGATTAAATCAGCCTTATTTAAATCCTGGTCTCCGGTATTATAATTCTGAAAACCGACACACTCCATCCCTGCAGCTTTTGCTGCCTTAACTCCCTTTTCCGAGTCCTCTATAACAACACAATTCAGAGGTTTAGTATCCAGAAGTCTTGCTGCTTCGAGGAAAATATCAGGCGCTGGCTTCCCTTTCTCAAAATCCTCACCACTCACAATTGCTCTGAAATAATTACTTATTCCCAATTTATTTATCACTAGTTCTATTACTTCTTTAGGCGAAGAAGAGGCAACCCCGATTTTAATATTTTCTTTTTTAATCAGAGAAAGCAAATCAATAACCCCCTTGATTGCGTCCACCTTTTCATTCTTAAGATACTCAGTAATCCCACTAGCCTGCATATGTACTAGTTCTGCAACTGACTGTGGTAGTCCGTATTTTTCTTTCAATGTACTCCACATATATTCGAAAGTAGTTCCGATAAAGGTTTGATATTCCTCAAAGGATACGTTTATCCCCAATTCGCCAAAAATTCTCTTATTAATAATTAAATGAAATGGTTCACTATCTATAAGAACTCCGTCCATATCAAAAATTACCGCTTTTAACATTTATCACCTCGAAATATAACTTATCGATTTTCCTCAAAACTTCAAGATATGTCAAAACTCATCTTTGTGACAAAGACTTCAAATCCTTATTTCTCGAAGAAATTCTTCGCTTTTAATCTTAGCCCGGTCTTTGACCCCAAATGGAATAGTTATACATTCCATGGGGTAAACTCCTTATGAAATAGTTACACACTTCATTGGGCAGGTGGGGCAGGCCCCAGTTAAATAGTTCCTCATTTCACGGGGTAAACTTTGTGACATTTTATCATTCTTTTTTCCTTGCTTTTTTCTTTGTTCTTCTCTCATCCTCTATTCTCACTTACTTAATTTATATTGTTGAGATAATTAAAAGTCAAGTTATACTTTAGGTAAATAGAAATAGTTCAAGCACCTGGTGATACAATTAGATAAAATGTAAAAAATGTAAATCACAGACCTTATCTACAATTTAGGGATCGTTTCATAATTCCTTTCTTAATTTGAATTTAGCTGTACTTAAAACAATTTCCCTCATATTTTGTGCAAAGTTTGTCTTCAAAAGTTTGTTTATATCCCCTATCGAATCTTCGAGATCTTCATCGAAATCTATTTCACCCAAGAAAGGCACATTAAATGTCTTTGATTGCTCCTTTACAAATGAAATCTTTGAAATTTTCATGTTTTCGATAACACCGATAATTGGAACTCTTAGCTCTTTCAGCATTCTTAATACTTTCTTAACGGTTTCAAGTACCACTTTCGATTGGGTAGTAATTATAAGAAACCCAGTTTTTTTCATTAGTCGAATTATATCCAAGGTTGTATCTCCAATACCAGGAGGCACATCAATAATTAGAAAATCCAATGATCCCCATCGAGTAATAGCAAGT
>CAYZBF010000063.1:0-4025 GCA_964476585.1 uncultured bacterium | reverse complement strand
CCCCAATCTTATCCTGTTTGTCTCTTCGGTTTAGGGATATGGAGTTATACTATACGCAAGAACTGTAACATGTAAAACTAACCCCAAAACAAGGACTCAATAAACTCGAAAAACCCAGTACTCAGGACCCTTGTCTAATACCTATCAACTTTATCCGACCAAATGACTAACACACCAACCCGCTAACTATTATTCCTTGACTTTCCCCCTTATCCTCTTATATTTTAATGTATTACACAAGGAGGCGATAATAGGAAAGAATTACGAAAGGAATGATAAGATAATTGCGTTTTTTCATCCTTCATGGTTTAATTATTTTGGTCATTATCTTTGGAGTATAATTTCTATAATTATTGCTATTGCTTTTTTCATTTACAACCCCCGGATCTGGAGCTACTTTTTTATATTCGTTGTGGTCATAATTCTCCTTCATGCAGCTTTAATGAGATTATCATACACTTATACTGTCTCGTCCAATAGTGTTCGCTGCCGGATTGGTATTATTGCAAAAGAGGAAAGTGAGATTCGAATGAGTGACATCAGGGAGGTGGGAGTAAGGCAGAGTATAGGCCAAAGAATTTTCAGAATTGGTGATGTATATTTCGCTTCGGCTGGTACAAGTGGTGTAGAAGTAGTCCTTGAAGGAGTCAAAGCCCCTACAAAGGTAAGAGACAGAGTCAATGGATTACGGGATCATATAGAAACAGCTGATAAAAAAAGATGCCCCCAATGTGGAGAGTTTATCTGGATAAATGCCAGAGTATGCCCCCATTGCAACTATCATTTTGAAGTAGGCAATTAATGGGGTTGGATCTGCCCATTTTTGTCCGTAACATAAATGGGTAATTTGAGTTTTGATCTCCTACAAAATCTGTTTTAATCTGTATTAAATGGGATCGGAGACAGATGACAGAGGGCCGAGGACTTACGGCTGTCGAATCGAGACTCTCGACTTTATATCCTCTCGTTCTTGACATCTGAGTAAATTTCAGTATATTTTATTTGAGTTTCAGTGTAATTCTAAACTGTTATTTAAGGGAGGCAGTTTATAAAATGTTTATTAATAGTACTGAAACATTTAAAAACTAATAAATCTTTACTTACACAAAAAACTTATCCACCCAACATATATATAAAGCAATTACTTCCGATATAATGCCAAAATGGAACAATATCCAAGATTTTTGGATATAAACGAGTTAGTTTAAATTCTTGGATCGACTATTGAAAAAGTTAGAAAAGAAAAAAGGGGAGAATATGAAAGCCTTAATAATAGCTGCTGGGGATGGCGGTAGATTGGGCAGTCTAACTAAACATACACCCAAACCACTAATTCAACTTTTAGGATTATCCTTAATTGAAAGAGTGATATTAACTGCAAAACAAGCAGGTATTAATGAATTTGTTATAACTGTTGGTTATCTCGGTGACAAAATAAAGACGAGATTGGGAGACGGAAATAGATATGGAGTTCCGATAAGCTACGTCGAAAATAGAGAGTGGGAAAAAGGGAATTTATTTTCTGTTTTAAGGGCTAAAGAATTATTCAATGAAAACTTTATCCTATTGATGGCGGACCATATTTTCGATGGACGTATTCTGAAAGAACTTGTTGATTATGAAGGAAAAAGTTCAGTTATTTTAACTGTTGACAGAGGAAAACCTATACCAGAAGATACAAAGGTTCTGGAAAAGAAGGGAAAGATTGTTAATATAGGTAAGGATATAGAAGAATCAAACTGCATAGATACTGGTATTTTCTTGTGCTCGCCAAAGATATTTCTTTATATCGATGAATCAGTGAAAGACGGTAAGAGGGAACTTGCAGATAGTATTGCTAAGGCTGCAGAGAACGGAGATGCCGAAGTATTTGATATTGTAGAGATTGAAAGTTACAATTCAAAAATGAGAAAGGACGTAAAGCCCTGGTGGATTGATATTGATACTGAAGAGGATTTAAGAAATGCTAAAAAAATGATAATCGAAAACGCAAGCAAAAATCCATCAGATGCTCTTGCTTATTATGTCCATAAACCTATAGAGAATAAATTGGTATCTTTTATTTCTAATTTTAATATTACACCCAATCAATTAACCATAATAGTAAATATATTAGCATACATAGTGACTGCTTTGTTCTTTTTTGGTTATTTATTACCTGCCTCAATTTTAACTTTTGCTGTAGGAATTGCTGATGGTTTAGATGGTAAATTGGCGAGGGTGAAACTAAAAACTAGCAAACTGGGATCATTGGAACATTCATTTGATCTTTTATTTGAATTTTCATGGTTTATAGCTTTATCCTGGTTTCTCTTTAGTTCTACACAGAGTGCCACTCCATTAATCCTCTGCATATTCATAATCCTTTTTATAGCTTTTTACAGGCACGTGTATGACCAGTTTAGAAGGGCAGTAGGGAAAAGTTTAGATGATGCTGGGAATTTTGAAAGAGTTTTTAAGAGAGTAGCTGGTAGGAGAAACCTATATAATATTCCAATCCTTGCGGGTATTTTACTGGGAGTTCCGCTGTACTCCTTGGTTTTTATCTTGTTTCATTCTGGGATTACTGCGATTGTATATTCGTTGACAGCTATGAAATGTTTACACGCAATGGATAAAGGGAAAGGATAAAATTTTAAATATATGACAATCTTTTCTCTGTAAGTTGGTTAGTGAGAAACAGTTAATGGGCTACGGTCTTATTTCTTGAATTCTCAATCATCTACAAAATCTGTTATGACTCTGCTAGATTAGATTTCGGATTTAAAATATCAGGGTCAGACCTTGAAATGTGAAAAGGTTGACATTTTGTATGAAGTGAATAATATATCGATATGGCAAGACCATATCGATTGCAAGGGGAAGGGTACTTATATCATATTGTAAGTAGAGGCAACGATTAATCTATTCTCGGACTTTGACTTTTGACATTTTTTCTTTTAAGTTCCAGTAATGCAAAGTCTTCCCCTCTTCACTAATAATGAACCACCCAAATTACACATTTTAGTTACACATTTCAGTCCGGGACTGATTTGTGTAATTAGTAACATAATCAATGGGGTAAGGGGTGGAGGTAAAGACACTTTTCATTATAAATCTTGATTTTTGAATTTTCAATCAATCGTCTACAAAATCTTTTAAATCTGTGTAATCTGTATAGTTGACCAGAGACGAAGGATATCTGTAAATATTGACTTTTTATCCATTTTGCGTTATTTTACACAAGAGTATTTATATATAAAAAATCAAAAGGGAGGAATTATGGAAATAGCCCCAAGGATTACTGTGGATGAGAAAGTTCGTTTTGGCAAACCTGTGATTAGCGGAACCCGTGTTCCAGTAGATCTTATCCTGGGGAAACTTGCGGGAGGTATGACCTATGAAGAGGTTATGTCTGAGTACGAAATAACCCGTGAGGATATACTATCTGTCCTTAATTATGCTGCTAAGATATTATCTAACGAGGAGATCAAAGCAATAGGTTGAAATGCCAAAATTTGTAATTGATGAAGATATGCCACGTTCCACAGTGACAATCTTAAAAGAACGTGGTTATGAAGTTAAGGATATCCGGGATTATGATCTCCGTGGAGCAGAGGACAAAGAAATTTATGAATTTGCACAGAGAGAAGAAGCGGTAATTCTTACAAGTGATAGAGGGTTTGGTAATATTTTACGTTTCCCATTAGGCACTCATTTTGGGATTGTTGTTGCCAACTTTCCCAATGAAATGTTAACACAGGAGATAAACAAACATCTTCTTGAAAGACTTAAAGATCTCTCTGAGGATGACTTCAAAGGGAATTTAATTATTATAGAACCCCAAAAGATAAGAATTAAAAGAAAATAATATTTATTTAAATTAATAGAATTGTTAATAACAATAAGAACAATAAGGGCAATAAGGGGACGGTGCTTTAATTTTTGACTTTTAAGATTGACATTTTGTTATTCATTTGTAGAATGAGGATATGCGCAGGGCTAGATTATCGTATAGCGGTTCATATCACCATGTAATGAATAGA
>CAYZBF010000062.1:0-4077 GCA_964476585.1 uncultured bacterium | reverse complement strand
GTCCGTAACATATTTGCGAAAAAAGTCCAATGCCCAAAGTCCGAAGTCCAAGGTTAGGGTTTGGAATATAGGATTTGGGATTTGGTTTATTGAGTTTTTGGAGTTTATTGAGTTGATTGCGTCCACTTTAGGATTAGAGTGGTATGAGTTATTCTTTGGGATATCGTGGTAAGAGATATGTGGTAATTCAGGGTTATCGTGGTATGTGGAACTTAGTCGAAAGTCTGTTGCGGCTATGGCGTCGATTGCGTTTGTTGCGTTCATGGCGTCTAAGAGAAACTAAACACTTGACAAATCACTTCTATGTATTATTATTCATGATATGAATGATTATCATTCAAGGATAGAATGGAAATACCGAAAAAGGTTCTTAGCAGGCAGCATAAGGAATACAATCTCTGAAATTCCCGTGGTTGTTCTGACAGGTGCAAGGCAAGTGGGCAAGAGCACACTTCTAATGAATGAGAAACCGTTTAGTGAATGGAAGTATCTCAGTCTTGATGATTTTGACGTTCTTGAACAAGTAAGGGAGGACCCAATAACATTAATATCTGCATACGACCATTTAGTAATAGACGAAGTCCAAAAGGCAGGCAATTTGATTAATGCGATAAAGTTAGGTGTTGATAAAGGTAAGGGGAAATACATACTTTCGGGCTCTGCTAATATGCTTCTTATGAGTAAGATCTCTGAAAGCCTTGCTGGTAGAGTTTCGTATCTCGTCCTTTATCCAATGACAAAAAGGGAAATCGAAGAAAAAGCACCGCCAGTGTGGTTTCATCATATCTTCGATGGGAAATTGCCGGAAGAAAATACTTATAGTTTCGTCGACCCCCTACCTTTTATACTAAAAGGATTTATGCCACCACTTATTTACATCAGCAAGAAAGAGAATGTTTTGAGATGGTGGGAAGGTTATGTAGCTACCTATCTTGAGAGGGATTTAAGGGCATTATCCAATGTCTCATCCCTAACTGATTTCAGAAAGGTTATGACAGCTCTGGCGTTAAGAACTGGAAATTTGGTAAATCAAACGGAGATTGCAAGGGATACAGGCATCAGTCAACCCACAGTTTATAGGTACATTAACCTTCTTGAAGTAGGTCATATTATTTTCAGAGTTTCTCCTTTTTTCCCCAACCGTACAAAACGTATCATAAAATCACCTAAAATTTACTGGGTGGATCCTGCGCTTCCAGGATATCTTTCTGGGTATTACGACATTGAAAGTCTCAAGAATGCAAGGGAATTGGGGAGTCTTTTTGAAAACTTGATATTCCTCCACTTGAAGGTACTGTGTGAACAAATGACACCTAAAACAAGAATTTACTATTATAGAGAGGTCAACCAGAAAGAGGTCGATTTTGTTCTTGAATACGGCAAAAACCTCATAGCTATTGAGGTGAAATCAACACGGAAGCCACATTTCACTGATACAAAGGGTTTGAGGTATTTCATAAATGAATATCCTGAAACAAAAGCGGGATTACTGATTCACTCAGGCAATGAAACTGTGAAGTTTGGGAATAAAATAGCTGCCATACCCTGGGCCCTTTTATAGTTTCGGTGTCGTGGTTTTTTGGGTTGTTGCGTTGGGCGTTGATAGCGTTTGTTGAGTTCACCTCACACCTCCCCCAGAAAGCCCTCTTTCTTTAGATGGTCTATTATTATTTGTGCGTCTTCTTCCGGGGTAATGTTTGTGGTGTCAAGGGTTATTTCTGGCGATACAGGTTTTTCATAAGGGTCATCAATGCCGGTTAGGTTTTTAATTTCACCTCTTAAGGCTTTGGCGTAGAGGCCTTTGGAATCCCGTTTCTGACATACTTCCAGAGGTGTATCCACGTGAACCAGTATAAAGTTATTATCTCCTACCATATTCCTTACTTCATTTCGGACGTCACGGTAAGGGCTTACAGCAGCACAGACACATGCTCCATTGTGACGGACTATCTCTGAAGCTACAAATCCAATACGTAAAATATTCGTATCTCTATCTCCCTTGCTGAAACCCAGACCTCTGGACAGATGAGTTCGAACAATATCTCCATCCAGTAATGTCACCTGTCTTCCATACTCAGCTAATATCTCTACAAGAACATTAGCAACGGTTGATTTTCCAGCACAGGGAAGCCCTGTAAACCAGACACAGAAACCCTGTTTATGACGCGGGGGATGCAGTTCTCTAAGAACATCAACAACTTCTTGGCGTATGTAAAAATCCGGTAATTCCTTACCCTCCTCTAAAAGATTACGTATTTCAGAACCTGATATCTTAAGTTTTTTTGTTCCTTCTGGTATTTTATCCCTTTCTTCGTATCTATCTTCATCCGGCAGGTAAACGAGTTCGTTGAATGGAATCATCTTTACTCCAATCTCGGAACTGTATTCCTCGAGAAGGTTCTGTGCATCATAGGGACCATAAAAAGGGTTGCCTTTTGAATCTTTACCAGGGCTCGCATGGTCTCTTCCAACGATGAAATGGTTAGCTCCATAATTACGCCTTATGATAGCATGCCAGAGTGCTTCACGTGGCCCAGCCAACCTCATAGCCAATGGCAAAAGGCTTAATAGAGTTCGTTTAGGGTCATAGTGCTTATCTACCAGTTCCTTATAACTTCTAACACGGGTATAGTGATTCACATCACCAGGTTTAGTCATTCCTACAACTGGATGTATAAGGAGCGCACCATTTATTTCATTTGCTGCTCGTTTGGTTAGTTCTTCATGGATTCTATGCATGGGATTACGTGTTTGAAAAGCCACAACATTTGCAAACCCTATTTTAGAAAGCAATTTTCTAACCTCAGCAGGAGTAAGGCGTAGTTCCTTAAAGTCGTAATGTTTTGGCAAATTTATAACTTTTATATGACCTGAAATGTATCTATCTCCCCATGTATACATCTCAGCCACAAGCGGATGACGAACGTCAGTTGTCCCAAATACATTTTGAGCCTCATTACGCAAATCTTTTACAAAAATCTCCTCAATCTTCATAGTTGCTATTAAATCGTTTCTTGAATCTCGGAGTGCAATCTCTTTACCAATCTCAATATTAGAATTATCAGAAACAGGAAGTGTAATTGGAATCGGAAATACTGTGCCATCTGAAAGCCGCATATCTTTAAGGACATTGTAATAATCCTCCTCCCCCATAAATCTATCCAGAGGAGAGAATGCACCAACAGCTAAAAGCTCAAGATCGCATAACGAACGTGATGATAATTGGATGGAATTAAGGGTATTTGCCTTACTTACTAATTCAGTCCGCACCTCTTGTTGAACAACGAGGCCGACTAACTCTCCGCCATAAGGGGGGATGAGGGTTGGGGTTGGGTTCGTAGGGTTCATTGGGTTCACTTTGGGATTAGAGTGATATGTGGTATGTGGTATGTGATAAGAGTTATTCTTAGGGTTATCGTGGTAAGAGTCATTTTTAGGGGTATCGGGATATGGATTATGTGGTATGTGAACATCCTGTTCGGAGTTATCAGTTCGGAGTTCGCAGTTTTAAGTTCACCTCTTCACAACTCCCTTATTTTGTTTCAAGTAACGCATAAAACCGCCAATGAGTTTCTTTGTGGTTATAACTTTTTCATATATTTCATCAAATTGTGATTTGCCAATATATTCTCTATCTAAAGCAACGTAAAGATGCGATTGAACTTCAAGCGCAGAACGATATGAATAGTTTAAAAAACGTATAAATTCTTTATGTGATTGACTACCAAAACCCCTGCCCCGTGGAATAAGTAAAAACACATTCATATTGCTATTCCACGGGGTGAACTATGTTTGCCATCACTGAAACAGACGCTCGTTGAATTTGGTCCCTTAATCCAAAGTCATTATTAAATGCACCCTTTGAAGTTAATTTATAGATGTTATTTGTTAATTTTCTTGCTTTCTGCCAGGCTTGGATGTCTTCGAATTTCTCAATCGACAAATTTCACTCCCCTTTTAGTTTAAAACCATGAACTGTGAACTGAGAACAGTTCACATATCACGTGCTTATCTTCCTGCTCGACTCCTATCACACACTTCGTGCTTTCTGCCATACATCTAATTCCTTCCAATGCA
>CAYZBF010000061.1:0-4345 GCA_964476585.1 uncultured bacterium | reverse complement strand
TCTTCTCTTAGTACCCAGCTCCTACCATCTGCAAGAGGTGATACGACAAGAATCTTGGTAAATCGACTCATCGCTAATAATTATAGTAAGAGCTATGATGGCTTAATTCTTCGACAGTACCCTGATGGTTTATCCTAACTACAAAATAAATTATAACTCGCATCATAAAACTCCTTATTTTAGATAAATTAATATGTTTATCAATTAAATAATATCTGAGTAACAGAACACACCTTATATTAATAAAAGCATAACAAGAAATTATAAATTGTAAAGAAATATTTCTAAGGCAGAACTATTTAACCATTTCACTAATCGACCATTTAACTGTTGGTCATTGTAACTGACCAACCTAATCGCTTGACTTTTGATTGTTTCAACTATATACAATAAATAATGATATTAGTCGATGAGAGAAAACAAGGAAAGACGGAGCTTTCATCTATGGGGTTGTATATCCGAAATATTTCGGATATAAACAAGTTAGGAGATAACAATAGAATAAGAGGAGGGAGTTAATTATGACTGACAGTACCATCAACTCCAATAAGTTAATCACTTTTCATTATAAGTTTACCTTCGGAGATGGTAGAGAAAAAGAATTTAACGTTAATCTTGATAAGAAGACCCTAAATTTAATACAATCCGGAGAGAGAACATATCCTGAATGGTCGGAATTAAAATATTTTAAATGCCCAAATTGTCCCCTAAACGAGCGCGAACACAAATGTTGTCCAATTGCAGTAAATCTTTTTGAGCTGATTGATTCTTTTAGTGGGTCATTATCTTACGAGGAAGTTGATGTATTGATTGAAACCGAGGAAAGGAAATACACGAAGCATACCTCATTGCAGAAGGGATTAAGTTCTTTAATTGGTATATTTATGGTTACAAGTGGCTGCCCAATTTTGGAGAAACTAAAACCGATGGTTCGATATCATTTGCCCTTTGCCACAGTTGAAGAAACAGAGTACCGGGTGCTCTCGATGTACCTACTTGCACAGTATTTTTTATATAAACATGGCAAGAAACCAGATTGGGAATTTAAAAATCTTGTTAAGATTTATAAGGATATTCGTATTGTTAATGAAAATTTTTGCAAAAAACTTTCAGAAATTGGAGTTGAGGATGCGAGCATTAATGCTTTGGTCAAACTCGATGTCTTCGCTGGTTTTGTGTCCTTTTCCCTAGATCAAGACAAGTTAGATAATATTGAACTTTTATTTAATGCATATCTCGAGTGAAGTGTCGAATTTGAAAATTAACGGCTGACAACTATATGGTTGTGGTGCATCTTAAAAAGTTTGATATAGCTGCTGCTTAATATTCTTAACAATTCACCCGCTTGTCTTCTTTCTCATCCTTAAACCTTTACTAAGTTAATTGGTATAATAATAGTAGTTGATTGGTTTATTAGGACTCCTGGTTCTTCATGTGATAGTAACCATTTAACTATTTCACAAATCAACCATTTAACTGTTGGTCATTGTAACTGACTAACTGTCCAACCGACTAACAGACCAACTATTTATATTGACTTTTGATTAAATTTCAGATAAAATTTTTATATATATTCAGAGGTGCGGGTTAATAATGGATAATTATAAAAACATGCAAAATTTAAAAACATTAAAATATGTAACTGCAAAGAAAAAAAACAAAACCCAATCAATCCACAATATTATGTAGTTATGTAATACCTGAACGGAAAGATGTTTGCCTTTTATCCTGATATAAATAATTTAGTAAAAACCAGTCTTTAGTAAGAGGTGAAAAATGGAAAAAATAAATCTGTACGCTGCCTGGATAGGAATACTATTGGGAACTATTGCAGGTGCTATTCAAGGCATGTTTTTTCATAAAGAGGACTGGCTTGGAAGTTATTCATCGTGGAAGAGACGGATGGTCCGACTCGGACACATATCATTGTTTGGAATAGCATTCATAAATTTAACTTTTGTGTTTACGGTCTCTTATTTAAGTACTAATGAATCTATATTGTTGCCCTCCCGTCTTTTCATTATCGGAGCGATTACTATGCCCCTTATTTGTTACTTATCTGCATTCAAGAAATTCTTTCGACATCTCTTTTTTATCCCTGTCCTCAGTGTTTTAATTGGTTCGATAATATTTATCTTCGGAGCATTATTCAAATGAGAATCGGTCTAATTGCAATGAGTGGGATTAGAACATGTGATGAAGAGTTACTCAGGCTTGGTCTAACATTACCTGGATTTGTAGAACGAAGTAGAGTGATTGCTTCACTCCCTAGCCTGGGACTGCTAACCCTTGCAGGTATGACTCCAGAAAAACACGAAGTAGAATACATTGAAATACCAGATATTAAAGACATTGAGACACTTCCAGGTAAATGGGATCTGGTCGCGATATCGAGCTATAGTGCGCAGATAGATGAAGCGTATGAACTTGGAAAACGATATAAAGACGCGGGAATTCCTGTTGTTATAGGTGGACTCCATGTAAGTTGCCTCCCTGAAGAGGCAGCTCCGTTCTGTGATTCCGTTGTTGTAGGAGAGGGAGAACTTAGTTGGTTGGAAGTCATGAGGGATTGTGAAAAAGGGTCTCTAAAACCAGTATATGGTTCAATAGAAGAAGAGTTTGACCTGGATGATGCTCCAATGCCTGCCTTTGAACTTCTGGATATGTCAAAGTATGACCGTCTCACAGTTCAGACCAGTCGAGGATGTCCTCATCAGTGTGAATTTTGTGCAACTTCTCCTCTTATTGCTAAAAAATATAAACAAAAACCCATAAAAAAGGTACTGAATGAAATTGATAAAATAAAGGATCTCTGGGAGGGTCATTTTATTGAATTTGTAGATGACAATGCTGTAATAGATAGAAAGTATTGGAAAGAATTCCTTTTACAGTTAAAAAGTAGAAAAATCAGATGGTTTGTCGAAACAGATATCTCTGTGAGTGAAGATGAGGAGATATTGAAACTTATGCGTGATAGCGGATGTGCCCAGGTTCTTATCGGTCTGGAGAGCCCTGTTGAGGCTGGATTAGATAATCTTGAAATGAAGGGTAATTGGAAATTGCGACAATTCCCCAAATATAAAGAGGCAGTCAAAAAAATTCAGTCGCACGGAATAAGAGTGACTGGTTGCTTTGTTTTTGGACTGGATGAACAAGGTCCAGAAATATTTGATCAGGTCTACGATTTTACAATGGAAACAGAGATGTTTGATGTACAGATAACATTACAAACTCCATTTCCTGGTACACCTCTTTATGATCGGCTTAAGAATGAAAATAGATTACTCGAAGAGGAAAACTGGAAGAAATGCACTCTTTTTGATGTGAATTTTAAGCCAAAGAATATGAGTGTTGAGGAACTAAGGAAAGGATTTAGAGACCTTGGTGTAAGAATTTATAGTGAAGAACTTACAAGATGGAGAAAAGATAAATTTAGGGTATACCTCAAAGAATTACTAAAAAAGGAGAGGAGGACTAATGAAAATTAACAAACCTATCTCAGTTATTTTCTACTTCTCGGGAATATATGATGGGGTTCTGGGTGTCATATTCTTATTTCTTCCCCAAATCCCCTTTGAACTTTTTAAGGTGACACACCCAAACCATTGGGGCTACATTCAGTTCCCTGCAGCTCTACTTATTATTTTCGCATGGATGTTCTTTATTATTGCAAGAGATCCGCTCCCCAATAGGAATCTAATCCCTTATGGAATTGCATTGAAAGGTTCATATTCAATTATAGTTTTCGGTTATTGGCTTACCATAGGTCTCCCGGATATGTGGAAGCCATTTGCAGTAATAGATGTAATACTCGGGTTCTTATTCCTCTGGGCATACATCATCCTTAAGAGACAAATTGAGAAGGAATGAAGTAATTGGCGTCAGACTAAAAATTTGAATAAATACTATTTCGATTGATCTCTGACATCATAGACGGTGATTGGCCTCAGTGAAATAGTTACTCATTTCACCCAGGTGGAATAGTTTCTCATTCCAAGGGGCAGGCGTGGCAGGCCCCTAGTTAAATACTTGCATATTTCACGGGGTAAACATTTTGACAATTTATCAACTTGTCTTTTTTCTCGTCATTTATGTTGACTCGAAATAATCTTAAGGTAACAATTCATAAATTCCAAAAATTTAGATGATGATGAACTTAATTTTCTTTTTAACCCAATTTTATATTTAGGCTTTACATAGGAGTAAAAAATGGATAGGAAAATGAAAGGGAAAGATTTATGCTTAATGAGTTTATGTTTGGTTGAAAAATTAGGAGGTATGATGTATAGGAAATTAATCTTAATTTTCTTCTTAGGTATATTAACCACAAATGCCTCTGTATCTG
>CAYZBF010000060.1:0-4693 GCA_964476585.1 uncultured bacterium | reverse complement strand
TTGAGAAGCAACCAACTAAACTCATTATCAAAGATAGTTCTATTTTCCATGGTTATTCCTTTGGTTTTAAAAAAGCTGTCACCGGGGAGGTTGTGTTCAATACAGGAATGATAGGCTATCCAGAAAGTTTGACCGATCCATCCTACAGAGGACAAATCTTAACTTTAACATACCCTTTAATAGGTAATTATGGGGTCCCTGGAGATGAGAAGGAAAACAACTTGTTAAAATATTTTGAATCAGACAGAATACAAATTCAGGGTTTGATAGTATCTGATTACTCTGATGCATATTCTCATTGGAATGCTAAAGAGTCTTTGTCAGAATGGATGGAAGAGTATAATATCCCGGGAATATATGGTATAGATACAAGAGAACTAACTAAAAGATTAAGAAAAAAAGGAACGATGCTTGGGAAGATTATCTACGGTAATGAAAATATCAAGTTTGAGGACCCAAATAAAAGGAATTTGGTATCTGAGCTTAGTGTTAAAAAACCCATTATTTACGAGAAAGGTAAGAAAAGAGTTATAGTCATCGATTGCGGTGTAAAGAATAGCATAATCAGGGCTTTTTTAAAGAGAAATATAACGGTTATTAGATGCCCCTGGAATTATGATTTCTTAAAAGAAAAGGCAGATGGTATTGTAATATCAAATGGGCCAGGAGATCCTAAAATGTGCCAGGATACAATTAAGAACGTTAGAAAGGCCCTGTCCAAAAACACACCCCTGCTTGGCATTTGTCTTGGCTCTCAGATCTTAGCACTCGCTGCTGGCGCTAATACCTATAAACTGAAATATGGTCATAGGAGTCAAAATCAGCCATGTGTGGAGGTTGGAACCAAGAGATGCTATATTACCATACAGAATCATGGTTATGCTGTTGATTCTGACACATTACCTGAAGATTGGCGGGAATGGTTCTACAATAACAATGATAAAACAAATGAGGGCATTATTCATATATCAAAGCCATTTTTTGGAACACAATTTCATCCCGAAGCCTCCCCAGGACCAGATGATACTGAATTTTTGTTTGATATTTTTTTGAGGGCGATGGAATGATTAAGAAATTCAAAAAAGTTTTGATTCTTGGCTCAGGAGCAATAAAGATAGGGCAGGCTGGAGAATTTGACTATTCTGGCAGTCAATCCATTAAAGCGTTAAAGGGGGAAGGAATTAAAACAGTTTTGATTAATCCGAATATTGCAACTATTCAAACATCTGATTATTTGGCTGACAAAGTGTATTTTTTACCAATTGATGCCTATTTTGTTGAAGAGGTTATAAAGAAGGAGAAACCCGATGGCATATTACTAGGTTTTGGGGGGCAAACCGCATTAAATGTTGGCGTTGAATTGGCTGGGAAAGGTGTTTTTAAGAAGTATAAAGTGGATATCCTGGGAACCCCTATTAAAGCTATCCTGAATACAGAAGATAGAGCCCTTTTTGTGAAAGAGATAAGAGAAATCAATCTCAAGGTTCCGATAAGTAAAGCTGTGGCTGACATAGAAGAAGCAGCGGAGGTAGCAGATAAGATTGGTTACCCTGTTATGTGTAGGGTGGCATATGCTTTAGGTGGTTTAGGCTCAGGCGTAGCATCCAATAAAAAGCAGTTAGTTGAGATAACGAGAAAGGCCTTTTCCTTTACAAAGCAAATCTTGATAGAGGAATATCTTGATGGGTGGAAGGAGATTGAATATGAGGTTGTGAGGGATCGTTATAATAATTGCATTGTTGTGTGTTCAATGGAGAATGTTGACCCTATGGGAATTCATACAGGTGAAAGCATAGTTATTGCTCCTGTGCAAACATTAACTTCGTCTGAGAATTTTAAACTAAGAGCCTTATCTATAAAGGTGATAAGACACCTCGGCATTGTTGGTGAGTGTAATATTCAATTTGCGCTTGATCCTACCTCAGAAGATTACAGGATAATAGAAGTTAATGCTAGGTTGAGCAGGAGTTCTGCCCTAGCTTCTAAGGCAACGGGTTATCCATTGGCTTTCATCGCAACGAAATTGGCCTTAGGTCATAGTTTAACTGAGGTGGAAAATATCATAACCAAGGAGACATCAGCTTGTTTTGAGCCTGCTTTAGACTATGTAGTTCTTAAGTATCCAAGGTGGGATTTGCAAAAATTCAAAAAGGTTAGTCATATTATTGGTTCTGAAATGAAATCTGTAGGAGAGGTAATGGCGATTGGAAGGAGTTGTGAGGAAGCACTCCAAAAAGCGATTCGAATGTTAGATGTGGGGATGAATGGCCTTGTTTGTAACGACATTAAGTTTAGTGACTTAGAGAAAGAGCTTAAAGAACCGACTGATAAAAGGATGTTTGCGATTGCTGAAGCAATCAAAAGAGGATATTCTATTGATAATATATACAGTCTTTCTAAAGTTGCTCCATGGTTTCTGTACAAAATCGGGAACATAGTTGCAATGGAAGAAGAATTGAAACGTTATAAGCTTCAAGACCTACCAATTGCTTTACTTAAGGAAGCAAAACAAAAAGGTTTTTCAGATCTACAAATAGCAATGCTGACTGGCAGTACTGAACTGGGAGTAAGGGAGAGAAGAAAAAAACTGGGTATTATACCATACGTAAAACAAATAGATACATTAGCAGCAGAGTATCCAGCTAAAACCAACTATTTGTACCTAACATATAATGGTTCTAAGGATGACCTTACTTTCAAAGAAAAAAGACAGGTTATTGTTTTAGGTAGCGGAGCCTATAGGATTGGTTCTTCAGTGGAGTTTGACTGGTGTTGTGTAAATTCAGTGATAACGTTGAGGAATCTGAATTACTCTACTATAATGATAAACTATAATCCTGAAACAGTTAGCACAGATTATGATATCTGTGATAAACTGTATTTTGATGAGCTCACTTTTGAAAGGGTTTTAGATATCTACGAGAAGGAAAATCCTTTGGGCGTTGTAGTCTCAATGGGTGGACAAATACCCAATAGTTTGGCTTTACCATTGCGTAATGCAGGTGTTCCAATACTTGGGACGTCTCCTCTTAGTATTGATGAAGCTGAGGATAGGCATAAGTTTTCAGAGTTATTGGATAGATTAGGAGTAGACCAACCAAAGTGGGAGGAATTGAACAGTATAAAAGGGGCTGAGGAATTCGCATACGACGTTGGCTATCCTGTTTTAATCAGACCAAGTTATGTTCTTAGTGGTGCTGCAATGAGTGTTGCTTTAAGTAAAGATGAGTTGAAAGACTATCTTAAAAAAGCCTCTGAGGTTAGTAAGGAACATCCTGTTGTTATAAGCAAGTTTATTACAGGGGCTAAGGAAATAGAGATTGATGCTGTAGCCAAACAGGGTGCTCTTTATTGCTACGCTATTTCCGAGCACGTTGAAAATGCTGGAGTTCATTCAGGTGATGCAACAATGGTCCTACCTCCTCAGAGAACTTATTTGGAAACAATGAGGAGGATTAAAATAATTGCGAAAAAGATTGCTAAATCTTTGAAGATAACCGGTCCATTTAACATCCAATTTATAGCTAAGGATAATGATGTTAAGGTCATTGAATGTAATCTAAGGGCTTCAAGGAGTTTTCCCTTTGTTTCCAAGGTTTTTAAGTTGAACTTTGTTGATTTAGCTACCAGGATTATTATGGGTAAGCAAGTCCCACACTTAGATCGGTCTTCGTTTGATTTAGACTATGTTGGAGTAAAGGCGCCACAGTTTTCTTTTACCAGATTAAAAGGCTCGGACCCTATTTTAGGTGTGGAAATGGTTTCTACTGGTGAGGTTGCGTGTTTAGGTGATGATTTTAATGAAGCATTCTTGAAAAGCTTAATATCTGTTGGCTTCAAACTCGCAAAAAAGAATATTCTGTTATCAGCTGGACCAATTTATAGTAAGGCCGAATTCCTGGATAGTGCAAGAATCCTTGCTCTGATGGGATTTAAATTTTATGCTACAAGAGGAACGGCTGATTTTATGAAAGCCAATGCAATTGAAACTAAAATTCTACATTGGCCATTGGAAAATAAAGAACCAAATGCACTTAGTTATATTGCCAATGGAAGAATTGATCTGGTGATAAATATACCTAAAAATATTGAAAAAGAAGAACTTGACAACGATTATCTCATCAGGAGAAAAGCAATTGACTTTAATGTTCCTTTGATAACTAACCTGCAGCTTGCGAAAAGATTTGTTGAAGCAATTTATAGGACCTCCCATAAAGACTTAAAAGTTAAAAGTTGGGATGAATATAATTAGTTATCTACTATTATCATCGAGTGACCAACTTCGGCCAACACAACATAAGAGGGTTTACGCCATACGATAATCACTAAAATCCCGGCAAAGCCCTTGTGTTTCTTGATAAGTATAATTTGATACCTTAATACATTTTCTCTTGAAAGTACGTACAAGACCGCAAAGTGAAATTAGTTAAATGGTTTAGTAAAGAAATGTTTGATGTTAAGACTAACGACTCAACAACTTACCTATTTATTCTTGACTTTTAAGTATTTCAGCTGTATAAATTAAGTAAAGAGATTAAAGGGTGGGAGAGAAATTAAGATTGGACTTCACCTATAAGGAAGTATATCCGAAGTCTACTTCAGATATAAACGAGTTATATCTAATTGTGCCCAAAAGGGGTTATAAGAAATGAATTTATTAGAACATAATAGAATTGCATGGAATAATGAAGTT
>CAYZBF010000059.1:0-4696 GCA_964476585.1 uncultured bacterium | reverse complement strand
TCTTCTTCGCACAAATTTTTCATAGCATCTCCATAATTCCACTCTTGCCCGCAGACTCTACATTTCAAAATAGCTTTTTCTGTCTCGATCTCTATTTTTGCCTTTCTCAATAGTTGCTTTTGCGGTTGGATAATTTCTTTTAGAGCAAATTCAAATATCTCCGGCTCTATTTGTTGTAATTCGCCTAACTTAATTTTAATTTCAGTGATTTCTTTAAGCTTTTCTTCTTCTGCTACCTTAATTGCAGTAGAAATTACCGCTTCTGCTAACGCCCACTCATGCATATAAATCTCCTATAACCCATATGTGGAAAGTGGGTGAAAAACCAATTTAGCTTTGTTTTCTCCATTCTTCAATTCCATTTGCTTAATTTATATAATTCAAACAATCAAAAGTCAAGATGGGTTGTTGGTCTTTTGGGATACCCAACAGTTAAATTGTTGAATAGTAAAATGGTTATTAGTTATATTGTGTGAATAGCTAAGCTAGTACCTACTTAACCAATAACTAATTAAGTGAAGGTTGGTCAGTTGGATGGTTGGAGCCTTGGGCTATAGATCTATAAGTACTTGACATTAGCTTATCTCTGGTTTATACTGTTATGCGCTATGAAACATTATATCTTATACTTAATCATGCTAAGTTTTTTGTGAAAACAACATAGTTATTAAAGAATGGAGGTTTACAATATGTTAGATGAGAATTTTTTTCCTGATATAATTACTAATCTCCCAGAGTCAGACATCCCACTTGAGGGATTAAAAGCATATCATTTTCAAGGTGAGAATCAACAGATTATCTTTATGAACTTTGAAAAAGATGCTATAGTTGCTGAACATTCTCATGAAGCACAATGGGTAGTTGTCTTGGATGGTGAACTTGAATTAACGATGGGCGATGAAACCCAAATATATAGAAGAGGTGATATATATTTTATCCCAAATGGTGTTATACATAGTGCAAGGGTTAAGAAGGGGTACAAGAGCATAGAAATGTTCAATCAAAAGGATAGGTATAAAATAAAGGGGAGGCGTGCAGTTATATAAGAACACTCTAAAACACATGTTTTTATTAACTTTAGCAAGCCTTATCATATGTCTATATCTATTTGCTCAACCAACAGAAGAATCTTCAGTAGAAGCCTGGGAGACAGTACATACCTACTCAACGATTTAACTACTCAACTAATTAACTAAGTAGAAGAATTTCATTATTCAGGGAACCATTGGAAGCGTTTTAAATCAATACGAGCATCTTCATCAAAGATTATTCCTTCTTTTTCAAGAAGTTTCTTTTGAAGTTTATAGCCACGGCCTTGCTTCAATGAAATTCCACCTTTGCTGTTTACAACTCTATGCCAGGGAAGTTTGTGTTTTTCCCATGAAGAATTTAATATATAGGTAACCTGCCTTGCTGCCCTTTGATTACCAGCGTAATCCGCAATCTCCCCGTAGGTAGCTATCTTACCAGGAGGTATGCTTTTTATAATTTCTATTACTCTCTCGTAAAAAGTTTCTCCCATTTGGAAATCAATTTATATTAAATCAATCAGTATAAATTCTCAACTATTGCTATCCATTACGAGAACCGCTGCGCCCTGAATCTCTCCGTTCCTCAATCGTTCCAGTGCCTCATTTGCTTCTTCGAGCTTAAAGGTCTCTACTTCGGTACGAACTGGAACCCTGGGAGCAACCTCAAAGAATTCCAATCCGTCTTGACGGGTAAGATTAGCAACAGACTTAACACAGCGTTCTCCCCAGAGCAAATCGTAGGAGAATGCTGGAATCTCGCTCATATGAATGCCCGCGCAGACCACAATTCCTCCCTTTACTACTGCGCTTAGAGACATAGGGACAAGGGAACCAACCGGAGCAAAGATAATCGCCGCATCAAGTGGTTTAGGCGGTAAGGTCAGCGAACCTCCAGCCCAAACAACGCCTAACCCTCTGGCAAAGTTTTGCCCTTTGATATCACCCGGTCGTGTAAATGCATATACCTCTCTTCCCTCGTACCGTGCAACCTGTGCAACAATATGAGCAGCTGCACCAAAACCATAAAGACCGATTCGCTTTGAATCTTCCGCCATACGATATGAGCGATATCCAATGAAACCTGCACAGAGCAGAGGTGCCGCATGGGCATCGGAATAATCTTCAGGAATCGGGAAACAATAACGATGGTCCGCCACAGTATATTCTGCGAAACCACCATCAATCGTGTAGCCTGTAAACATGGCGTTATCACACAGGTTCTCACGACCGGATGCACAGTAAGAACATGAACCACAGGTCTTACCTAACCATGGGACACCAATTCGTTGCCCTATTGACAATCCCTCAACCCCTTCTCCGATCTCGGTTATAATTCCTACGATTTCATGACCCAGGATGAGTGGCAGTTTCGGCTCTTTGAGATCACCATCATATACATGTAAATCTGTCCTGCATACTCCACAGGCATGGACTTTGATCTGAACCTGTCCTTTGCCCGGTTCTGGGACAGGAAGATCGAGTAACCGAAGAGACTCCCCTACACGCTCAAGAACCATTGCTTTCATTTTATCCTCCTTCTATATCCTATATCCGAAGTTCGTTTATATCTACCTGGAGATAAAAAAAACCAGTCTTGCTCTGTTTCTCTCCCATCCTTTAATCTCGTTTATTTAATGTATATCGTTGAAATAATCAAAAGTCAACTATATTATTTTAAAACAGAAACGGAAAAGTTCAGCGGAAAATTTCAGGACCCGATCTCCTACTTTTTGGGTGTGAGAAAAATGAGAAATTCCTTTTTATCGTCCTATGGTCTCTTTGTTGTTGGGACACCAAAATACTGAATCCAAAACTTAAAGAAGACATCTTCGATAAAATATTCGATGTCTTCACGATAAAGAATTCCTTTCTTAATCAAGATTCTTGTTGAAGTTTGCACTGAGGATGTCGAATTGAGCTCGTTTTGGATGACATATCTTTGGGAAAAGATATTTTTCCCACCGATGCTTGCAATTGCCTGGAGCACCCGTCTTTGATGAAGAGTTAGATCATCCCATATTGTTAAATACAATGGTGCCTCTTCAGAAACAATTTTCTTAAGAATATCTCTGACATCGTTTTTCTCAATCCTTCTTGAAGAGATAAAACTGTCCCATAACTCATGACAGAGATATTGTACATAATGAGGAGAGAGAGCAGTAATTTTGAAGACTTCTTCAATTACACCTATACCAACTTTAAAATCTGTCATTTCAAATTTCTTTCTTATAAATTTTTCGAAAATAGAACTATCAATTTTATTTAGATTCATTACCTTGCCCGATTTGTAAAAAGCTTTATCTTTACTTTGAATCATATCTTCAATAACATGTTTTTTTGAACCAGCGAAAAGGTAACCAACTTGACGATGATGCTGAATGACTGAACGGATAATTTTTTCAATTGACTCACCATCAAAATTTCTGATTTCTTGAAATTCATCAAAAACAACAATAATTTTTTTCTTTTTCTTTTTTGAGATTCGATAAGGAATATCTATAATTTCTTCAATTGTTTTTCCTAAATCCTTTTTCACTGGTGAAATACTTATCTCTGCTTCTATTGTTCCATCTGGTTTAATACTCAACTTTGGTCTTATCGCTGGTAGTATTTCGCTTACAAAACGAGTGATCTTATCTAATTTTGTTTCACTCGCCTGTAGTAAAAGACTTAAATATTGATCTAAGAATTGACTAAGTGATGCACACCGATATAAATCCACATAGACAGTCAATACTTTTTTCTTTTTGAAATGACGGAAAAGATTAAAGATAAGAGAGGTTTTGCCGTATCTCCTGGGAGAAATCAAAAATATGATTTCTCCATCCAATAGGTCTCGCTCCAGAAATTTTAGTTCACTATCTCGATCGGCAAAATTTTTATCAGTTACTATCTCCCCATAAATAAAGGGATTCTCTACTTTATTTAATTTCTCATTATGCATTTCTGAATAATGCAATTATACATAAAATTACATGTATGTCAAGTGGTTATACATTTGCTGTGGAAAAGTTCATGCACATCAGACTGTGTTAACTTCCCAATTTGGAGAATGGAACTGAACCAAGATTTACTGCCTGCTTATAAAAGGAAGGTTAGATGCTTAAGGGAAAGAGGCGAGCACTATTCTTCATGCAGATACAGCTATTCCTAATTTAGTTAATTCATCAATCATTTGTTCAGTCGAGTTAACTAAGATACTTTTAATACCCATATCCAAAGCGACTTTTATATTTTTCACTTTGTCATCTAAAAATAGCAAACAATCAGGTCCCAGTTTCAAGTAATTCAACACAATCTCGTAAGCTTTTCGTTCGGGTTTTCTTGAGTGTATTTCATAAGAACAAAATATTTTTTCAAAGTTGTTTAATATAGATGCGTACTTAATCTTCCACTTATTTGCATGTATTTCGTTTGTAAATCATTTTTATTTCAGATGCTGGTATCTCTTTCAATAAAACTTCCATAAAAGCTTCAAGCATAAAGTTTATTTCTTTTCTTAGAATCTTTTTATCAGGATAATCAGAATCCCACTTTAATTTTGCATTCATTTATTTTTTCCTGTTAAAACTGATTTAAAATGTCAAGGTCATCTTAAAACTTAGATTTTCAATATAATTTTTATTTAATATTAAATCTATAAAATAAGATTTCAAGATATAGTT
>CAYZBF010000058.1:0-4697 GCA_964476585.1 uncultured bacterium | reverse complement strand
GAAAAAGATATTATTGACAAATGGATTTAAAATGAATTTATTAGGAATGCTAAAAGATTGAAAAATGAAAAATCTTAATAAAGAGCAGATTAAAACAATTACCGAATTATTAAAAGAAGGAAAGCAAATCCCTGAAAAATATAGGTGGTTACTTTTTGAAAATAACCAGGAAACAGAATTGATTTATGCTGGAAAGACAAGAGAGGTAGATGTTTTAGCTGAAACAATGGCTGTTCCGCTCCAAAAAGAAAAGGTATTCGAAAATGCAAATGAATATGAGTGGAACAATATATTGATTTTTGGGGATAATCTTCAGATCTTAAAGACTTTAATTAAATGGAAAGAAGAAGGAAAATTAAAAAATCCTGATGGTTCAAGAGGTGTTAAGTTAATTTATATAGATCCACCATTTGGAACAGGAGAAATTTATGGAAGAGGTGATATAGGGGCTTACTCAGCAAAATTAATAGGAGCTAAATATTTAGAATGGCTAAGACAGAGAATAATTTTGTTGAAAGAAATACTTTCTAATAATGGCAGTTTTTATATAAGAATTGATTATCACTTTGGACATTATATGAAAACTTTGCTGGATGAGATTTTTGGAAAGGACAATTTTAGAAACGAAATAATTGTAAATCGTGTTAAAAAAAGCGACACAAGAGCGAATAAATTTAATACTGCAACTGATTCAGTATTTTTTTATTCTAAATCAGACATATATGTTTTTAATAATATCAGTAAGAAATTAGAAAAAAAGAAAAAAGAAAGATGGCATGCACTGGATTCTCAGGGTCCTGGTCCAACTAGAATATTTTTTGGGAAGAAACTTTCTCCACCATCTGGAAGGCATTGGACTTTTACTCAAAGGAATATAGAAAAATTAATATCAAAGGGAAATCTAAGGTTAAAATGTAGAAATTGTAGTTTTGTTCATGCCAAGGGAAAGTGGGATGGTTGTCCTAAATGTGGTAAAGATAATCCTAGACCAGAATATAAGTTAAAACCTACTGAAGAACAACTGCTCGACTCGAATTGGACAGATATTCCTGGTTATACTTTTAAATGGAGTTATCCAACCGAAAATTCCGAACAACTCCTTGAACGGATTATCAAAGCATCATCAAGGGCAGGAGACATTATTCTTGATACATTTGCTGGGAGTGGCACCACAGGAGCGATAGCGGAAAAGCTTAAAAGAAAATGGATAATGATTGATTCCTCAAAGTTTTCTATTTACACGATGATTAAAAGGATGCTTAACCTTAAAGAAAAAATAGGCAACAAAGGAAAATATTTGAAACCAAAACCATTTGTTGTTTACAATGCTGGTCTTTATGATATGAATATGCTTAAAGACCTTCCTTTTATTAAATATCGAAAATTTGCTTTAGAACTTTTTCAGTGTAAAGATGCTCCTCATACTCTGGCTGGGATTGAACTTGATGGATATCTAGGGCGAGACCATGTTTTTGTTTTCAAATGGAAGAATAACGGTAAGATAAAAACAGAGTATGTAGTGGATAGAGGTTTTATAGATAATATTCATTCTATTTTGAAAGATAAGTTAGGGTATAGGTTTTTTATAATTGCTCCTGCTGCAAGTGTTATTTTCTTGGAAGATTATATAGAAAAGGACAAGATTAAATATTATGTTCTAAGGATCCCATATTCAATAATTGATGAACTTCATAAGAAGAACTTCAAATTACTTGAACAACCTATCTCTGCTGATATTTCTGAAGTTAACAAAGTGATGGAACAGATTGGTTTCGATTTTATCTATCCTCCAGATGTTGAATGTAAATACTATATTGGCAAGCCTAAGAATAAGTTGTTCGAGGAAGCAGTAATAGAAATAAAAAAGTTTAGGAGCAATATAATTTCCAAAAAACCTATTCCTGAAGAAAAACTTTGTTTTAAGGCATTATCAATGGTAATGATAGATTATGATTTTAATAGTGATTATTTTGACATGGATGATAAATGGTTTGCGTCTGATTTAGAGGAAAGTAATTATGAACTCCATTTCCCGGTCGAAAATTTGACCGACCAAATGATGATAATTTATATGGATGTGTGGGGAAATGAAAAAAAGGAGATAAAGAAATTAAAAGATTTCAGAAAACAACTAGATTAGTTTTAGGAAGCTATAAAATCTGGCAATGAGAGATAAACCATGCCCGAAATCTTTACAATAAAATCCAGTGATTTAGTTTTAAAGGTATCAGAAAATATAGATCCTGCAAGGTTTGATGTTTCAAAATATGAAGCACTCCTAGATGCCATATGCGGACAAAGGGAATTTCAGAAAGAAGCTATAAGAACTGTTCTAAGATATTTATTAGGTGGAAGATATAAAAATCTTTTTTATTTAGCCGAAGAAAATTATGAAAAAAATGAAAATTTGAAAGAACTTTTTTCTACTTTTGCTGATTTTGAGAATCAATTACAGCTACCCGAAAAGCTAGCTTGCACTATAGATTTAGCAACAGCAACAGGTAAAAGTTATGTTTTATATGGTATTGCAAGAATCATGCTTGCTGAGGGTACGGTTGATAGAGTGTTAGTTCTTGTTCCTTCTACGACTATCGAGAAGGAACTTACTAAGAAATTTAAGATGTTATCAGGAGATAGTGATTTATTAAGACTTATACCTGAGAATGCAAAGATAACAAATCCAAGGATAATAAGTGCTACACAGAAGATACAATCAGGGGATGTTTGTATTGAAAATATACACGCAGTTTACGAACATGTAAAGTCATCGGTTGAAGATAGTCTTTTAGGGAAAGGAGAGAATACATTAGTTTTATGTGATGAGATACATCATGCTTATTATCCTCCAGGAAGAGATTGGGCTATAAAAAAGTGGAAGGAATTCTTATTGAACAAAGAATATAATTTCAAATATATCGTGGGAGCTACTGGAACGGCTTATATTGGAAATGATTATTTTAAAGATGTAGTTTATAGGTATTCTTTGAGACAAGCAATAGAAGAAAGGTCCACTAAAACAATAAGATATGTGGCTGAAGATAGCCCTGGGGGGGAGGTTGAAAAATTCCAGAAAATTTACGATAACCATCTTGAAAACAGAATGAGATATAGGAAAGTAAAACCGATCACTATAATAATCACCAAAAATATTTCTGCCTGTAAAAAACTTACAAAGAAGTGGGTTAGTTTTATAGCGGAGAGAGAGAATATTTCTAAAAAAGACGCAGAGAAGAAAATCTTAATTGTCACATCATCGTCTGAACATAAGGAGAATGTTTTAAAGTTAGATAGCGTAGATGATAAAGATAATTCAACGGAATGGATAACCTCTGTAAGTATGCTTACTGAAGGGTGGGATGTTAAAAATGTTTTTCAAATCGTACCCCATGAAGAGAGAGCATTTAATTCAAAGCTTTTGATAGCACAAGTGTTGGGTAGAGGATTAAGAATCCCTTTTCAGTATAAAGGCGAACAACCTATTGTGACGGTATTTAATCATGATAATTGGGCAAAGAATATAAAACATCTTGTAGAAGAAGTAATGGAGATTGAGAAAAGATTACATACTTACTCAGTTGCAAAAGAAAAAGATTATAGTTTTGAAATTCAACAAATTAGATACAAGAAAAATCCGGTAGAGAAAGAGGTCCCTCAACAGGAACCGTATGAATTGTTAAAGAAGGGATATATTAGCTATTCTTCTCAAATAGAAGGCGTTGAGAAAGAAACTGTGTATGAACGTGCTGTAACAGGGATAAGAGAAGTGAAGGCGACATATATTACGTATAAAATGTATCCTGTAGAAGAAGTGACTCAAGAAGTCTGGAATAGATTGAAAGTATTTGATATTGAAGAGGGAACAGATTATTCTAAAAAATTTCAAAGAAAAAAAATTACGGAAATTATTAGAAATTCCTTAGATAAGATTAATTGGAATAAAAATACAGTTAGCGAAGAGAATTATAGAAAAACATTGCAAGCATTTGGAGTGATAAAGAGAAAGAAAGCTAAGACTCTCCGTTTCGAGTTGGAAGCTATGGAAGTAGAAAAATTGGATACATCCGGGATTAAAAAAGCCTCAGTGGGAATTGGTGTATTCCGGAGAGGTGCATCAGTCTTTTTTGATGAAGATTCATTGAAATTAGGGGTAAATGAGGATATTAAAGTATTAGAGGATTTAATTGAAGATGAGACTTTACCTCGAATGGCAATTAAAGAAGTGGAAAATAAGTTTCTATTTAAAACATCTCTAAATGTTGTAATCGCTCATTCTACCCCAGAAAGAAAGTTTATAGAAAGATTAATCTCTAATGCAGATTTTGTAGATTCATGGATAAAATCGAGGGATACAGGGTTCTACAGTATAGAATACTCATGGCGGAAAGGAGAACATCCTAAACAAGGAAAGTTTAATCCCGATTTCTTTTTGAAAATTAAGAATAAAATAATTGTGTTAGAAATAAAAGACGATGATATGATAAAAAGAGTTAAAGAAGGTGGAGATATTGCAAAGGATATGAGAGCTAAGTATAGATATACGATTGAACATCTAAATATATTAAACGAAAAGCAGAAAGGGCAAGAATACCACTTTAACTTTCTAACCCCTATAGACTTTGATAATTTTTTTGGCATATTAAAAAAAGGAGTCTTTTCAGGGTTTAGGTCCCAACTTGATTCTGAATTAGAAGGTGGTT
>CAYZBF010000057.1:0-4724 GCA_964476585.1 uncultured bacterium | reverse complement strand
CGCAAATTTTCATTTTTTGACGTAAGATTTTCCATTTCAATAAATATAGGTTGCGTTAATTCTTCAAAAGACAAAAGCAAATTTGAAACTGGAAAAATTATTCTTATCGCATGCACATCATCCCTAGTTACGGATTTAAAAATTGTGCCCCCACCCATACTATCTTCCTCTTTAAATTTATCAATTAATTGCATTAAAATAAAGCATTGATTGTTCGTATTACTTCTAATTGCGCATAAGCCTCTTCCTATAACCACTTTTGTATTCGCCACATTGATTCGTCCAACAGGAGCCCTAACGCTGAAGAGGATATCTCCTTTTTCTGCAATCCGGTTTAAAACGGTGCAATATCTTCTTGTTTTCGTAAAAATCTTGTTAAAATCAGTAACACCTTGATGGAACGGTAAGCCTTCTCCTTTATTGTTATAAAATTGCGATTTTGGTGATTGCCCCATTACAATCCTACAGACATCTCCTAGTTCTTTTACCTTCCAACCTTTAGGTATCTTACCAACCTCTGAATCTACAAGCTTTACCTTCTCATGACCCAGGAAACGGAGATTCACAAACCATTCTTTATAAATAAGCTGCGCCATTTCTTCAAGAATTTTAATCCGACGAAGATTGTTCTCAATAAGATCATCATAGGCAGAGAGGATGGAGGCAATTTTCTGCTGTAACGGATAATCATGAATGTTAAGCTGATGTTCTTCAAATGCAGTTTTATTATAGATAGCTTTTCCAGAACCTGTTCCACCAGCTATTGATTGGATTCGAGGCGTCTCATATCTCAAACGATAATAAATATATTCTGGAACATGTCGAGATCGGTCAACTATAATATTATTCAATTGCTGATTCGTAAAACTCGCCTCTTTTGTTAAACATATTTTTCCAACAGTAGAACCAATGCAAACATAACAAACTGTTTTAGCTGGAAGAAGTTTGCCTTTTTGACTAAAATAACCTTTTTTGGAAAGTCCGCGTACTGTTTTTTGAATATGGTAAACATCGTATGATGAAATATCTGAAGGAGTAATGAATGGATATTCGTCACCAAATAATTCTGGCTTTTTTGTTGAAGGGGTTTTCCCTGTAATAATTTTACCTAAATCCTTTATCTTTATTGTCTGCAAAACGTCAACTTCCTAATAGTTTAGATAAATTTTCGTTAATTAGTTCCTCAAGATTACTTCCTTCTGCATTAAGAATCTGCAATTCCTCATTCAATTCTTCAAGTTTTTCTTTAAAATCATAACCCTCCTGTTTAACTTCGGCGATACCTACAAAGCGACCTGGGTTCAAACTCCAACCCTTTTCTTCAATTTCCTTTAGTGTTGCGACTTTACAAAGTCCAGGAATGTCCTGATAGTCTCCATCAGGAAAGTGCTCTTTTATGAGAGCCTCGCTATCATGATAATTCTCTATTTCTTCACCCCGATAAAGACGTACAACATTCGCAATGAATTCAATCTGTTTGGGCTTAAACTCACGATGGGCACGGTCAATCTGGTGATATATCTTACGTGCATCAATAAAAAGCACCTTATCCTTTCGGTCTGTATCACCTTTCCCTTTAGCCAAAAACCACAAAGTACACGGTAGTGTTACTGTATAAAAAAAGTTCGAACTTACAGCAATCATTACATCTATGGCTTTTTGTTCAATCAATTTCTTACGTAATTCAAGTTCCGTGCCACGTGCATCGCTAGCTGAATTTGCCATTACAAAACCGGCCCTGCCTTTATCATTAAGGGCGCTGTAAAAGATCTGAATCCACAAATAATTTGCATTATCAACCGAAGGCATACCTAATGGAAATCGCTTCCATTCGTTTTTTATACGCTCTTTATCAACCCGGTTAACGTTAAAAGGAGGATTAGCCATCACAAAATCAGCTTTTCCTACCATATCATGCAGGCCTTCATAGTAAGAATTAGCCTGCTTAATATCCCCTGACAATCCGTGAACAGCTAGGTTCATTTTGCAAAGATTGACAGTTCCCTGCGTCTTTTCCTGCCCAAAGACGCTTATTTCATCAACTGGTCTTTTTTTATGCTCTTCCACGAACCTTGCACTCTGGACAAACATACCTCCGGAACCGCAAGCTGGATCAAAAATCCGACCATGAAAAGGCTCAATAACAGAGACAATTAGTTTAACTATCGAAGTAGGAGTAAAGAATTCGCCTCCTTTTTTACCTTCGGACATCGCAAAATTGCCAAGGAAATACTCATAGATTTTTCCAAATGCATCTCCTTCAATATTGTCAGGGATAGATGACATAAGTTTCAGAAGCTCAATAAGAAGATTGTTTGAAAAACGGTTGTAAGTTTTCGGGAGAATACCTCTTAAGTCTTCATTTTCTTTTTCAATTTCACTCATTGCTTTATTGATAGCGCTCCCAAAATCCGCACTTTCTGGAAGTCTTAAAAGATAAGAAAAACGTGCTTTATCAGGTAAGTACATAACACCTGCAGCCTGATAATCCGTCTTACCTATTTTTCTGCGTCCTGTTGATTTTTTCGAAAGTTTCTTTTCTTCTTTAGTAAAGAGAGAATCGGCATACCGTAAAAAGATAAGTCCCAAGACAGGATTTGAATACTCAGTAGAGGTGAGTGCCGAATTAGCCCTTAATTCATCCGCAACATCCCATAATCGATTTTCCAGTTCTGCTATATGATTTTTCGCCATTTATTCTCTTTGATTCTTTACTAATATGTTTTGATTTGCACCTTTAGTACTCTCCCTATTTCTATTAATAATACCAAATGCCTCGAACTTTATAGAAAATAATCCCAAATCTGTTTCCATGAAATTTCGTTATTAAAATAATAAGGAAACTTGAGAGGCAAGTCAAGGGAGATAAGCCACCCTTGACTTAACCTCTCAATTCTTTTATACTTTAAGAGAATTAAATGACCTAGCTCAAACATCAAGATAGGGGTATCTAAAAATGGTTTTAACTATGAATACTAAGAAGCTATATTATGTATTTAAAAATAATTTGCTAGGAGAAATATTCTGTTTAGTGTGATAAAAGTTTTTAAGAATATACGTAAGAATTTTTGTACTGTATTTAAAAGAACTAAACTTAAAGCTATTCATGAAGATGATTTATTATCAATGTTAGATAATCTTGGCATCACTGAAAAAATACAAAAAGGGGAGTACAGATGTGAATATTGCAACAAGATTATTAGCCTTGATAATCTTTGGTGTATAAGAAAAAAAGATAACAGAATACAACTTATATGTTCAAATTATGATTGCTTAAATAAGCTTCAAAGTGGTTAGGTGAGAATATGAATATTATAAAAAATGTATTTGCATATATCGGCAGTTTAACAGTTTTAATATATTTCATAAAATTGCTATGTGAAGTATTACCCAATCTAGACAAAATAAAGGCACAAATTTATACTCGTATTTCAACCTACTTTAAACACAAAAAGTTAGAAAAGCGAGCTATTGCTAGCAATATTGAAAGTGTGGTTAATTCTGTTGTAAAGGAAATAAAAAATGAGTTGCCAAGAGGATGGATATATAAAACCTCCATCGAATGGGTTAAGAATGATAATTATGAAGATTTAGATGAAAATGAAAACATTATCAGAATGCGTCCTTTAGAAAGCCAAGATTTAAATTTAATGAATGGTGTATTTTTCTATTTTACAAAAACATTATTTCCAGGCACAAAAGAGATAATACCGGAAATTATACGGAAATCTGCAATACTCCAAATTTCGCGACGTACATTAAATAAGAAACATCCATATGTCGTGAAAAAATTTGAGAAGCAATTTATTGATGGAGCTATAAAATTAAACAATATTATTTCAGAATATATTGGGAAATTTGATGCTTTAGATCAAAAAGGATTTTTCACTAGTGCATATCTACGGGAAGCCCATGAATTAGCGAACAAAGTTAGATATAGTGAACTCAGAACTCAAATCAAAGATGAACTATCCAGTATTTTATCACATATTCAAAAATTTCTGAATTTATACTCAACGACCCATGCTTCTGATGAATTTTGGTATAGAATCGGTAAAGCCAATAGTTACGGTTTCTTATTAGTAGCTCGCCCATTTCATCCATCTACAAAGCCATACGTTAAGAGAGCGAATGAACACTTGGCAAGAGGTGTTCAAAGATTGTATGTAATGGGCGTTAATCAGGAGAGGCGTTTTTTTAAACAAGTAGTCAATGCAATATCTAGAGATACCAAATATAAATTGTTAGAACTTTTTCATTTAAACAAAGATTACCGAGGCGAGTCTGGAGGTATCGCTGCAATCTTTGATTCTAGCTTAAACCAAAGGGAAACTGAACAGAGAGTTGAAGATTTTTTTGATGATTCTGGATAATTAGAAATCAAATGACAACTAAATCAAATTAAATGGTGTCTCTAGGGCTTAGAGGGCATTGATAATTTAATTTTTGACATTTTTCTCTCACGAATATTCTGAATCGACATCAACTGCTTTATAACATTTTTCAAATCCTCATAGGTTAAATAATCACAAACTCTGTATAAATCTTGAATTAACTTCATATCCATTTTAAATTACCAATTATGTTATAAGGATAATGGAAAACAACACTTACATCAAGAGTTTGAACTCGCTTTGAATAAATGCAAAGCATAATTGATTTAATAGTGTTACAAAATTCATTCAGAAGAAAGAATATAGGAAGGGATATAATATTTTTCTTAT
>CAYZBF010000056.1:4752-5359 GCA_964476585.1 uncultured bacterium | reverse complement strand
AGTTGTTTGAGACTGAGGTGTACGCATGAAAAGGATAATATTCTACATATTATTGTCGCTTGCTGCTCTTATCTTTATCTATCCATTCATCTGGATGACGTCGGCGTCCCTACGACCAGAGAGAGAGATATCTCACCTCTTTCCTTTATCTCGAAATTTTTCTTTAAAGAATTATATAACAGTCTTCAATAGAATACCAATAAGTCGAGCTTTCTTTAATAGTCTCTTTGTATCCAGTTCTATAACCATCTCAGTACTCATCCTCTCTTCAATGATTGGTTATGCCCTGTCAAGGTTACGGTTCAGAGGAAGAGAACTTATCTTTATGGTTATACTATTTACGATGATGATTCCATTCCAGATAACTCTAATACCACTTTATGTGCTGATGGTTAAATTGGGTTGGACAGACACCTATCAGGTACTAATCGTTCCCGGTATGATTAGTGCCTTTGGCATACTCTTATTCAGACAATATTTCAAGGCTTTTCCTAAATCCATAATAGATGCAGCAAGAATGGATGGGTGTAGTGATTTTGTTATACTTTATCGAATTATCTGGCCTAACTCCATACCTGCGTTGGTGACTGTGGGGATAATCACATTT
>CAYZBF010000056.1:1017-4700 GCA_964476585.1 uncultured bacterium | reverse complement strand
ATCCTTTATGACCATGCCACAGATGGTAGCCCTGTTTACAGTTGGAGGTCAGGCCGAGGCACAAGTGGGTGTGCAGTTAGCATCAGCAATGATGTTGGCGCTCCCTATAGTTATAATATACGTGATATTCCAGCGACATTTTATCGCCAGTATGGCCCATACAGGTTTAAAGGGTTAGTTTCGGGGATGCGAAGAGCAAAAAGGCATTTTCTAACTTTTAAGGAACGTAAATAATAGAGATGGGAAAGACCTGCTTTAGGAAAAAGGGAAAACCTATCTATTTAATAGGTGCTAACTACTGGCCAAGGAAGACAGGCCCTTTGATGTGGCGGAAGTGGGATCCGGAGGTAGTAAGGGAGGAACTAAAGCAGATGAAAGATTTAGGAATGAACGTGTGCCGTTCTTTTCTCTACTTCCCTGACTTTATGCCAACACCAGATGAAGTTGATAAAGATATGCTTGATAAATCATCAGAGTTTGTTGCTCTCTGTCATGATGTGGGTATCTCTACGATACCCTCTTTTTTTGTTGGCCATATGTCCGGAGAGGACTGGGATGTTCCCTGGAGAGAGGATAGAAACTTTTATAAGGATCCATGGATGCTCAAACAGGAATCGCTATATGTTAAGGAAGTTGTAAAAAGGGTTTGGAATAGTAAGGCCGTCATTGGATGGCTACTGTCAAATGAGATCCCAAATTATGCCGGTACAGCAGATGCCAAGAGTGTACTTAAATGGATAAAGACAATCTGTGAGGCAATTAGAAAGATAGATAAAGAACACCCAATCAGTGTTGGTGATGGAGCGTGGGGGAGAGAGGTTAACGGCAAGGATAATGGGTTTAGATTAAGTGAACAAAAAGACATTGTTGATTTTTTTGGACCACACATTTATCCCCACGAAGACGATGCTCTCCGTCATTCATACATTCCTTCTTTCATAATAAAGATGTGCGATATTGGAAGACCTGTTATTCTTGAAGAATTTGGTTGTTCTAATTGCTATGTCTCAGAGGAGCATCAGGCAGATTACTATCGCACAACTTATAATAGTACATTTCTAGCTGGTGGTATTGGGACTCTATGTTGGTGCTACACGGATTTCGATCTCCCCTACCAGAGACCGTACTCCCATCACACACACGAGTTACTCTTTGGCGTTACAAGAAAAGATGGATCAGTGAAAGATGCCGGATACGAGATAAAACGATTTAGCAAAATAATGGATAACATTGACCTATCTCTGATTGATATCGAAGAAAGCGAAAGTTTTATTCTCATCCCTTCCTATTACGTCCTGGATTATCATTATTCATCCGAAGATAAGGATATGATTAAAAAGGTATTACTCCAGGCCTATACATTGACTAAACAGGCACACGTAAACAGTAAATTTCTTCGAGAGCCCATACTGGGGGAAGATATCGAATCAAAAGAAAAACCGAGTATTCCGAAAGAGACAAGATTGTTACTTGCACCAAATATGCAGAAACTCACTGCACCCTTCTGGGAGGCTATCTACCGATATGTGGAGGATGGAGGTACGTTTTACTGTTCATTTCACATCGATATGTGGATACATATATTTGAAAAATTATTTGGCGCAAAACACAATTTGCGATTTGGTCTTAGAGATATACCGAAGGAAGAAAAGATAGAGGTTGAATTTACTCAAGACTTTTTTGAGATATCAAAGGGTGAGCGATTTACATTCCAGCCTAAAGGGCATTCCACAGATAGGGCATATTGTCCCGTTTCACCTACAAAAGCCAAAGTCATTGCTGTAGATGGAGAGGATAGACCTGCAATCCTCGTAAATTCTATAGGGAGGGGCAAGGTAGTCTTCTCAACATATCCCTTGGAATATTATCTTGCAAACACGCATAACATTTACAAGAAAGATAGGACGTACAGGATTTATAAAAGTTTGTCCCAAATGGCAAGAATAATGCCCCCATTTTACTCAGATAATCCGTTTGTAGAGTTGGGTACAATTAGATATATGGATGGAACGAAGTTCCTATTATGGGTAATTAATCACGATTGGGAAAGAGTCACTGGCTCTATACAGACAAATTTAAATATTGGAAAGGTCAATGATTTTGAAACTGGGGATTCTATTCCCTTTAATGGCCTTATTCCATTTGATTTGGAGAAGAAACAGGTTAAGGTGTATAAAATAGGAATCAAGGGAGGAAAGAATTAAAGCAGCTGTATTCTATAAGCCGGGCAATATAAAGATCGAAGAAAAAGCCATTCGCAAAATAATGCCTGATGAATTACTCATTAGTGTAGCAGCCTGTGGTATATGCGGAACAGATCTGCATATTTTTGAAGGTAGTGCGAACTCAACTCCTCCAGTGATACTGGGACATGAATACGCTGGGACCGTTTGTGATGTTGGCAAAGATGTGTCACAATTTAAAATTGGAGATAGGGTGGTGATCGATCCCAATATTTCCTGCGGATATTGTTACTATTGTAGGCGAGGTCTCGGGCATCTTTGTGAAAACCTCACTGCCCTTGGTGTTCATAGAGATGGAGGTTTTGCAGAATATTCAATTGCGCCAGAAGCTCAAGCCTACAAATTGCCAGACAATGTTCCATTTGAATGGGGAGCTTTTGTTGAACCCCTTTCATGCGTAGTCCATGGTGTGGATCTGGCAGATATACAGATAGGAGATGTGGTTGTAATTCTTGGAGCGGGCGCTATTGGACTTATGATGACAGAGGTAGTTCATTTTTCTGGTGTTGGGAAGATAATCGTCGTTGAGCCAAGCCAAGAAAGAAGAGAGATTGCTCGTTTATTGAAAGCAGACATAGTGATAGACCCAGTTAAAGAAGACGTTAGGGATATAATATTGCGAAATACCGACAATGGTGCAGATGTTGTGATAGAATGTGCGGGTACTCCCGAGAGTTCTATATTGGCATTTGATTTGACGAGAAGGGGGGGTAAAATAATCCTTTTTGGTGTATGCGATAAGGATGCAAAGATCAATATTAAACCCCAGGAGATATATTTTAAGGAGTTGACAATAAAGGGTAGTTATGTCAATCCCAACACTTTTAGCCGTGCTATAGAATTACTTTCGTTTGGAAGAATAGACTTTGGCAAATTCAGTATAATGAGATTTCCTCTTGAGGATTTATTAAAGGCATTCGAGTGCCATAAAAAACGCAAATCTGCAAAGACACTCATTATTCCAAAAAAATGAAAAAAGCTCTTCTTGACGTAGTTTGCATAGGTGAGGCATTAATAGATTTTGTATCAGAGAAGAAGAATGTCAGTTTAGAGAACACACCAGGATTCTTAAAAGCGGCAGGGGGAGCTCCAGCCAATGTTTCCGTTGGATTGGCAAGGCTTGGGAGGAGGGTGGCCTTTATTGGAAAGGTTGGAAATGATTGCTTTGGAAGATTTCTGGCAAATACCCTGGGAGATAATGGAGTTGATATATCAAATCTGCTCTTTGATAAAAAATACAAAACACGATTGGCATTTGTATCCTTGAGTGAGGAAGGGGAGAGAGTTTTTGAATTTTATGGAGAAAGTAGCGCAGATACAAAAATAAAAAAAGACGAGATTGATGCATCTCTCATAAAAAGGTCAAAGATATTACATTTTGGATCCATATCACTTATTTCAAATCCAAGTAGAGATGCGACCTTGATGGCTTTAGGGATT
>CAYZBF010000056.1:0-984 GCA_964476585.1 uncultured bacterium | reverse complement strand
AACCTTAGACTCTCACTTTGGAGAAATCAGAACAGTGCCAGACAAAAGATAAAAGAGGCAATTAAATTAGCAGACATAGTAAAAATGAATAAAGAAGAGTTAGAATTCATAACCGAGAGCAGAGATATTAGAACGGGAGCAAAGTATATCTTGGAGAAAGGGGTAAAGCTACTAGTAATTACATTAGGTAAAGAAGGATGTCTCTTTTTTAGCGATAAAACCGAAGGTAAGGAGGATGGCTTTGATGTTGAGGCAAGGGATACAACAGGAGCAGGTGATGGTTTTGTTGCAGGAATGCTCACTAAGATATCAGAAATATCGTATGATAGTATAACTGACAGAGGTCTGCATAGAATCTTTAGATTTGCTAACGCAGTTGCTGCATTAACAGTGACGAAGTATGGGGCGATACCAGCCTTGCCCTATAAGGACGAGGTAGCGTCCTTTTTATAATTAAAAAAATGTGGTAAAAATGGCATTATTTTTTATATTACTTCAGATGTTAATAACTCCAAGTGTAAGCGGATCATTGTGCTTTGAAAGGAGTAGATTAGAATCGGCAGAGACTTTTGAGGGTTTTTCGCCTTATATAAACTTCCAACACCTGGAAAATCTAAGTGAAGTTATACAAATAGGTGGAACTCCTATGTTGATTACACATATCTACTCTGAATACCCGGAGTATGGTTGGGTCGAGGCTAAGGATGAGGGAGTGACTTGTGTTGATGATGTGAGTAGAGCAGCGATAGTCTATTTACGTCATTATGAGTTGTATGGGGATAGTCTATCCTTGGGAAAAGCAAGAATGGCTCTTAACTTCGTTCTGTATATGGGGCAAAAAGATGGACAATTTTACAACTTCATCAAAAGGGATCATACCATAAATACCGAAGGAAGGACGAGTAAAAAATCGTTCAATTTTTGGGCGGCAAGAGGATTACGATCTTTATGTTATGGATACAGGATCTTCCATGTAATTGATCC
>CAYZBF010000055.1:1244-5555 GCA_964476585.1 uncultured bacterium | reverse complement strand
GAGCATAAAACAACTTTTTATTAAATTACTCATCATACAACTTTGGGACAACATCAAATTTTAAGGGGTCTAGGGATCCAGGGTTCACGGATTCAAGTGAAAATGTGACCGAAGACTGAGGACGAGTGGCGGAAAACAAAATAATGTAATTTACTGAATATCACTTATAAATTTCTCGCTAACCACTTAATCCTTACTCCTTAATCCTATAATCCTCGATCCCTTAAATCCTTATAAAACTTCAATCTCTTATTATGGTTCTAATGGCCTCTCTATCTGAATTATATATGGTAACTTTTAGAGGCGTTTGTCCTGGTAAGGAGTGAGTCGCACAAGCCAGACACGGGTCATATGCTCGGAATGCCATCTCCACCATATTAAGCAGTCCATCAGAAACCTCTCCATTCTTAATTAGCCCCTGGGCTGCTTTCTTAATTGACATTGACATAGCTGCTGAATTATTAACGGTCGCGACTATAAGGTTTACTTTCTGTATAATTCCTCTTTCATCTGTCTTATAGTGATGGTATAATGTTCCTCTTGGTGCTTCTACCACACCAATCCCCTCATCTGGTGTTTCGGTCGGTATGTTCCTTATATTCTTATCCAATATCTCATCATCCTCTGCTAACTCAAGTAACCTCTCAGATGCATACATTTGCTCTACTAATCTTGCCCAATGATAAGCAAGGGTATTATGAGCAGGCTTACCACCAAGCACATCATACATTTTCTCATATGCTTCCTGTGCAAGAGGAGTAGGCATACCATCCGATGCGTTCAAACGGGCAAGAGGGGCAACCCTGTATACACCACTATCAATCCCGTCAGTAAATCCTTTCCACCCAACATTCTTTAAGTAAGGGAACTTAATATAACTCCATGGTTCCACATGTTCTTCAATGTGTTTAAGGTAGTCCTTGCTTTTAAATTTGCAAAACTCATTACCCTCAGGATCAACTACCCTTATCATACCATCGTAGAAATTAACTTTATTATTCTCATCCACGAGACCCATATAATAGGTCTTATGCTTATATATGTCTCCTACCACAAGTTCCACATATTCTTCATTTCCAAGCACAATATCATCGAAGAGTTTTAGACTGAATTTGGAGAATTCAATTGCATCTTTTCCAGTCTTGATAAATTCGTCCCTGTCTTCTTTTTTCACTCCCTTTGAAACACCACCAGGTAGGCCACAGACTGGATGAATGACCTTTCCTCCAAGCAAGGTGATAATATCCCGCGTTCTTTTTCTGATGTTTATAACCTTTTTACCTGTTTCCACACCAACCTTTTGGATTACTCCAAGTATGTTCCTCTCAGAAGGAGGAGCATCTGGACCCATAATGAAATCAGGACCGCCCAGGAAATAAAAATGTAGCGTGTGATCTTCGAACATAAACGCAGAATATATTAATTCACGTATTTTCTTAGCAGCAGGTGGCACCTCAACTTTAAAAAGGTCATCCAGGGTTTTAGCTGATGCCATGTGATGTGCAGTAGGGCATACTCCACAGATTTTAGGTGTAATTCGAGGCATTTCCTCAGCCCTGCGTCCTTCAGAAAACTTTTCAAAACCCCTTAATTCCGGAATCTGAAGGTAAGCATTGACAACATTCCCTGCCTCATCAAGGAATATCTCTATTTTACCATGTCCTTCTAACCTTGTAATTGGATTAATTGTCACTCTTCTACCCATTATTTCTCCATCCTTTTACGTCTTAGTATTGAAGAGGGTAGACTATACATATAAAAAAGGCCTGCCGGGTCAACAAGTTTATCCATTAATTTCTCTAATTCATCTTCAGAAAGATTTTCTTCATTTGTAAGAGCAAATATCGAGGCAATAGCTGACATACTCCTTAGACCGAAATCCTTAACCCCATCTAGAGGACCAAAACATCCCCTGCAGGGCATATTTGCATTTATACAACGCTGTCCGCAACCAGCACGGGTAGAGATACCCATACATATAATACCCTGGGTTAAAAAACATTTCTCCGGGTCAACTTCAATTTGGTGAACTCTGTTGAATTCCGAAATCTCTAATTTCTCTGGTTTTGATTCATTCCTTTCACATTCGTCGCATAAAGCCTTCTTGGGAGCCAATACCGAACCTTTTCCAGGTAAATCTCCTTTCAATATAGCATTAACCGCATCCATAATTATGTCAGGAGGAGGAGCACAACCAGGAACATAGTAATCAACATCAACTGTCTGGTCCAAAGTCTTCACTGTATCAAAAAAAAGAGGCAATGTAAGCTCTCCTTCAGAAATTTGTGTCTTCACTTGAGGAAACACGCCCTCAGTGTTACTCGTAGATTCTGATGTTTTATATACTCTCTCGAAAATCTCATTTCTGTTTGAGAAATTTGCCAATCCTGGAATACCTCCAAGATGGGCACAACTGCCGAAGGCGACAACTAATTCGGATTTCCGGCGAAGGAGTTCTACCATCTCTTTTTGCTCTTCGGTTCTGATAGCACCATTTATGAAACTCGCAACAAGCTCATTATCCTTTAGCTTTTCCACATCTTTCTTTTTAAAATCAAGTGCTACAGGCCAGAACACTATATCGACTGCATCTACAACTCCTAATATATCCTCTGCAAGATCCACTACTGCCTCTTCACAACCCCCGCAAGAGGCATTCCAATAAAATGCAACCTTTGGTTTTGCCATATCACCTTCCTATTTTATTGGTCCTAATTTCTTCATTTCCTCATAGAATACATTCCATGCATTCTGAAGTTTTCCAACTTCCCCAGTATCAACCCATTCAACTCTTACCCTTTCCGGCTCAATATTAAATTGCGATAACATCCTTTTAAGCAAAAAAACTCTGCGCAAGGTTTTATAATTGGCATCGTGCTCACATTCACCAAGGGGGCATGCACATATAAGAACCCCCCAGGCATCGTATTCAAACGCTTGCACTATCAACTCCGGCCCCACTCGCCCAGAGCACATTGTGACTATCGCTTTTTCTTCTTCCTCCTGAAAGTCACTTAATCTTAACCCTGGTTGGACTGACCAATCACAGCAAAATGCCATTATTTTTGCTGAATTGGTTGCGGTATTATTCATTTATAGCCCCTAATAAGTTTCTTATTTCTGAGAGTAACTCTTCTCGTGAGACCTTGTAACCTTCTTTCAATTTCCTTGCTCCCGATGGACACGCTGCAATGCAAACTCCACACCCTTCACATTTAGCCTTGTCAACGCTGGCTTTCTTTTTTCCGTCTTCCTCTTCTTTTAATGATGTAGCCTCTGTTTTACAGACCGCTACACATACTCCGCAACCACTACAAACATCTTCGGCAACCTGTGCAGTCGTGCCTTCGACATCAAAACCATCCTCAAGTAGAGTTTTCCTCGCATCGGTTATTATCTCTGTTACAGAGACATTTGCTGAACAACTGTCTTCGCAGAGTCTACAATAAAAACATTCAAATATCTTTTCGGCAATCTGTTCTGTCGGTTCAATCGCTCCGGTTAGTAAACCATAAATCAATATTAACTTACCACGTGGAGAGTCAGACTCCCAATTAGTTACCTTAAATATATGGCAATTCTCATAGCAATATCCACACCTTATACAAATGTTTAGCTCTGATTCCCAAGGCTTTAAATACTTAACATCCATCTTCCCTTCCCCATTTAAATCTGCTAATCACTTGTAATCCTCCCATTTTTAAACTATATTCCATAAATTTTGATATGCAAAATATGCCAATTTTCATTTCATCTAGATAAAAATAATTTGATAGATAATGATAATAACAAGATATTTAAAAAAAAACAATAGAGAAAATAAAAAAATCTAAAATATGTTCATGAATCCTTATAATGCATTTATCTGTCGTAGTAGAACAGAATACAATCTCTTTTTTTTCTATTAATTATACCTTTATTCCTAAATATCTGAATTTACTTATGAGATTGTAGATTGGGAAGTAAGCCCAATCCATTTTCTATTTAAGCAAAGTACCTCTTATAACCGATAAGGGATTATATCACATGGGAAAGGAGGTAGATTAATCGTCTTTAGTTCTTCGTTTAAACTCTCAGTTTATTTTTCACGAGATACTTGCAACAACTTTTCGGAGAGATGGATTCTTCTTACATTCTCTTTCGAAAACCTCGTCACGAAGTGAATTCCTATAATTTGGTGATTGAAACCTGTAGGTGTATTTTATAGTAGTATCTTTTGTCTCTTCATATAGTGCAACAACATCTTCTATAAAGACTCTTTCCTCGTCTGTCGGTATAACAAATATCTTTACTTTAGAGTCATCTGCTGAA
>CAYZBF010000055.1:0-1234 GCA_964476585.1 uncultured bacterium | reverse complement strand
TTCAGCATTTCTTGTTTTTGCGAGTTCGTTCTTCTCTTTATCATATTTAATTCCCATAAACGAAAGTCCACCTAATGCCCTTGCCCTTATGACTGAAGACATCTCACCTACCCCTGCAGTAAAGACAACAGCGTCAATTCCTCCAACTGCTGCAGCGTAGGCCCCTATATATTTCTTGATCCTGTATGCTTCAATATTAAGTGCAAGTAAAGCACGGTCTTCACCTTTTTCCGCAGATTCTTCTACGTCACGTCTGTCTATATATTTACCTGTAATTCCTAAAATACCGGATTTTTTGTTAAGAATTGTATCCATCTCTTTTGGAGTGAGATTTTCCTTCTGCATCATATATAAATCAATAGCAGCATCATGATCCCCAGCGCGTGTTCCCATTACCATACCCTCTAACGGCGTAAATCCCATACTCGTATCATAAGAAACACCATTTTTGACAGCATTAAGCGATACACCATTACCAATATGACATGTAACGAGATTACATTCAAACGGGTCTTTGCCTAAAAGGACAGCTGCTCTCTTTGCCACATATAGAAGTGAGGTTCCATGGAAGCCGTACCGTCTAACCATGTATTTTTCATACCACTGGTAAGGTAAGGCATAAATGAATACATGTCTTGGCATTGTCTGATGCCATGTTGTATCCATCACTGCCATATGCGGGATGTTGGGGAGCAACTCTTTCGCTGCCTCAATACCAAGTATATTTGGTGGGTTATGAAGTGGCGCCAAATCTGCCAATTCCTTAAACGTCTTAAGAACTCCATCTGTAATAATAACAGATTTCCTAAATTTTTCCCCACCATGAACTACACGATGTCCAACAGCTGAAATTTGTGAAAGCTCTTTTATAACGGAAGTTGGAGCAGTTGTAAACGTATCCACTATGAGTTTAATTGCTTCACGGTGTGTTGGACAATCGTGTTCAATCGTTACCTTTTCGCGCCCAGGAACCTCGTGAACACAAAAGGAACCCTTAAGTTTTACCCTCTCCACAATACCACTTGCCATAGTCTCTTTTTTATCCCAATCATACAGTCTATACTTAGCAGATGAACTTCCGCAATTAAGACATAATATAATCATCTTACATCTTTATCCTCTATCGCAGGCATTTTTATAAAGCCATTTTTCATCAAAGATTGAGTTTCTTCTCGAGCGAGCCGTATTGTAGTTTCGGCCTTTTGGTACAATTCTTCTTTGGACATTTTTACCC
>CAYZBF010000054.1:0-5946 GCA_964476585.1 uncultured bacterium | reverse complement strand
AGATTTTTCCCAAGGAAATATAACGCTATTTTGTGAATAAAATTTGTGATACATCGGTCAAGTCCCAATTTTCGTGTAAAAATGTTGGGCGTCTCATGCTACTCTTTTACCTCTGATCCTTCTTCTCTTTAGTAGGCTCAACTCTGACCTTAACTCTCTCCATAATATTTTCGGGATTGGAATGATAAATAGAAAAACCATCATAAAATCCCGGAGAGATAAAACATTATTTTAATAATAGGGCATAGGAACGCATCGCCACACTTAGCGCCTCAGGAGTAATTTCAAAAGATATACTTATCAAGTCAGATCTTATTTTCCGACGTTGACTCATGGAAAATCACCTTCTGCCACTTTTTGATATATATTCACCAGTTGGTCATTTAATTTGTTAATATCATAATTCTCTTCTACGAACTTTCGGCCGTATCGGCCCATTTCTGGCCAGATTTCCGGATGTTTGACCAGATATTCTAATCTTTCCGCTAGAGCATCCACATCTCGCTCAGGGACGAGAAAGCCCGATTTGCCATCTATTACAATTTCAGGAATATCGCAGTGGTCGGTTGCTAAGATTGGCATACCGGTTGCTAACATTTCGGTAATAATAACAGGAAAACCGCCTTCAGCATCACCAGAAGATGCATGAACACTGGGAGCCAAATGTATATGATGACTTTCCGCAATCCTCATAAGTTCACTATGAGAAATATAACCGGTCATTGTTATCGCCTCAGAAATGTTATTCTCGTTAATGGCAACTAAAATCTTCTTTTTTTCATCAGTTAAGGTGCCCTCTCTATTAGAATCTCCAACAATGGTGAGATGGATAGGACGATTTATCCTTTTTTTGACCTCACTAAAGGCTTTAACTGCATAAGGTATTCCTTTTTTTTCTATAAATGTGCCTACAATGAGTAAGCGGATTATACCGTCATCAGAAATCTTTCTAGGATTATATTTATACCTCTCTGGTTCTATGCCTATATGGTGGACAATAACTTTTTTGGGAGGACATCCAAGATTAATTAATTTCTTCTTCATAGCAGGGCCTTCTGCGAGAAACAGTTTTCCTCTATCAAACAGTTCTCTATATCTATCTTTCCAGGAGGGATTTTCTGGGAGCAAATAAGCATCGTATCCATAAAAACTGGTTATCAACGGGATATTAAGCAGTTTGATAAATGGTAACATGCAAAACCCAGAAGGACCAAAATGTGCATGTAGCAGATCAGGCTTATCTTTTAAAAGCCAAAACAGAAAAATTGGATAGCAATGGAAAAGTTTATTCCAAGCTCGGTTAAAAAGCAAAGGATAGTAACTCAAATCTTCCCGTAAGCATCTTAGCCCCTCAAAAGGGAAAACTTCATTGTTTTCGCGATAAAGGGCATAAATTTTTACTTTAATACTCTCGAATTCTGTCACCTGGGTATAGAGCCAAGTCTCGGTTAAAGGTAAGAAAGGCCCATTTATGATGTGACCTACTTTCCTAAGTTCTTGAGTCATTAAGTCCTCACCTCCTTTCGGTATTAAACATTGGTTTCTGCTCCCAGGAACGCAATCTCATTCGTTCTTTTTCCCTGTTTTGAGCCATAAACAATAGATTGATAACCTTTGAAATTTTTTATCTTTCCACATATATATGTTTCCGCAATTGGCAAATGGAGACTAGCTTTATAATGAATGACTGTTTTTATAACTTTCCCCCCTTAGACTGTGAATCATGATTCTCCTGCCAAGCCATTTCCTGAGTTGAAGACTTCAACTGATGTAGCAATCGGAAAACCTCTCGGTATAACCCTCTGTCTAATACAAAAAGAAGGCCAGCATAACTTACTATTCCAACAGCTACGGTTGATATAAGCGTAATCAAATCACCTACCCCTAAAGTATCCTTCAGGAAAAGGCGTAGCACAAATACAATCCCTCCCATCCCCAGAGCTGCCCAAAATACTAAGCTTAACTCTTTGAAAAGACGCCCAACTTTCAGATCAATTAGCCTGAAGGGAATGGCAAAACTTGGGTAGGTTAACAGGAGTGAAGCTATGGCGTAAGCAATAGCTACTCCCTCCACATTCCAGCGCAGTCCTGTAACAAAGGAGACAGCCACTATAATCACAGAGAAGATCCCCCAGCGAAACATGATATCAGTCCGGCCTTGCGAGGTATAGATCCATCCCACCGTGGTACCTATGGATTGCAGTAAACCTACCAAGGCAAGGATTTGGACCAGAAAAATCGACCTTTCCCACTGAGGGCCAAAAATCACTCGAACAAACTGAGGAGCTACTACGAATAACCCAAACATCATAGGAAAAGCCACTGCTGCTATATAGCGAGTCACTCGCAGATAAGCTTGGCGCACCTTCGCCTTATCCTTCTGAATGATTGAAAGAACAGGAAACATAACCCGCCCCAAGACGAAAGAGATGTTTTTTAGGGGAAAAAGTAATAACCGATAGGCCAAATTGTAGAACCCTAAAGGGGCCGAGCCCAAGAATTTTCCAATGAGAAGGTTATCCAGGTTGCGGTTGAAGTAATTCACAAAGTTAAATCCGGTAAGATTCAAGCCAAAACCCAGGAGTTCCTTGACTCGCTTCCATCGAAAGCACAGATGAGGTCGCCAACTAGATAAGGCCCATAGAAGAATCACCGTTGCAAAACTGGAAACGATCTGTTGCCAGACAAGGCTCCACACTTCAAATCCGGCGAAAGCTAGGGAAATAGCAATAATCCCTGAAATCGCGGCTGCCGATATCTGAATGATAGCCAGAGGCTTAAATTTCAGTTCTTTAGTGAGCAAAGCACTTTGAATAATGCTGAAAGAAGAGATGAAGAGAGTCAAACTTAATACCATGGTGATTTGAGTAAGCCTTGGTTCACTATAAAAGAAGGCAATTCTTGAAGCCAGCCCAGCCATTATCAAACTTAGAAGAAGTCCAGCAACTACATTAATCCAGAAGCTGGAAGAGAGGTGGGCTTCGGTGAGTTCTTTACGCTGCACAATTGCTGCAGTCAATCCAAAATCACGGAACCTTATGACAAAATTGGTAAATACAACTATCATAGCAATCAACCCGAAATCTTTTGGGGTAAGCAATCGGGCTAAGATGGCTGTAATTCCAAAATGAAGTAATAGATGAACAACTTGAGATAGCCCAAGCCAGCTGACACCTTTAACGATTCTGGTAGTTAAGTTCATAGCTTCTTAACTACTACCAAATACATCTAAGTAAATCCTTCTGAGTGGACGATTTTATTTAAATGATAGCAAATTCCTTGAATAAACATCCCTATTACTGGAATTATCCACCAAAGGGGATTTAGCCTGCCACCTGTGCGAAACCGCCATAAATAATAAACGAGTTCTTGACCAAAGGTTACCCAAAAACCAGATAATGATTTTAATTCCACTATTTCAAATCCATTCTTCTCAAATAGATATTTCAATCCATATTTTGTGTACCTATAAAAATCTCTCGGTTCTTCGTGCAAATGCCAGAATAAAGGCACAGTATAAATAGCATAACTGCCCCTTTTTAAAACTCGATTTGCTTCTTTTATTGCTTTGTCTGGTTCTTCCAAGTGTTCTAAGACAGCGGTACAAATGGCAGAATCGAATTCGCCATCTTCGGCGGGGATATTATAAGTAGTACCAAGACGATCAATATTGGATTTATCGTGTAAGGTTTCTTTAAGGTCAACACCAATATGCTCGGTTACATGAGGCTTTATCATATCTGCATATGGCTTTTCGCCACAGCCAATATCCACGAGTTTGCCTCTAGGATAGTTATGAATTGCTTCATCTAAAGCCTTATCTGCTATCTTATAGACAAGCCAGTCTTTACTCTTGATTATTCGCATTATAAGCGTTCTATAATTTTTATTTTACGTGCAGGAATACCTGCGTAGATAGAACATTTTTCTACATCATCTTTTAGCAACGAATGGGCAGCAACGACTGAGTTTTCTCCTATCGTAGTCCCATTCAAAATTGTAGCTTTGAATGCTATCCATGCACCATCTTCAACTCTAATCTTTTCGCATGTTCGAGGGAATACCTTTTCTAAATATTCTGAGCGATTACAATCTGCATGTGTTACAAAAGATACACCTCCAGAAATCACTACGTTATTACCTATAATTATTTCATTTGCCAAGTCAAAATAAGTACAGTCTCCAACATAACAATTTTCCCCAATTTTTAAATGGGAAAAATCACCTGTAGAATTTTTATCTCTATAAACATTATCGAGATAAATAGTTCTTTTTACAGTTGTCCTTTCCCCTATTCTTGCCCCAAATGCACGCAATAATTTTACACTTATCAATGGGTCAGGATTTCTCAAATACCTTACTATATATGAGATACCGAATGTTTTCCCCATCAGATAATGAAAAAGAAATTTTATAGAAACATATATATATTTAATTATTTTTCTCAGCATTTTCTTAAGACAGTCCTCACTGCTTCAATCACATCAGCAACGTCCTCATCCGTCAATTTCGCCGAAAAAGGTAAAGACACGGTTCTTTCTGAAATCCATTCTGCATTGGGAAAATCACCCTCTTTATAGCCAAAAACTCCTTGATAATACGGATGCAAGTGAAGGGCTATGTAATGAACGCCTATACCAATATTCCGCTTCGCCATCTTATCTAAAAATTCATCTCTTGTTATCTTTAAATTATCAATGTCAAGCAATAGTGTATATAAATGATAGGCATGTCTTGTATCAGGTTCAACGGGAGCGGGCGTAAATACTGGTAAATCCTTAAAAACTTCATTATATCGATTCCATATCTCCTGCCGCCTTTTCCAATATTTATTTACTCTTGGCAATTGATGAATACCAATTGCTGCTTGAAGATCCATCATATTATACTTAAAACCTGCATAAACTACCTGATAATGCTTATATCCTTCATCAGAAAATCTTTTCCAGGCATCTTTACTCATTCCATGCAATCCCAAAACCTTAATTTTATCGGAATAATCCTCATTATTTGTAATTGCCATACCTCCTTCGCCTGTTACAACATTCTTCGTTACATAAAAGCTAAAGCAACCTATATCTCCAAAAGTGCCTGCCTTTCCCCCATGATATTCAGCCTCTATTGCGTGAGCAGAATCTTCTATCACTTTTAGGTGATATTTTTTGGCAATATCCATTATAGCGTTCATATTACACGGTCTTCCTGCAAAGTGCACAGGGATCATTGCTTTTGTCCTTTTAGTAATCTTTTTTTCTATATCCTCAGGGTCAATGTTCATTGTATCCTTTTTACAGTCTACAAAAACAGGTATTCCACCAGCATGTATAACTGCATTGGCAGTAGCGGCAAAGGTCATAGTAGGAACTATTACCTCATCGCTGGGTTTAATACCTATACACAGCATTGAGAGGTGTAAGCAGGCAGTGCAGGAGTTTAATGCCATTGCATACTTTACACTTTTATACTCGCGGAACATTTCCTCAAACTTATGGACTTTCGGCCCCGTCCCAATCCAGCCTGATTTTAAGGAATCACTTACCTCATCCATCTCAGGTTTTTCAATCAAAGGGCTCCCAAAAATAAGAAAATCTTTCCTCATAAAATCCATCCTATTTAAAAAACATAATATGTCAAGCAAAGAGAGAAAAGCTTAGCAATATGACAAAATCATCTGGAGAGAACCCTTGCAATGATGATATTTTTAATAAGAGCAACAAACTGGGTTACAATTTGAGAAACAAAAACCCAGAAAGTCCCTTTTACAACCTTTTTCTTAAGCGCTGCTTCCATATAAATGATAATATTTTATAATCTCCTTTTTGTCAAGTTGAATTACTTTAAGTCAATAGTGTACTAAAAAGGAATAATTATAAAATTATCTACCCATTTCAGTCCGTAACATATTTGCGAAAAAAGTCCAATGCCCAAAGTCCGAAGTCCAAGGTT
>CAYZBF010000053.1:0-5988 GCA_964476585.1 uncultured bacterium | reverse complement strand
AATTCAGGGTCATCTTCTAAAGCGCTTCCTATAACGATAATATCTGCACCAGCCTGGTGTTTCTCTTTTATCTCTTTTATATCCCTTATTCCTCCACCAACGATGAGAGGGATGTTTATATAATCCTTTACTGATTTTATTAGAGAATTACTAACGGGTATTTTTGCACCACTCCCACAATCCAGATAAATCAATTTCATTCCAAGGAGTTCTGCAGCATATGCAATTGTCCTCGCTATTTCATGTTTGTTCTGAGGTACTGGTTTGGTTCCACTTATGAATTCAACGGTTGTCGTATTTCCGCCGTCTATTAATAAATATCCAGTTGGTATTACTTCAATATCTAACTTCTTTAGAATGGGTGCCGCTTTAGTTTGTTCTCCTATAAGATACTCTGGATTCTTCCCACTAACAAGCGAAAGGAAAAGGATGGCATCTGCATCTTCTGATATCTGATTTGATGAACCCGGGAAGATAACAACAGGTTGGGACGAGTGGGTCTTTACCACCTTAACAAACTCTATGAAATCGTTTTCCCATGTTGTGCTTCCGCCTATGAATATGTAATCTATCCTGCTCTTTTTAAATGTATTAACTAAATCCTTTACATTTTTTATATCCGTTGAATCAGGATCAATGAGAGCCGCAATCATCAATTCATTTTTTTTCTTCTTTTCAAGAATATCTTGATATATACTCATTTATAATTTGTTAGACGGTTAGTCTGTTAGTGGAGTGGGGTGATGAAAACATATTTTGGCCTAGCCTTATTGGTTATCATGTTGTTATCCAAGATGTTCCTTTAATATCTTAGGGAAAACCTTTATGAGTTCCGCTATCTTTTCTATCTTATTTCCTCCCCCTTCCGCCATAATGACCTTTCCCCCACCACTACCGCCTACAATCTTACACGCATCTCGAGCGAGTTCTCCGGCATTCAGACAATCTTTGAGTTTATCTCCCACAAAAGTTATGACGAATACTGAAGAACCTAAATTCGTAACCAAAAGTCCAGCACCATTTGGGAGTTTATTCCTCACCCTTTCTGATAATTTTCTCAATGTTTCCTTAGAACCATCTATTACAGAGGCAACATATTCATGCCCGTCGAAAGTTCTGGTATCCTTCAATAATTTGTTTAATTCTATCTCTGCTAATCGCCTTTCTATTCTCTCTATCTCCCTTTTCTGCGCTTTTGTTAGTTTAAGGGTTTTCTCTAATCTACTAGGGAGACTCTCTCGGTCGCTCTTCATAAGGAATTCAAGTCGCTCCAGAAGTTTATCTAACTCCTTTGCCTTCTTGTAAGCATACCAGCCGGTTATGCCTTCAATCCTTCTTACCCCTCTGGCTATTCCAGTTTCTGATATTATCTTGAAGAATCCTGCCTCTATGGTATTATCCAGGTGAGTCCCTCCACATAACTCTTTTGAAAAATCATCAATGGACACCATTCGAACATTTTCCCCATATTGTTCATCAAAGAGGGCAACTGCTCCTCTCTTAATTGCCTCTTTGTATGGTAGCGTCTCTTTTTTGACCGGAAGCCCCTTATTTATTACTCTATTCACTTGTTCCTCTATCAGATCGAGCTCTTCCTGCATAAGAGGTTTAGGGTGAGTAAAATCGAATCGGAAGTGGTCTGGAGCGACAAGGGATCCTTCCTGTTTTACCCATTCTCCAAGCGTTTCCCGCAAAACCCTATGGAGGATATGTGTAGTAGTGTGGTTCTTTTTAATGGCAAAACGTCTATCTTTATCTATAACTGCATGAACAATTGATGGCTTAAATCTTCCCTCTATCGTTCCTTTATGGACGTTTCCCATAGGTGATGGAATGGTATCTTTCACAACCATTTTCCAGCCATCACCGATTAATTCTCCTATATCACCAACTTGACCTCCCGCTTCAGCGTAGAATGGCGTCTCTCTGAGTATGATTTCAAAGTGGTCATTCACCTTTCTATGAGCTATTATCTCATTCTCGATTTCCTCTTTTGTATAGCCTACGAAGATGGATTCTTCTTTGGAGAGTATTTCCCATTCTACCTTCTCTTTTGCTTCGAATTTATGACTTTCTCTTGCCCTTTCTTTCTGTTTCCTCATCTCTTTCTCAAACCCTGCTTTATCTATACGAAGTCCTTTTCCTTTAGCCATTTCTTCTGTTAAAGAAAGAGGGAATCCGTAGGTGTCATATAATTTAAAGGCTTCTGCTCCACTAATTGTCTTCTTTCTGCTCTTCCTTGTTTTCTCTATTATTTCATTAAGGATTGAAACCCCTGAGTCCAACGTAGAAAAGAAATGCTCTTCTTCTGCTTTAATAATTAGGGTGATATGCTCTATCTTCTTTTTAAGATATTGATATCGCTCTTTCATTATTGATATTACAACGGGAACAAGGCGATGGATAAAAGGATCCTCTATCCCTATCTCTCTTGATTTTGTCAATGATCTACGGAGGAGACGGCGCAGGACATATCCCCTTCCTTCGTTTGAAGGATATACTCCATCGGCTATGGCAAAGACAAGGGCACGCGAGTGGTCTGCTATTATGTTGAAAATTTGCTTATCCTTTGAATATTCCCTTCCTGATATGCTTTGGACTTCTTCTATTAAGGGAAAAAACAGATCTGTTTCAAAAATGGAGGGCTTTTCCTGCATAATCATTGCAAGCCGTTCTAATCCCATGCCAGTATCCACACCACGGTTCTTAAGGGGAAGGCGCTTGTCTCCCTTCTGATTAAATTGCGGAAAGACTAAATTCCAAAATTCGACATACCTATCACATTCCCCGTCGAATTCACCGTCACCAAATTCGCATCCCAAGTCATAGAATATCTCTGTGTCAGGGCCACAGGCTCCAATCCCTCCTGTTGGTTCCCAGAAGTTACCGGGATGTTTGATTATTCTGCCTCTCGGGATGCCGATTATATCCTTCCATATTTTGAGACTCTCTTCATCCTCTGGATGAACAGAAATATAAAGTTTTTCAGGGTCAATTTCAAGAACAACTGTAAGGAATTCCCAGGCCCACTGGATTGCCTCGGCTTTGAAATAATCTCCAAAGGAGAAGTTTCCAAGCATTTCAAAGAAGGTATCATGCCAGTAGGTCTTTCCTACCTCACCTAGGTCAGATAAGCGGAGGCATTTCTGGATGGATGTGGCTCTTGTGAACTCAAGTGGGCTCTCACCTGCCCAGAGAGGTTTAAATTGAACCATCCCTGCTGAAGTAAAGAGTAAGGTTTTATCGCGCAGAGGTATAAGTGAGGATGACTCTATTATTTTATGACCTCTCTTTTTAAAGAATTTTAAAAAGAGGCTGGATAGTTTATCCGATTCCCACATAGGTAGATAATAATAAAGACTTTTTTGTTGTCAACTGCTGACTATATGTAAAGGATTCAAGGGGTAAGGGTTAAGGGATTATGGATTAAGTGGTAAGTGAGAAATCTATGATTGAAATTCAGCAACTTACATTAATTTATCGTCTGTCACCCGTCCTCGGTCTTCGGCATAAACTCACTTTAATCTTTATCACTTATCACTGATTAATGGTTCTTGACTTAACTCGTGGTTATCTTTATTGTTTATTATTGAAAAATCATAGTTTTTTTATCAATTAAAATCAGAGGGGGTACTAAAATGGCGAGAAGAAAAAAGAAGTTAATAAACAGAGGATTATATATAAATGGCGAGTGGGTAGATAAAGAAGAAAGAATTCCTGTAAGGAATCCCTACAATGGAAAGGGAATCGGAAGTGTAGCAAGGGCAGAGAATGAAGATGTAGAAAAGGCAATAAATGCTGCAAAAGAGGCCTTTCTGAATTTCAAGAATTCTCCTTTACACGAGAGAGCAAAATATCTAAGAGAGATTGCAAAGGGGATAGAAGAAAAAAAAGATCGTATAGCAAGAGTAATTACACTTGAATCCGGTAAGGCTATCAGGTTTTCGAGAGGTGAAGTAGATAGGGCAGTATCAACCTTCAATTTTGCCGCTTCCGAGGCGGATACACTCTCTGGAAAGACAGTCCCCATGGACGCAGCTAAAGGAGGAGTAGGAAGGATAGGGTTTTATATTCGAGTCCCGCTTGGTCCTATAGCTGCAATTACGCCATTTAATTTTCCACTCAATCTCCCAGCACATAAGATTGCGCCTGCAATAGCAGCTGGTGATACAATTGTCTGGAAACCATCCTCAGAGACTCCCCTCACAGCTGTTCTGCTTACTGAGATTATTGAAGATGTTGAGGTACCACCAGGGGTTTTGAATCTGATTTTTGGTCCTGGAGGTGAGATAGGAGAGATGCTTGCCAGCCATGCGGATATAAAGCTTGTGAGTTTTACCGGGAGTGTTCCTGTGGGAATCCGGATTCGAGAGATTTCTGGTATGAAGAAGACCCTCCTTGAACTGGGTTCTAACTCAGCGCTTGTAATAGATGAGGGTGTGGAAGACATAAAAGAACTAACTGACAGAGCAATAGTTGGTGCTTATGCAAATTCTGGTCAGGTTTGTATATCCATTCAAAGAATCTATGTCCATGAGTCTTTATTTGGTGAATTCAGAAAACTCTTTGTGGGTGAATCAAAGAACGTCAAGATTGGAGATCCAATGGAACCAGATGTCCTTTATGGTCCTATGATAACAGAAAAAGAAGCAGAAAGGGTAGAATCGTGGGTTCGTAATGCAATTGATATGGGAGCAAAACCGCTACTTTTGGGCAAGCGAGAGGGCTCCATACTTACCCCTACAGTTCTTACTGATGTGACTACTGAGATGGATGTCGTCTCAAAAGAGGTTTTTGCACCCGTTGTATCTATTATGCCTTTTAAGAGTTTTAATGAAGCAATCAAAGAGGTTAATAATTCAATTTATGGATTAAATGCTGGCATTTATACACCTAAGATAGCCAATGCATTAAAAGCTATTAAAGAATGTGAAGTGGGCAGTGTTATCATAAACGACTACCCCACCTTCAGGGTTGATCAGATGCCCTATGGAGGGGTTAAGATGAGTGGCATGGGAAGAGAAGGACCACCCTTTGCAATAGAAGAATATACAGAGATTCGTTTTGTATCTATGAGGTAAAATAGCCACAGAGGCATGGAGGTTACAGCAGAGTCTCAATCTTGACTTCTAAAGAAAAACCTGTATATTTGAACCATGAATCAGAGACGACTCAAAAGGAGAAAATACATTCAATATCGTCTGTTTCGTCATATAGAAAAAGCTGTTAAACTGCAGAACCCAAAGGTAGTATGTTAATTTCCCCCAATAAAGATGAAAGGATTTCTAAAATGAATCGGAAGGTTATAATTGCAATCATTATTACTGCTTTATTAGTGGGGGGTGGAGTATACTTCTGGAATATGATGGCAATAAAAGGGATGAAAGTAGATAAGGAATTCGAATTTTTCCCTGTTTATGGTCCGGATAGAGATGCGATGAACTTAGAAGTAAATTTCTATGTAAGAATTCCAAAGAATCTACCTGTAATAGAAAAATTAAAAATTTTGGCAGATAAACTATCGAGGTTTAAGTTTGGTCTTCCGATTGAGATTCTAAGAGTTGAAGAACAGAAAGGTAGGAAGATAGCAGTGATAAATCTATTAGAACATAAAGAAACTGATATTAGTTCTGAATTGACCTGGCGTTCAGTTTATTTCCAGGGTTCAACAGGAGGATTTTTTACAACAGTTACTTTAACTAAGACCTTTCTGCAAGAAACCTACGAGGGAGAGTGGATAGATGGCGTTGAATTTTGCTATGAAGGAGAGCCTATATCAGAAGGAGATTGGGACCATATCTCACTCTCTGGGACAATATACAAAGGGAGCAGAAAGGGACCCAAGAATTGATGAAATTAAAGAGAGAACTTAATTTACTCGAGGTCTTCTGTATTGCCTCAGGAGCAATGATAAGTTCAGGAATCTTCATCCTTCCGGGGCTTGCTCATGCAAGGGCTGGTCCTGCAGTTGTTGTTTCCTATCTTTTA
>CAYZBF010000052.1:0-6179 GCA_964476585.1 uncultured bacterium | reverse complement strand
TGCAGGCTTCTTCATCTGCGGTTTTTTCATCTACTCCTAACCCATTTATTAAAATATGTGGTGCTTCCGCAAGATCTCCCTGCCAATCTTTCCTCCACTTTCTGTTAATTCAATGTAACCATATCTCTTGTGTTTAAGTAATCCTGCTTCAGGAAGGATATTGACGGCATAATTTACGCTTGCAAAGCTAACATTTAGCTGTTTTGCTATACTTTTTACCCGCGCTACTTTTTCTTCTTTGCATATTTGATATATTGTTTCTCAATAATCTTCCTTACTCTCAGTTAACTTCATATTATCTCCCATTAAGTTAGACTACCCTAACAATATAAGGGGTATTTATCTTTTTGTCAAGGGCTAATAATATTTTTTCAGGTGTTACTTCTTTATATATCTTATTCGGATTTCCAATTCGATAAAGCCGCAGTCAGTTTCACCAAAATATGACATTTTTTTGATAATAAAGTATGACATTTATTTATAGTAATCACACACCGAGTCATAGGTCTTGACAAAACTTGTATGTAATATTATTCTTAAATATTGAGTAGATAAAAGAGGGACAGTCGAAGATAAAAGGAAGGTGTTTTCTTGCGAGAAAGGAAATTAGAAGGAGGTTTTTGTGGCGGTTAAGGTAAGATTAACTGTTGTGGGAAAGAGGAAACAACGGACGTACAGAATAGTGGCTATTGATTCCAGGAATCCCAGAGATGGAAAATACTTGGAAAATCTGGGTTGGTATAATCCAAGGACAAAAGAGTTTAAATTGAATGAAGAAGGAATTGCGAAATGGGAAGAAAAAGGTGCAATATTGTCAGACAGGGTCAAATCGTTGCTTAAGAGATGTCGAAAACTAAAGAGTAAGGAGGTAGAAAATGTTGAATGAATTGATAATATACATAGCTAAGTCTCTAGTAGATGAGCCAGATAAGGTAGAGGTAGAGGAAATTTCAGGAGAACGGACAGTGGTTTATGAGCTCAAGGTCGGTAAGAATGACATTGGAAAGGTTATTGGTAAGGCAGGGAAGACAGCTAAAGCAATAAGGACGATTGTAACGGCTGCTTCTATGAAAGTTGGTAAACGAGCAGTTCTGGAGATTTTAGAACCCTCTTAGTAATCTATCTCGGATTAGATGAAAATAGATGTCCTTAGCATCTTCCCGGACCTCTTTACTGTTTTTTTGGAAAGGGGAATATTGGGAAGAGCGCAAGAAAATAAACTTCTTAGCGTAGAAATTATAGATATCAGGACCTTTGCGACGGATTCATATGGAACCGTGGATGATTATCCCTATGGGGGAGGTGCTGGGATGATTATGAAGGTTGAGCCCATCGTTTCCGCTTTAGAGAGCCTCGATAATTCAGGTAAAGTATTTTTGCTTACTCCACGGGGAGGATTATTCACTCAGGCACTTGCCAGAGAACTTTTGAGTAAGGAAACCATAACCCTGATATGTGGCAGATATAAGGGAGTAGATGAGAGGGTAAGGGATTTTGTAGATGGGGAGATCTCAATAGGTGATTATGTTCTAAGTGGTGGAGAAGTTGCAGCGATGGTAATTATTGAAACAATGGCGAGGCTTCTTCCTGGCGCGGTGAGTGATCCTGCCTCCGTAAAAGGAGATTCCTTTGAAAATGGGATACTGGATGCACCGAATTATACAAGGCCAAGGGTCTTTAGAGGAAAGGAGGTTCCTTCTGTGTTGCTATCGGGTGATCATAAAGAGATTGATCGATGGAGGGAAAAGGAGGCGTTAAAGATCACAAAGAAGTATAGGTCTGATCTCTTGGTTTAATATAGCATCTTAAAAGGAGAGAAAAATGGATAACATTAGGATGGTGGAGGAGAATTATATAAAAGATATCCCGGATTTTTCGCCGGGTGATCTGGTTCGTGTTATTACAAAGGAAAAAAGAGGCGACAAAGCACGTCTGCACCATTTTGAAGGAAGGGTGATCAGTAGGAGAGGTGCAGGGACAGGGAAAACATTTACCGTTAGGAAGGTAACCCAGGGGATAGGGGTTGAAAAGATATTCCCAGTACATTCTCCTATAATTGATTCAATAAAGGTTCTCAAAAAGGGTAAGGTTCGTAGAGCTAAACTTTATTATCTCCGTGAGAAAGAAGGAAAGGCGGCACGAATAAAAGAAAAGAAATGATTGAGGATATAGGGCAGTGGACTGATCCCCGTGCTATTTTTGTCTGTGGCATAGATGAGGTGGGAAGAGGTTCACTAGCCGGCCCTGTTGCAGCCTCCGCGGTGATACTCCCTAAGGGCTTAATGATTCCCGGGGTTGATGATTCTAAGAAGCTTTCCTCCCAAAAACGTAAAGAACTTTTCCCTAAGATATTGGAATCTGCAGTATCTGTGGGAGTCGGATTTGTTGATTCAATTAAAATTGATGAATGGGGCATCAATTATGCTGTGGTTGAAGCAATGTATCGCGCTATCCTGAAGCTTTCAGTTGTGCCGGATTGGGTACTGGTTGACGGTTTTCTAATTCCCCATTTACCAATTTCTCAGACTGCAATAAAGGGTGGAGATGCACTTTGCCACTTAATAGGCGCTGCTTCTATTGTAGCCAAGGTGCTCCGAGATAGGGTAATGGAGTTCTTTGACGTCATATATCCACAATATGGGTTTTCAAAACATAAAGGGTATGGGACTGCAGATCACGTTAAGAATGTGAGAAAGTTTGGCCCTACTCCAATACATAGAAAAACCTTTAAGCCGATAAATGAATTTTCGAGATAAAGGAGAAAGGATTGCAGCTTGTTATTTGCAAAAGTTGGGCTACCAAATCCTCTCTCATAATTTCAGAGGGCGTGATTTCGAAGTAGATATAATTGCGAGAAAGAAGGATTTAGTCGTTTTTGTTGAGGTCAAAAGAAGAGCCTCTTTTCTTTTTATGGATCCAATAAGAACGATTGACAAAAAAAAACGTATCGGTATGATTAAAGGGGCAAAATATTATCTGTTAACCAATAATCTTTATAACAAGGTTGATGTGAGATTCGATGTGATAGTAATAAAGGGTAAGGAACAAAATTTAGAGCACTATGAAGATGCTTTTAGACTGTAGTTTTTATCACCCGAGATCCAAAAGAGTTTTTATGAAGAAAGCAATATTGATATCCACAGTAGTAGCGCTTATCTTAACAGGATGTGCAAATCAGGGTATAAATCCACTATCACCCGACACAGAAGTTCTGGGTTCTATAGGGAATCCAATCCATCTTGTGGATATTTCAGGAACACCGATTGGTGACCGTGATTCAGTAACGGTGTACCCTGATAAAGAAGAGGGTTGGATCTATATACATTTTGATGGTGTAGTGGATACCTTAACGAAAGGTATACTGGTTGAAAAGACAGACGGAATTAAAGTGCCTTATAATAAGGAATGGAAGGTAAGCGGAGGGAAAACAGATCTTACTCTAAAACCCAGAGATACCCTTGATTACAATACCACTTATATACTAAAGATAATTACCAGTAAGGTTTCCGATATAAATGGTAACCTTCTTGATAGGGATGGAGATGGCGTTGGTGGAGAGAGTCCTGATGATTACTATATTTATGGCTTTACTACCTTTAAGTTGAATGGTTCCCACGGAGATTACGCAGTCAATATGGAGGATAAATTTTCTCCAGGGATTGTACCTGGTATGTACTTTTTAATTGGGGACAGTGTAGTTTCAGATGCATGGACCGATGTGGATGTTGCCATTGACATATATGATTTAACCTGGGATAGAAGAGATGGAAGCGTGGTTATAGTTGGTGCTGATAAAAAAACCATTGATGAAACAACTGTTACACTTGTTTCTATAGATAAAGGGGAAGAGGTAGCCCTAAGTGATGTAATCTATGGGGATGACACTTCAGCTATTGATTTTGGCAGAATTACAGTGAAACCAGCTCATAATCTAAAACCTAACACCGCTTATATTATGCGTTTACTTGGTTCAATAGCTGATAATAAAGGAAATAAACTTTGGAGATATGACAATATCGCATTTGAGGGCGAATTCACTACCCTTGCTTGTAATCACGATAGTAGTGAATGCAGAGAAGTTATTATCCCCTTCACTGTAGTTACGTGGACTAATCTTGGTTCTTCATTTGAGGTGGAGTTCTCTGGGAAGATAGATAGAAATACCATAACCAAAAGCACCATTTACCTTGAGGTGGGTGGAGTCCGTATTGGCGGGATTCTGTCTGTGAGGGATGAAGGCACACATACCATTGTTAGATTTAGTAGAGTCGACGGTAATAGCGTTTCTGGTACAACTGCTTATGTGACTTTTGAAATCAGTGATTTAGCTGGGAACAGGAGAGAGAAGACTGAAACACATGCCTTCTAAAAAAGAATTAATCCAATCTGCCGAAAGGGCGAAAGAAAGAGCATATGCTCCATATTCGGATTTTCGAGTAGGGGCTGCTCTTTTATCATCCGGAAGGACATATACGGGTTTCAATATAGAGAATGTGTCCTACTCTCTTTCTATCTGTGCAGAAAGAGTTGCTGCAATAAATGCAATACTTGATGGAGCTATGGAGTTTGAGAAGATAGTAATTGCAGCGAATAGTAAAGAGTTTCCATATCCCTGTGGCGCCTGTCTCCAATTCCTCTCTGAATTTGCCGAGGATTTGGATATTATACTTATCAATGGAGAAGGTGATAAAAAGAGTACTACTTTGAAAGAGCTCTTTCCCAAGCCATTTAAGGTTTCCGAACTTAAATAACTCCATATTAAGTGCACAGGTGCACATGCCACAAGGCTTCGCATCAATGTAACATTAGGATTTGGTATTTAAGGTTTAGGGGTTGGAATTGTAGTCCCCAACCCCCAAATCCTAAAACCTATTTTCCTTTGCACTTTGCATTTTACAATCTTCATTTTGCATTGAAGTTAAGGTAGTTAACTGTCACCCCTTGAACCCTATTCTCTTTTTCATTGACATATCAGAACTGTAGAATATACTAAACCCCAATGAATAGGGCTAATAATCTTTACACGAGCGGTTCAATCTATAAAGGGCTCTGGGTACTTGGATGGCCTGTAATGCTTTCCAATCTCCTCCAGACAGTATTTAATTTGGTGGATACTTTCTGGCTTGGAAAGGTGGGAAAGGTTGCAATTGCAGCGCCAACTGTTAGCTGGCCAATGATATTCGTGGTCATTTCCATAGCTGCTGGTTTTGCTATTGCAGGCACAACGCTGGTTTCCCAGTATACAGGAGCAGGTGATAAGAGAATGGCTGATTATTCTGCTGCTCAGATTACTCTACTTGTGACATTTACAGGGCTTGTCCTTTGTATTATCGGATTTTTCATCACCCCTTTCCTTCTTAACTGGATGAATGTGGCAAAAGAAGTCCATTTGAATGCCTCCCTTTATATGAAGACGATATTTTTAGGGATTCCTCTTATGTTTGGTACCTTCGTTGTAACATCGCTTCTCACTGGTTGGGGTGATACGAGAACTCCCCTAAAGATCCTCTCAGTGGGGATATTACTCAATATACTTATCGATCCTGTTCTCATTTTTGGGCTTGGCCCTTTCCCTACAATGGGAGTCTTTGGGGCTGCGATTGCCACAGTGTTTTCAAGGATGGTATCAACCATTTGGGGTTTTTATCTCCTCTTTTCTGGGAAAGTTGGTCTAAGGATTAGGGTGGGGGATTTGAAGCCGGACTTTACCTTCTTTAAAAAAGTCATTGGAATAGCTATTCCAGCATCAACTGGTCAGGTGGGGACAGCGATTGGGTACACAATACTTATGAAGTTTGTTGCGCATTTTGGAACTGCTGTAATTGGAGGTTATGGAATAGGGAATAGGGTTTTAAGTCTTGCTACTATGCCGATTGAGGGTTTCAGTCGGGCTGTTTCTACAATGGTAGGTCAGAACCTGGGTGCCAACAATCATGTAAGGTGTGCTAGTGTCATAAAAACTGGATACATCTTTTCGGCCTTAATTACAATCATCGGAGCAATTATATTTATTTTTTTTAAGGTTCCACTTGTTCGTATCTTTATAAACGATCCCGAGGTTATCTTAACAGGTAGTCAATTCTTCTTTATAATTGCCTTCTCTCTACCGTTTTTGGGTATTTTTGTGACCTCATTTGGTATATTCAATGCTGCAGGGCAGACGAAATTCACAATGGGTA
>CAYZBF010000051.1:0-6743 GCA_964476585.1 uncultured bacterium | reverse complement strand
AGTAAAAATAATAAATTGGTGGTCAAAGACTAAAGAGGTTTTTTTCTAACATTAAAGAATTTTTTCAAAAATAACTACAATCCTGATATAATACTCTTCCCTATTCACCTATAATTTTAATTAAAACCCTTTTATTCCTTCTACCATCAAATTCACCATAAAATATCTGTTCCCATGGTCCAAAATCTAACTTGCCATCTGTTACTGCAACAACTACTTCTCTTCCCATAACCTGTCTTTTAATATGGGCATCAGCGTTTGTTTCTCCTCTAAGATTATGTCTATAAAGTTCCGGATTATGAGGTATATTTTCGTCCAGCCATTTTTTATAATCTTCATGCAGTCCACTTTCATCGTCATTAATAAAAACACTTGCAGTTATATGCATCGGGTTTACCAGACATAACCCCTCTTTTATTCCACTATCTCTTAAGGCTTCTTCAACCTGATGTGTAATGCTTATAAACTCTATCCTATTTCCAGTATGAAACCATAGTTCTTTTTTATAACTTTTCATTTTATAACCTCCATAATGTTTTGTCATTTTCCATTTGATTTAATAGCTGACTAAATATTTTATTTAAACTTAATTTTTACTAATTTATCGTCTCGACGTGTATCATACTAGATTCATTCTTCATCTTTTTTTGTATAAGGCTCTTCGATATATTTCTTTGCTGAATCTAGCGCTCCCTGGAAATTTACACCTGAGTTAATGACTTTATTATACTCATCAACTGCTTTCTCCCTCATTCCCTTCACATCATAACAGTTACCCAGTAAATTCCGTGATAATACTTCAATAACAGGTTTAATACTTCCTGCTTTTCCTGTTATACTCTTCTTAAACGCCTCGATGGCTTTATCCAAGTCATCTTCCTGCATATATAGCTGACCAAGATATAACCAGCTAACCGCATCTTCTGGTTTTTCTTCTACTTTTTGTAACAATCCTCTCTTTGCTTTATCTAATAGTCCAACCACAAAATATGCAGGAGCCAGTTCTTTTTCTGCTTTTTCTACTGCCAGTTCTTTATCATTTCTGCTATCTCTAAACAAATAGAAACCAGTGTGTACTACTTTATCAGAAATCCCTTTAAACTCAATGGCGGGAGGAAAAGCAGTATCTCCACCAGGCTGCATAAATCGGAATGTCCTCTCTATCTCTGTTTTTTTGGATTTTACCTCGATATTACTTCCAATACTAACCATAACTCGATTAGGATACAAATTACCAAATAAATAATCTGGGTCTCTTTCTGGTATTCCCCGCGATTCCATAAACTTTATAACATCTTTCTCATCCTGGATAGCTTTTGAGCCTGGTGTCATCAATTCTGCAACTGAAGCATCAACTGGTATCCACCCGTATAGCGGAAGCAAAATTTCAGCCCATGCATGACCACCACCTGTAACCCAGATACAGATAACTGTCCTTGCCGGGATTCCAACAGCTCTACATAAAGCAGAGAACACCATACTGAACTCCCCACAGTCACCCTTTCGCTTTTTGAATGATTTCTCTGCACCTCTTTCTTTTATATCGGGGTATTCATACTCCATATTCTCTACAACCCAATCGAATATTTTCTTGGCTTTAAAGTATGGATTAATCTCTTTCCCAACGATCTCCTGTGCTTTTTCCTTTATCTCGGGGGTTACTTCAATCCATGGTTCTGATTTTGTATATCTAATGTATTCATCGCTTTCTTTTTGATAATGTGTTATTTTTGATGGGTCAATATCAGACTTTACTTCTTCAGGGAACACCTGAAAATCATAGTAAAAATAAATTTGCTCATTATCATCAAATTCTTTTATCTGCCAGAAAACAATATCGTTACCATTCACAGAATCATGAATAATTTCAACAGGTTCAGGATATATTTCATTGATTTTAACTGCCTGTCCCTTATGATTCATAGGGAGAGCAGCCCACAAAAGAACTTCGGGAAATTCTCCTTCTTCAACTTCAATATTATCAACAAAATACCAGTACCGTCCCTCAATTCCTTCAAGTTTATGGCAATAAAAAAGACTCAGTAAAAAAAACAGTTGAAAAATAGTTAAATTCTTCAAACGCATTATGTCCCCCTTTTATAAAATAATAACAATTTTTTATTAAATGTTACAGATTTCATAACACAACAACTAAAACAATACCTGAATATATTATTAAGTCAATCAACAATCTACTCCGACCTACTTGACTATTCAGCCAATCAACTATTTAACTATCATTCGACCCAAGACTAATGACTATAGAGGCTGTAGACTATTGCTTCCGTCTCCCGTCCTTGGTCTTCGCTCATATCCTCACACTTCATACAATAGCTCTCCAGTCTTTGCATCCTGGGGATAGAGCTCGCATAAAGAAGTGAGCACATCTTCATGTGTAATGCCTACATCCATAACGGTATCGCAACCCCCATAGTAGATGAGGATTGACCCGCCTTTGCGATGCACTGCACCACAAGTAAAGACTACATTTGGGACATGAACATAATCATCTTCCGCTACCTTACAGTCAGCCTTCGTTGGGAAGAGGATGGGAATGCTTGACATGGTCACTTTTGCGGGGTCATCAAGGTCATGAAGTGCCACGCCAAGGACATACGGATTACCATCCATAGTGGTTCTAACACCATGAAAAATATTGAGCCATCCTTTTCTCGTTTTGATGGGCGGTGCGCCTGGACCAATTTTATCTTGAAAGGAATTGGGTCCTCCACCAGTCTTCATTACTGGCTCACGAGAGATTTCCCACTTGTTGCTCTTCCAATCTTTTGTATACCCCATCCTGATTTGTGTGAATATTCCTCCAGTTTGGTCTTCGCTTATATCATTTGGACGAAAAAGAGCTACATAGTAATTGTTCATTTTTTCACTAAACAAGACAACGTTACGCATATCCACATCAAGCATTTGACCATACCGCACGAAAGTAACGAAATCTTTCGTCGTTATAAGAGATACACGAACTCTGTCCTTTATGGAAGCGTGATAGGCACTATAGGTAATGGCATAGATCTCGCCAATTTTTGTGATACGTGCATCTTCAACACCGCCGCCCTCGTTTTCAATTAATGCTTTTTTATCTACGCCATTGGCAAAAATGTCATCCTCTTTTGCTGGCTTTAGAACAGGTGCTACTTCAATTCGCCAGTTATCTATTCCGTTTTGACTACGTGCTAAACCTAATACACTTTTCCCGCATCTAAGGTGTGAGCGGAAAAGCATGAGAGTCTCACCACCCAAAGTCGTAACGCCTGCATTGTGCACAGTCTTAACCTGCCACGCAGGATTACACCACACTTTATTTACATCTTTTGGGGTAAGAATCGGATTAGCAGAAAATCTCATAACTGGATTGTTGAGGTTCACGTCTACTTGCTTGCCAACACCAAAATCAACAGTACGTCGGATACTTTCCTCCATCATTCACCCACCTCCTTAGATTGACAGTTTATCTGGGTATCGGGGGTTGACAGTGTGATAGTATAATCTTAAATCCATCTTTGAGGTCGTCCTATCTCGCTGCTTGAATCTGTGATATTTTTCATCTATCTTTAGCGAAATGTTTTTTGTATGGTTGACATTACACACCTACAGTTAAAACATATGAAAGAATGATGCCCAAGTCAAGTGGGATGTGTTCTGTGCACGGGAAAGTTCACACACATGGTGGTATGTTTAGGGGCGTTGGTATTACCTACGCTCGTAGGAGGGTTAGTAACTTGTTGTACTACATTTATAAGTACCTCGACATTAGTTAATCTACTAAATGCTCTTCTTCAACTCTGGATATAAACGAAAATATAAGGGCTGCGGCTCCTAAGATTATTAAAGTATAATTTAATGACCAGTCTACTAATAAACCAACAGCAGGATTTATGAAAACAAGAGCAAATCTCCTGAACATCGATATTGTTGAAAGGATAGTTGCTCTTTCCGGTGAGGGAATGTACTTATTCATGTAATTGATAAAAAGAGGTCTCCGTGATAAGCCAAAGCCACCACCTATAATTATGACTAAGAAAACGATTGGGATAGATGTTGTCAGACCACCTATGATAAACATAACTCCTGTTATCGCTGCACTTAGAAATATCAACCGTTTTTTAGAGCCAAATATTCTTTCAAGTCTCTCATAATTATTCATAATCAGTATTTGACTAGCTACAAAGGCTGCATGAATAATACCAAAATAAGCTATATTTATGCCTGCTTGTTTTAACATTGGCTGGTATAGCCAGATCATAAAGTAAGCAATAGAACCTATAAAAACCATATCTATTGCTAAGGTTTCCAAAATTTTGTTTTTGTAAAAGAATTTCATACCATCTTTTAAGACGTTAATATAACGCTTAGATTCAGATTTTTGGGCTATCCTTGGTTCCTTTAAAGATAAAGAAATAAGAAAGGCTACAGTAAATGGAACAACTAATAACAACATTGGGGCTCTCAAACCAAATTTAGCAGCGATAATACTACCAATTGGAGCGGCAATCATAATACCTGCTAATCCAAAGCTTTCAATTCTCGCAAATACTTTTTTAGATTTCTTCGATTCGCCAATTTTCTTTAAGGTATCATAAACAAAAGCTTCATCTGCTCCAGACAACAGAGCAGCAGACATTGCCCACAAAAATTCACCAAGTAAGAAAATGTAAAAATTAGGCATACTTGCATATACGAGAGCAGCAATTGTGTTAACAACGCACGCTAGAATAAGAGATTGTTTTCTGCCTAAAAAATCGGCAACTGTTCCGGTTGGAATTTCCAAAAGAAATATCCAAAGCATAAACCATGATTGCAAGATCATGACTTGAGTAAAGTTTATTCCACCCCAATCCGTAAAGAAAGGAACAAGTACACCGCCGATAAAGTGTAAACTCACAAAAAACTTGAAAATATATACTTTCCAAAGATTTGCTCTAAAAGTTTCATCCATATTTCTTTCTCTGTCCTTTAATATCATCAGGATTAATGTATAGAGAGAAGGAGATTAAAGTCAAGTTATCTTAAGGTTCTGTTATTGTTAAATGTTTAGATCTGGCCCTATTATACTATTATAAGGTAAAACTTAAGCTGCAGCAGATATCTATACCAATGCATGGAGAAATGAACATAGACATATTTCAGGTAAAGATAGACTTGAGTATATCTTAAAGAACTTAGATATAAATTTGCTGGATGAACCAAAACGTATACTTACAAAAAAACTCGAAGAAGCAACATAAAATTTGAGCCTGATTACGAAATAAAAAGTTTATCTCAACTCTTAGAAATTCTCGAATTGTAACCATTATTTCCTATCACACTGTCAAGCCTGCCCCACCTGTCACACTTGTCATATGTAATGCGTAGCTATTACTGTATGATGTAATGAATCACTATTACATCGGGGCCTGCCCCGCTTGCCCTATGTAATGCAATGCTATTACATTGGGGTGAAATGTACAACTATTTCACGGGGGTGGAATGTCTCACTGTTCCACATGGGGCACCACCCCTATAATCGTATTCTGACTTCTAATTTTTTAACCTGAAACCTAACACCCAATCCCTAACACCTAAAATTGCTGCTGTCAAGAAGTCAACATCCGACCCTACTTTTAACGTATTGGCACCTCTCTTCTCAAATAGCAAAATAACTAATAACCCCACCAATAGGCATACTCAATCTACCACAAGATTGCAAAGTGAGATTGCATTTGACACGGATTGGTAATCTACGTCATCAAATACAGATATATTTTATGAAGAGCCCTTATAATGGTGGGGCTTTCAGTATTATCTATCGATTTACTATACTTTTACTACGTTTTCAGCTTTTGATCCCTTTTCACCCTGTACGACTTCAAATTCTACTTCATCACCTTCATTCAATGTTACTATACCTCCCATAAGAGCAGAAGCATGTACAAATACGTCTTGCTGATCCTCGGTTGTAATGAAACCGTATCTCTTCATGTCATTAAACCATTTTACTTTACCTCGTGCCATACTAAAATACCTCCTGTTAAGTTTTTACGTTTTACTAATTGTTATATGCCCAATTAAAGGGCACGATAGGATTAACATCATCTATTAAATCAACCTTATTGGATTATACTGTGAATAGTCCATTTAAAAAAGTAAAATCTTAAAGAATCTCAACAAGTTCAATTTTAAATGTCAGATCTTTACCTGCGAGAGAATGGTTTGCATCTAATGTCACATTTGATTCTGATGTATCTGTCACGATGACCAAAAATGGCTCATTATTTCTCGCGTTCAATAGTAGTATCAAAAACAATTCCATCCTCCAATTTTCCTGTATAATGAACTCTAACAGTGTCTCCTTCTTTTACTTTTTCCACTTGACCCTCTCTTTTCTGCAGTTTCTAAATAATTTAATCCTAAGCAATACAAGCTTTCGTTGTAATTTTTTAAACTATCTGTAAAATCTAAAGGGAGACATTATAAAATCTCTATTAGAATATTTAAAGATATACCATTTATTTGCAATATCCTTCAGATAGTATCTAAACTAATATATTTCAATTTTGTTAAAAGTCAATGCCTAAAATACATATTATCATCTACAATCCAAAGTTCAAAGTTTAAATTTGAGGGACGATGCTTTAGAACACAGTGGGGTCGGATTGACTTCTATCTTGAAACTTTGAACCTGAAACCTAACACCTAAGACCTAACACCCAATCCCTAATACCTAAAATTGCTACTGTCACACTGCC
>CAYZBF010000050.1:0-6848 GCA_964476585.1 uncultured bacterium | reverse complement strand
AACTGGCCACAAAAAAGTAATTTCACAGCATTGATAAATGTATGACTTTTTCGCGTTACTTTCCCATACATGCTAATAATTCTATTTAGAGGAGATTCTTTTGCCCAACATGATAAGAATTTGGGTCTACCCAAACCCCACCAAGTAATAAGAGTAAGGGCATCGATACTGGGCCTGATTTCTACCAATTGCAAGCCAGCTTCTTCTATTAGAAGACGAAACCCATAGGGAGTGTAATTCCAGACACTATATGAATGACAGGGTTCAAGATGAGAAGTTGAACCAACAAAATGTCCGTCGGGTCTGAGAACTCTGTGAACTTCCTTTAATAGATTAATAGGATACCTCACATGTTCAAACACTTGATTGCAATAGATTAGGTCAAAATAATTGTCATCAAATGGTATATGTGTACCGTCAAATGTAAGGAACTCTGCATCAGTTCTTGTCCGTAACTCTACTTGTGGCGATTCCTCTACGTCTAACCCGACCCACCTGATATTCGGGTTCTTCCTTCGGAAGTAGTCTAAAGAATTGCAAGTTCCACAACCCAGATCCATTACCAGTCTCAGGTTAATACCCTGCTCAAGTAGATTCTCAACATAATACATCGATGTAACTTGACGGCTGTGGTCATCTGGAATATATCCTTTAAGCAAATTGCATATTTGCAAATTGCACATTTCCATATTAATCTTCTCCTACTCTCTCCTTCTTGACTTCACTTCCTTATGAAACTCCACGGATACGTTACCGCTTAATCTCCTCCGTCAGGGTAAAGAACTTCCATGAGTTTTTCATATCTCTTTCCCCAGGAATTCGCTTTAGCAAATCTGATGTATTTATCCTTATCATTGTCATTCAACGCTTTCTTAAGGAATTCTACGAAATCCTCTTTATTTGACGCTAAGTAAGTTGGGCTTTTTATATACTCCAATTCTTTCCACTTTGTAGAAACTACAGGAAGGCCACAAGCCATGTAATAATAAAGTTTATTTGGATGGCTGGCTTTAGTGAAACGAATAAGTCTAAAAGGTATAATTCCAACATCGGCATTTTTAAGATACTGCGGGAGTATTTCATAATTACGGATTCCCAGTATATAAACATTAGAAAGAGAAGCAAGTTTTGAGAGTTCAATTCCTGGCTTACCTATCAAAATAAAAGAAACATCTGGCAATTTTTTAGCTGCAAACACCACTAAATCTACATCAAACCAGTAAGAAATCGATCCTACATAGATAATCCTTGGGGAAGGAATATTTTTGTATTCTGCAGGCAAGGTATCTAAGCCCATGTGAAAATGCTCAAAATCTACAGCGTTTGGAAGATACAGAACTTCTTTTGCTCCTAAATCTTCTGCCACTGACTCTAATAGTTTAGAAACAACTATTACTAAATTTACCCTTTGAATCACTTCTTCTTGACGTTTAAACAAAGTGGGAAAGTCTTTAAGATGGGTAATATCATCATGGATTCGATAAACACTTTTCTTATGGATACCTAAATCAAGAAGATACCTCTGCGCTTCATCAAGGAAGAGTACATCTACTTCCTTAAAATTATTTCTTTTAAGCATGTTACCTATATATGGTAATGTAATACGATTGCTATTTTCAACAATCCATCGACTCATTAAAAAGGATCTTCTATGAACAGGTATAAGAGTAAAGGGAACATATGTCCATATTTTTCCATCTTCTACCCACTTACCCCCCCTATACCAGACTCGAGTTTTCTCTTTTAATGGTTTTCTCTCTTTAGCAAAAATATAATGGAGAGGTGAAATAGGTTCAGAGATATATGCTACTTTATATCCGTTTCGGGCAAATTGTTTGGCATATTGGTGGCTCCCTATATGAATAAAAGAATCCCAATGAAAGAATGCTCCAAATATCGCTTTTTTATTCATCTGTCTCTTGCTGCTTTGGAATATGAACAGGGAAATTAAGGAGTGATTCATTAGGAACAGAAGAACCCAACCTGTACGCATCAATGCCAAACTTTGTAAGGATTTCAAAAATCTCTTTTTCCTCTTCATCGGAAACCTGATTCTTCCATCTATTCAAAATAAAATGGACGTCTCTCTCTTCTATACGTTCGGCTGATTGTTTAGTCGTTGACTTTGAGGGTTGAGATGCTTTCAGAATCATTTTATTCTTATCTTCAAGGTCCAATTTGTCATACAATAAATCTATGACTTTCTCCGGGTTCATGACTAACTCCTCATAGGTAATGACAATCCAATCTTTATCTCTTCGTTGAATCGAACGAAGTGGTACCAGATTTTCCAGACACCATTCAAGGACCAAAGACTGAAGTCTTGAACCATGTCTCTTTACATCCCTTGCGAACTCCAATTGTTCACTGTCTAAATAGTTTTCCCTGAAGAATTCATTATTCAAGAATGCATCAGTGGTATCAGGCCAGCCCTGATTGATAATGGATAAAGATGTCGAGATTGGATGGCGCACTAAATATACAATTTGGATATCAAAATTTTCCTCAAACCAGTTGATGAGGGAAAGCCCATTGCAAATTTTCACCACATATCTATTCGTGAAAAAATTATAATCCTTATCAAAAATATTCCAGGGTGGTGATACCTGTATTTCGCCATTCAATATCCTTGAAAAATAACTCTTCAGGATTTTTTCTTCGCTTTTGTCTAAATGAATAAATTTAGAATCCCGTTTTTGGGGTAGTTTTTGTTTGTAAAAATTCCAGCGAGGGAGATAAAGTGGCTCGGCAGAATACTTAATTCCCGGTTGTGAAGAGATTAGTTCCATAATCCAGGTTGAGCCACTTCTTCTTGTTACGAATACAAATATGTCTTTCTTCGAGCCCTTTTTGTGCACATTAGCAAACTTGACTATCACTTCTTTTATTAGGCTTTTAAGCATCCCATCAATGAAATATTCTAATATGAACGCAAGCCCTTTTTTATTAGAAGTTAGCCTTATATTCCTCATAACTTAGCCAAAGCTCCATTGACATTCTTGCTTTTCAAAAAAACTTAAATTATCATAATAACCCAACAATCTCTTCTCCTTCCAATAACTTCTGATAAATTTCTACCAGTTGTTCATTCAACTTATCAATATCATAATTTTCCTCTACCTGTTCTCTTCCAGCTCGACCCATTTCTGGCCAAATCTCCGGATGTTCAATTAAGTATTCCAATCTTTCTGCTAATGCATCCACATCTCGCTCGTGGGCGAGAAAGCCCGATTTACCATCCTGCACCAGTTCCGGGATGCCGCTATGTTGTGTTGAAATTACTGGAAGGCCTGTTGCTAAGGCTTCCATTAAAACCACTGGAATTCCTTCTTGCTCACTGCTCACACTCGTTACACTTGGAGCTAACAGTATATCGGCTTCTTGCATTAACTCCTTGATTTCATTCAGTTGTTGCCAACCCAGAAGCCTAACTTTCTCTCCAATCTTTAGGTCTTCTATTAATTCTTCAATTTTGTTTCTTAATTCACCATCACCCGCGATTTTATATTCAATTGCCGAGTACCTTTTAAGCACTTTCGCAACGGCTCGAATCCCAAATTCTACCCCCTTCTTCTCTATCAACCTGGCTACTGTTAATAAACGTATGGTGTCTCTTTTTTCCCGTTTGGAAAAATTAAATTTCGAAGTATCTACTCCCATCCTATGAACGATGACCTTTTGCTCATCACATCCAAATTCCAACAGTTCCCTTTTCCATCGTTCACTTATGGGTAGGAATAAATCTCCTTTCTCGAAAAGGAAATTATAAATATTTTCTCCTCGATTTTTAAGAATCGCCATGTCGTATCCATGGAATGCGGTAATTATTTTACCTTTGATAACCCCAAGTTCTCTGAGCAACACCCCAAGATTCCCGTAAGGTCCGAAATGACAGTGAATAATATCATAAGATTTTTTATCCAGAAAAGGAAGAATATCATAGAACAGACTAAGAAAAAGTGCTCTCTTTCCGAACCTCATAATATTCAAAGACTTTACGATACCTCCTGGATTCTTATGAAAGTTAGTAATTAAAAGCCTGATAGCTTTCATAACTCTTAAGATTTTGTTATGTGGCAGTTTCGGACGATAGTAAGTTCGGTTCATAAGTTCATATTCTTTAACATCAGGATGGACCTTAGATTCATTCCCCTTCCATCTTGAAAAAATATCCACAGTGTGTCCTCTATCAATCAATCCAGTAATTTGATTAAGTATAAAAGTCTCAGATAATGTAGGGAATGGACCGACAATAAACGCGATTTTCATGAAGAGTTTACCTTTTCCCCAACTATTATATGCTCCTCCGCACCATATTTTACATATGGCTCTAATTTTAATATAAGTCGATACAGTAGACCTCTCCCTCGCAAGGGAATATTTGAAAGAATGCTAAAACGATATATAAATCTTGTAAAAAGATTAAAATATTTATTCGTTTTTTCAACGATTAAGCCAGCATCTTTAAATAATTCATTAATATCTTTTAGAGAATAACCTTTACGAGCATGCCCCCACTCTTTATTAATAATGTCAATTCTTTCTTTACTTAGAAATGGAAAGGATACTCCGTTTTGCGAAGGAGTGGTTAAAATAACTTTGCCATTCTGTTTCAAAACCCTGGAGATTTCTTTAATTACAATATAATCTTCTTTAACATGTTCTATTAAGTCAAGGCAAAACACGGCATCAACTGAATTATTCTCTAAGGGTAGTTTAAGAGTGGATGCATATAAGGTTTTTAGTCCTCTCTTGTTGGCGCTTGTCAGCCCTGATTTATCTAAATCCACAACTATAATCTCGAGGTTAGAAAACATATTGTTAATTTGATAAGAAATATAACCATCATAGCCACCAATATCAAGAATAATTGAGTTATCTTCAATTTCCCGGATTAAAATGTTTTTTAAAGCATTCCAACGTAATAGTGTTCCTGGTCTCATGGTTTTTAACTCTTTCTTTTTTTAGATTTAACAACAATTTGGTAACCAAATAAGTTGGGGAACTTCTTAAATAGAGATGTAAAGACCTTTTTAGGTTTAAAAATTCTTGGAAAGATGAATTGACCACCTATCTCGTTGGGAGAAAAGCCGTTTTCTCTCAACAATCTATAGAATGAATGTAATGTAAAATTTTGAATATGTTCACCAGGGAATAAAAGATAATTCTTTGGATAATTGCCCTTTAACATATCTATTCTATATTTATACCAAGCAATATTAGGAAAAGAAGAGATAAAATAACCATCTTCCTTTAGAATCTTATAACATTGTTTAAGAACATTTTCAGGTTTATATAAATGCTCAAGAACTTCTAGCGCGATGATAAAGTCAAAATTCTTTCTCTGAAGGGTAGTAATAAATTCTTCTTTTTCAATGTCGACGCAATATACTCCATCATAGAATTCTTTTGCGTATTTTAACGCCGTGGAAGCTATATCAGTGCCGAAGATTTCGTGCTTTTTTGGAGCTAGTTCTTTAAGAAGTTTACCTAATACTCCTTCTCCACATCCAATATCCAGTATTGAAATTTTTTTATCGTTTTTACTATTTCTATCAATCATTTTTATAGCAATTTCAATTCGTTCAGGAATCCACATTCCTTCTAATGTATGTATCCTTTTATTTCGTCCTCTAATTCTCCAGTATTTTTTGTAGAATTCCTCGTGGTTTTTGTATATTATTCCTCCCAATTATATTTTTGAACAATGTTAGCAAGTTCAAACCCATTTTCAAGAAAAAAACATATGAAAACTATATTTAGCAATAAAAATAGAAAAAATCAAGTCCCAATTTTTGTGTAAAAGTATCAAGTGGCTTATGCTACCTCTTTCCCTAAATATCTTATGTCACTATTAGTAAGCCCAGTCTTTCTTTACTCCCTTTTGTTCTCTTACCTTATTATAAATCTGGGCCTATGCCACCCATTTTTACACGAATTATATAACATTACCTTTTGTTATTGACTATCTTTCTTCTTTCAATATGATTAGATATTAGAAAATATGGTTCTATATTGGAGGCAATATGAATATTAAATCAATAGCTAAGGCCCTTGGATTTAGAAAGAATCCTTTATCATTATTTCGAAGATTGTGTCAAAATGCTATATTAAAACAAATCCCTGATAAAGATCTAGTTTTACCATGGAATGATATGAAAATTTTAGTTAGAAACCCACGAAAATCTCTAATTGGGAGGTCGATTTTCCTCGAAAGAGTTTGGGAGCCAGACGCCACAAAATTTATCTCATCATGGATTAAACCAGATATGACAGTCCTTGACATTGGGGCTGACATAGGATATTACACCCTTCTTTTTGCAAAAATTGTTGGTCCAAAAGGGAGGGTATATTCTTTTGAACCTATACCAAAGGCAAAATGGTATTTAGATAAAAATATCAAAATTAATAAATTAAATAATGTGAAAACCTTCTCCTTTGCCTTATTCGACAAGTCAGGTCATGTGTGTTTGGAAGACCCTTTTATTAAGTCGAAAATAAATCCTTCAAAGAAAACTTTATGCAAAAATGACATTTTGGTAGAAATGAAAGTTTTCGATAATTGGAGATTAAAGCAAGTAATAGATAACATTAATTTGGTTAAAATTGATGTTGAAGGGGCGGAAGTGAATACTTTAAGAGGTATGAAAACAACGTTGCAAAATGAACACCCGGCGATCCTTATTGAAGTACATCCTAGTCAATTAGAAAGTTTCGGTTTCACAGCTTTCGATTTAATTGAATTTATAAAATCCTTTGCATATAAGATAACACCTGTTAATAAAAAGACGATAGATTTTTCCCAAGGAAATATAACGCTATTTTGTGAATAAAATTTGTGATACATC
>CAYZBF010000049.1:0-6902 GCA_964476585.1 uncultured bacterium | reverse complement strand
TTATACCTCCACTCTGGGATCAGTAACTTCTCCTTTTATACAGGATATCGCAACTGTTGCAGGCGAGGCTAGATATATCTCTCCCAGAGATGAGCCCATTCGTCCTTTAAAATTTCTATTGGCTGTGGATAGAGCCTTCTCACCAGGAGCCAGGACACCCATATGAGCACCAAGGCAAGGACCGCATCCAGGACTCTCTATAAGAGCCCCTGCCTCCGAGAACACCTCAAGATACCCTTTCCTTGCTGCTTCGCTGTATATCTCCCTTGATGCAGGAATAACTATCAGCCTGATAACAGGACTTATCTTCTTTCCTTTAAGGATTCTCGCAGCAATCTCTAGATCCTCAAGCCGTCCATTCGTACAGGTTCCTATAAAACCCTCGTTAAACTTCATGCCGATATATTCCTCTAAAGGATGGACATTATCCACTTCATGTGGAACTGCAATCTGCGGTGTAAGATCCTCTACATCAAATTCAAATCTCTTTTCTATATCGGCATCAGGATCAGAAGTAACCACTTCGAATTCTTGCCTTGCTCTTTTCTTTAAGTAGTTTAAGAGCACCTCGTCTGGCTGGATCCATGCATTCTTTGCTCCCATCTCAGCAGCAACATTGGTTAAAACCATCCTGGAATCAATTGAAAACCCTTCTACAGTAGAGCCTGAAAATTCAATAGATTTATAGAGAGCTCCATCAGAACCAATCTCTCCAGTAATATAAAGAACAACATCCTTAGCATACACTCCATCTGGAAGCTTACCATTTACAACAATCCTTATAGTCTCAGGGACCTTGAACCATAACTCATCCAGTGCCCAGAAACATGCTACCTCACTCCTACCTATTCCACAGGAGAATGCCCCAAAAGCACCATGTGTAGTAGTATGTGAATCTGCTCCAACGATAATTTTTCCAGGAAGAGCAAACCCCTCTTCAGGTAAAACCTGATGGCATATCCCCCTACCAACATCGAAGAAATTATCGATCCCCTGTTCCGAAACCCACTCTCTTACCCTTTTATGATTGGAGGCATGCTTTTCCGATGCTGCCGGAACCACATGGTCAAGGATAATAATACATTTTTCAGGGCATTTGACCTTCTTTGCCCCTGTTTTTTCAAATTTTTTTATAATAGCACTGGTATTATCATGAGACAGGACAAAATCAGGTGATGCAGTAACTATACTACCTGCTCTACTACCCAATATTTTCTCTACAAATGTCTTACCCACTTAATTTCCTTTTTTATCAATTTTAAGAATAAATATCCTTACAAAAGATAAAATTATCTTTTCAACTATTATAGTAGGACTTGCCGTATCGAGGCGCGTCTCGGAATGCAGGCGGGCATGGTTTGTGAGATTTTAATCTCACAGGAGTGAGCATGAGAGCCTCGCCCCGTGAAATAATATGCATAGACGATTTTCGGGGTATTCCATGGGGTGAACTGGGGAAATTGACCGCATCTTTTCGTATGGTAAATCCTACGATAAATCATTTTATACTCCAATTTATCGCTATAGTTTTACTAATCCCAAGAACTCCATAGGATACCGCTCCTATATCTAACACAATCTTCTTATAGTAAAAACGGAATCCAACTGATAATCCCGTTATAGAATCCAAATCGCCTGCCTTATTTAACTCTCTAAGTCCACCATTATATCCAACTATCAGTTCAAAGTTCTTATTAAGGGAAGAAATAATGGATGTTGAGAATCCAAGGGGATAACTATATTCAATAGAAAAACTATATCTATCCCATCCATAACGACTACCCAAACGAACTTCAGCAGGAAAGTCTTCCTTCTCAGTAACAAATTCATTGAGCTGAATCCCTATATTTTTTACGTAAGCTGAGAAAGATAACCACTCATTTATTTCATATATCAAACCAAGGTCCATGCCCAAACCATAACTGTCATAAATATCTGTGGCTGAATAAGGCAAACTTAGCTTTCCACCTATCACAAAGCTTCCCCTTTCGTACTCCCCTGCAAAGATTGGCACAAGGGAATAATAGGAGAATTCACCCAGTGAAGAACCCGTTGCATCGGTTTTTATAATGTTTCTTGAATTCATAAACGTAATCCCTGCTCCCAAATGGAAAATTCCTACTTTCTTTACCAACCCAAGGCAACCATAAGTAACTCCTGAGTAATTATGGGTGGAAGAAATATACCCTTCTCCTCCCATTCCCGCAGGATTCCAGAATAAATTCTCTACCTCTCCCCCATGTGATGAAAACGCACTTCCTGAATATATGATCCTCGAGTGAACAGGAACCGACAAAAAGGTAAATCCTAAAAATAGTATAATACTCATTCTAAGTTCACACCTATGCACAACATTACCATCCCCAATGAACAAAATCACCACAAAGGGCACAAACTACACAAAGAATAATGGAATATTTAAAAATAATAAAAGAAATCTTCTTTGTGTTTTTCCTCCGTGTTCTTTGCGATCTCAGTGGCGAAAAAATGGTGGTAAGGAGCGGGAAGTTTATAACTATCATTCAACAGTCACTGATTTTGCTAAATTTCTGGGACGATCAACATCTCTTCCGTTAAGCACTGCGATATAATAGGCAAAGAGTTGCAAAGGTAATGCCACAAGAACGGGAGAAACATTTTCTTCGCAAGGAGGAATATACATTATATCATCTCCCAGTTCTTTTATCCGTTTATCACCGGAAGTTGCAACAACTATGATTTTTGCACCGCGTGATTTAATCTCTTCTATATTATTCAACATTTTTTCATATACAGAAGATTGAGGGGCTATGGCTACCACAGGCGTATTCTGAGTGATTAGTGCAATGGGGCCATGTTTCATTTCACCTGCGGGATATCCAGTCGCATGTATATAAGATATCTCTTTTAACTTTAATGCTCCTTCAAGAGCCGAAGGAAAATTTATACCCCTCCCTATGAACATAAAGTGCTTTGCATCCTTATACTTCTCTGCTATATCCTTTATTGTATCTGCATTCTTCAATGTGCTTCTCATCTTCTCTGGTATCTTAATTATTCCTCTGGTCTTTTCCTCTATTTCAGAAGTATCAAGTGACCACTTAAGCCTTGATAGATATATAGCAAAAAGGTATAACTGGAAGATCTGAGATGTGTAAGCTTTTGTGGAAGCGACTCCTATTTCGGGCCCTGCATTCAAGTAGATTGCACTATCTGATTCCCTATCTATCGTGCTTCCGCGAACATTTACTAGAGAAAGAACCTTAAGAAACTTAGCCTTTGCCTCTCGTAGACCTGCAAGAGTATCCGCTGTTTCTCCCGATTGACTGATTGCCATAACAAGAGGCTCTCCTTCAATGACAGGATTTCGGTATCTGAATTCGGAAGATATGTCTACTTCGGTTCGAATCCTGGAAAAACCTTCAAAAATATACTTACCTATATACCCTGCATGCCATGAGGTCCCACAAGCCTGTATTACTATGTGGGATAAATGTGCGAGTTCATGAGGAGAAAAATTGAAATTTTCACCAAAATCAAATTTCCCATCGTGTAATCGAAGACCAATATTCCTCTCAATCACATCCGGCTGTTCATATATCTCTTTTAACATATAATGGGGATACTTACCTTTATCAAGACTTTCTGGACCCCACTTTATTTCTCTTTCCTCTTTTTCTATGCTTTCTCCATCTTTGTTATAAAATTCAACCTTATTTTTCTTGACAACTGCCATCTCTCCATCTTCCATAATTACAATGCGTTTGGTATGATCGAGCAGGGCTGGAATATCTGAGGCAATCAAATTTTCCTTTTTACCCAGCCCCACGATAAGAGGACTCCCGTACCTGTAGGCTACAATTTTATCAGGCTCACTCACAGTGATAACCGCTATGGCAAAAGAACCCTCTAATCGGCTAACAGATTTAAGGACGCTCTCTTTAAGGTCACCATTGTAATTTTCCTCTATGAGATGAGCTATAACCTCTGTATCTGTATTTGATTTAAATACATGTTTCTTTTTAATTAGTTCTTCTTTCAGGGTATAATAGTTTTCAACTATACCATTATGAACTATGGCGATACTGTCATTACAATCCACCTGAGGATGTGCATTCTGGTCTGAGGGCTCTCCATGAGTTGCCCATCTGGTATGACCAATGCCTATCTTTCCAACAAGTGGCTTCTCTGAAAGTATCTCTTGGAGGTTCATCAATTTACCTTCGACTTTTCTAACATCAAGGTCTCCATTCATAATAGAAGCCACTCCAGAGGAGTCGTAACCCCGATACTCCAATCTCCAGAGCCCTGACATAAGTACTGAGTTTAAATCCTTATCCCCTATATAACCTACAATTCCACACATTTAATGCCTCCCTTGCTCTTTCACCATCTCGCATAAATTCATGGCACCTTTTTCTGTAGGAGCTTCAGCAATGACACGAACGATTGGTTCTGTGCCACTTATCCTCACATGAACCCAGCGATCGTCCTCTTCTATCCTTACACCATCTCTCTGATCCATTTTTTTACACTTATTAGCCTTCTTAACTCTTTCAACGAATCTCATTTGTTCCTCTTTATTCTCCATTCTAATCTCTTCCTTTACAATCCTATACTGAGGAATAGTGTTCATGACTTGAGAAAGCGGCTCATCTCTCTCTATAAGATATTGAAGGATTAATCCCATTGCGCACATTGCATCACGAGTATACTGTAATTCAGGATATATAACTCCACCATTCCCTTCACCACCAATTATTGCATTTTTCTCTTTCATTAGTGAAACAACATTGGCTTCCCCTACTGGAGAACGGTAGAGAGGAACCCCAGCTCTCTTCGCAATATCTTCAACGCCTCTGGTAGTGGATAAATTTATTACAACGGGCCCCTTTTCCTCACTCAAAACTGCCAGAGTTGCAAGAACAATTGTGCTTTCTTCCGAGAGAGACACTCCTTTGTCTGCAACAATAGCGAGACGGTCTCCATCAGGATCAGTAGCGAAACCAATATCGGCGCCAACTTCCTTCACTTTTTCTCTTAACAGAGCGAGATTTTTCGGTTTAGGCTCAGGACCTCTTGGAAAATTACCATTTCCTTCGCAAAAAATTGGATATACATCGGTGTTTAGGCGTTTTAGAAATTCTGGATAAGCATTTGATGCACCACCATTCACACAATCTATCACCACTTTAAAATTCCTTTCCCGAATTTCCGATGGAACAATGCAATCGCATTTTAAAACTCCTTCTATATGTTTTTCTATTCCATCTTTCCTTTCTTCCCTCTTTCCTAACTCGCCAACCCTCCTCCAATTAATTAGTTTTTTCTCAAGTAAAAAGAATTCTTTGGCTTTGCTCTTAGATAGAAATTCTCCGTCTCGAGAAGCCAGTTTCAATGCATTCCATTCGAGAGGATTATGTGATGCAGTAATCACGATTCCGCCAGAAGCATTAGATACTTTCACATTGAATAGTAGCGTAGGCGTGGGAACAACTCCCAAATCAATAAAATCTACTCCAACACCCATAAGCCCTGCTGCGACAGCATTCTTCAAGGTCTCTCCTGATACCCTGCTATCCCTTCCAACCATAACCGATTTACCTTGTATAAACTCTCCGAAATGAGCAGCAAGGTTCATTACAACCAAGGGGTCCAAACCATCCCCTACAATACCTCTAATTCCAGAAACGCTCTTTATAATCATCTATTCTGTTCAATAAACTATCAAGACCCTTTTTCTCCTTTACAGAAATAAATAAGGCGTCAGGATTCTGTTTCTTAAGGTGTTTTAAGATTACGGGATCAACAATAAGGTCGATCTTGTTAAATACAAAGATATTATCAGAATCAGTGATATTTAATTCTTCCATCACTTTTCTGGTTTCCTCTAACTCTTCACGATATTTTTCAGAAGAAATATCTACAAGTATTAAACGAAGGTCAGCAGCAATGGCTTCTTCAAGAGTGGACTTAAAGGAAGCCATAAGTTGAGTTGGGATACCGCGTATGAACCCCACAGTGTCTATAAGAAGGAACTTGCCCTTCCTGTTTGTAAGTCCGACACGCGTCAGGGGGTCGAGTGTAACAAAAAGCTGATCATTCACGGCTGTCTCTGCGTTTGTAAATGCGTTAAGAAGGGCACTCTTACCAGAATTGGTATACCCTAAGAGGGCGACGGTAAACATTCCATCTCGGTGAGTCCTCTGAATTTCTCTCGTCCTTTCCACTTTCTTGAGTTCTCTCTTAAGGTGATGGATTCTATTTCTGATATTCCTTCTATCTACTTCTAACTTCTTTTCACCCGGACCTCTTGTTCCGATTCCTCCACCGAGTCTTGAAAGTTCTTTTCCCCAACCAGTAAGCCTGGTCAACTTAAAATTCAATTGAGCAAGTTCTACCTCCATCTTGGCAGATTTTGTTCTGGCATGTTGTGCGAATATATCGAGAATTATATCCTGTCTATCAAGAACCTTCTTACGAGTTAATTCTTCAAGGGTAGCAATCTGAGCTGGGGTGAGCGATTCATTAAAGAGGAGTATATCTACTTTAATATCTCGCAAAGACAATGCTTTACCCTTGCCTATAAAGTAGGCAGGATCCGGGTCTTTTCTAAGTTGGATAATCTTTTCGATCGGGACAGCGCCTGCAGTTCTTGCTAAAGCTTCCAGTTCATTTAACTCGTATAATTCTCTTTCTTTGTCAGTCGATTTTCCTACACGGCCTACTATAAGAACCTTCTCTTTCTCATTCTTCTTTATATTAAACATGAATATAGAATAATATTAAAAAATCAAAAAGCAAGGGATTGTATAGAATAAGAAAAGTAATTGAATAGTGTGAGGAGTCATTTACAAACTTTTCGGAGATTTACTCCGTAGAAAGGAGGTGATCCAGCAGCGCCTTCCGGCACAGCTACCTTG
>CAYZBF010000048.1:0-7222 GCA_964476585.1 uncultured bacterium | reverse complement strand
TGAGTAAGACAACAAAAACTGTAAAGAAACCTACCATCTTCCTGCGATCAAAATCCATCTACTTCCCCAGCTTTTCAGGATTTGGTATTACACATAAGAAAGAGCAATCCTCATCAAAAGGATTCCCGAACTGGTGTTCTTCTCCTCCTTCTATAAAAGCACTCATACCAACCTCTACTTCATTCTCTTTCCCTTTCCCGTCAGTAATAATACCCCTACCAAACATCCACTTTACCAAATGAGGAAAGGAATGAGTATGTCTTGGTGTATGTCCACCCGGTTTTATGGTAAATAATCGCATAAATATATTACTGGAACCATCGTCCACTCCAATAAGTACTCTTTTAAATACATCCTCTGCCCCCTCCATATCCATTCTGACCTCTTTCACTTCAATATCTTTATGTAAAATCATTCCTCCTCCATTTTAAAATTTTTTTTTATTATACTGACAATCTATGAGAAAGCAAGAGAATAAATCTAGATATTAGCCACAGAGACTATCGCTTCGCTCCATTGAGTAGTTACCATTCAATCTCGACTACCCTCCTATTCAACTATTTGACTAATTTCCTCTGTGGTGGAATAAATTCTGGATTGACAGAATAGTATTTATCCTTTAAAGTAAGATTAACGAATATAACCTAGAGGCTATATTCAAATGCAAAATGAAGAATGTAAAATGCAAAGTGCAAAATATATTATTCTATGCATACATCATCTTGTAGTGTTTACAAATAGATAGAGGTAAAGCGGATAAGAAGGGATTTTTAAATTTTTCATTTTTCAATTTGCACTTTTCAGTGAAACGGAGCTGCAGTCTCCGCTGTAAAGGAGGTTTTTGTGAAAAAGGTAGTTTTTATCACTCTTTTAATAATTTTGGCTTTGCCCACCACACTGAATGCAGAGTTTAAGACAATAGAGAAATTACCCCTAACACCATACAGCGGAGATTTTACAATCTGGCAAGGGAAAGTTTATCAGATAGATGTTGTATTCTACAGTATCTCCGTCTTTGACCTTGAGAAAGCTGTTTATGTAAAGAGCATCACCACGCCTGGACTTGATCCCTATGCTATCGCTGTATTTAAAGATACGCTAATAGTTTCAAATGATGATGAAATATACTTTATTGACAGTGTTGGGCAAATTTACCGAACAATATATTCTCCGGCATCCAGGGTTACTGGACTCGCCTCCGATGGAAATTATATCTGGGTAAGTGGAGAAACAGGCAAGATTTACTGCATCTCAGCAGATGATGGAACCACCATAAAAACTCTAGCAGGTCCGGAGAGTAGAATCAATGGACTTTCGTATTCGAATGGATATCTCTGGACAACAAGCAGGTACAGAGATGAGATCTATATGATAGAAGTGCAAAGTGGAGAGGTGGTGAACATATTGCCCTCTCCTGGTCCATATCCATCTGGAATCTTCCTAAAGGATAACAGGATATATGTCTCTGATTTTGAAAAAGACAGTATCTTCGTTCACTCTTTCCCTACTGATGATTACATTATCTCTGGAGAAAAAGAAAAGTCCAGAATAACACTTCATTGGGAAATCATTAATTCCGGACCTGGTGATATAGGAGAGGTGGACGTATACTTTGCAATTCCAAAGGATTTACCAAGTCAACGTTTATTAAAGGAAATAGAATTTATCCCACAACCCAATGGCATCTTAAGAGATAAATACGGACAGAAAGTAGCTTATTATAAGCTAAAGGACATATATCCAATGGAACACCACTCAATAAAAGCAATGATAGAAGCAGAGCTTTCATCTGTTAATTATTTTATATTGCCTTCCAAGGTAAAGAGTTTAAAAGAGATTCCCAGAGATATAAAAAGGGATTATTTAAGCGACAATGAAAGGTTCAGAATACGAGATCCGTTCTTACAAAAGTCATTAAAAGAAGCTATCGGTGATGAAGATAATCCATACTGGATTGCACGGAAGGTCCTAAATTATGTAGCAGATAAAATCGAATATGAGAGGATTGGGGGTTGGGATATTGCCCCCGAAGTATTAAAGAGAGGAAAAGGCTCCTGCTCTGAATATGCATATGTTTACATTTCAATGATGAGAGCTGCAGGAATCCCTGCAAGGTTTGTGGGTTCTGTAGTTGAAAGAGGAGACCGTGCATCTTTAGACCGCGTATTCCATCGCTGGACAGAGATATATCTTCCAGGATATGGGTGGATCCCTGTAGATCCCGGAGTTGCAGATTCACCACATCCCAGGAGAAAGGCGCTAGCGGTAGGTCACAGACCATATGGGTATCTGATCACCACTATAGGCGGGGGTGACTCGGAGTATCTTGGGTGGAGTTATAATTTCAATGAAAAAATAAAGGATTACCCCTCCAGAACAAACTTTGTGTTCCGAAGATATGCGATCTGGGAGCCTATTGGAGAAGAGTAGAATTAAAATTCTTTTTTAATTAAAATATATAATATATGGATTCTGTTTAATGTATAAAGAAAATCTGAATGAGAAATTAGTCATTTTTGATAATGATGGTACACTGTATAAAACAGAAAGTGTATCTGTAGAGGCTATTCAAAAAGCCTTCCAGGATTTAAATCTATCAATACCCACCGCAGAAGAGATATTATCTTTAGTTGGTGAAACAATGGAAAGTTTCTGTGAAAAAATCTTACCTGGTAAATTTCCTGATGTTTATGATAATTTAGCTGAAAGGATTAGCTACCATGAAAGAGTTCTTATCCCTAAAAAAGCAGAGCTTTATGATAATATAGATAAGGTACTAAAAAAACTGATCAGAGAAGGCTTTACTCTGGCAATATGCTCTAATGCAAGTGTCAGTTATATAAATTTAGTCCTCAATACTTTAGGAATTGTAAATTTATTCAAGTATATAAAAGGAAAGGAATTACCGAAAACTAAAGCAGATTTGATTAAAGATTTATTAACAGAGTTAAATCCTTCTTTTGCAATATTAGTTGGTGATACAATACATGATATAAATGCGGCTCATGAGAATAATTTACCATGTATTGGAGTTAGATATGGTTATGGTAAAGATGATGATATCATGCGCGCTGATTTTATCGCAAACAGCCCGGAAGATATTCTGACTCTTATTAATAACTTGAATATTATTTCCTAACATAAAAGGAGTAGTGATAAATCCAAATTACCTAAGAATGCTTAGGAAAATTTATAAAAGATTAATTGATAAGAATGTGAAATGCATTGTTACTGGCAGTTTGGATTTGTACTTCACCTGAATATGAATATCAGACATATCTGAAACTACGTAGAAGTGATAAAGTAGAATTGTTAAGAAAGTGGTTGGATAACAAAGATAATTAACAAGTCGAAAAAATCCAGGACACAATAAAAGGAGTACTTTGTGACGTTTGAAGAGTTAAAGTTCATATACGATTCTGTTGGGAAGCGGAAAGGTTGGGATTTTTCAAAAATACGTTATGCTCGTGAGCCGGTGCCATGGTATTATGCTGATGTAGTACGTAATTATCTAAATACTTCAAGCCAAGTCCTGGATATAGGCACAGGTGGTGGTGAGCGATTCCTTGATCTCGTATCCAACTTCGGTATTGGTATGGGCATCAATTCTGATCCTACCATGATAAAGACTGCAAAAAGGAATATACCTACATCATTTAAAGATAGGGTTCACTCTAAAGAGATGTCAGGGGAAGATCTTAAATTCCCTAACGATACGTTTGACATTGTTTTAAACCGCCATGCTCCTGTGTATCCAAAAGAAATTATTCGCATCATGCGGGCAGATGGTATCTTTATAACAGAACAAGTGGGACCAAAAAACACACAGAACATCTGCAAGATTTTTGACTGTAGTCCTGGAGGTGAATATGAAATTGACCCTGAACAGAACGTTGATTCATTTAGTGAAGTTTTCAAAAATAATGGATGTGCTTTAATTCTACATGATGAGTATGATATAAGATACTGGTTCTGTGATGTGGAATCTTTAATATTCTGGCTTAAAGGAATTCCCATCCCTGAAGACTTTAATATAAAAAAACACTGGAGAGAAGTTGATCTTATTATCTCAAAATATAATACATCCAAAGGGATTGAAACCAACGAACATCGAGAGCTTCTAATTGTAAAATGTAATGAAAAATTACAATGAATATTAAAGATTTAAATAAAGAGATAAAAGAATGTAAGAAGTGCAAACTTTCGGAAAGTAGAATAAATGCACTCCCAGGGGAAGGAAATGTGAATGCAACCATCATGCTAATTGCTCAGGCACCTGGAAAAGAAGAGGATAAAGAAGGGAAAATGTTCATTGGACCTACGGGAAAAGTATTAGATGAACTATTCAAGGAAATTGATCTCGATAGAGATGAGATTTATATGACAAATCTGATTAAATGCATGCTCCCAAAATACAGAAAGCCAAAGCAGGATGAAATAGAAATTTGCATCCAGTATCTAGACAAGGAAATTGAATTAATAAATCCTGATACGTTAGTTCCTCTAGGTTATTACGCCACCAGATATATTTTCGGAAAATACGGTCTCCCGACGCCTGAAAGTAGGGAGGGATTCAGCGATCTCTACGGTAGACTCTTTCTAACTCAGAGTAAGAAAATTCTCCCACTCAAACATCCAACTGCCCTTCTCTTTAATGCGTCAATTAGAGAAGAAATGGTAAACGACTATAGAAAGCTCAGAACCTTGATGGAGGATTGTAAGTGGTATCCGGTATGTCCGATGAAGAGGTTCTTTGAGAAAGGCATTTTGGATAGAAAGTGGATTGAACTGTATTGTAAGGGAGATTGGGAGAGTTGTGTAAGATACTGGATGGAGGAGAATGGGAAATCACATCCGGACTGGATGCTCCCTGATGGAAGTATTGATAAAAGATTGAGAAATTATTAAAATGGAGGATAGATGGAAATTAAAGAAATAAAAACCGAAGAATTAAATCCTGATGAATTCACAGAACAAAAAGTAGAAGAGATTTCTTCCATCGTTGGTAGTGGTTTAGCTATCAATGCATTGTCTGGTGGTGTTGATTCCTCAACCGTCACTATGTTAGGACATCAAGCCTTGGGTGACAGATTGAAAACATATTTCATTGAAAATGGCTTAATGAGAGAGGGAGAACCACAAAGGGTAGTTTCGTTGTTTGAAAGATTAGGTGTACACGTAGAGATAGTTGACGCTAAAGAACAATTCTTTAAAGAACTAAAAGGCTTAAAAGATCCAGAAGAAAAAAGGGAAGCCATTACACGGGCATTTTATAAAGATGTCTTTGGTAAATTGGTAAAAGAAAGTGGAACGAAATTTCTCCTGCAGGGTACAAATTACACTGATGTGGAAGAAACTATCGCAGGAATTAAAAGACAACACAACATATTAGCACAACTTGGAATAGATACGGAAAAGATATACGGGTATAAAGTCATCGAACCTTTAATCCAACTTAGAAAATCGGGGATAAGAAAGGTAGCAAGGGCTCTCAGGCTACCAGAGGAAATATACAATAGACCTCCATTCCCTGGACCTGCTCTTGCTACAAGGGTAATTGGAGAAGTTACACCTGAGCGAGTAGAGATTATAAGAAAAGCCACAAGGATTGTCGAAGATGAATTAAGTAATACCAGGGCATTTCAGTATTTAGCTATCTTGCATAAAGATAAAGTTACTGGAATAAAAAAGGGTAAAAGAGATTATGGCTTACAGATAGAGGTGCGATGTTGGGAAAGCATTGACGCAACCCTGGGGTCGCCAACACAACTCCCATATGAAACATTAGACAAATTAGCGGAAAGAATAACGACAGAAGTTCCAGGTGTGGTAAGTGTAACATATAACATAACAAAAAAGCCACCCTCGACTATTGAGGCTGTTTAATTTAGGCTATAAGCTTAATCTAAGTTTCATGATTTTTCACACACATATATCTGTTAAACAAGTAATAATAAAGGTTATATAGGATTCATAAGTGGATAACTCTAATTTATCTAAGATGGAGTTACTCGGACTTATCGTTAGAAAAAGACGCGGTCAATTCCCCCGCCCCGCCCAGTGGAATAGCTGTTCAGCAAGTAGCACCTTCTATTCCACCGGGCAAGGAAATTGCCGCTTGCCCCATGAAATACTTCAAGAAGCACCTATGCATATTATTTCACGGGGCGAGGCTCTCGCACTTTGCTCTCATGAGACTTACGTCGGGAAATCATGCCCGCCTGCCCCATGGAATAAGGGCTTTGGCTTCATTGCACCCTATTCCACGGGGTGAACCTTCCGAGACGCTTTCCTGAATAGAAAGTCCTCATGTATCCAATTATAAAATGCAAATTCTTCTATTCATTACGGAACTTCTTTTGAATGTGACATCATTAATGATAATCACAGTCATAAGCTTAATGCTTGACATTATTGCTATGAAGGATAGAATCTCAAACAAAGGAGGTAGATATGGAGGAAAATGAAAAATATAGGAGAGCAAGAGAGAGAGTCGAGGAAATAAAATCGTTCTACAGTCATCTCTTTATTTATGTAATAGTAAATTTAGCATTGTTTATAATAAATATGCTTACATCACCAAATTCATTATGGTTCTATTGGCCTCTATTCGGTTGGGGAATAGGATTGCTCATCCATGCTTTTAGTGTTTTCGGGACAAAACGTTTCTTAAAAGATTGGGAAGAAAGAAAGATTAAAGAATTAATAGAAAAAGATAAAAAGGGAAGAAAATAAACGAATAATTATTACAAATAAGATATAATTAACTTTGTCTATTTTCCTCTCCAATACTCTATTCGCGTGAAAAAGAAAAGGGACAATATTGTAAGCCAGGATAATAAAAAGTAATGCCAAATGAAAAAAGAGCCCTTCTAATTGAGGGTTCTATTGGAAAAACTCTTATCAGGTTAACAATACCAATGATCTTTGGTATTATCGGTATTGTTGCGTTCAATCTGGTTGATGCCTTTTTTGTTGGGAAACTTGGAACGAATGAACTTGCAGCGCTAAGTTTTACATTTCCTGTTGTACTGGTAATTGCGAGTCTAGCGCATGGGATCGGGATAGGCGCATCAGTAGTCATCTCTCGCGCCATAGGTGAGGGCAACTATTATAAAGTCCACCGTCTAACTACAGACAGTCTAATACTGGCAATCCTGATAGTCGCATTCTTTGTTACTATTGGGCTCCTTACCATAGATCCTATTTTCCGTCTTCTGGG
>CAYZBF010000047.1:0-7405 GCA_964476585.1 uncultured bacterium | reverse complement strand
GGCAGGCCACTAATGTAATAGTAATACATTACATCATACAGTAATAGCTACGCATTACATATGACAAGTGTGGCAGGCGGGGTAAACCCATTATGAAGTAGATACTCACTTCACCCCAATGTAATAGTGAATTAGTATATTGGTAAAATAGTAAAATTATAGTTAAAAAAACTGTCCCACCAAGTCTATGAACTTTCCCGACTTTTGATATTTTACCGCTTGACAATACTCCAGACTTTATTAAAATTATTGTATGTTTATTCTGACTATTTTCCTTGCGAGTATTATTTTACCAGGCAGTTTTTCAGATATATTTCAATTTAGGGATAAATTTTCACCCTCTGTATTAAAGTCTTCATCACCAAAAGAAAAGGGTCATCATCTGTGGACTTCAAACGGACCTTATGGAGGTAATATTTCTTCTATGACTTTTGATGATAAATATATTTATATCGGTTTAATGGGCAACGGTATTTACAGACGGTTATTAGAAGGTACAGATAGCTGGGAGCCTATAAGAGGCGGATTAGAATATTCTACACCATACTCACTTCTTGCCACTGGACCTGATTCTCTATTTGCTGGGCTTGAATGTGGAGGTCTATGGTATACGATAGATGGAGGTCTTGAATGGATTCAGGATTCCAGTATACCTGAAACATTATCCGTAAATGTAATCTTTGAGTATAATACTGATACACTCTTAATCGGAACAGGTCATTCAGGTTTATATCGCTCCTTTGATGGGGGTCTTTTGTGGGAAAAAGTAGGAGGTCCTCTCGGTGATACGGTAAAATCCACAACATTTACACGGAGTTCGAATGATACGAATTATATCTACCTTGGTACGGATAGGGGAGTATATAAAAGTTCTGACTTTGGTAATACATGGAGTGAAATAACAATTCCAGATACAGTTTCCTCTGTGACAAAACTCGGGTGGTATAGTGGTTTTTTATATTTAGGGAGCATGGAGGGTCTTTACTACCGTGATATATATGGTTGGCAGTCCACTGACTTTAATGGATATGTCTCTGATTTTGTAAGATTAGGAGATTCCATATTCGTTGCCTCCTATGGGAATGGTATAGCAGTTCTCCCCCTTAATAGGTCAGGATATGAATTGAGGAATTCTGGACTCTTATATAAAATGGTAAATTCCATCAAAGTTCAAAATGAAAATCTGTTAGCAGGAACCTGGGGGGGTTGCTTCTTTTCAGTAAATAATGGAGAGACCTGGGATGAAATGGACGAGGGTCTTAATGCTAATATAATCTGGGATTTAAAAGTAAATCCAATAACAAAAAAGTCAGTTTATGCTGTAAGTTTTGGTGGCCTTTATAAAAGCATGGATAATGGGGAATCCTGGTTAAGATATGGGACGATACCTGATGTAACCCCATTTTCATCAATATCCATAAATCCTCAGGATAGCAGTAACATCCTGATAGGAGGGTATTCCGGAATCTATCGGACCGAGAACAACGGTGAGACATGGGATGTTATTAGTATGGGAGACACTTCTGTTTTAGATATAGAAATAGACCCCCTGGACTCGAACCGTGTATATGCTGCTGCTGAAGGTGCGTTTTTAAAAAGCACAAATAATGGTAAAAGTTGGACTCTTACTGATTCAGAAAAGACCTATTATGACGTTGAAATATGTAAACAGGCATCTGAAACCTTATATATTGCAACTGATAAGGGGATGTTTAAGAGCGATGATTTTGGGGTATCACTGTATCCAATAAATGATGGCCTTCCTTCTGGACCTTTCTCTAAGGTTGAAATTGATGGCTATAATCCAAGCCTTGTATATGCTGGATTAAAGTCATCAGAGTTAACATCTCTATATTTTTCTACCAATGGTGGAAGAAACTGGTTACCCACCAACTTTCCAGGAGGATCTGTAGAGGGAATTAAAACTACCTGGGGTATTCCTTTTCACCTTTTTTCGTCTTCCGTGGAAAATGAAGTATTTCTCAGTTTTAATAAAGGGGATGAATGGTTAGATATAAGTCCTGCAACTCACAGCTATTCTTTTTCGCTTGATTTTAGTCCCATACTCCATACCCTTTATTTAGGAAACCTCTCAGGTGTATATACATATACAGATACATTAAGCCCATTTTTGAATATATCCTATCCTGATTCGTTTTCTCCTGATGGTGATTTGGTATCTGATGAAATGAAATTTAATATCCATACCAGTGATACGAATGGAATTTTTTACTGGAATGGTTCGATTTTCCGTGATACAAACGTTATAGAAGATTATGAAGAATTTGGCGCTCCAGATTCTATAAAATGGGATGGTTTTAATAAAAACGGTATCCTTGAGAAAGATGGAGTGTATAGGGCTAAACTTAATGTGTATGACGGATTCTTTAATTTCGATTCATTAAGTAAATTCTTTATCCTGAGTAAAGAACCAATGGTCTCAGGCGTGGATAAAGCAACAGCAACCTCTCAGGGAAGGAAAATTGCTGTTGATGAATCAGGTAGGATTCATGCAGTATATACAAGTTTTAATCCTGAGGAGGTTTTTTATGTAAATTCCATAGATGGAATTAACTGGTCCGAACCTCTTGATTTGAGTAATTCAAAAGTCAATTCGTCCCTTAATCCGTGTATTGTGATAAACAAAGATAATATGGTCTTCGTGTTCTGGGAGGAACATATTGCTGATTCCAGCGATATCGTTTATCAACGCTATGAAGATGGTAAATGGCTTAATGAACCAGAGAATTTGACAAATAGTCCAGGATTATCAAAAAAACCATCCTCTATTGAAACCCCAGATAATAATATTCATTTAGTATGGGAAGAAAAGGAGGATAATCAAATCTATTATTTACGATATAAAATTTCAGCTGGTAAATGGGGGGATATAACCAGGTTAACTTCTACATCCGGTGTTTCTCGCGATCCTTTCATTATTGATTTTAATGGTCTTTATGTATTCTTCAGTGATAATACCTATCATATTAATAATTTTGATATATGGTGGAAGCACTATAATGGCAACCAATGGCTTCAGGAGGAAGTTTTATCATCCACACCCGGTAATTCTTTTTCTCCTTTTGCCGTCAGAGATAGTACCAACAAGATGAATCTTTTCTGGAGTAATTCAACGGATGGGAACTTTGATATATATTACAGCCTATTCAGAGCTGATTCAGGATGGGAAGCTGATACAAATCTGACACAGACTGAAAAAGATTCTGAAAAACCGACTGCGTCAATTGATAGTTTGAATAATATATCTCTTTTCTGGCAGGAAGGTAGTGAAATATTCAAATTAGTAAAGAATAATCAGTCCATCTGGCAAAGTGTAGTGGATCTAAGTGGAACCCCCGATGTCTCATCCACCAATCCTTCATCTTCACTAAGGGGTGACCTTATCTGGACAGAGGGGACTTCCAGTCCCTACAAAATTAAATACAGTGAATACATTGCGCAAGTATACGATGAAATACCGCCACTATTTTTTATTATATTAGCGGATTCCTGTTTTATAGGGGATTCCCTCATAGTTAACTTATCATCTGATGAACTACTTGAGAAAACCCCGGATGTTTGGTTGAGTGATAATGCCGGGGACTCAATCAAATTTACCGTAATTGAAGAACAAATTAATGAGTATTCAGCTCATGCCTTGATTTCAGGTCTTTCTAGTGGGAGGGGGAATTTGAATATTTCGGGGAGTGATATGTTCGGTAATACTGAAGATACTACACTAAACGTATGGATTAAAACAAAAGGTAACTTAATGCCTGAAGATTCATGTTTTGCCTTTCCCAACCCAACAAGAAAAGAATATGTAAAATTTATGGTCTATTTGAATCAATCAGCCCATCTTAAGATTGAAATATTTACACTGACTGGACGTAGAATAAAGACTTTAGTAAATAAAGATTTTAATGGAGGTGAACTCCATAAATTGAGGATGCCAGTTTCAGATATGGGGAGTGATATCTATATCTTCCGTGCGGAAGCTTCTACCGGGGATGAGAAAAAGGTAATAATGAAGAAGTTCGGTGTAATTAGATGAGTTAGATTTTATAATTAAGATATAGAAGAATGGGAAATATAATGTTGTCTTTCTTTATCCTTTTACAATCGGCCACAGGGCTTGAATTCTTGCGGATTGGTGTTGGTGGAAGGGCAGTTTCTCTGGGGAACGCGTATTGCGCTCTGGCTGATGACCCATATGGAATATACTACAATCCATCCGGTATTGGCAGCATTGAATCACTTTATTTTTCCAGTTTCTATGGTCGCTGGTTTTTAGACACGGATCTGGGAAGTATTGCTGGCGCAATACCTATAGGTAATAAGGGAGTTGTAGGATTTGGAATTCGTGGGTTATATACAGACAGGATAGAAAGAAGGAGCGAAGATGATCCATGGAATTATGATTATTACAGTTCTCACTTCCTGAATCTAACTATGGCTTATGCTCTGAGGAAAGGTAACTTTGGGTTTGGTGTGGGTATAGGTGGAATATATGGAAGAATTGAGTCAGTGGCTGGGAAATCGGTTTCCATGGATGCAGGGCTCGGTTATTATACACGTTTTTTTAATTTCGGAGTTTCCATATCCAATCTTGGAACGAAATTTTTAAATGCTGGTCTGCCAACTACCATCCGGAGTGGGCTTTGCATTGAACCCTTTAGGAAACTAAGACTTTCTTTTGATATTGTAAAACCACTGGAATATGGATTTACTTACAATCTGGGTGTAGAGTTTGTCCCTCTGGATATATTAAGGCTCAGAATGGGATATAATAACGATTTATATTCAGAAAGTATGATAAAAAAAATTTCCGCAGGAGTAGGTCTAAAAGCGGGTAATATCCTGGTAGATTATTCTGCGTCTCCCTCGGGTATCTTTGGTTTAACTCACTATCTTAGCCTTTCCTTTAATATACCAAAGAGAGAGAAAGGAAGAGAGAAGTATCTGGTAACTAATGAAAAGATGATGAGCGAAACATATCTAAATCAGGGAATAGACTACTACAATCAGGGAAAATTAGAAGAAGCTCTAAACGCATGGGATTTAGCGCTAATCTGGGAACCAGATAATCAGAAAGCGCTCAAATGGATAGAAAGAACCCAGAAAAATATTAAAAATGGAAGGATAAAAACTTTTCTAAATGATGGTATAAAGGAATTTAATAATGGTAATAACCTTGAAGCAATATACAACTTTGAAAAAGTGTTGAAGATGGATTCCACTCTCACGAAAGTAAAAACATGGATAGAGAAAGTTAAAATTAGAATGGAGAAGGGTGTTCCAGAGAATAAAAGGGAGAAGATAGAACTCGGTATATCAAGGTTCAGAGATGGTAAATATAGTGAAGCAATTAAGATATGGGAAGAAGTTCTTAAAGTAGAACCGACTGATAAGAAAGTATTGGGTTATTTAAGTAGAGCAAAAGAGAAGATAAATGAGGAGATTGGAAATGCCCTAAAGAGTTCGGATAACTATGTTTCACAGGGAAATCTTAAATCAGCATTGAGTTTAGTTTCCTGGGTATTAAATAAATATCCAGTTAATGAAAAATTAAAGAAACAGAAAACATTCGTTCTTCAGAAAATAGAGGATAGGATAAGTAAACTCATAAGTGAGGGAAGAAAATTTTTTAATGAAGGAGAGAATTTAAAAGCAGAAAAGAAATTTCAGGAAGTTCTTGAGTGCGATAATAGAAATTCACAGGCGCTCATATATCTGGAGAGACTAAAAGAAAAGACTGAAAGGGGTAGGGAAAAGGGTGCAAAACGTTATTATTTGCTTGGAGTAGAGGCTTATACAAAGTATAATTTCCAACTGGCAATCGATTACTGGGAAAGGGTCCTCCAGATTGCCCCTTCATATCCCAACGTAAAAAAGAATATTGAACGAGCAAAATTTAAGTTAGAAAAGTTATATGAATAATCCTATAAATATTTACATTTCTAATCAGCAGAGTATTAAAAAATATTAATTATTTAAAGAATGAGAATCCCAATAAGACTTAAATTCAGTATTCTTATCTTTCTTTTAATCCTTATTATAGTAGGTGTTATTTTTTGGTTTACTCTGGGTGAGGTAAGAGAATCATTAACCAGGGAGATTGAACTTCAGGGGAGGAGCCTTGCCAGGATTATTTCTCTGGATGCAGAGGATCCACTAATTACTAATGATGACCTGTATCTTGCAAGATTGATAACCGATGCAGTCAAAAGTGAAGGCGTGAGGTATGCATTAATAACGGATAAGGAAGGGATTATCCGTGCTCATAATAATATTGAATACGTGGGCAAGCCAAAGAGAAAATTCACTTTACCATCAGGTCTTAAGAAAGTTACCCTGCCTATTCTTCTCGCTGGCAAGAAAAAGATTGGTACTGTTATTGTTGGACTTGGGACTGAAAGGGTAGAAAGAACAACGAATATTATGCAGGTTATACTTATCCTCGTCGCAGCAGGTGGTCTCACTGTCGGAATTCTTGGTACATTAATTTTATCCAACTATCTAACAAGACCAATCAACGATTTAGTTTCGGGTGTAAAGGGAATAGCAAAGGGTAACTTCAATCAGAGAGTCAGAAGAAAGTCGAATGACGAAATTGGTGATCTTACATTGGCTTTTAATGAAATGGCAAAGAGCCTGAAAGAGAAGGAGCAGATAAAAGATGCATTCAGAAGGTATGTATCTCAACAGGTTGCAGAAGAAATATTCAAAGACCCCACCAGATATATAAACACGCTTAGAGGGATCAGAAAGAAAATAACAATCCTCTTTGCTGACATCAGGGGTTTTACCCCTCTTTCCGAACGTCTTCCTGCAGAGGAAGTTGTAATGCTGCTCAATGAGGTCCTGAGTGCAATGACAGATGTTATATTTCAATATGAAGGAACAATTGATAAATTTATCGGTGATTGTATAATGGCGGTTTTCGGTGCCCCAGTTGTCCATATGGATGATACGAATAGAGCTATAATGGCAGCTGTAGACATTCAGAAGGCTATTGGAGATATAAATCGAAGAAAGATAAATGAAGATAAGGAACTTATACATATTGGGATAGGGATTAATGTAGGTGAAGCAGTTGTGGGAAATATAGGAGCCAAGGATAGACTTGATTATACGGTTATAGGAGATTCAGTTAATCTTGCAGCAAGGCTGGAGAAGGTTGCTGGACGTAATGAAATTATAGTATCGGAGCAGGTGATCAGGGAAGCTGATGTTCCAATTACATTCACCCAACCAAAGCTTATAAAGATAAAGGGAAAGGAAAAACCGGTAAAATGCTACTGGATTGTGAACGGGATGGGGGATAACCCCTTAATGAAGTAGTTACACACTTCACCCCGATGTAATAGCGTTGCATTACATAGGGCAGGCCCCGATGTAATAG
>CAYZBF010000046.1:0-8159 GCA_964476585.1 uncultured bacterium | reverse complement strand
GATTGGAGAAGAGGATGGGGAAGACTGATAAGGACTTTGAGGAGTGGATGATAGATTATATACCTTCAGCATTGAGGGGGGAAGATGGCAGTATTATCTACCTAAAGGACATGATTGTCAGGAATATTATTGTATCATCCTTAGGCGAGAAACCTAAACTTAATGATCTCTTGATGCCTATTGATTCCTTTGTAGATAGATATATAGATACAGATGAGTTCAACCCCTCGATCAATATTTATTTCTCATTCCCAATGGAACCAGGTGCAAGGAGAAAATACGGTGAACATTTAGTGATGGAAGGGTTTGCCTATCGGCTTGTAGGAGAGAAAGGTAAAGAAATGATAGATAAAGAAAAAATGTGGGATCTTCTTCTAAATAAATACCGCTACGGTTATATCGATAACTATGGAATATACACTGGGAGGGCGCAAAGTAAAGTGCTCAGCAATCACGGTATCCTCCTTTATCTCTTTGGGGCCAGGGTTCTCTCGGATTATTCACCAAATAAATGGAAAAAAGCAGAGCTATCAGAACCCCAGAGCGATACACTCAGGATGCTGGCAGCTATCTTTAAGCGTGGTTTTCTCTATACCAAGAGACCTGATTGGTCTATGCTTGCAATAAGGGGACTCCTAGATATATATTCTATTTTGGGTGAGTCAGAAGAGGCGCTTAAATTTAGTGACTGGCTTCTCAGTAGGCAAGATACCCCAATACTTCATCTCTTTAAAGGAGAGGCGCTTGTTTTGGCAGCAAAAGAATCGGATAGTGAGGAAGAAGCAAGGATTAAGCTTTTAGAAGCAGAAAAGCTGTATAATGATCTCCTTTTGAACGAGGGGATCGAACCGCTTGCATATAAAGGCTTAATTGATGTATATTCAACTTCCAAAGATGAGGGGAAATTGAAAGAGATTGCTGACGAGATGATAGATAAACCGGCAGTTTTTGGAAATGTTCTTCTCTATCTAATGAGATATGATACCGTAAATGCTGTATATCTTCTAACCTATTGGAAGAAACGTTTCCCGGGCGATACTCGAATAGATATGCTACTAAGTAGGCTTAAAAAAAAGAGTGAACGGTAGAGGTAAAGCCTAAGATATCTTTAAATAGCAATGAAAATATTGATCATTGGTGGGAGTGGGAGGCTTGGAAGGGTTCTAGGCAGGATTCTCTTAGAAGAAAACTATACTACAATTTCGCTTGGAAGTAGAGAACTGGATCTAAGAGATGATAATGCAACAAATGAGGTAATAGGATATTCTCCAGATTACATCATTCACACTGCTGCATTAACCAATGTGGATGAGTGTGAGAGAAACCCAAAGTTAGCATATAGTATAAACTCATTCGGAACTGAAAAAGTAGCAAAGGCTGCTGATAAACTCAGTGTTCCTCTACTTTATATAAGCACTGACTATGTGTTTGATGGGGAAAATCCTCCCTATTCTGAGAATGATGAGCCAAACCCAGTGAGTGTTTATGGTAAGAGCAAATTGCTGGGAGAAGATTTCGTTAATAGACTTTCTTCTTCAATCGTTTTAAGGGTTTCATGGTTATTTGGTCCGGAGGGCAGAGATTTTGTTAGTTTCGTAATGCGAGCAGATAACTCTATTCCTGTTGTTGGAAGCCAGATTAGTAAACCCACTTGTACAGTTGATATTTCCCATGCGATTAAAAATCTTATAAATAGTAGAGTATCCGGTATCTATCATTTTGCTAACCCTCCCGCTGTGAGCCGCACGGAATGGGTGAAGACGATTCTCCGGATAAGTAAAACAGAAAAGGAGGTAACGGAGGTAAACTGGAATTATCTTAATGTGGCTGCAAGGAGACCACTTAATTCAAGTTTATCAACTCTTAAGTATGAAGGAGAATTTGGGAAAATCCGTAGCTGGGAGGAGGGACTAAGAGAGATTATACATGGATGATTGGATAAGGCTGCCAAGTTACGCGAAGATAAATCTAGGCCTCAATATCCTTGGGAAAAGAGATAATGGATATCATTCAATTGAGTCAATCTTTCAGACCATCTCACTCCATGATAATATGTATTTTAAACTGGAAGGGGACCATATTGAAGTAACCTCTGCTGATGAAAAAGTTCCAAATGGCCCATCTAACCTTGCTTATAAAGCAGCAAAGATTTTTGAAGAACGGATTGGTAATACTCTAGGATTAAAGGTAAGGATAGATAAGAGAATACCCATAGAGTCTGGCCTTGGGGGAGGAAGCTCAAATGCGGCAGTAACACTTCTTGCTCTTAATCATTTTTCTGAATGTCCCTTAGCTTTGGAGGAACTCATTGAGATCGCGGGAAAGATAGGCTCGGATGTCCCCTTCTTCATTAAGGGTGGGACTGCGTATGTTACCGGTAGGGGAGAAAGAATAGAATGGTGTGAGGACATACCAGAATTGTATTTTCTCTTGGTTGTTCTACCCTTTGGTATATCAACAAAGTGGGCATACAGTGGGTGGGATAAAAATATAGATAAAACCTTGACAAATAAAAATTTGGATATTATACTGAAAGTGTTAATAGATAACGAAAAAAAGGTTATAAAGGATTTGAGGAATTCTTTTACAGAAATAATTCTAAAAGAATATCCACAAATAGGATTTATTGTTAAAAAATTAAAAAAATTCAATACAATGAATGTTTTAATGAGTGGTTCTGGACCTACTTTAGTTGCGATATTTGGGTCAGAATCGAAGAGAGACAGTATGCGGGAAATGTTAAGGAGAGATTTTATAATGTTGAGCAGCAGAACGATTTCCCGGAAAAGGTACTTAAATTCACTAAAGTTAAAGGAGGACTAGATGGATATCACCGAGGTCCGAGTGACGTTAAGGGAAGAACCCAGGTTGAAAGCGTTTGTAAATGTAACATTTGATGATGATTTTGTTGTAAGAGGGATGAAAGTTATAGATGGAAGGAATGGTCTCTTTGTCGCTATGCCATCACGAAGATCTAAAGACGGAACCTTCAGAGATATAGCACATCCCATAAACAATGATATGCGTAAGCGACTTGAGGATATTGTCCTTGAAGAGTATCACAAGAAGTGTAAAGAGTCAGGAAAAACTCTTGTTTCCTCTTCTCTTGAACAGGAGGATTTTGAGGTTCCTGAGGATGCTATCGATGCAGATGTCGTTGTAATGAAAGATGAAGAAGATGCAACGAAAGATGAAGAAGATGTAATGAAAGATGAAGAAGATGCAATGAAAGATGAAGAAGATGCAATGAAAGATGAAGAAGATGTAATGAAGGATGAAGAAGATGTAATGAAAGATGAAGAAGATGTAATGAAAGATGAAGAAGATGTAATGAAAGATGAAGAAGATGTAATGAAAGATGAAGAAGAAAAGGGCGAGGAAGAGGAAAGTCTTATCTAATTTTAAAATAGCCTGTATCTTTTAAGTTGGGGCGTCGCCAAGTGGCAAGGCACGAGATTTTGGGTCTCGCATTCGTAGGTTCGAATCCTACCGCCCCAGTGGTGGAGGTAATGTGAAGTTAGGAATTTTCTCAGGAAGTGCTAATCCTGAATTAACGAATGGAATAGCAGATTACTTGAACATCAAGCCATCTTCAATTGAATTAAAAAGGTTTTCAGATGGTGAAATATTTGTTAAGATCCTTGAAAACGTAAGAGGAAGAGATGTTTTCATCGTTCAGTCAACTTACCCTCCTGCTGAGAATCTGGTGGAACTCCTGCTGATGATAGACGCACTGAAGCGCGCGTCAGCCGGGCGTATAACTGCAGTTATACCATATTACGGTTATGGGCGAGGGGACAAAAAGGATGAGCCAAGGGTTCCAATCTCAGCAAAGTTGGTTGCCAATCTAATAGTTGAGGCAGGCACAAATAGAATTCTAACACTAGATTTACACTCCCAACAGATAGCAGGCTACTTCGATATTCCGGTTGACCATCTATTTGCCGCTCCTGTGACAATCAAACATATCCATTCTATGGGAATTCCGGAAGAGAATTTAGTAATTGTGTCGCCTGATGTGGGTAGGGTTGTTGCTGCTCGTGCCATTGCCAAGAGGGTAAATGAAAATGTTCCGATTGCTATCGTAGATAAAAGAAGACCTGCCCCAAATCTTGCAGAGGTTTTGAATATAATAGGGGATGTCAAGGATCGGGTTGCAGTAATTATAGATGATATAGTGGATACAGGAGGAACATTGACTGAAGCAGCTGATGCTCTGTATAATGTTGGAGCAAAATCTGTATATGCTTATATTACACATCCTGTACTATCAGGTAATGCAATTTCAAAAATAGAGTCTTCCTCAATAACAAAGCTAATCGTCACAGACTCAATTCCCCTTGAGGATAAAAAGTCCGACAAGATAGAAGTCGTTTCGATTTCCGAACTGCTCGGAGAAGCAATCCTAAGAATACATGAAAACAGTTCGGTTTCCTCATTATTTGTATAGGAGGAGAGGTGAAGGTAGAAGCAAATAAAAGAGATGAAATTGGGACAAATAAGGTTAAACATCTAAGACGCGAAGGTTGGATCCCAGGTGTTATATATGGGCATGGAGAAAAGAGTCGTCATATAAAGTTAAGAGAGGAAAACCTTGTTAGGCTGATCCACAGATTGCATTCAGAGGCTACCCTAATTACGATTAAACTTGACGGAAAAGAACTCCGGGCTCTTATAAGGGAAGTTATGAGGGACCCATTGACAGAAAGGATACTGCATGTTGATTTTCAACACATCCATGAGGATGAAGAAGTCACCGTTCATGTGATTATTGAGTTTAAAGGAGAGTCAGTGGGTGTAGAGGCAGGAGGAATCCTTAATCTGGAGCACAGGTATTTGACAGTTCGATGTTTACCAAAAGATATGCTTAGGAGAATAGTGGTGGACATATCAGAGCTCGAGATTGGAGATTCTCTCCATGTTGGAGATATTGAATTACCCGAAGGTGTAAAAATAGTAGAAGATTTAAGTGCTACAATAGTTAATGTTCTCTCACCAAGGAAAGTAGTGGAAGTTAAGCCTGAGGGTGAAGAGCTTCTTGTAGGAGAAGAAGTAGAAGAGCCAGAGTTAGTTTCGGAAGGGGAAGCCGAAGCAAAAGAAGCTGAGGAATCCAAAGAGAAAAAAGAGGAGACCGAGGAATAGGATATCGCGCTGCAATAGGGCTTGGTAATCCTGGTTCGTTTTATAGGAAAACTCGCCACAATCTTGGTGCACTGGTTATAGAGGAAATTTGCGAAGAATTCAATTTGAAATTAAAACCAGGAAAGGGTCATTACTCTTACACTGAAAAGGATGAATTACTACTTGTTCGCCCCACAACATATATGAATCAGAGTGGAATTGCGGTTTTTGACTTTGTAAATTTTTTTCAACTTTCCCTTGAGGACATTTTGATTGTGTTGGATGATATGGATTTATCATTTGGTAAATTAAGGATAAGGAAAAGCGGGAGTAGTGGTGGACATAAAGGACTTGCCTCTGTTATTTACCACCTCGATAGTGAAGAGATTCCAAGACTCCGAATTGGGATAGAGAGACCAGATAATGAGGATGAGGTTAATTGGGTACTCTCATATTTTAATAGTGAAGAGGAAAAAAGATTGCCAGAGATAATTGAAGAAGCAAAGAAAGCAATATTCTTGTGGGCAGAAGAGGATATAGAGCATGCAATGTCAAGAATCAACTAAACCACTCAACTCAACTTCTCGGTGTTCTCTGTGGCAATTAATTAGGAGGTTAGATGAAGAAGTACGAATGTACATTTATAGTAAACCCCGAGAAGGAAGAAGAGATAGATGGTATTGTAGATTCTGTTAAAAACTTCATTGAGAAGAAAAAAGGAAAGGTTGAGGATATTGATAAATGGGGGCTCCGAAAGCTCGCTTATCCTGTAGAAGGATATAAAGATGGTTACTACACAGTGATGAGCTTTGGTTTTTCTCCTGGAAAGGTTGACATATTAAAAGACTTTATGAAAAAGAAGGGAGATATAATAAGATATCTTATTATATTAAAGGAGGAGTGAAATGGCCGAATATAGGATACCGAGTGTAAATTCAATTACTATCTCCGGTAGAGCTACGGCTGACTCAACGCTAAGTTATACTGAGAAGGGGAAGGCTTATCTCCGGTTCAGAATAGCTTCAAGTAGAAATTTTCGTGATAATAATACTGGAGAATGGAAAGAGGATACTACATTTGTGAGCGTAACACAGTGGGGGAAACAGGCTGAAAGGCTGAGCGAAAGAATAAAAAAAGGGGCCCCGGTTCTAATAGAGGGGAGGCTCTCCAGTTATACGCAGGAGGTTGATGGATTTAAACGGACTACTGTAAGTGTTACTGCGTGGAGAACACAGGTCTTAACAAAGTCCGAGGTTCCCTATCAGGAAGCTGAGATGGAGGAGTCAGAGGAAGATACAGATGTCGAACAAGCACCAGATAATGAGGAGCTTCCTTTCTGAAAAGTTAGGATTTCGTATTTCATCTAAATTCAAATATTTTCGAATTCAATGATTTCAAAATGTAATTCAAAAAGGCTAAAGTGATGATGTTTATATGGTTTAAATCTTTGATTGACTGGCTTATACCCAGTCTACTCTTTATTCCATTGGTGAGTGGAATACGCCTCCTGCGCTTATAATAGCTATAATATATATTCGTTCCAATTATCATGAGTACCATTATCCAAAAGTTCGCTGTAAAGAACCAATTTCGTTAGCACTCTCTTGAAAGCAGATTTCGTATATATTTGATGTTCCAATCCTGCTAAGAAATGGTTGTTTCATACTCTTAGGTTTCTTAGATTAACTATTGCTTTCTTGTTTTCCTTTACTATACTATATATAAATCAGTTATAATATAGTTGTCCTTCGTATATGCTGAAATAATAAGTGAGTTGATATCTATTGCAGGAGGTGTGTGCGATATGAACGGTAAGTATAAGAGAATGGAGAAGTGGTCTCTATAGAGGATACGAAACCTACAGCAGGTGTAATGCGAACGTTTAATGTAGTCAAAGTGCCTCTTCGAGATGCAGATGGTAAAATTGTGGGACTTTGTGGAATCGCTAGAGACATCACTGAGCGCAAAAAGATGGAAGAGGAACTTCTGAAAGTTGAGAAACTTGAATCTCTTGGTATCCTGGCAGGGGGCATTGCCCATGATTTCAATAACATATTAACGGGTATTCTGGGTAACATTTCAGTGGCGAAGCTGGATTTAGAACCTGAGAATGAAATATTTCAAGTTTTAACAGACGCAGAGAGAGCTACAACCCAGGCAAAGGGTTTAACCCAGCAATTGCTGACCTTTTCAAAAGGTGGGCTACCAGTCAAAGAAACCATCAAGGAACTTCTAAGGATAGATCCTGATGTCAAAGCTATTGTATCAAGTGGTTATCCCACTGATCCTATAATGGCCAATTATAAGGACTATGGGTTCAAGGACGTTGTTGCAAAACCTTACGAAATCAAAGAACTGAGCAAGACGTTGCATTCAGTGATTGGGGACTAATGGCGGTTGCACAAAAGTATATAGAGATACTCTAATAGGTTGGCTTTTCAATATGTTGGGATTGGATTCAGTTGAGATTTTTATGTGAGACAGAGTTTAGGAGGTAATGATTGAACTTTCTGGATTTAGTGAAGGTGAGGCGAAGTGTCCGGAAATATTTAGAAAAGCCAGTCGAGCGAGAAAAGATCGAACGGTGCCTTGAAGCGGCACGGCTCGCTCCTTCTACATGTAACTCTCAGCCCTGGAGATTCATAGTTGTTGATAATCCTGAATTAAAAGGCGCTGTTGCCAGAGAGACTTTCAGCAAGCCTATTTCGTTTAACCGTTTTTCTCTCCAGGCCTCTGTTCTTATTGTAGTTATTTCAGAAAGAAAAAACATCACTGCAAAAATTGCAGGTATAATTAAAAATAGAGATTTCAGTCTTATTGATATTGGAATTGCTGCAGAACACATATGTCTTCAAGCTGCAGAAGAAGGTCTGGGCACATGCATGTTAGGATGGTTTAATGAAGAAGCTGTAAAAAAACTGCTTAATATCCCGAAACAAAAAAGAATTGAACTCATTATTACATTGGGCTATCTAGATGAATCTGTTAAAAAGAAATCTAAAAAGCGAAAGGATATTGATAGTATCAGAAGTTATAAT
>CAYZBF010000045.1:0-8321 GCA_964476585.1 uncultured bacterium | reverse complement strand
ATCAGAAGGAGGTTTTGATTGTGTGATTGTTGGAGGTTATTATCCCCCTACTATGAATTTTGCAATTATCTGGGCTCGGGTTCATCGAGTTCCCTATTTGATAAACTCAGAAAGTCAACTCCTGAATAGAAGAAATATATGGAAATCTTTAATAAAAAAAATAATACTTAAACCAATTATAAAGAAAGCTGCTGCTTATCTACCAACCGGAAAATACGCAGGTGAATATCTAATTCGATACGGAGCGGATCCAGAAAAGATTTTCTATTTTCCTAATACACCCGATGTTGAATTCTTTATCGAAAAATCAGAGAAATATAGAAGGGATAAGATTAAGATAAAAAAGAACTTAGGAATTGATAAAGATTTTGTTATTCTTTTTGTTGGTCGCTTGGTAAAAGTGAAGGGTTTATTTACTTTACTTCAGGGTTTTAAAGAAGTAAGAAAGACACATAATAATGCTTCACTTCTTTTTGTAGGAGATGGTGTATTGAAGAATTTATTAAAAGAGTTTGTAGCGAAAGAAGAGATAGAAGACGTTCATTTTGCGGGCTCTGTTCCCAATGAGGAACTTCCGCGTTATTACGGGATATCAGATATATTTGTCCTTCCTTCCCTATATGAACCCTGGGGGGTTGTTGTTAATGAAGCAATGGCATCGGCTCTTCCTATTGTTCTTTCTGATAAGGTAGGCTCTCGAGGAGAGTTGTTAAGGGAAGGAGAGAATGGATTTACATATCCGTCAAAAGAATACATGAAACTTGCTAGATGCATATTGAAAATACTTTCAGAACCAGATGAGTTGAAAGAGATGGGACAAATATCAAGGGGAATAATACAAGATTTTGACTATTCCTTTTGCGAAGAAAACCTTAAGAAAGCGTTATTAAAGGTATTTAAGGAATGACTGATAATCAAAGCGAAAAGTTCATAATTGGTTTAATTTTTATGGTGGTTATTTTAATATACCTATATTTCTATAATCTTTCCCTACGCTCTGGATGGCTTCTCATCGGTGGACTTATTATTCTTTCTTTATCTTTTGTAATGTTAAAAAGTAGAAGGTTTCTAATCTTTTCAACCGCACTTTTTCTTATGCTTACCGCTACTCAATTTGGAACTATAAAAAATGTGATGGAAACAGTCAGATGGATACCTTATATCGTATTTATGTTCCTATTCTTATCACAATTTTTTATCAGAAAAAGACTTCCGAGAAAGGTGGAGGGTTTTGATATATTTTTATTTATTATAATTATTATAATGTTCCTTTCTGCGTTCTACTCCATTGATCCCTCATTGACAGTAAAGAGAGCAGGGACATTCTTATTACTTTATATCTCTGTTTTCTGGGTTATATATCCAGAGATACACTCAAAGGAAGATATAGAAGAGGTGATTGATCTGATTTTATATGCATCTATTATTCCATATACTATTTCAGTTGTTCTTTTATTCTTTCCAGATATTGCCTTTTTGGGAAATAGATTTACTGGGTATTTCCTCAATCCAAACACTATTGGTATTCTTACTACTGTTTTGCTTCCCCTTATACTCTGGAAGGCTATTGAGAGGAAGAACCGATGGGCTAGGACTTTTCTTTTCTTTGTTCTTCTCTCGCTTGTTCTCTCAGGTTCTAGGTCAGGTCTTCTTGGGAGTTTTGTTGGAGGTAATTTTTATATATTTATGACAAGAAAAAAATATAGAGTGCCAGCAGCCTTTTTGGGATTAATATTTATTATATTGATGTTCGCAGTAGGTGAAAAGATGATTGATAGGATGAGTTCTTACCTTAGAACAGAGGCTGTTGTTGAAATAACAGAAAGAAAGGATTTGGATGAAGTTACTGCTGGTAGATTTGAGAAATGGGCTGCAATGATTTCATTGATAAAAAAAAGACCACTTTTAGGATATGGATTTGGGACAGAGGATATATTATTTCATCATTTTGGTATAACAGTTAGCCGTGGAAGCTATGCTTATAATATTTTTCTTGGTTTAACAGTTCAACTTGGAATTCTGGGATTTATACTTTTCTTTTCTCCAATTTTTTATTTACTTTTTAAACCTATAAATATTCAAGATTCGTTAATATATGCACTTAAAGGAATGCTTCTTGGTGGACTGGTAGTTGGATTTTTTGAAACCTGGATTTATTCTGTTGGTAGTGCATTTGCATTTCCCTTTTGGATTGGAGTTGTTCTTTTATTGAGGCTTGATAAGAAACAGTGAAAATATTACAACTTATTCCATATTACCTACCTGCATACCAATATGGTGGTCCCATTCATTCAGTTCATAACTTGTGCAGGGAGATGGTAGAGAAGGGTGTAGATGTAACAGTTTGGACAACTAAATTAGGACTAAAAAATAGAGATGATATACCTTCTGGGAAGGAAGTTTTTGTAGATGGAGTCCGGGTGCATTATTTCCCAATCATTGGCTCCTTTCACTATTCTCTCTCACCTGCGCTTTTGAAATATATGGATAAAAGAATAAAGGATTTTAATGTAGTCCATATTCAAGGTGTCTATCAGTTCCATTCATTAGTTGGGGGGTATTATGCAAGAAAATATGGAATTCCTTATGTCTTAAGTCCGCGAGGAATGTTTCTTCCTGAATTTATAAAAATGAAGGGGAGACTAAAAAAGAGTTTATATATAAACTTAGTTGAGAGGAGAAATTTAGAAGAATCTGATTTAATCCACTGCACCACAGAGGAAGAAAGAAAAGGGCTAAAATATTTAGGGGTTAGATTGAAGAAGACTATAGTTGTTCCAAACGGAATCGAGCTTGGAGAAATAAGAGGTGAATCTAAAACGAAAACTTTCAGGAAGAAATTTAATCTCTCTGAAAAGACTATTATACTGTTTCTTGGTAGATTGATATGGTCAAAAGGTCTTAACCTGCTTATCAGTGCTTTTGTTTCTATTGTTTCTCGCTATCCTGAGGCAAGACTTGTGATTGCAGGACCAGATAGCAGAGGATATAGAAAAAAAGTTGAGAAGTGGATAAAAGAGTGTAGGATTGAAGATTTTATTACATTTACTGGATTTTTGGATGGTAAAGAAAAACTTGATGCCCTAAACGAATCAGATATCTTTGTTCAGCCCTCCTATTCAGAGAGTTTTGGTATGGCTACAGTTGAAGCAATGGCTGCTGGACTTCCGGTCGTTATTTCAAAGAAAGTAGGAATCTGGGATGTTATTGCAAATGACAATTGTGGTAAGATTGTAGATTTGAATCCTGAAAGTATTGCAAAAGGAGTTATATATCTTCTGGAAAACCCTAAAGAAAGAAAATGTTTGGGGGCAAGAGCAAGAGAAACAGCAAAAAAAGAATTTTCTATTCAGGTGGTTGCAGAGAGAATGATTAAGGCTTATAAATCTGTGGTTGAGGGTTGACAGAGATTGGGCAGTTAGTGTGTTAGACGGTTGGTCGGTTAGTGAGTTAGTATGTAGTGTTATGATAGTTAATTAGTTGATTGGTAAATTAGTTGATTAGTAAGAAAAAGGCGAATAATGGATAAAGAGATATCTAGAGAAGAGTGGCGATGAGTAAATATGAAGGACTAATGACTAAAGACTGTAGACTAACGACAGAATTCAAGGAGGACTAATGACTAATGACTCAAGACTGACGACTATTCTGGGTATAAGCGCATATCATCCAGACAGTTCAGCCTGTATTATACAGGATGGTAGATTAATAGCAGCTGCTGAAGAAGAAAGATTTAAAAGAATAAAACACTGGGCAGGGTTTCCTGAAGAAGTTATTAAATATTGTCTAATGGAGGCCAACATTTCTCTTTCAGACGTCGATCATATTGCAGTAGGAAAGAATGTAAAAGCGAATCTCTTAAGAAAGGGCCTGTTTGCGTTAAAAAATAAGCCAGGTTTAGGTATGATTAAGGATAGGTTAAAAAATTGGCGTAAGATAGAAGGTATTGGAGAATCCCTATCAAAAGAGTTTAATGAGGAGCCTTCAGCAATTAAGAGAAAAATAATAAATGTAGAACACCATACTGCTCATATGGCGAGTACTTTCTTCGTATCTCCATTTAAAAAAGCCGCCATACTCTCTATTGATGGTTTTGGTGATTTTGTTAGCACTCGATGGGGATTAGGTGAGGGGAATAGGATGAAAATTCTGGGGAATGTCTTCTATCCTCATTCACTTGGAATATTCTATACTGCAATAACACAATATCTTGGATTCCTTCAATATGGTGATGAATATAAAGTGATGGGACTTTCTTCTTTTGGCGAACCAGAATTCCTTCGTGATTTTAAGGATATTGTGCGGTTAAATGAGAAAAAAGGCTTTAATCTTAATATTGATTATTTTACTCACCATAAGGGCAATACATCAATGACGTGGAATAATGAGGCTCCAAAAATGGAGAAAGTCTATTCAAATAAATTAATTGAGCGTTTCGGTCCTCCAAGAAATTGTGAGGAGTTTATTACACGGAAGCATGAAAATATATCTGCGTCGCTTCAGTTATTAACAGAAGATGTAATCTTTAGATTATTAAACAATCTTTATAAAGAAACTAAATGCAATAAATTATGTATTGCGGGTGGTGTTGGATATAATTCAGTTGCTAATGGAAAAATCTATGATAATACACCGTTTGAGGAAGTATATATCCAGCCTTCTTCTGGGGACGCTGGGATATCTCTTGGCGCTGCTTTCTATGTTTATAATACACTTCTTGACAATAAAAGGGATTTTATTATGAAGGATGCTTACTGGGGACCAGAGTTCAGTAATAAAGGAATAGAAAGAATAATCAAAGAAGACATAATAAGGGATTCACAAGGTATGTTTCTTGTTGAGGAAGTTAAAGATGGTGAACTTTGTACAAAAACAGCAAAGGAAATTGCTGATGGTAAGATTATAGGATGGTTCCAGGGGCGAATGGAATGGGGCCCAAGGGCTCTTGGGAACAGGAGTATTGTTGTTGACCCGAGAAGGGAGAATATGAGGGATATACTTAATGCACGTATAAAAAAAAGAGAGTCCTTTAGACCTTTTGCTCCTTCAATCCTTCATGAAAGAGTAGGAGATTATTTTGAAAAATCCTATCCTGCTCCTTTTATGCTACGGGTGTATAATATCAAAAAGGAAAAGAGAGAAGTGATTCCTGCTGTAACGCATATAAATGGGACTGGAAGACTTCAAACTGTGAAAAAAGAAGACAATCCACTCTACTGGTCACTAATAAAGGAATTTGAGAATATTACCGGAGTTCCAGTGCTTTTGAATACCTCGTTTAATGAAAATGAGCCAATCGTATGCACACCAGAGGAAGCGATCGGCTGCTTTAAAAGAACGGATATGGATGTTTTGGTGATGGGGAGGTGGATTGTTAGGAGAAAATGAGTACTCAGTCAATAGTCAGTAGTCAGCAGTCAACAGTAATGATTAGTAGAGTTGTAAGTTTAAGTTTTATAAAGGGGTTATAAGTGGCTAATATAGAAAAGTTTGAAGATATTAAAGCATGGGGAAGAGCAAGAGGGTTGGTAAAGAAGGTATACCAACTTAGTAATAATAAAAAGTTTTCACAAGACTGGAGTCTTAAGGATCAAATAAGACGAGCGGCAGTTTCTGTTATGAGCAATATCGCAGAGGGGTATTCGCGTCAAACTGATAAGGAATTTATTCGATTTCTTTACATTGCTTTAGGTTCCGTTTCAGAAGTTCGGAGTCAACGCTATGTAGCATTAGATTTATCGTATATAAGCAAAGAAGAATTTGAAACGCTATATAGTGAATCGGAAGAGATTACTAAATTAATTGGTGGTTTCATAAGATATTTAGAGGGAGCAATTTAAGAATTTGGATTTCAGACTAATGACTGATGACTGTAGACTAATGACTATTTAAAAATGAATATCATAATTATCAATCAATTCTTCTATCCCGATGTTGATGCAGATGCGCAATTTGCTTATGCCCTTGCAAGAGGATTTGTGGAAAGAGGATATAGGGTTCGGGTTATTAGCCAACGAGGATTGAAGGATGTTGTTCCCACAGGAAAACCTCTGAAGAAAAAAGAGATTTTTAAAGGGATTGAAATCCATCGCCTCCCAGATGCCTTCTCCAACAGGACGCTATTTCAGAAGTCCTTAAGGCATTCCATATTTTACCTTGTTCTTCTTTTAAAATTGATATTGTCGACCTCCAGAGAGAGTCATTTGTTTGTGATATCTACTCCTCCTTTCATTGGATTCATCGTAACCCTTGTCAAAATATTCAAGCAATACCGCTTTTCTCTTGCTGTAAGGGATGTTTATCCTGATGCAATGGTTTCTTACGGTATAATAAAAGAGGATGGATTCATATATCGTTTTCTCAACTCTGCAATGAAGATTTCATTCCAGTATGCCGATAGAATCTTTAGCCTTGGCCCGTATTTGAGTGAAAGAATAAAAAATAAGGTGGTCAGCGAGGATAAGATTGTTGAAATACCAAACTGTGGATTCGATGGTCTTTATCCAATGAAACGGGAAGATAACCCTTTACTTTCCGAAATGGGTTTAAAAGATAAATTTATTGTCCTCTATTCCGGTAATCATGGGTATGGGAATGAGTTCGATACTATCTTAGAAGGTGCAAAAAGATTGAGTAGAGAGTTAGACGACATCTTTTTTGTATTTAGAGGTGGAGGAAGCAGGTTTGGAGAAGTTCTATCATTCAAGGATGATAACCCGGATACCCATATTTTAACATTTAATTATCTTCCATTTGACCAATTGAATTATGGGCTTAACCTTGCTCATATTTCATTGATTACAATGCGAGAGAATTGGGAAGGGGTAATAGTCCCTTCAAAGATATATGGGATTATGGCTGTTGGTAGCCCGATTGTATATGTAGGTCCTGAGAGTGATACCTCCTGGACGATAAAAAAGCACAATTGCGGATTTATTGTGAATAATGGTTCAGTTGATGAATTCGTAAAGAGGATAAAAGAACTCTACCACAATGAAGTATTAAGGAAGGAAATGGGAGGAAGGGCCCGCAGGGGCTATGAAGAGGAATATACCAGGGAAAAAGTGATTGAGAGATATCTCTCTTTGATGAGTTCTATATAAATCAATCTCTTACAACGTTATCCCCACTCTTTTTTACACTGTAAAGAATAAGCCATTTCCAGACTGGAATTATTTCTATTTTTACGCCATAAATTTAAAAACTTGACAAAATATGAAAATAGTGTAGGTATTATTCGTGGTTGCAATTTGAGAAGAGGCGAGAATAATTGAGACTAAAGAAAGGGGGAGAAAATGAAGAAGAGAATTTTAGTTGCTGGTGCTGGTGGATTTATAGGCAGTCACATGGCAAAAAGGCTTTACGAAGATGGCCACTTTGTTAGAGCTGTAGATATAAAGTGGGATGGTTTTATGAGAGAGCCGTATTATTCAGAAAAAATTACCCTGGACTTGAGAATCTTTGAAAACTGTTTGAAGGCAACAGAAGATATTGACCATGTTTATCAGTTTGCAGCAGATATGGGAGGCATTGGTTACATTACTACTGTAGGTGCAAATATAATGCATAACAATGCTTTAATAAACATACATATGTTACATGCATCTATGGAAAATAATGTACAACGTGTATTTTTCTCTTCCTCAGCCTGTGTTTATCCTGAATATAAACAACTAAACACTAAAATTAAGGCACTTGTGGAAGGGGATGCTATTCCTGCACAACCTGATCAATATTATGGATGGGAAAAGCTATTTTCAGAGAAGCTTTATGAAGGATATAAAAGGGATTATGGAATTGATATAAGAATAGCAAGATACCATAATATTTATGGACCTTATGGTGTATATGATGGGGGTAAGGAAAAGGCGCCTGCTGCGCTTTGCAGGAAGGTAGCCAGAGCTTCGAATTCAGGAGAAATTGTGATCTGGGGTGACGGCAGGCAGACAAGGTCCTTTTGTTATATTGACGACTGTATTGAGGGGACCGATAGATTAATGCAATCGGACTTCCGTGAACCCTTGAATATAGGATCGGAAGAATTAGTTAGCATAAATGAATTAGCAGATATTATCATTAGAGTATCAGGGAAAGATATCGTGAGAAAACACGAAAACTCTAAACCACAAGGGGTAAGGGGTCGCAATTCCGATAATACACTGATAAGAAATGTCTTAGGATGGGTTCCATCTATAGGTTTAGAAGAAGGTATCAAAAGGACATATCCGTGGATAGCAGAGCAGGTGGGTAGGAAGGGTTAGTGGGTTGGTTGGACCGTTGGTGTGTTGGTCAGTTAGTCAGGTAAAGACCACTCAACTAAT
>CAYZBF010000044.1:4189-8579 GCA_964476585.1 uncultured bacterium | reverse complement strand
GAATAGGAAGGGTCATTTATTTCAAGGTAGATATAAGTCGATAATAATCGAAGGTGACAGTTATTTTTTAGAATTAACGAGATATATACACTTAAATCCAGTGCGAGCAGGGATATCGGAAACACCGCAGGGGTATAAATGGTCAAGTTTTCGGGAATACATGAGCAAGAAAGGAGATAGTATTATAGATAGGCAGGAGATTATGAGATATTATAAAATCAATCCTTCTAAATATAAGAAGTTTGTGTTAGATGGAGTGGATAAGAAGGCTGATATTTTTAGTAAAGTTTATGCAGGATTTATACTTGGCAGGGTAAAGTTTATCAAAGATACATTGAAGGATTTAAAGCTTCAGGTGGATGGTGGAGAAGAATTTTCTTATAGTAAAAGAGTAATTAATGATGTTGATATAGGAGATTCGCAAGGAAAGTAGCAATATATTTATCTAAACGTTTAACAGGATTAACCAACAGGGAAATAGGGAAAGCCTTTGGGATAACTTACTCAGCGGTAAGCAAATCAGCCCAGGATATGGAGCGAATACTAAAAGAGGAACGGAAAATTAGGAGAGATGTTGATTCACTCATCTCACATTTCAAGGTCTGACCCCATTGTCTCTATTATCTCGGAAATTTATTGAAAGGTTAGAAAGGATAATTGGCTCACTTTTATTTTGCACTCAACCTTTAGTTGTTGATTTTTAGTTTCCTCTAAAAATCCAGTAATAAATAACTGATGACTGTTTATGGCAATTACCGGGGTTTCTGTCTTAACTTTCAATGCAATAAATCTATTTTAGGAATATGTTTTTGGTTGTTAGAAAAATCAGTTGTTAGTTGTTAGATGTTGGTCATTAGAGATTGGGATGGATAAAAAAATCAAGGAGGCGAATGATGTCTAAGATATTTTCCTCAAGCTTCAAGCTTGCTGTTTTTTTGTTGATCATCTTTGGTTGCACTTCAAGCAATCAAAAAGTGGTTGTCGTTTATGATGGAGACACCTTCGAATTGCAGAGCGGTGAGAAGGTAAGGCTTCTGGGAATTAATAGCCCTGAAATTGGCGAACCTGGTGCCGATATTGCGAAGGATTTCCTTGAGAAACTTGTTCTGGGCAAAGAAGTACGTCTTGAAAAAGATTCCATGAATCGTGATAAATACGAGCGTCTGCTCAGATACGTTTACGTGTGCGATTTGTTTGTAAATGCTAAGTTGATAGGGAAAGGCTATGCTGAAGTACGCTTCTATCCACCCAATTTTCGATACAAGAAGGATTTCGAGAATCTTGAAGAAATAGCCTATCGTAATAGAAAGGGGCTATGGGCTTTTGCTGTATTCCAGCCACCCGAGATAACCAAGGTGGCGGAGAAACTTTTTCCACCCGAAGAGAATGTAATATCTTGGCAAGATGCCGATAAGTACTATGGAAAAACGATGACCGTCGAGGGGTTGATCGTTCGTAGTTATAACTCTGGAAAGGCGTGCTTCCTAAATTTCCATTCTGAATGGAGAAAGTATTTTACTGCCGTAATATTTGCCAGCGATTTCGATAAATTTCCTCCCGATCCTGAGAATTTCTATCTTAACAAGAAAGTACGGGTTATGGGATTGATAAAGGAATACAAAGGAAGCCCTGAGATTGTTATCAGAAGCCCATCGCAAATAAAGATAATCAAATAATGATAATCGGAATAATGGTTAAAAAGTTTTTGGTTATTGGTCATTGGTCAATAGGAAACAGTAATTCGTCAATAGTTAATAGTTGTTTTTTAAAAGTTATTGGTTAATGATCATTTGTTCCCACTCCCCTAGCTCTTCCTCACTTGGCTTTCCCTTTAATAAATCTAATTTGGATATTATGAGAGTTCTGAGAAGAGAACGATTTACGATTAATTATTTACGATTAACTCCTCCTTTTGTTAGTTATTGGTCAATAGTAATTGGTTATTCGTTATTAGTTATTGGTTATTAGTCAATGGTAATTCGTAAATTGTTATTAGTTACTAGCTACTTGACATTTTTTCATTACTTTATATATTTTCACCGTAACGGTGAAAATGGGGTTTTAGTGAAAAATGGAAGATATGGAAATTTTAGAAGAAACGATAAATATCCTTAAAGAAAGTTTAGAGTTCTCAGAGAATCTGAGATTTAAAATGGACTTCTCGCCCAATTTAGAAACAAAAAGGATTCCTGACGCAATAATCCAGATAAAAATTAGTAGAAAGATAAAAGGACAATTGGAGGAGGTTAAAAACTCAGGAAAGGAATCCGTAGAAGGCAAACTTATCGGGAAAAAGTTTGTCGTTGAAGTCCGAAGGAGTACCGAACCAAGGTTCTTAAGGAGTGGAATATCCTATCTGAAGGAGATAAAAGAAAACTATCCTGAACTGAATCCCCTTCTTGTAGGCCCATTTATTGGACCCAGAGCCAGAGAACTCTGTCGAAATGAAAATATAAGTTACATTGATACTATCGGTAACATAGGTATATTTCTAAAAGAAGGTTTTATTATTAAGGAAAGTGATAAGAGTATAAGAAGAGAAAAGAAGGAACTTAAATCCCTATTTTCACCCAAAGCCTCCCGTGTTATAAGAATTATTCTTGAGAACACTTCTCAATGTTGGCACTATAAAGAACTTTCCGCAACTTCTAAGGTAAGTTTAGGGCAAACATACAATGTTGTCAAAAAATTGATTGATGAAGAGTATGTTGAGAAAACCAAAAAAGGCATAAAGGTTTCTAAACCCTCCGAACTCTTAGAACGATGGAGTTCCATATATAAAATTACAGAGATAAATAAGATAGAAAGTTTCTATCTGGGAGAGAATATATACGGAAAAATTATCGAGAGAGTGGCAGATATTGCTGAAAAGGGGAAATTTACCTATGCCTTTACTCTCTTTGCCGGTTCAAATTTTATTATCCCATATGTAAGAACACCTCATGTGCATCTATATTTGCTTGGTAACATTGAAGAATTTGCTAAAAAATCTAATATTAAGCCAGTAACTTCAGGAGGCAATCTACATCTCATTCTACCCTATGATGAAGGTGTATTTAATCCGATTCAGACAATTGAGGGAGTGAGAATTGTAGGTAAAATACAACTATATCTTGATCTTTCAAATTATCCAGCGAGGGGTAAAGAACAAGCTGAAGTTTTGAAGGAAAAAATTATTGGATTTTAAAAATGGTTGATATAGAAGCATACAATAGACGCACAGTTGAAATATCAAAAAGTATACTTCTCGAAGTTTTAATACTTCTTAATGAATACAAGGAGAATTTTGTTTTAGTTGGAGGATGGGTACCTTACTTTCTTCTGGAAAGGTATAAATCAAAAGATGTAGAGTTTAATCATATAGGTTCTGTAGATATTGACATTGCTCTTGACCATAAGAGTATTCCAGATTTAGATGAAGTTTATGAGAGCATTAGGCAGAAACTCGAACGAAATAATTATAGGATTAGAAAAAGCAGAGATAATCAACCTATTCCTCATAGTTTTGAAAAAGAAATACAAAAAATGTTAATTCATGTAGATTTCCTTGCCTCAGAGTATGGAGGTTCCGGGAAACAACACAGACATCAGAAAATACAGGATATATTAGCTATAAAAGCAAGGGGTATAGATTTAGCATTTCAAAATAATGAAATTTTCGAAATAGAGGGACTCATTCCTAACAAAGCAAGATATAGAACAGAGATAAAAGTTTCTGGTGTTGTTGCAGTTATTACCATGAAGGCGATAGCTTTTGATGGAGATAAAAGCCGAACCAAGGATATCTATGATATCTGTTCGATTTTGAAATATTACAAAGAGGGTGTCGGCAGTGTAATTACTGAAGTAAAACCCTTTTTAAATCATAAATTAGTGATAGAAGCAATAAAAAACTTATCGTTTTTGTTTTCTACAATAGATTCTATGGGACCTATTGTTTCAGCAGACTTTGTACTGCCTGGACGTGCAGGTTCTGAAGATTGGGAATTCTACCGAAGAGATTCTTTTGAATTAATTCAAGATCTCCTGGAAGGATTAATGTGAAGGAAGTCAATAGTTATCGGTCACTGGTCAGTAGTTATCAGTTGTCCGTTGTCAGTTTTCAGTTGCCTGCTTACAGTGGTTAATTCTCTGTGGGTTGGTGGGCGAGAGAGGACGAATAACTAATAACGATTCACTGATAACGAAATCCTGGAGGATGTTTGTTACCTCAACTCTTAGTTAATGGTATAATTGCTGGAGCTATTTATGCTTTAGTTGCTTTAGTAAAATCTATCTCGGTGCATGACAGTGTGACATTAAAAATGTGTTTACTACGTTTTTATGTTTTGTTCCAATGCCCATAATTATAAGGGGATTAAAGATGGGGGGGGGGGGGGGGGGGGGGGGG
>CAYZBF010000044.1:0-4179 GCA_964476585.1 uncultured bacterium | reverse complement strand
CCCCCCCCTCCCACCCTCCCCCCCGCGCCCCCGCCCGCCGCCCCCCCCCCCCCCCCAGAACCGACCAACTGATTAACTGACCAACCAACCAACTCATTTACCCATTATTGACATTTTGACATTTTTTAATTCCATCCTATTTTTAATTCTATTAATAATTAGCATATTCTTAACTATTCAATATTTCAGTAATAATATGGGCTTAAAAGGTGTTGGATGACGGCAATAATTTTAAAATGGGGGAATGAAAAAATATTTCATGTTTAAATTACTTGAGTATTCATTATTGGGAAATTTATATAAAAGAGCGAAAGATTTAAAGGATATAGATCTGTTTTATTATATAAATAGTTTCAACGAACGTTGAAAATTTATTTTAAGTGAAATACTTGACAAAATTTCAATCTATATTATATTTCAACAAACGTTGAAATAATAAATGGAGTTAAATATGTTAAAAGAAAAAGAAACAACTAAAGAAATAGAAAAAGTTTTTAAAGACATTCTTAGAAAAACTGGATTAATTGTACCTGGAGATGTAACCGAGCAAATGAGGGAGCCATTCTTTTCTAATACTAAATATACTAAAGAATTAGATCTTGTTTATGTCATCAGTACTAAAAACGGAGATAAATACACATTGATTTTTGAAATAAAATCTCTCGGTTTACCCAAATATGCAAGATTAGCTGCAAATCAATTACAGGAAGTAATTGGGATGAGAAACAATGTTTATGGCATATTTGGCGCACCATATGTTTCAGAAGAGTCCGAAAGGATATGTCAGATAAATGGTATAGGCTATATTGACCTCGCAGGAAATTGTCTATTGAATTTCGATAACATCTATATTAGTGTCAAAGGTAATCCAAATCCATATCCGGAGAATCGTACTCTAAAATCGATCTTTTCCCCCAAATCATCAAGGATATTGAGAGTCTTACTTTGCGATCCTGGGAAAAAATGGTATGTGAAAGATTTGGCGATGGAAGCTGAAGTCAGTTTGGGGTTAGTTTCAAACATGAAAAACAAGCTTAAGGATTATGCATACTTAAAGGAAGCTGAAAAACAGAAGACCTATCTGAGTGAACCTGAGGCTTTATTAAATAAATGGGCAGATAATTACTCATATAAGAAAAACAAATTAAAGAATTTCTACTCTCTAGATGAGCCAGATGTAATTGAAAAAAAGCTTGCTGACTATTGTAATTCCAAAAATATTCAATATGCTTTTACTCTTACCTCAGGTGCCTCCCGAATTGCGCCATTCTTAAGATACAATAAAGTTTTCGCTTATATTGATAATTTTGTAGAAACTATAGCAAATGAATTAGGCTGGAAAGAGGTCACCTCTGGACCGAATATTACGATACTAGAACCATATGATGATGGAATATTTTATAGATTACAGGATGTTAATGGCTTAAAGATCGTTTCTGATGTTCAGCTCTATTTAGATCTTAAGAACTATAAGAAACGTGGTGAAGAGGCAGCAAATTTTCTTAAAAAAGAAAGGTTGAGATTACAATGATGACCAAATCTGATTATAGGAAACCAGAAGTAGAAACTTGTCTATCGGTAATGGTCGAACTTATTAGCATACTTGGAGCATTCAGGGATAATATTGCTGTAGTTGGAGGGTGGATACCATATTTCTTATGTGGAGAAAAGGGTAAAAAACATGTAGGTAGCCTGGATGTAGATATTGCCTTTGACTTCCGTAATATATCGGAAGAGAGCTATAAAACCATCCTGCAGCTTTTAGAAGACCATGGTTATAAAGAGGGGGAGCAACCGTTCATTTTTCTTCGGAGAATAAAGACAAATCAAGGAATCATGGAGGTTGAAATTGACCTGGTTGCCGGTGAATATGGAGGGACCGGAGGCTCGCACCGAACTCAAAAAATTCAGGATGTAAGAGCCAGGAAAGCAAGGGGCTGTGATTTGGTTTTCAATAATTTTGCCTATATAGAGATAGAAGCCAAAATGCCCGATGGAGCAAAGAATTCAGTTAAGATCAAAGCTTCCCAAATATTACCCTTTCTGATCATGAAAGGAATGGCTATCTGGGAAAGATATAAAGAAAAGGATGCTTATGATATTTATTTTGTTGTCAAGAATTACGAGGGCGGCATTCAAAAACTCAAAGGAAAGATCAAACCTTTTCTTGGTAACAAATTGGTCCGAGAAGGGCTTGAAAAGATAAAAGCAAAATTCGAAGATGTAAATTCTGTAGGTCCAGTCTGGATAGCTAACTTCATGGAAATAGAAGATGAAGAAGATCGAGAAATGATTATGAGAGATGCCTTTGAGAGTGTTAATGAGTTTCTGGATTCCCTCCAAATTAAGCCCTTTAAAAATAAAGAATAATGTGAGTAAAATCTAACAATTAAAGGCACATTACGGTTAATGGGGACGGTGCATGTAATATTGAAATCAGGTCTTGATTTTTGAATTTTCGACTACTCATCAATAAAATACTTTTCAATCTCTAAATTACACATATATATCCTGGATATATTTGTGTAGTTTATCCAGACTGATAATTGGAGATTGGGGAGGAGAACATACTAACAGACCAGTACCATAACCCTTATCACATAATCCATGCTTCTCTCAAATTTTTTACTTCTAATCCTTACCACTAACCTACCCATTTATGTCCGTAACATATTTGGGTAAGGATGTCAAAAGTCAATGTCCGAGCTTACTTTGTCAGAATCTATTTCTAATATTTATCTAAATTTCAATAGGGTATATAAGTAAAAAATTCTCACGCTTTGGTATTTATTCGGTGGGATTAATACTACGATTTTCTCTGAAATTTGTTCGATTTAGCTAAATGAATTTTAAGATTAAGTTTTATGTCATTACTTTACTACTATTAACTTTTTTACCTGCATTTTTCCAGGAAATTCCTTCCGTAAGAAATATACACCCGGCTTTTTTGTATTTATATATTCTTTAATTACACTACCCTTCTTATGTCTCATTAAAGCCCTTCCTAATTTGTCGTAAATTGAATAGATTGAGTTGTTTCTTATCTTTGATTTCATTATACTACTGTAAGTGTAACTCTCTTCTTCTAATAAGACCGACCCTGAACCTTCTATAGGTATAGGAGGGCAAGCTAACGGACGGTAGTAGGCAGTAAAAGTTCTCGTTGTATCTTCAGCGAAAGGTGTTCCGTTATCGTACCATTTAGCTCTAATTTTGGTATTAGCAGATGTCTTATTGAAATAGACTTTAATCCGACGGTGTATCCCTACTGAATTCCTTTTCCATATTTGATTCCAACTTGCACCATTATCATAAGTGATGAATAGTTTTACCGTGTGAGAAGGATGGGAACCTCCTTCGCAACATACTAAATGTACATGAGTTGTACATTGATGGAAACTTTCTGGTTCTTCTTCACATCCTGAAGATTCTAAATAAACTTCATAATGGCAAGGACTATCTTTCTTTTTCCAATACGTACCATACAGGCATGCAATTCCTGCTACATCATCAACAGTTATATGCCGTACTTCTCCGCTATCTATTGGCTGCATTATTCCACCGGGGCAATGAGCTAAACCAGCCGCGTGGCCCATTTCATGTTTACATATACTTTTGAAATCATATTCATCTAAATTTGGGGTTCCATCATAACACCATTTTATGGCTGGGTGACTATTAAAATATATGTCAACTGTATCCCAAAAAAGACTTGTGTCGGGTGGCTATGGTCGAATGTTGGTGACTGCTTTGGTTTCTGCATCCATATATAACCAAAACATATTGTAAGGAGAGGAGTTAGAATATTGAAATTCAAAATGACAAAAATAATTATAAATATACCAGATTTTATTGTTCCATGTATATTTACAATCTGCCACTTTAGCATTAACAAAAATACCAAGGTTAGGGGAAAACATCACATTATGAGATATCCATATTGGTCCAAATATTTCATACGCATCTAAAGAAAAGGAAAAACATATAAGGAGAATAACATATTTTTTCATTCCAATCTTCCTATTCTTCAATCGCTTTACGAACAGTTTTCTGTATAATTCTGTTCTTACCAGGTTGAATACCTGGATTTATAATTAATGAATCAATGACATTTGGAGTTACAATATTATACCATTCCCTCTGCCATTTTTTTATCCATTCAGTAAATTTCCCGAGTTT
>CAYZBF010000043.1:0-9014 GCA_964476585.1 uncultured bacterium | reverse complement strand
AATCTTACCTATAAAAAGTATAGTTCCTGAATGATTTTCTCGAATTGCGAATATAAATGGTCTATCAACGCGCATATGAAGAACACCACCGCCTACTGATGTATAAGACATTACAACAGAGGTGGCTGCAGCAGCCTCGGTTCCTTCTTCATCCACCTTTATGTATGTTTTATGTTTTACCCTGCTGATAAACAAACCACCGTCTTTATACATTTTTGTAAAGTCTGCTAAGCCAGGATTAAAAGCGATTCCCATTCCTAATGCTGATAAAACATTGTTCAATTTTATATCATATTCAAGAGTGAATTTTGGGAATTGCAAATTAACACTATTTATGTAGAAATTATTTATCCATTGATTCCAGTTCTCCTGACTGAGTTCTAAAATTAAAGAGTCAATATTCTTATCCGGTTGTGGAAGAAAAATGGTCATACTGAAACACTCATAACCATATGGTAAATCAATAGCTTGGAAATCAGAATTTTCAAAATATTGAAAATCACCTTCAACTTCCATCATTTCACAAAGTACTTGTGAATCATCAAGTAAGTGAAATGTGTCTTCATGTGTCAAATTTTCATCAAATTTGTATGTCCAGGTACCATTAAAATAGATAGCATTAATGAGAAACATCACATCAAGCGGATCTATATAATCCACAATCTCTTCTATCTTTCCATTCGTATTTTCACTTACCCACGCATTTATTATGTCTTTAGCATTTGGATCATTAAAATCCAATCCACTTACTAATGCATTAAAATATGTTTCACATCTGTCAAGAAAATCCTCTTCAAATGTCCATTCCTGACGGTACCATATTGAATTTGCAATATTAAATTCTACTTCTGGATCCAATCCTACTAAATATTCTATCAAACTTTTATAGGACTCATTAATCTCTTCAAGTGTCAGGTCAGAGAGTTCAAGAGTTGCTCGCATTGCCTCCTCTGTACTACCATCAGCACCATTATAAGTCATTCCCAATGCCATCGAGACACTCAAGGGGGAAATGAAAATATTAGTATCTGGTTCTTCTTCAAAAACTACTTCCTTGAATAATTTCAGTCCGAACTTATTATCTGCTTCAACTAAACCTTTTTCAGCTGGAGTCAACTCTCGTATATCAGGTGTAAAAGGATTGTTTGTACATTGAAAGAATCCAATAAAGATTAATAACACGAATATATACTTTATTATTTTAAACATATACACCTCCTTTTCAAAAATAACTCAAATCCCTCATTTGTCAATAAAAAGGGGAGATTGCCCTCCCCTTTTCTAAGACAAAAGAAAGTTTATAGGAGTTTTGTTTCTAAAATTGTTTTAAAATTAAGGAAAGGTTACGGGCATTCCCTATTGGAATATTTTAGGTCTTTTTAGGTACAGATTATTTCTATTCATTTTTTAAATTTTTTATTCTTTTCCATTCTTTCTTTTCTATATCCCTACGTTCACTTGTTGAATAAATAGACCAGATTAACAAAGAATCAAAACTTATAATGAAGATAAGAAAATAAATACAATAAAAAATTATTGATATCGAACATGACATATTAGGAATTAAATTATTCCTATAGGGAATAGCCAATAGAAAGAATACAAAACTCAAAAGGGGTATTATACCATGTCCGCTTCCTAATGCTCGTAATAATTTCAGCCCTTTTTTTGTATGAAGACGATGTTTCCCACTCATAGTAAAATTTTTCAACTCATCTATTTCTTGCTCAATAAAAATTTCAATATATGTCACTAACCTAATAATAGAATTAAATATTCTTATTTCATCTAACCATAAATATAGGAGAATAAAACTTGAGGTCATGTATAAAATAGAGTATTGCCATTTGAATCCTATACTAATAACTCCTATAAAAATAAGAAATGTAAAATACAGACCGCGGTCCTGTCTTACTCTGAGTTGTCGTATAGCTTCTTGAAGTTGTCTATATTCCTCTAATTTTGCCTCTAAATTCATTTTTTTTATCTCTCCCCTATTTTAATAATTAATCTCTATTCTTTTTCTATTTCATCTTCTTCGCTTTCCTTCTGTGAATTATAGTTTTCTCCGAGTTCAACTATCCTTGGCTTAGGGGGTTCGACTTTTTTGTTTTTACCTTCCAAATCTCTATCCTTTTCTACTTCATCAGGGTCAGGTCTTTTTACAGGTTTATCTACTTCGTTTTCCGAAGAATCTACATTGTTATCGTTATCCTGCATATTTATACCTCCTACTTTATTTACTTGAAAAATATTAAAATGTCTTAAAACCATAGATAAGTAGCATATATAATTATAAAAACAATAAGTGTAAAGCTAGACAAACATATCATTCTGTAGCCAAGTTTAAATATCTTTGCTTCTTTATCAGTGCCTTCACGATTACCTTCATAAGCTTCTTTATTTATTTCTCCAAGGTCTTTATATAATTTTGCAAGATTCCTTCTTTTATCCTCAATATATTCAACCATATCCTCGTCAAGGGGCATAATCTTTCTAGTTGATACTTTAAATGTACGAAAAGTACATATCCAGGTAAGTATAAATAATACAAGTAAGATCACACTAAATATAGATAAGAAATTTTCTAAAAAACATTGTGGTGGGAAGATATTATCTAAGATGTGTTTCCACATAAAGCCATAAATAGCCAATAGTAGTGAAAAGGAGGTTAGACAATGTAAAGCTTTATCTTCAAATCTTACATATCTATTTTCTTCTCTGTTGTAGACTTCTCTGGTTAAGTTATAAAATAACTTCCATCTTTCTAAATCTTTATCGCTTACTTTTTTATTTTTTTCTCTTTCTATATAACACCTCTTTTTAAAAAAATAACTCAAAATCCCTTATTTGTCAATAAAAAGGGGAGATTACTCTCCCCTATTATCAAAAATTAATTAAATTTTATCCTTTCACTTCTCAAGCATTTTGCTTAATGTTTTTTCAGCTTCTTTTATAAATTCTTCTGATCTATCGAGTTGTATCTTTGCATCCTCTTTTGTAATTTCAATAAAATCACCATAATCAGTATCTTCTCTAATATCTTTCGCCATTGGTAAGTATTTACTAATCTCTTTTTGAAATAACCCTTTTTTGACAATAAATTGGTTAAACAGGGAAATTACCCCTGAATGCTTACTTGAATCCTTATCTTTTAAGGATAGTAGAGCTTTTGCTGCTGTAAACATTACATAATAGCTTCTATTAATAGAAAGTTTATAGTGCTTTTGGTTGAAGGTATCCTTTGCTTCAATCAGTATTTCTTTTGCTCTTTTTATTCTATAATTAGCTAAATTTTTCTTTTTCATAAAAGAACACCTTCCTTTTCTACCTCTTCAAAGAAGAAGGAACCTAACTCCTTGTTCTTTTTATATTCAAATAGACTGTAAACCACAGGTGAAATAGGCACATTATATTCAAGGAAGTAATCGGCTGCTATATCACTTATCTTATCCCTTACCCCATTATTTTCCTTAACAAGAATGAATATATCTAAATCCGAATATTTTTCAAAATCACCTCTTAATCTGGAGCCAAACAATCGAATGCTCAAAATATAATCTCCAAATTGCTCTCTTATATCTTTAGTAAAAGCTTCTATTATCTTCTTTTCTTTTTTCTTTAAATATTTAAATTTCTTTTCCATTGTATTAACACTATACTTAATTTATTTCAATGTGTCAAGAATACAACGGAATGTAAGTGGATGACTTTCAATTATTGATGAATACTATAAATCCTATGTAATCACCTTTTTTAAAAGTAATTCTCAAAACCTCTTATTTGTCAATAAAAAGGGGAGATTGCTCTCCCCTATGCTAAGATAAAAGAAGGTTTATAGAGGTTTGTGTTTAAAATTATGGGAAAATTAAGGAAAGGATGAAGAAAACTAAATGAATTCTATATTTTAAAATTTTAGAAATATGGTATTACTTCAATAAAATCATATTTTGAAATTATTTTCAAAACTTCAGAAGTAGGTATATTGTTATACACAGATATGAAATGAACGACTAAATCTTCAATATATTTCCAGCGATAATTCCAACAATTCTCAAGATATCTTTCTAAATCCTCAATCATCATAAATGTCTCTAATATACCAGTAAAATTTTCATAATATTTTTCAATATATTCAGGAACATTCTCTTTTCTCTTTTTGTATTCATTTAACATATCACTAATATCATCTGGAATAATTTTATCTAATTCATCTAAAGTAGTTATACCAAAATTTTTTAATTCTTGAATTATCTCTTCTTGCATCCCATTAGGACCAGAAGACCCAAAAGAAGGATTAAATAAACCTTTGTTAATTTCTTCTTTAAATCTTATGTTCATATATTCTCGTAATGAAGTAGTATTGATTTTAATATTTAAAAAATAACCTTTCTTTGTATTCTCAGAAACATTTTTAGCATATTCATCAATCTCATGGGATAATCTGTCAAATTCTCTATCAGCTAGTTCTAATACCCCTGATAAAATAGCGGATCTTCTTTTTATATGTTCAGGTAAAATACCTTGAAATTTATAATTTCTATCATGATCTATTTCAGCCCATGCATGCTGTAATATAGTTCTTACTTGTATTTCAAAACATATATCTTTAAAATTTTTAAATTCTGGTAAAGAACACCTATCTTTTGTAAATTCACAAACATAATGAACTGCTCTATAACCTACCTTATCTATCCCAAGATCTTTAGATTTATCAGAACTATTTTCGGGATAAAACTTAAATGATTTTTCAATTAAAGTACATATTTTTTCTACATCACTTTCTACATATGCAATAATTCTGATACCGGATAAATCCTTAATTTGGTCTTTTGGAGCTGTGTACTTATGGTCTTCAGCTTTATTTCTAAAGCTTTCTATAGATTTAGTTCTACTAATAATACTATGATATGTAGTCTGTTCATTATTTAGAAGTTCTTTAATTAGTTTCTCTACTTTATTAGACAAACTTTCGTAAGTTGACTTATTCTTTTTATACCATTCTACTGCTTCATACAAAATTTTACCATATGCCATTTATTCTTCCTTTTTAAAGCTCTCCACTATTGTGGGATAAAAATTAAGAGAAAAATTTATCAAATAATGGTTGTAATTTATCCCATAAGGAAATTAAAGCAGGGATTGTAGATATAACTGTTTTAATTCTATCGAATATAAGCTTTATGATTCCCTTTTTTACTCTTTGCTCTTTTTGTAGATTTGCTTGTATAGATAAAAAAGACAATTGTTCAAGAATTTCATTTCTTAATTCTCTATCTAATTCCTTCTCATTTATTATTGCTTCAGTTAATTCTTTTAACGGTTTTATAATTTCCTCATTATCTGACTTTTTAAAAACAGCCATTGATACGTCAATTTTCTTAATCTCTCCCAAATTTAATGAGCCAATTACACTATCACTTATAGTAATATAATTAAACTCAGATAAATTATTAGTATTTGTTATTCTTTTTGAAGTTTTATTACTTGATTGTTGAATTTGTGAATGTATCATTGTACCAATAGATATAATATTTCCTGGAAAGTGTTCAGTATCCTCGTTAGGATATGAAACAGCATCTTCTACTTCACGAATACCCCAATGAGTAATTCCTATTTTACTAGATCCAACGTTTTTTATCAAATTTTCTCTACCAAGATATTGTGTGATTAAATACACTAATTTTTCATCATAATTTAATTCTTTCCCAATTTCATACATATCACGAAAATATCTTTCATCCCCATCTGATAATTCATACAATTTATAAAGAAACTTAAAACGTTTCTTTATAATTTCTTCTATTGTATTCATTTTTCACTTCCTTCTTAAAGAATAACTCAAGTCCCCTTCTTTGTCAATAAAAAGAGGAGATTGCTCTCCTCTATTGTAATTAAATTGTATTTTATTCAAAAATAATTTCTTTTATCAGTTCTGCAGTTTCGTAAGATAAACTTGCAATTCTTTTTAAACTTTGTTTTATATCTTGTTCTATGTATTTTGTACTTGTGCTTTGGGGACGGTGCTTTAATTTTTGACTTTTCCATCCACTCCTCTCATTCTCTCCTTGTTTTTTGGTAGAGTTGCCCAAGAGACGAAAGACAATAGGGACGGTGCCCCATGTGGAATAGTGAGCCATTCCACGGGGCAAGCTTGACCCCAGTTAAATAGTTCCTCATTTCACCCGAATGAAATAATTATATATTTCATGGGGCAAGCGGGGTAAACCCATTATGAAGTAGATACTCACTTCATGGGGCAGGCTTTTTGACATTTTTAATTCCATTAAATTTTAATTCACTTGTTAATTAGCATATTCTTGACTATTCTAGATTTTTAAACTAAGATATTATTAATAAATGAATTCAGACTTTAGGAGGTGGTAGATGCCGATTATAATCTCAAAAAACGGGAAGAATGCGAAGAGGGTGGAGAAGACCAGTTTTAAAAAAGAAGAAGAATTTATGGAAGGACTAAAGGAGGTAAAGGAAGGATCTAAGTTAAATGAGGAATTGGTGGCTCAATGAATTTTACAGAAAAAATGGGACTTGCCCTCTGGAGATGGACAATACTTTTAAGTTAATTGATTTATAATTTTACGCTCCCGTGTATTATCTTTATCGTATTCTTCCTACAATTTTTCAAATTCGGCTTTTAAATGTTAGCAAATAGTAATTAATGAATTATAAATTTACCCCAAGAGCGGAAAAAACATTCTCAATTCTATTGAAAATTGTAGTAGTATCACTCCCGGCAAAAAGAAGCCCTGCAAGATTATTGTTATTATCTAATAGTGCTGAACCACTATCTCCACCCTGAGACATTGGTCCAGTCATAAGTTGGTCGACAAAACGAGCTATACGTCCAGAGCCATATTGGACATTTACTGTGACATTTACCTGTGTAATTCTACCTGTTGTTATTGCAGTAGTCCGACCGCTTTTCTTAACATTCATACCTAATTTACCCTGAATTAAACCAGCAATCAATCCAATCTCAAGAATTTCAGCGGTGACATCATTCTCATCAAGAGGACGTGCAATAGCAGCATCCACAAGATTATCCCCTGAACAAATATTAATTACCTGTAATCGCGTCTTGCTCCCAATTATTTTGGCTATACCATTCAGTAAAGAAGTTATTCCACGAGCAATGGAACAAGCACCCCCATTACCATCACCTCCAGTAAAGTCAATTGGCACAAATTCATATAGGTTGGCAATGTGATCTACTGGAAACCTGCCACCATCATATGGGCCAGGTTGTAAAATAGGATCACCAACTTCGGCATCATTGCTATTCGCCAGCACATGATTATTTGAAAGAATCATGATCTGTCCATCTTTCTTCGCCAGACAGCCCAGAGTTCCAGCAGTAATATCTACATGTCCGATACTTACTCCCCCGGGAGCAGGACGCCATTTATCTGTTCTTGATTTCATTGCTCGGATTACTCCTGTCTCTATTACATCTGTAGGGGTATCATTTATAGTTGAAGGAATTATGTCTTTGGGAGATAATTGAGCATTAGGTAATTTCTTTACTACCGAACAAATGATGGCAAGAGTCGAGGTTTCTTCTCCTTTTATGGTTTTATAACCTATCCCCACTGCAACTACATTTGCTCGCGTGAGTAGTTTATCTCGATTATCTTCAAGGACTTTTCTTATTTTATCCAAATCATCATTCATATTTACCTCCTTTTATTATTGTTTAATCATTTAAATCTACCCTCAAGATATCTTTAGACATTAACTCATATAATACAAATCAACACCAATATTTAAGCACATATCATTACCTGTCAAGTATATATAATGGGGACGCTGCTTGACCCCTTATGGAATATATAATCATTCCATGGGGCAAGCTCTGTGACATTATCACTATCATCTCTTCTTTCTTTTGCTCTTTTATATATAACTTTCTTTATAACACTCTCCTTTTGAAAGAATAACTTAAACCCCTTATTTGTCAATAAAAAGGGGAGATTGCTCTCCCCTTTTGTGTAGTTTTTCGTTGCAATTATAAACTACTCAATATTCAGTTTTCTAAAAATTTCTATCCGCTCTACATTGTAACCATACCATCCACCTGCTATTTTTCCTTTCTGTCTATATCAAAATTATTAGGGTCGAATCTCAATATTAGATATCTTTTTAACCCCTACTATCATATTAAATCAACTCGAATACAGTTACAGATTAAAAGCCATCTCTAAATACCCTGAAAACTCGACCCAGAGTTTGTTGAGTTAGCCTCACCACTTAATCATTGGGAGAATGAACACGAACTAGCAGAGAATAACCTAATCCATACCCTTCTTCCAAAGCATGGACTCCGACGTCCAGTCTATAGTTATCACCAACAGGAGCATTAGTTGGAACAGTTAATTCTTTTTCTATCGTGAACTCACGCAGAAAGTCTGCTTCTTCATATGTGAAAGAATATACCCATAGTGTGGTATCATACTCAATTTCTTCATCTAATATGGTATCATAATGCTTCACCACATCCCAAAGTCCTACTCTTAATTCTTTTATTTTGAAATCAACGTCAATTTCAGCCTTTACCTGGAAAGCTTCACCTTTTATAAGTGTTTCTCCTTTTTTAGGTTTTAAGATTCTAACTGCCGGTAGAGATTCAAAAAGACCACAATTCACGAAGAGTAAAAGAAGAATTGATATAAACACTCTATTTAATCTGATCCTCATTACACCTCCTTTTATATGATTATAGGGTCGGTGCTTCTAATCTTCTCACTTTTTCTATTATATAAATCATAAAATAAAAAAACACTCACACCTCCATTTAAAAAAATATCTGAAAATCCCTTATTTGTCAATAAAAAAGGGAGACATTCAAAATGAACATCTCACCTATCTTTAGAAGTTTTGTTAGCTATTCTGATTCTATAAACTTAATTGCAACAATTCTATTCTGCTTTGACTCTTTTGAGCCTAATCCACTAAATACATCATAAGTCATTGATCTTGCTTCATCTGAACTAATT
>CAYZBF010000042.1:0-9315 GCA_964476585.1 uncultured bacterium | reverse complement strand
CGCTCATCTTATTGAAAGAAGGCATAATAAAAAGTTCTGGAAAATAATTGAGTCCCGATATCAAAATCACAACCATTACGAAAAATCATTGTTCGGTTATTGGGTGAAGATAAATGAAAAAATTGCAAATTGAATTTGAAACAGATATGAAAAATGATAAGTATAAGTCATGGTAATAAAATATAAATTTTACCCTTGACATTATTTAACCTATAGGTTAAATATATGTTTAGAAAAGAAATATTCTATCAAGGTGATTGCTTAGTTATAAAAGCATTGGTAAAAGTAACTTCGAGTAATAGGATTAAACATCAGGTTGTTGATTTTGTTGAAGTAAGAAGTGAAAAGGAACAAAAGAAAATAATTAGGCTGATTAAATTCATAGGAGATAAATGGCCTATTAGAAATGACCAGAAATTTAAAAAAATTAAAGGATGTGATTATATTTATGAACTTAAACCTTCTAAACAAATTAGGATATTTTCATGCTTTTCAAAACCAAAGAGCGAACTTATCTTACTTGAAGGTATTATAAAAGGGAGGAGTTCTTTACCACAAAGTGTTTATGAAAGGATCTGTAAAAAATATAAGGAGGTATGCAATGAATCTTGAAGGGTGGTTTAAAAAAAAGGTAAAGAAATTTGAGAAAGACCCTGAGTATATACTTGAAGGGTTAATGCTCGAATTAAACGAACAGATTCTTGAATTATTATACAAGAAAGGAATGACCAGAAAGCAATTGGCCAAAGAACTAGGAGTATCTCCAGCATATATAACAAAACTCTTAAACGGCAATCCAAACCTTACGCTGAAATCTCTTGTGAAAATTGCTACTGTAATGGATGTCAGTCTTAGTATCAATATAGGCGAGGAAAAGAAAGTTAAATACCAAATCCCATTAGAAAATGAATATTTCGAATTTCTCGAAGTCACCCAGACTAGAAAGGTCTTTAAAAATGAAGCCCTCGCCGCTTAATTTATTAGAGTTTGCAATAAAAGGATATGGATACAAATTAAAAAAGAACTATAAACCATGTAGATTTTTCCCAGAGTCGGAAATGATAGATTTTTCTGCGATTCCAAAGCAACATAAGGAAAGAAAAAGTAGATTTATGTGTGAATTTAATTTAAAATTGAAGGGTAAAAGAACTCCAGTTACATTAAACGTTGAGGGTTTTGCAGTAGTTGAATTTCCAGAAAATTTTAAAGAAAAAAAGGTTAAGGAGATGATCTTTTTTGCAGTTTTTCCTATGATATATTCAACACTAAGAGGATATGTTCTTTCTGCAACATTAAGTGCACCGGTAAGTGTAGTTCTCCCACTTGTAAATATAATAGATAGTTTAAAAGAAGAAGAGAATAGAGAATAAGGAATTTGAATATAGGCTTAGTACCTGGATTTTTGAAATTTTTTATTTTCTTTTGGACTTTTTCTTCTGGTTTCATATTAACCCGTTAAATATCCAAGCCCTTTTTCATATTCAAATAATTTTGATTATATTTCTCAATAAGACCATCATCAGCGAAACTAAAATATTTGCCATCACCTATAATAATATGGTCAAGTACTTCTATTCGCATTAATTTGCCTGCAAAAATGAGTTCTTTCGTTATATCTTTATCACTTTCTGAGGGTTCTGGATCACCAGATGGATGATTATGAACAAAAATTAGACCAACAGCATCAAATTTTATTGCCTTTTTGATTATCTCTCGGGGATAAACAGCGCTGGTGGTTAAACTTCCTTTAAATAAATCCTCTGTCTCAATGAGTTTATTCTTTCCATCCAGAAACATTACTTTAAAAATCTCTTTCTTATTCTTCTGCATTGATTGGTACAAATAATCAAAGACCGCTTTTGAAGATTTCAGTTGAATCTTTTCGCCAATAATTCTTTCCTTCAGGTATTGCTCTGATATCTCCCGGATGAGCTTTATTCCAAAAACATTATGAGGTCCAATTCCTTTGATCTCTTGAAGTTCCTCTACTGGTGCTTCAAGAACGCCTTTCAGTGATTTAAATTTTTTTATTGCCTCTTTCGCCCGTTGCTTGCAGTCCTTTCGAGGGGTCCCAAGGGTCAAGAGTAATTCGACTATCTCATATTCATGAAGTCCCGAAACACCTGATTTTAAGAATTTCTCTCTTAATCTCTTCCGATGACCTTTCCCTTTATCTTTTGAATTCCCCATTCTCTATTACCTTATTGAGATATTAACCTAATTCTTTTCCCTTGTAAATTTGTGAACCTTATGATCAGCATGCTTATAAACCTCTATTTTTAGTGTTTTCATCAAAATATGTCAAAAACAATCTGAAGTCAAGGGATTTTACCCCGGATGTGATTATCATAAATAGATGTCACATACAAAAAAGTCCATACCGAATAGAAGAATATGAATTCTATAATTGAATTTATGAGGATTTCCTATTCAGGAAAGCGTCTCGGAGGATTTACCCCGTGTAATAAGAAATTCACTTCGTTGCTGTCTATTACACGGGGCAGGCGGCCATGGTTCGTGAGATGTTTTTTCGAACGAGAGCTCGCCCCGTGGAATAAGAAATCTGGCTTCAATGCACTCTATTCCACGGGGTAGATCCGAGAGCGAGCTGCGATTTTCACGGTGGGAAAATTGACAGCGTCTTTGTCTAACAGGAAGGTCGAAGTTATAAACTTTTATTATATCTAATTTTCTAAATATATCTGAGCGCCAAGTGGCAATTTCCTCTGCTTTCGGAAATTGACCGCGTCTTTATCGAATAGGAAGTCCGAATAAGATATGTAAATATGACATAAATTTGCATTAGAATGTGACATCTATTTTAGTAATAAAAAATATTACTCATAAACTATTTAAGAAACGCTTAATCTTATCAACATAAAGGTCTTTTGAATCATTAAATGAGGTGAGATGAGAACCATGTATTCTTAAGAACTCCTTTGGAGAAGAGGCAGATTCAAAAAGCTTTTTCCCATGATAGAAGGGTACTAATTCATCTTCTATACTATGAATAATCAGTTTGGGTATTTTTATATTCTTTATTCTCTCTATTGACTCATAATGGTTGGATATCAAGTAGCGAGGAAAATGAAACCCAAATACGTCATAACTTAAGTCATACATGGATGTAAAGCTACTATCCACGATTAATCCTCTTACTTCTACCTTCCCCGCTATATATATAGCAACAGCCCCTCCAAGGGAACGACCAAACAGAATTATACCATCTCCTCTATATCCCCTATCCACTAAAAAATCATAAGCACCCAGTGCATCCTGATAGAGCCCCCTTTCTGTTGGAATACCATTGCTCTTACCATATCCTCTATAATCAAAAATGAATACGTTATACCCGAGTTGATTTAACATCTCAATATATGGAAGTGGGTATGATATATTATACTTGTTACCGTGTAAGAACAGGATAACGTTATCCTTTAATCCCTTTATAAACCACCCGTGGAGCAGGACCTTATCTCTTGAAGAAAATTTTATATCCTCAAATTCAATACCAAAATCCTCCGGTGTTGCTATAAAGTCCCTCTCTGGCATATAGATATTTTTGTGTTCGTAATATTTATAAGATAAATAGAGAAAAAGGATTACACTAAAGAATATGATAAGAGGCATAGGAGAATTATCTTACTTCTCGATTAGAACCCGAAGAGCTCCTTTTAGTTGGTCATCAGGAACCTTACCATCCTGCTCTGGAGGGTTAAAGATGAGAATATCAGGATAAATCGGATTATTCTCAAGGTTTTTGCCAGTTACGCGATACCAACCATTAGAAGGCTGCCTGAATGTAGAACCATCCATCAGCGTAAGATCATGGGTTCCTATAACTGCTCCGAATGTAGGCACTCCAACTAATGTACCCAGATTTAATTCCTTGAATCCCATGGGAAATATCTCAGCATCAGAATAACAGTTTTCGTTAATTAGAAGCACTGTGGGTTTATCCCACTTGAATGCAGAAGAAGGAGTCATGTCTTCCTCATCCCTCTCCTTTGAATAGCCATATGTAGTTCTTCTGAGTATATTGAGAAGCTCATCGTGTATATTACCACCACCGTTATACCGGATATCTATAATGAGTCCTTCTTTATCCATCTCCTTATAAAGGTCGGATTCGAATTTCTTAAGATTATAATCACCCATAGAAGAGATATAAAGATATCCAATCCTTCCGTTGCTTTTCCTATCAACCCATTCTCGATTCCTTCGTTCCCAATCCTTCCATATTAATTCTCTAATCCTGCCTGGAGTAACTGGTTTCACTTTAACTTCTTTCTTATTGGTAGTTACCAAAATATCATTACCTGCTGTTCTTCGGAGGAAACTGTAGTAGTTTTCCCTTCCAATCTCCTCACTATTTATTGAAATAATAACTTCACCCTTACTTAGAGATACACTCTCCTGCGTTGCTGGACTCCCGGGGATAACTTCCTTTATTCTCACCCCCTCCCCATTATATCCAGGGTCAGGAATTATCCCAATACGCCCGGTTATTTCTCTATCACGAGGGGTCTTCCATATCCCTAAATGGGAAGCATTCAGTTCACCCAACATCATCTGGACCGCTGAGTGAAACTCCCTTATAGCTCTAGAAGACATAGCTAAATCAATATATTTATCCTTCATCTTTTCCCAGTTTATTCCATGATAATCACTATCATAGAAACCATCATGAATTACCCACCATGCCTCTTTAAAGGTCTCCTCTTGCTCTTTAATTCTATCTATTTTCATTTCAACACCGAAAGAAAGGATTTTCGGATTTGGAGATTCAATAGAAACAACCCCTATATTCCCTCTCTCAGAAAGATAGTACACATTTTCAGCATCTCTTGAGACGTAAATTTGTTTGGGTTTTACATTGCTTTTCGTTAACTGGAGGAGTTCGTCTCCGAATAAATCAACGGTCCAGACATCATCATTACCTAGATTTTCACTTCGGAAAGCAAATCTATCTCCCCCTGGAGATTGTGCTATATAATAATATCCTGCCTGAACCTTTGTGATTGTATGAATCCTGTCTTCTATATCAAGAAAATCTATCTCAATCATCTCAGGGGCTTTAAGTGAATCCAGATTCTCTTCCCAGTATTTCCTATCCTTATCCTCATCTTCCTTATATAAAAACACATATTTTATCCACAGATTACCAATATTATCACGAGAAGCATAGGCAATTCTTCTTCCATCGCTACTCCACATCGGCTTATAATCATCGTTTGGATGGTTACTGATGTTTATGGGTTTTGCTCTATGGTCCAGAGGAACAACAAATATATCCTCTCTCCATTCCAGGGCTGTTCTACTGAAGGCAATCCATCTAGAATCAGGGGCCCAATCTACCCATTGAACATCTCTTTCTTCGGTGATGGGCACTCTTTTCTTTCCATTCTTATTCATCACCCACAGTTGTCCATGGCTCTTAAGATACGATATCTTCTCTCCATCTGGAGAATAGATTGGTCTGTATTCTGTTTCTTCTGTATCCAGAATCTTTTTAGTTTCAAAGGATAAACCCTTATAGAATTTTTCTTCCCTTTGCGGTTTTGTTATATAAATATCAAAATCACCATCACGAAGGGAAGAAAAAATGAGCTTCTCTTTCTCTGGATGCCATGAGATATCCTTTTCCAATGCAGGTGTATGTGTAATCTGCTTTATGTTGTCTATTTTTCCATTATCCTTCAATTCTCCAACAAATATCTCTCCATGTATTACAAAGGCAATTTCTTTCTCATCTGGAGAAATTGCAAATTCGCTTACTTCTCCACTAAATTTTTGAAATTCCTCATTTGCATTTTTATAAGCCATTGGTATTTTTACAGGAACCTTCTTTACATCCTCTACTTCAAGGTTTAACGTATATAGAATTCCCAGGGAGGTAAAAGCAATAATTCGTCCGTCTTCGGATATGGATGGAAAGTGTATCTCCTCTTCAAACCGAGTCACCTGTTCTGAAGCCTTACCATCGATGTTCATCTTCCATATATTATTTATATTATTCGGACCCCTGTTGGAGAGGAAATATATCTTCCGAGTAAAAGGAGAAAACATAGGATATGCGTCTCGTCCTTCAAACTCGACTAACCTCCTTGAATCTCCATCAGGGAGTATTTTTATCCATATATCCCGGCTGGCAGGACCCTTATATTTTTTTCTCCACCAATTAGTTGCCCCCCTTGAATATAAAAGCGTATCTCGTGATATGAAATCAATCGAGATTAGGTCGAAATCCAGGAATTTACGAGGAGTTTCTCCTGAAAGGCTTACACCGTATACAACACCCAGTGGTGTATTTCTCTGCGACCTGAAGAGGACTTTTCTACTGTCAGGCGTCCAGCCTAAGAGGCGATCATAGGTAGAATAATAGGCGAGTCTCTTTGGTGGAAGGCTCTCAATTACAGGAACGACAAAGATGTCATCATTACCCCACTCATCGCTCTCAAATGCTATCCACTCTCCATCAGGTGACCACCTGGAGATACTCTCATAACTGTTTGAAACAGTAAGACGGTTAGCTCTTCCACCATCAGAATCAACAATCCAGATATCTCCAAAACAGGAAAATGATATCTCGCTGCCAGTAGGGGATAATGCAGGATAAGAAATATTATATATTTGTGTACCAACAAGAAAGATAAAAAGGTTAACTATTATCATCAATTCATATTATATTACACTGTTTAAAGGATCTAAAGTTAACCTTTTAGATCTCATTCATCCTTTCCTTTATTATCTTCTTTCTTATCTACTTTTTTATCATCCTTTTTATTCTCACGCAATTTATAATCTGTATGATAGAAACCTTTACCCTTAAATATTATACCCGTTCCTGTTCCTATGAGCCTCTTAACCTTACCTCCACATTTCGGACACTTCTTTAAGGGTTCATCTTTTATTCCCTGGGATTCCTCGAATCTATAACTACACTTCAAACATTCATATTCATAAGTGGGCATTAATCCTCCCCATTCTTAATGAAATATAATATGTTACTTGAAGTTGTCAAGAGATTTGGGTTTGATCTTAAAACCCAGAACATATCTGGCTATTAGACTTCATCACTCTGTTCATCTAAAGAATTTCTATGCCCTTCAGTATTAAATACAATACTTCCATTACTGTCCGTACCTGCAAATAACTTTGAGAGTGCAACACCCCCCACAATAATTCCAATGTAACCTGTAAAGAATCGCCAGAGTATCACATATATCCCTAAGACTGCCCTCGGCATTAAATGATAGAACAATGTATAGGCCCCACCTTCTGCAAAACCACTCGCTCCAGGTGTGGGCATAAAGTTCAGCGCGTAGGTAAGAATAACCTGGAGAATAGTTGTCTCAAGAAATGGTGCATCTATACCTAAACCACGCAAAAGGAGTGGTGCTGTTAAAAAATAAAAGATGAGAGAAAGCCAGGTAATACCATAGGCTTTGAGGAACGGAATCTTTCTTTTCACAAATTCCCTCCTGAAAATTTCCTTAAACCTGACAATCCCTTCTACAAATTTACCCTTGAAGTGTTCTGTTATCCAGGGGGTCTTCGTAAGAATAATAAGAAGGAAAATGGCCATCAAACCATAAAGTATACTGAGATACTTAACGACTCCCTGAATCCAGCCTGAGGTCAGGAGGGTACGATAATAAAACATAAAAGGAATAAGAAATGGCAATACAAATGCTGATAACATACCACGGGTAAATATTGCAGCACTACCCTCTGGAAATGGTATGTTTTCACGTCTGCAAATATATAACTGAAGAGGTATACCTCCAAGTTGCATGGGGGTAATACCCCCAAGGAATAAACCACCAAAGGTAAAATAGAAAGCTCCCATCCAGCTTAGCTCCATACCCATAGCCTTTACGATATACCTGAGTCTCCATATATCAAAAAGAAAACGAAGAAAAACACTTAGGAGTGTTAGAATAAGAAATAATGGAGAGATCAATTTCAATTCTTCTTTAGTCTCTTTGCTTATTGTAAAAATAAGAACCACTGTAATGGTTATAAATGAAATAAAAAGGAAAAGACGAATGCCTTTTTTAAGACTCTTCCTGTTGAACTTGCTTTTTTTCAAATTCCATTCCTCCCAATTTTAAAACCTTGAGAGTAACAACTCCACCGATAATTGCTGTCAGGTAAAAGGTGAAAAATCTCCATAGTATTGTAAAAACTCCGAGTAGATGCTTTGCCACGATGGGTGAAAAGAGTATTGCAAATCCCCCCTCGGAGACACCGGTTGCTCCCGGAGTCGGCGAAAAGAAAGTGAAGAGAGTTACAACTAACTGGAGGAAAGCAGCTTTTGGGAAGGAAATGTTGAGTCCTAAACCCCGTAGCAAGAAAGGAGCAATAAAATAATATGGTGCATATGTAATAAAAGTCAGGAAAAAGCTTGCTATAGAATGCCATTTCTTCTCAACAGAAAAACGCCAGAATCCATCTTTCATCTCCTCGATTTCCTTAAACACCTTGTATGTCCATCTGGTTGTTTTCGTCCTTTTCCCCCTTCGTAGTGTTATCCTATAGATAAAACGCTTGATTAATTCCGGCTTGATTAATATAAATGCAAATATGGCAATCATTACGATATAAATAACCATACTGTATCTGGAAAGAATCCGAATAGATGTAACACTTGACTCTCTTGCAAGTATTGGAAGAAGTATAGGCAGCAGGGTTATCATCATGATGGCAAAGAAAACACCTCTGAGGAGGATAATGAGGGTCCCTTTACCCCATGGTATTCCTTCTCTTTTCAATATATAAAGCTGAACAGGAAGTCCTCCTGTCTGAAAAGGTGTTACTGCTGCAAGGAAAGTACCCGTAAGGAGCACTTCAAACCCTGTTTTTATGCTTCTCCATTCTCCTGTTACCCCATGTGTTAAAAGGGAAATTCGGAAAGCATCAAATAAAAGATAAATAGCCCAGAAGGCCAAAGCAATAATTAGATAAAATGGGTTTATTTTGCCCAGAGCCTCAACAGTTTCTCTGCTGGCGGTGAATATAAGAAGTGCAACCATTGTCACAACTACAAAAGCAATGGCTAGTTTTAGTCCTCCTTTTATTCTATTGTTCAGAGTAGCCATCTTAAGCACTCCCCTTAATATTTTTTAGCATAACGAGATAATAAGAAAAAAGAAAAAAAAGACAAGACTATCATTTCGTTAGATATCTACTGGTGGAATCCATATCAAGTTTTGAAGGTATCCTGCCCGAAATATACCATATCAGTACAGAGTTCTCAGTATTGACTTTTTTTACCAAATATATAGTATGGAAAAGAGAAAGGAGGATATA
>CAYZBF010000041.1:0-9370 GCA_964476585.1 uncultured bacterium | reverse complement strand
GAATTAGATGGGAAAAGTTTTCAAATATGGGGATGACATTAACACAGATGTAATCTTTCCAGGAAAGTATACTTACACCATAGATGACCCAAAGGAGATGGCAGAGCATGCAATGGAGGATCTGGATACGGGTTTTGTAGATAGGGTAGAAGAGGGAGATGTGATAGTTGCAGGTAAGAACTTTGGAATGGGTTCATCACGGGAACAGGCAGTTACCTGTCTTGTTTATTCAGGGATTTCCGCTGTAATTGCGAAATCATTTGCACGAATATTCTTCCGTAACGCAATAAACAATGGCCTTCCTGCAATAATTCATCCGGAAGCTGTCGATGAAATCAAAGAAGGAGATAAAGTTGAAGTCGACCTAAAGAACGGTTTGATAAAAACTTCTGATAAGGAATTTTCCTTTGAATCTTATCCTGAAAGACTACTTGAAATACTTGAAGCAGGTAGTCTTATTGAATGGGTAAAGAAGAAACTGACTTAATTAGTTTATTAGTGTAATAGTGTAATAGTTGAATAGTTGATTGTTCAAATAGTTAATTAGGATAAACTCAACGAACCCTACGAACCCAATGAACTATCCGAACCCAGCCCCCAGCCCCCCTTGCCTAAATCCCATTTTTCTTTATGTTTTTAAGTAATAGTGGAGATATGTAATGTCAACCATTTAGCGTCTTCCGATTAGATAATTTTTGAAATTAAAGTGGCAAAATATCATGCACCATTTTCGTCTCTCATACGCAATTGGTCGTTAAACCAAAAGTATTTTAAATATGGAGGTAGAAAAAATGCATAAGTTGAGTGGAATAGTTTTATTCTTAATATTTTCTATATCATTTACATCTTCTGCAGTTGCTAAAGATTTGGAACTTACCATAATTTATGATAATAATCCATACAATAGAGAATTGGAAACAAGATGGGGCTTTTCTTGTTTGGTAGAAGGGTTGGATAAGACAATCCTATTTGATGTGGGTGGAGATGGGTCTGTGCTGCTTGAGAATTTGGAAAAACTCAAGATTGATCCTAAGGTGGTAGATATAATAGTCCTTTCCCATGTTCACTATGATCATATTGGCGGATTAGGTGATTTTTTGGAGAAAAATTCCGATGTTACAGTTTATATGCCAAAGTCTTTGCCCCAAAGCATTAAAGATAAAGTCAATAAAGTAGGTGCGAAATTGGTTGAGGTTCATAAGCCAGTAAAAATCTGCGAGAATGCTTATTCCACGGGAGAATTAGGAACTTTTATAAAAGAGGAGTCTCTTATAATAAAAACATCTAAGGGATTAGTAATAATTACAGGTTGTGCCCATCCAGGGGTTATAAATATAGTGGGAAGGGCAAAAGAGATGCTTAAAATTGATGTCTATTTAGTATTAGGTGGGTTTCATTTATGCTGGTTGAATGCCTGGCAGATAAAGGGAATCGTCAACGGTGTTAAGGAAGAAGGGGTTCTGAAAGTGGGTCCATGTCATTGTTCGGGTGATCTTGCCAGAAAACAGTTTAAAAAAGTCTACGGAAAAGACTTTATTCTCGTAGGTTGCGGCAAAAGGATAAAAATAAAGGATGTTTTCTAATTCTATAAAATTACTGTTAGCTGGTTTTACTATGGGTTGGGGTCCATGTCTTGCTTATACTGCTCCATTGCTCCTACCTTATATTGGAGCCACCAAAAGAGGCTGGCATGGGGGCTTGAAAGCGGCATTGTTGTTTTCAGTTGGTAGACTTTTAGCGCTTTCCATTTTAGGTGGACTTGCAACTGTAGCTTTTAGCTTTATTAATCAATTTTTCCCACCTCAAAAGTCAGGGTGGCTCTATTTGATTTTATCCCTCTTTATGATAGCAATAGGTATCCTTATCATTTTAGGTAAGGGTTTTAAGATGCATATTGGAAAGAGCCTATTAGGCAAAGGTAATGAAAGCATGTTTTTACTTGGTTTTTTGATGGGCATTGCACCATGTGTTCCATATGTAGCAGTCCTTACCTATATCGCCTGTGTAGCAGAAAATGCCGTCTTAGTAGGTATATTGTATGCGGTGGTATTTGCCATAGGGACAGCAATTGCGCCAATAGCATTAGGGGCTTTGATGGGTATCATTCCGGGAAAATTATTCAAGTCAGCTAAATTGCTCAGAGCTTTTCAGGTAGTTTGTGGAGTGGCTCTTATCCTTTTTGGATTTCAGCTTACCTATTATGTATTAAGGTTGGTCGTTTAAAAATGTAGAATAACCATCACCTCCGATCCACAAGCCCTCTTGACTTACCCCAAAATTTAAATTAAGATTTTAAACAAAGATGGAGGTGTGGAATGTATAGCTATTCCATTTGGGGCCTGCCCTACCTGTCACACTTGTCACATGTAATGCGTAGCTATTACTGTATGATGTAATGAATCACTATTACATTGGGGTGAAGTGAGAGTCTACTTCATAATGGGTTTACCCTGCATGCCCCATGAAATATATAATTATTTCATTAGGGTGAAATGTGTAACTATTTCATAAGGGTCAAACTCCAGGCAAGAACGATCGTAATGAGGAGGCCGAAAAGTGTGTAAAACAGGGAGTTTTCTATATAAATTAGCCCGTATGGCTAATGATATTGAGAAACTTTCAACCGGAGATCCAAAGAAAATAGCAAGAAAAGCTAAGAATAAATATACAGGAAGAAAGTTAGTCAAAAATATCTGGAAATTTCCAAAGATTTAAGGGGTTGGTGAGGTAAACGTAATTAACGTGTTAGTCAGTTTGTCAGTTAAACAGTGAGTGGGTAGTTAAAATATTATGAAAGATAAACAGATGAAAACACATAGGAATTTGGACATTTTCAGCCCAACCGTCCAACTATTTTAAAAAGTCAAATACGAGGCTAAATTCACAATGAATATTTTGATTATTTTATTATCTACATCAGACTTTGGCATGGGAGCGAAAATCGCATTTTCGGGAGGACCGATTATTTCGCTTTTAAGCAACGTATCATTTAATGACAATATCTCTATGAATCTCTCAATCGGCGGTTTCCCCGGAATTATCATGAAGGTTGAATCAAATTTAAGATGCTCCAAAAAGAAGGAATGGTCCCCTTATCTCCAGGGAGGTCTTGGTTTCACGAGATTCTTTCGGGGCAAGGCAAAGGATAAAAACCTCAATGATATTCATTTTAATGTTGGAATAACAAAATCATACCCATCTTCTTTAAAACTATCAGCGGACATTGGGCTTCTATATGCTCCTTATGGTGTTAATTACTGGTTAAGGGAAGAATCCCCGGATATTACTTATTTTATTTACCCGGTAGTCAACTTTGAGGTTCTCTTTTAGATTTTATATAAGGAAATAAATATGATAAATAATAAATCTACCATTCAAAGAAAGACAAATATACTTCACGGAATTGCACGAGGAATTAGTACGTTTGTAGCTGTTTTTTGGTTGATTGCCGGTATAGGTTCCGCAATCAGTGAACCCGGTCCCTGGTCACTGGAGTCATTTATAATAGCAGCTCGGACTTCGGACTTTTTTTATATAAACCCGATTAACCCAACCAATAAATAGCCACAAAGACTCAGAGAGCACAGAGAAAAGCTCCGCTCTATCGAAGAAATTAAATATAAGGGTACAAGGTTTCGAGGTGTCAAGGTTCCAAGGGAACGGTCATTGTAAGTTCCGTATTCTTCCTGACAAGTGCGAAGCAATCTAATAATGCACAATCATTTCTGTCTTAAAAGAGGCGGTGAACTTAGGGGTTGTTTTTTAATAAATATTGTCTAAATTTTGAATATGATAAAACTAAAAAGGATTAAAGGTAATATAAGAAAAAGGTTAAAAACGCTGAAAGGTGAAGTCAAAGATTTTAAAGGACTTTCATTTTTATATCTTTTTGGCTCCTATGCAAGGGAAGAAGAGAATAATCTTTCAGATATTGATATTGCATTTTATCTGAAAGAGAGGGATAATAAAGAAAATATTGAGGCACAATTGTATGATAAAATAAGCTCTCATTTACAAACAGATGAAATAACCTTTATTTGTCTTAATGAAGCACCTCTTTTTGTCTCTCGTAGAGTGATAGAAGAAGGAGTTATTCTATATGAAAAAGATAAAATAGAAAGAATGAATTTTCTAGAGAATACAGTAAAGAAATATCTTGATTTTTTCCCTTACTACAGAGAGAATCTAAACGTCCATAAAGGATAACAATGGATTTGGATAGGGAAAAAATTAATCAACAATTAAATTTTCTAAAACGAGAATTAAACCACTTAGATTCAAGGAAAGATATCTCTCTCAAAGAATATATTTCTAATAAGGAAATTCAATATTTTATAGAAAGAGCCTTCCAAAGGGCAATAGAAGCTTGTATTAATATTGGGAACCATATAATTGCAAGAGGAAATTTAGGTACTCCTGGTAGTTTTAGTGATGTGTTTAAAATTCTTGGTAGATCCGGGATTATTTCGCTGGAACTTTCAGAAAAGTTTGTTAATATTGCAAGATTTAGAAATAAACTGGTACACCTTTACTGGGAAATTGACCCCGAGGAAGTATACAAATATTTAAAGAATAATACTGGAGATCTCAAGGAATTCTACAGTAAGATGATTGAAATTGTAGATTAACCAAAAGGTTTCTAGGTTTCAAGTGTTAAATCAAAAAATACAGTCTTCCGTCTTCAGTCATCGGTCAAATTTACCTAACAACTAACACACAAGACCTAGCCCCCAAACCCCATTTTCCCTTATGATTTAAAGTAACAAAATGATAAAAAATTCTAAGCTAATGCGAAAATTAGAAAGAGAACTTATACGGAAGGAGAAGGTGGATGTGGTAAGGAATTTCCAGATAGTTGAAGCTCTGTACAACGAAGCATTCGAGTTAGGAATCTTTCCCCTCAAGAACCCTCTTGAGGGATTAGAAACAGATATAAAAATCGCAAAGGTGATTAATAGTATTCGGACAACTTCTCAAGAAGATAATAATTGAATTAGATAAATATAATATCTCTTATTCTTTTTCTCCATATGAGAAACAGGCGATTGGAAAAGCAATTGATGTTAAAATCAATGATAAAATGGTTAAATTTGCTACACTTGAAGATGTTATTATTCATAAAATTATTGCAGGTAGACCAAGAGACTTGGAGGATGTAAAAACAATACTTTTAAAAAATCCCAATTATAATCCAAAATATATCTACAAGTGGCTTAAGAAATTTGATTAATCCTTGAATAAAAGATTTTCTGCTACGTTTCAGAAGGTTTTAAAAGAGATTGAATTTTCTTAATATGGATATTATTCTACCCAAAGATTTTAAAAAGGAGAGGTGGGAGTTGTTAACTAAAAGAAACTATTATCTGAATATGAAAACAAATACAAATTGTCAAAATGACAAGCACCGACCCCATAACACTCAATCCTCATATATGACATTTATTTATAGTAATCACAGGTAAAAAAGGCTTGATTTTCGTATTGAATTTCTATAGAATTATAAAAAAGGAGGCCAAAATATGAAAAGTAATAATCGGTGGGTCTTGTTTTTTTCGATAATCGCAGTGATTTCAATCATTTTTAGCATTAAATATTTTAAAGTAGCTTTTCCTGAAGCATCGCTTGACATAAATATCGAAAAAGAAAGGGCAGTAGAAATTGCAGATGAATTCATTTCCCAATTCGGCGAGAGCACAGATAGATACATGAATGGAATAATAATGGATGAGGATTCAAAGGCGAAAAATTTCTTTGATAGAGAATTTGACGCAATATACCTTGATTCTATTTATCACACAGGTGTTAAGGTCTGGTTCTGGAACGTCAGGTACTTTAGGCCTTTAGAGAAAAAAGAATTCAGTGTATATATTGATCCTTCCAGTGGCGATATAAAGGGTTACGAGAGAAAAATTAAGGAAGAGGAAGTTGGAGAAAAGATTTCTCTGGATAGTGCAAGGTTCATAGCCACTACTTTCCTGCAAGAAAAGGGGATAAATCTGGACGATTTTTCAATTATAGAAGAAGTCTCAGAGAACATAAAAGATAAGAAAGGAGATCTTGTCAGGATTGACCATAATTTCACCTGGGAGAAGAAGGGATGGGATATAAAGGGTGCTAAATACAGACTGAATGTTAAAATTCAGGGTGATAAAATTGGAAATTATAGTGAGAGGGTAAAAGTTCCTGAAAAATGGGATATGAAATTTGAGCATGAGAGGTCATACAACGAATTTACACAACAGATTGCCAATGTCTTCGCTATTATATTGATGCTTTTCTCGGTGTTTTATTTCTTTATCTTTCTGAAGAAAAGAAATATTTATTTAAAGGTCTCCGCTTATTTAGGAATTTTTGTTTTTACTGTCGTATTCCTTTCAAGGCTCAATTCTTTTCCTTTGAGCATAGTTAATTTTTACGAAACCACTGAATCATACTCAGGCTTTTATATGGGTTATATCTTTAATGCATTAATGAATTCTTTGCTGAATGGTTTAATTGTATTCCTGACCTGCGCTGCTGGGGAGGTATTTTATAGAATTTGGCTTAAAGATAAGGTCTTTTTACCGAAACTTTTTTCTCTGGATGGATTTAAGACAAAAGAAGCAAGGTATAGTGTTATAATGGGATATCTATTTGCTATCATTCACATTGGATTTGTAACCTTGTTTTATCTACTTGGAAAGAGGCTCGGTTTTTGGACCCCTACTGAAATCTCTTACACTGATGCCATAAATACAAGATTTCCATGGCTTTTTGCCCTTTTTGCATTCTCTCCGGCATTCTTAGAAGAGTTTGCTTTTAGACTGTTTGCAGTTTCTTTCCTTAAGAGGTTTTCAAAAAGTATAATAATTGCAGTTATAGTATCTTCCTTTATTTTCGGATTTCTGCACTCAAACTATCCACAGCAACCCTTCTTTGCGAGGGGGATAGAGGTCGGAATTATAGCAATCATTGCTGCTATACTGATGATGAGGTTTGGAATCCTATCAACTATTACCTGGCACTATTCGGTGGATGCTTTCCTGATGGGTTTTTTTCTATTTCGATCAGGAAGACCTTCATTTTTTATTGCAGGACTAATAAGTGTCGGAATATTCTTTATCCCAGTTCTTCTTTTATTCATCAGGAAGAAAAAAGTGAAGGATGAGGAGTTATACAATCAGCGTTATCAATATAAGGAAGTAAAACTGGAGGAAAAAAGAGAAGAAATCGCAAGGCCATCCTATAAACCTTTCCCAAAGAGTAAAGTTTCTCTCTTTATTATAGGCTCTTTGATACTACTTATAGGAATTATATTCCTTTTCAAAATCAAAGTCCGGGAACAAATAAAGATTGCACGGGTAGGAGCAGAAGATATTTCCGTTTCGTATCTTAGAGGAAAGGGTATCGATGATGAGAAATTCAGGAGTGTTACGTATCTCTGGGTCAAGGAATCTGACGAAGAGGTAAACTATGTATTCCGGAATGAAGGTTTAGGAGGCTTGGAAGATTTCTTCGCATCAAAACCTTCAGTGTTATGGGAGACAAGGTTCTTTATGCCACTTGAAAGGGAAGAATTTCTGGTGAAAATTAAACCATCTGATGGGAATATATACTCCTATACGCATATTCTTCCTGAGGATAAAGAAGGTAGTAAACTCTCTCTGGAAGATGCTATGAAGATAGCCCTTTCCTACTTAGGAGAGAAAGGGATTAAAGAGAGCGAAATAGAGATATTGAAGAAAGAGAAGGAGGAGAAGGAGAACAGGACAGACTACGTTTTTCAATTTGAGACAGAGGAAAAGATAGGCGATTTATCAAAGAGAATTGAACTAGCGATTCAAGGTGATGAAGTAAGTGATTTTAAGTATTATTACAGGATACCTGAGGATTGGGTGAGGGATTATGAAAAGAGAACAGCGGTTGACGTGGTAAAGACATTTCTCTTCTGGGTTCTATGGGGTGTCGCAATTGCTCTTGTGATAGTATCTTTTGTAAAACTCTTAAGAAGCGGTGTGGCTGATTTTAGAAGACCTCTTATCATTGCCGGGTTTGTTATTTTTGTAACCCTTATCAATATTTTGAACACCTTTCACCTTGTATTCAAGGATTACCAAACTTCATCCCCTCTGCAAAACTTTATTGGAACTGTAACTACCCAGCGTATTATCGGTCTAATTTTGACATTTGTGGGGATTCTCATATTAAACTATATATGCCTTAACTTTTTCAGAAAAAATACGAATTCTAAGGGCTTTATACTCGAAAATGGTTACATCAGGGATGGATTTATTTCCGGTCTATTCGGAGGTTTAGCATTCTTGTTATTCTTATTCCTTACTAAGACTGTAATCCTTTATGCAAAGATCCCTGTTAATAATGTTGAATTTCTAAATTATCCTTCCTTTGATACCCATATTCCTTTTCTTTCGGTTTCTTCAGGTGTTTTAATATCTATATTTCTGATATTTCCCTTTATCTCTTCACTCTATTTTTCTTTTCAGGAATCCTTCAGGAAAGACTGGATAAAATATATACTGATTCTTTTCGGTATCATTATTTTTTCCATAAGGGGAGAGAAAGAAATATTATCTTCAATCTATGTAATCATTTCGAACATAGTTCTTGTATTCCTTGCTTTCATCCTCGTAAAATATATGTTAAGGGATAATCTTCTCTCTTACATAATCGGCTTATCCATCATTAATTTGTTGCCAGTTGTTCTTAAGTATACCTATTCCGGTTCTAATTACTTCTTTTTAAATGGCATCTTTAGTTTAGTTTTCTACTTTATTCTGCTTTATCTTATTGTAGTGCTCATGAGAAAAAGCGAGCACTGAGCATCCACAGGCTTTTTTTGCAACAGAGTGCACTTGCTTCGCTTCACTCGGAAAACACAGAGCAGACGCTTATTTCTATTCTCCCGTCTTCGGGCGACCAGTCTAATTTCAGACTAACGACTAAGGACTATAGACTAATGACTAATGATTGTTTATCTCCGCACTCAACACTATACCTTTCCAACCATCTCACCACTTAACAAACTCGACAAACCCAATAAACTCAATAAACCCGACAAATCAACAAACGCATATTGACACACCCCCCCATTTTTCATATAATTTTAAAAAATATGGAGGTGTGGGATGTTAAGAAAAATGAGACATCTGACTAAAGATAAATTAAAATTAAACACAAATTCAATTGCATTTCCTGAAAACCCAAAACAAAAACTCAATTTAGCACATTCAAACACATGTATAAACATTATGATCACCAGGAAAATCAGAGGAGGTATATGATGAGGAAAGGTATAGTAATCGAGATTATCAAATTGATAGTAAGTATATTCGTTTGTCAGTGTGCAGGATTTATTGGTTCGATTTTTACA
>CAYZBF010000040.1:0-9994 GCA_964476585.1 uncultured bacterium | reverse complement strand
AGTTCTACAAAGAAATAATATTTACTCTTGATGATTCCTTATGTAGAGTATATAATTGCCAAAAAATGAATAGGATAAGAAACACAAATGGAGAATAGATTAAACGAAAGTTCCTTTTTAATAATTAATCGTAAGATGCTTCACAGGAATATCTTCTCCCTTGCATGGCCGTCAGTATCTGAGCATCTCCTGCATACTATCACCATGATGGTTGATATGATTATGGTATCAAGGCTTGGAACTGATGCCATCGCAGCCGTAGGTCTATCCAACACTATTGCTTTTACATTCATTTCAATGTTTGGTTTTCCTCTACGAATATCCTCGCAGGCACTCACAGCTAGATTTATTGGTGCACACTATCCTTTAAGAATAAGAGATGCGGGGGGAAATAGCCTGATGATTGGGATTCTTGTAGGTTCTGTTATGAGTCTCTTGGGGATTCTGGGGAGCGGATGGCTATTAAGAATAATGGGAGCAAGTTATTCTGTTCAACTTGTTGGTGTTGGATATCTAAGATTTGTGCTCGGTATAGCAATATTTCGAATTGTATACTTTGTTTGCTCTGGAATACTGGTAGGCATGGGAGACACAAGAACCCCTATGTTCATAATGGTGGTTGCGAACATTCTCAATGTAATCTTCAATTATTTTTTGATATTCGGTATAGGGATATTCCCCAAACTTCTAGTTCTGGGGGCGGGCATTGCAACAGGTGGTGCCTATATTTTGGCTGGTATATCTATCTTTGTTATCACCATCTACTTTCGAGAAAGGATACCAGTTAATTTAATCGATGTCAAAAGGTTTAATAGAAATATGGTTAAGAATATCTGGAGAATCGCATTCCCTGCAGCTATAGAGACCGGGGTGAGAAGAGTAAGCCTGTTAATCTTTATAAGGATGGTGGCAGCATTAGGGACTGTTGCTCTTGCAGCTCATCAGCTGGCTATTAGGATAGAAGCCTTTTCCTTTATGATAGGAGTGGGGTTTGGTGTTGCATCAAGTACCCTCGTTGGTCAGAGTCTCGGAGCAAAAAAAGTAACACTTGCAGAAGAGAGTATCAAGAAGACTTCCTATTACTCAATTGGGCTTATGGCTATATTAGCCTTCGTCTTCGTTCTCTTCCCTGGAATGATCTTGGAGATGTTTAAGCCAGTGATTGAGGTAAAAACCCTTTCAATTATTGCCCTAATTATCTGTGCTTTTGAACAAATACCCCTTGGTTTGTTTATGGTAGTTACTGGGGGTTTAAAGGGAGCTGGGGATACAAAAACTCCAATGATAATATCTGCAGTTGGGTCTCTCCTTGTTCGCGTCCCTCTCACTTACATACTCGCATTTAAACTTAATATGGGATTTGTTGGAGTCTGGCTTGGAGCATTATTCGATTGGTGGGTGAAAGCAATCCTCGGCATAATTGCTTTCTATAGAGGTGGATGGAGGGAACTTGAATTTGAATAATCTTGTGCTATGGGCTCCTTGACAAATGAGTTATTTATATTATAATGGAATATCTCTTCGGGGCCGGGTGAAATTCCCGACCGGCGGTAAAAGCCCGCGAGGAAGAGACCTGATTCGGTGGAATTCCGAAGCCGACGGTAAAAGTCCGGATGGGAGGAGAGATAAGAAGCCCTGAAGTGGGCTTTATTTATTATGACTAATAATATAGATCAGTATTATATAAGAGAGACGTTAAGGCTCGCAAGAAAAGGGGAAGGAATTGTTTCTCCTAACCCCTTAGTTGGGGCGCTGGTGGTTAAGGATGGGAAGGTTATAGGCAGAGGATACCATAAAGGTAAAGGCAAGCCCCATGCTGAGTATGAAGCAATTCTGGATGCAGGCAAAGAAGCTAAAGATGGAACTCTGTATGTATCTCTTGAACCGTGTTGTCACTATGGTGAAACACCGCCTTGCACGGATCTTATTATCTCCTCTGGTATAAAAAAAGTAGTAGCTCCTATCAAAGATCCTAATCCGCTTGTTGATGGTAAAGGGTTTAAGGTATTGCGAGGGAATGGAATAGAAGTGATAGCCGGGATATTGGAGGAAGAGGCGCGTGAACAGAACGTATTCTATCTTAAGTATATCAAAGAAAAAATGCCCTATGTAATATTAAAAGCAGCACTCACACTTGATGGGAAAATAGGTGATCCAAAGCGAAGTATATACAAAATCACCGGGAGAGAATCTTTGGAAGAAGTTCATCGCTTACGGAACCGGGTTGATGCTATTCTTGTTGGAGTTGGAACGATTATATCGGATAATCCAAGCCTAACAGTACGATTGGTTGAAGCGATACATGAACCTTATAGGATAGTAATTGATCCAGACCTTCGCACTCCAACTGATGCAAAGATCTTTAGTAGTGGGGGAGATGTGATCATAGTAACTAAAGAAGAAGAAGCGAGTGAGAAATATCGTGAAGCAATTGTATGGACATTTAAAGAGGAGGGTGATCTTATTCCAGTTGAAGAAATACTAAAGAAGGCAGGGGAATGTGGTATAACATCCATTCTTGTTGAAGGAGGAAGCCATACCTTTACTAATTTCATAAATGCCGAACTAGTGGATAAATATCTTCTCTTTTATTCTACTTCATTTTTAGGAGATGGTATTCCCTTTATTACTTCGCAAGTAAAGCGAAAAAACCTTAACACACGGATAAAAAAATTCGGGAATGATATATTGATAGAGGCCGATAATGTTTACGGGAATAATTGAAGGGGTGATAAAGGTGGGAAGGGTCAAGAGGGAAGGAAGAGGTGCATCCTTTCACTTACAATTGCCCTTTGATGCTAATATTAAAGAAAGCGTTTCAATCAATGGGGTTTGTCTCACGATTGAATCCATCCATGGTAAGGCCGCTGTCTTTAAAGCAGTAGAGGAGACAATAGAAAAGACAAACCTCTCAATTTTGAAACCAGGTGATCGGGTGAATATTGAGAGGCCTTTAAAAATCGGTGATTTGCTAGGGGGGCATTTCGTATATGGACACGTTGATGGGATGGGTAAATTAGTTGATGTAAAAAAGAGTCCCTTTTCGACAGAACTTGCGATAGAATATCCATTGGAATTAGATAAGTTTATTGCAAGGAAAGGAAGTATAGCCCTTGATGGTATTAGTCTTACAGTCGTCGATGTATCTCCTCATCTTTTCCGAGTTGCAATAGTTCCATATACGATGAAGAACACAAATCTAAAGTATAGAAAAAGAGGGGATTGTTTAAATATAGAGGTTGATCCCTTTTCAAGATATATTGAAAGGATAAGGGAGGCTACTGATGAGTGACTTCAGTTCTATTGAAGAGGCCCTAGAGGATGTAAAGAAGGGTAAGATAATTATTATAGTCGATGATGAGGACAGGGAAAATGAAGGAGATTTTGTAGTTCCTTCGGAATGGATTACTCCTGATGGTATTAATTTTATGGCAAAGGAGGGGCGTGGTCTTATCTGTGTTGCACTTCCTGAAGAGCGGCTTTATGAACTACAGTTACCACTTATGACAACCATTATAACAGCACGCCATGGTACTGCTTTTACAGTATCTGTAGATGCAAAGGAAGGAACAACGAGTGGATCAAGTGCATTCGATAGGAGTGCCACAGTTAAGGCACTAATAGACCCTGATATAAAACCTTCTGACCTTGCAAGACCAGGTCATATATTTCCTCTTCAGGCAAAAAAGGGAGGTGTCCTGCGGAGAGTTGGTCATACAGAAGCTACAATGGATATCGCAAGACTCGCAGGCTGTTACCCTTCTGGAGTCCTCTGTGAGATAATGGATGAGGATGGAACAATGGCTAGGTTACCGCGTCTAAAGGAGATAGCGAGAAAGCACAACCTTAAGATCATAACTATAAAATCACTTGTTGAATATAGACAGAGAAGAGAGAAGTTAGTAAAAAGGGAACTCGAGGTTGATTTTCCAACACATTTTGGAAGATTCCGTCTTATACCCTATTCCAATGAGTTAGATGATAAAATCCATATTGCCTTAGTGAAAGGGGAAGTAGACGGTAAGAAGAATGTTCTAGTGAGGGTCCATTCGGAATGTCTGACAGGCGATACACTACGGTCACTCAGGTGCGATTGTGGAAAGCAGTTAGAAAGTGCTTTTAAGAGAATAAATGAGGAAGGCATGGGAGTTTTAATATATATGAGGCAGGAAGGCAGAGGTATAGGGTTACTTAATAAGCTTAAGAGTTATAAACTGCAGGACGAAGGGCTTGATACAGTCCAAGCAAATGAGAAACTCGGATTCAAACCCGATCTTCGGGATTATGGAATAGGAGCACAGATATTAAAGGACCTGGGTTTATCAACAATTCGACTCTTAACCAACAATCCTAGGAAAATAGTAGGTCTAAGAGGTTATGGGCTTTCTGTTACTGAAAGAGTTCCTATCGAGGTTAAACCTGATGAAGAGAATTTAGAATATCTAAAGACAAAGAAGAATAAATTAGGACACTATTTGAAGAATGTGTAGTCGCTTCGCTCCAATGAAAAATGCAAAGTGTAAAATGCAAAATGTAGGAGCGACATCCCTGTTGCTATATGTAGGGGCGTTTTGTATACGTCCTTCTGGAGTAGCGCAACTTCTTGCGCTCAAAAAGCGCAGAGCGAGCTCTGCTACTCCAGAGAATGGTACAGAAGGGCGTGGGCTTGTCCCCCGTCACATTGGGGATAAACCCCAACTTTGTGCTCTTAGTGTCTTAGTGGTGAAAAAATTAAGGAGGTTATATGGAATTTAAAGGAAAAATAAAGGGCAAAGGAGTTAAGGTTGCAATTGTTATCTCCCGTTTTAACAGCCGGGTTACAGATAAGCTAAAAGATGGAGCGATCGATTGTCTCGTTCGTCATGAAGTGGATGAGAAGGGTATAGATATATATTGGACACCTGGTTCTTTTGAATTGCCAATGCTACTCTCTAAGATGGTTGGCAAGGGTGGCTATGATGGATATATAGTGCTGGGAGCTCTGATCAGGGGTGATACTCCGCACTTTGATCATCTGGCTACAGAAGTTACAAAGGGTGTGGCCAACATAGCTTTGCAAGCGAATCATCCCATTGCTTTTGGTGTAATAACCGCTGATACAGAAGAGCAGGCATTAAGTAGAGCTGGTATGAAAATTGGCAATAAGGGATGGGATGCTGCATTATCTATTCTGGAGATGATTGACCTCTATAAAACACTGAAAAGTGGAAACTAAAAGAAGACTTGGAAGAGTACTTGCGGTTCAAAGTCTGTATCCTGTGAGGATAAACTTATCTCAGCCAATGGAAGCCCTTCAAAATCTACTAAAGGGTAAAGAGTACAGTAAAGAGTCAGTTGAGTTTGCAACACAATTAGTAGAGAAAGCATCCGAACATCTGGATGAGATAGATGAGGTGGTCAAGAAGGTTATTGAAAATTGGGAATGGGATCGTGTCTGTGCTATGGATAAAGCTATTCTTGGTATCGCAGTTGCTGAGCTTCTTTATTTTCCCGAGATTCCACCAAAGGTGGTCATAGATGAGGCTATAGAAATTGCCCAAGAATATTCTACAGAGAAATCAGATAAGTTTATTAATGGCCTTTTGGATAGGATAGCAAAGGATAAAGGGTTTTTATGAAATATGCGATCATCTCTGATATTCATGGGAATTTAGAAGCCTTGCAGAAAGTCCTTTTGGAAATCCGATCCTACAGAGATATTGATAAGGTAGTATGCCTCGGAGATATTGTAGGCTATGGTGCTGATCCCCAGAGGTGTATAGATCTTACGCGGGGGATTTCTGATATAATAGTTGCCGGTAATCATGATTATGCAGCAGTGGGGAAAACAGATGTTAACTTATTTAATCCGGTAGCAAGGGAAGCAGCTCTTTGGACTGGAGAAGTGCTAAAATTCGATTATATAAATTTCCTTAAGAATCTTCCCTTAGTGTGTACCTCCGAGAATATACATTTTGCGCATAGTTCCTTACACAACCCTGGGCAGTGGAGATACCTTTTGAGTATACCCGATACATATATTGATTTCCAGATAATGGAGAAGGATATTCTTTTTGTTGGACATTCCCATATTCCCGTGATTTTTGAGAATATGAATGACGAGGTGAGGGTAATGACTGATTTTGAAGTACAGTTGGATCAAGATGCTAAATATATTATCAATCCAGGAAGTATTGGGCAACCAAGAGACTATGATCCGAGAGCTTCTTTTGCAATATTTGATTCAGAGAATAGATATCTTAAGATAATTCGAATTGAATACAATATCAAGGAAGCTCAAAGAAAGATCAGAGCGGCCGGCCTCCCTCTCCTACTGGCAGAAAGACTTAGTTATGGAAGATAGTATTATACTCCTTTCTAATTGTTTCTTTATTGCAACCTTCAATGATTCTATGGACGAGCTTAAGGGTAAGGATATACTGATAAGAGGAAACATGATTGAAAAGATCGAAGAGGATATAGAACTTTCCCCGCGTGAATCCCCCCTGGCAGAAATAATAGATTGTTCCAGCTATCTTGTGGTGCCAGGTATGATCAACACACATCATCATCTATTTCAAAATCTGACGAGGAATCTTCCAAAAGTTCAGGACGCAAAACTCTTTGATTGGCTCAGAAATCTGTATCCCATCTGGAAAGGTATTGATGAGGAGGCCATTTATTATTCAACACTACTTGGGTGTGGGGAATTGTTAAAGACCGGGGCAACCACTACATCGGATCACCACTACCTCTATCCGGAAGATTTTGGAGGAGACCTTCTCGGTATCCAGTTTGAAGCTGCGTCCAAATTAGGGATAAGGTTTTCACCGTCGCGGGGCTCGATGACAATGAGTGAAAAGGATGGAGGATTACCGCCGGATGAAGTTTCCGAGAGCAAAAAAAAGGTGTTGGAGGATAGTCAACGCGTGATTGAAGAATTCCATGATCCCTCTCCTCTTTCAATGAGAAGAATTATACTTGCGCCCTGCAGCCCTTTTTCTGCCACGAAAGATCTTATGCAAGAGACAGCGCAGCTTGCGAGGGCCTACTCACTACCCCTCCATACCCATCTTGCAGAAACCTTAAGTGAGGAAGAGTATTGTCGTGAGCGTTTTGGGAAGCGCCCACTCGAATTGATGGAAGAACTAAACTGGTTGGGAGGAGATGTTTCGTTTGCCCATGGAATACATTTTAATGATTCTGAACTGGATTTGCTTTCGCGGACGAAGACGGCAATATCACATTGTCCAACCTCCAATATGCGCCTTGGCTCTGGGATAGCAAGGATACGGGAGATGTTGGATTTGGGAATTACTGTTGGGTTGGGTGTTGATGGTGCCTCTTCCAATGATTCATCGGATATGCTCGGCGAGGTAAGGAACGCAATGCTTTTGCAGAGGGTAAAATACGGGGCAGGCGGATTGTCTGCACGGGAAGCGCTGTCACTTGCTATAAAGGGTGGGGCAAAGATATTGAATTTCCCGGCTCTTGGCTCTATAGAGGAGGAAAAGGGTGCTGACCTTGCTCTCTTTGCTCTTAGCGATCTACAGTATGCAGGAGGTTTGTCTGATCCCCTTGCCACCATAGTCTTTGCTGGATATGATCACGGTACTGTTTATACCATCGTCAACGGAAAGATAGTTGTAAGGGATGGTAGGCTTGAAAATTTCGATGAAGATGAGATTGTGAGAAATGTAAATAGGATCTCTGCACGGCTTACCGCACAAATTTAATTCTAAACGGATTATGTTTATTTTATAATTGGAATACAACCATTATTAGAAACAAGAAATTAATTGAAAAAACTTGACATTTTATGAAAATTGAGGTATAACACATTATTACTCCGCTCTCAAGAAAAATGAGGAGAGGAATGTTATAGATGAAGGAAACTATGTTTCTATACTTTGGCTGTTCTTTGCGCCAAGTCAAAAATTGTCATATCTTGTAGGATTTAGTGCTCACCCGCTTAAAAAGGAGGAAAGATGCTTGAACGATTCAAAGGAAACCCTATACTCAAGCCAATAGAATCTCACCCCTGGGAATCCCTAATGGTCTTCAATGCTGGCGCTATATATCTTAATGACAGGGTCCATTTATTGTACCGGGCAAGTAATAAGGATGAAAATTCTACGATCGGATATGCATCCTCAAATGATGGGTTTCATATTGATGAGAGGCTCGATTCTCCTGCATTCTTACCCCAGAGCGAAGTGGACTATCTTGGAGTTGAAGACCCGCGTATTATAATGATAGGGAATCGTCTACATATTGTATATACAGCCTATGGAAGAGTACCCGGGATGGATGATAAATTGCGTAAAGATGTAAGGATACCCCAGATTGGGTTGACCTCTATCTCTGTAGATGATTTTTTGAATCACAGATGGAATTTCAGTAAGAGGACATATCCCTTACCTGGGGTGATAAATAAGGATGTCGTAATATTCCCGGAGAAATTTGACGGGAGATACGTAATCTACCATCGAGTCTCTCCACACATCTGGATATGCTACTCTGATGACCTTAATCACTGGCATGACCATAACATATTGATGAGTCCAAAAGAAGAATGGGAGTATTTTAAGATAGGAGCAGGTTCACCACTGATTAAAACTGAAAAGGGTTGGCTATTTATCTATCATGGAGTTTCGAGCACACTCGTTTACAGAATTGGTTTTGCTTTTATAGATTTAGAAGACCCTGCCAAGATTATATACAGGCATCCCGAGCCGATACTTGAACCAGAGATGGAATACGAGAAAGAAGGCGTAATCCCAATGGTTGTCTTTACAAATGGAGCTGTCCTTAAGGATGATACTGTTTTCGTATACTATGGTGGAGCTGATACTGTTATAGGTGTAGCAACAGCCCCGTTATCTCGGTTCTTTGAACTGGCAGGGTTGTGATTGTGTTGAAATCCATTAAATGTTTCACTATTCCTTTAGTCAGTGTAATATTTCTTCTCGTGAGTATTCCTTTAGTGGCAAATGGTGATGTTGTAAGGCTTACCTACTGGCCTTCTTCTAACCCACAGGAGATACAATTAGCGACTGATATTGTAGATGAGTGGAACAAAACACATCCACATGTGCAAGTGGACATGCAGCCACTGCCAGCCAGTCAGTCGAGTGAGGAGGTACTCCTTACAGCAGTGGCAGCCAGGACAACACCCGATATATGTTCTAATATCTGGCCTGGGATCGTGGAAGAATTTGCCGAGGCAAACGCTCTTGTTGCTCTTGATAGATTCAAGGACTTCCAAGATGTGACTCTCTCACGTATGTCCAGTGATATCCTTACAAACTTCATATCAAGAGATGGACATTATCATCAAATGCCATGGAAGGGTAATCCAATAATGATGGAATATAATGTGAGATTATGGTGGCATCGGTTCTTTGATTTCTATGCAATGTATATTGCTGCATCTGGTGGGAGGACACTATTTAAGAACGGAGAAGTTGACTTTGATAATGAATATGCTGTTGGTGTATTTCTTTTTTTACAAGAGGGTTTCAAAAAGGGATATTTTCCAAGGGGTTCGCTTCAGGGGAGCCAATTTCTATTAGAAAATATAGCTATTCAATTTGTGGGACCCTGGGATATCGCGTATCTGGAGAAATATAAGGAGGAAAATTTTGAGTATGATTTTGCACCCTTGCCTGTTCCAGAGGGTACAGAAGGACCAATTCTAACCTACAGCGACCCAAAGAATATAGTGATATTCGCTACCACGAAACATCCAGAGGAGGCTTGGGAATTTGTTAAATTCCTGATATCAAAGGAGAGTGACCTTCGACTTCTAAAGATAACCTCTCAAATCCCATTTAGAAAGGATTTGGATATTGATCCAACCTTTAAGAAATACTTTGAGGAGAATCCAAAGGTGTTAAAATTTGCAAAACAGATATCATATACAAGAGGTTCTGATAATGTCACACAGTTAAAGGAGGTCTTTGATGTTATAGCACAGGCATTTGAGTATTCTGTTATTTATGGTATGCAAGAG
>CAYZBF010000039.1:0-10715 GCA_964476585.1 uncultured bacterium | reverse complement strand
GCTCCATTGCAGAATGAAAAATGTTCACCCCATTAGATAATTTAATATCTAACGGGGCAAGAGTTGCAAATTTAAAAGTTAAAATAACTCAATACTCCGAACTGACTCAAGACTCTCGACCCTCGACTCATGACTGAGTTCTCCTTAATCCTGTGATCCTCAAGTTGTTTTCTATCTCTGTGTACTCTGCATGTCCTGTAGGGAGGGACCGACCGTACCGGGGTGTCTTTGTGGTGAGTATCTTTAAGGTGAAAACGGTGTGCATTAGTTTTAATAAATTTTATAAAAAATATCTTGACAAAAGGGAAAAAATGGGGTATATAGGATAGATAGACAATGGGAGGAAGAAAGTATCAATTCAATCGAGATAAGATTTCTGTTTCTTTGTGGGTTTCCTACGAATTTTTCCAAATATCTAATGGAGGTGAAATAGTATCCTAATGGGGAATAAAAAAGAGTACTGGGGGATTACTCTTTTAGAAGTGGTGATTGGTTTAATTGTGTTGTTATTTTAAACAAAGGAGGTTACATGTTTAAAAGAATTAGTATCATCGTCTTGGCTCTACTGTTTCTCTTGGTCCTGCCAGTCTCTGCCCAGTGGACGAATTACATCCGCGGCAATGCCGACCTGGATACCTATGAGCCGTTCTGGTGGTATCCTAAGGGAGTTGGTGCCATCCGTGAATGGGCTACTGATTCGGTATACAAGGGTGTAAGGTCGATAAAGATTGCGAAGTCTATCACGACCCCTAATGATGTGGGTTGGATTAGTGGGAACCAGGCTCAGACATATTGGAATAGTATGGATGCTGTTCTGTACCAAGTTGGTGCTATAATTAAAACCAATGGAGTGAACACGGATCCTGCGGATATGAGCGAAAGGATAGGGTTATATTGGGAATTCCTTTCCGGAGGTTCCCGGATAGCGGAGGCGTTTATCCCCGTCGACCAGACGGTTGCATCCAAGGACTGGGATAGTCTTAGTACTTTTGTTTTTCTGCCTTCCGTTCCAGATTCAGCCTACTGTTACTTCAAGTTTGGTCCGAATGCTACTGGTACAGCCTGGGCTGATAATTTCATCCTCGGATCCGATCCATGGACTGCAGGTTTCTTTGGTAGTCCGTGTGAGACACCTGCTGGATGGATGAATTGGGCTAGTACATCACAGGTTGGTGTTGCTCAATATACGGATGAAGAGGCGCACAGCGGGAGCTGGTCTGCAAAGTTGATGGACTTAGATACACTTTCTGATGAGATGGTCTTCTATACCATACCCTCTCCCTGCGAACCAGATCAAATGTACTACATCTCTGGATGGGCGAAGAAGGTAGATATCGAACCAACTGATCCTCACTATCTACCGGTCAACTGGAATACAACTAGAGACGACGAGAGAATTGGTTTTACTGTTGGCTTCCACGGTGCACCAATCGAGACACAATGGGACTGGTTGGGTGATAATTTCTTCTACATTGATCAGGTTGACTCCATGGGCGATTGGGAGAAATATGAAGTTATAGCAACCTCTCCATCAGATGCTGCTGGTGTATCCATGAGAGCGAGATTTACATCATTTCCACAAGGAACAGTATACTTTGACGACTTCTCTGTAGAGAAGATAGAACTCGGTCCTAATATCCTTGGTAATGCCGACCTGGATACCTATGAGCCGTTCTGGTGGTATCCTAAGGGAGTTGGTGCCATCCGTGAATGGGCTACTGATTCGGTATACAAGGGTGTAAGGTCGATAAAGATTGCGAAGTCTATCACGACCCCTAATGATGTGGGTTGGATTAGTGGGAACCAGGCTCAGACATATTGGAATAGTATGGATGCTGTTCTGTACCAAGTTGGTGCTATAATTAAAACCAATGGAGTGAACACGGATCCTGCGGATATGAGCGAAAGGATAGGGTTATATTGGGAATTCCTTTCCGGAGGTTCCCGGATAGCGGAGGCGTTTATCCCCGTCGACCAGACGGTTGCATCCAAGGACTGGGATAGTCTTAGTACTTTTGTTTTTCTGCCTTCCGTTCCAGATTCAGCCTACTGTTACTTCAAGTTTGGTCCGAATGCTACTGGTACAGCCTGGGCTGATAATTTCATCCTCGGATCCGATCCATGGACTGCAGGTTTCTTTGGTAGTCCGTGTGAGACACCTGCTGGATGGATGAATTGGGCTAGTACATCACAGGTTGGTGTTGCTCAATATACGGATGAAGAGGCGCACAGCGGGAGCTGGTCTGCAAAGTTGATGGACTTAGATACACTTTCTGATGAGATGGTCTTCTATACCATACCCTCTCCCTGCGAACCAGATCAAATGTACTACATCTCTGGATGGGCGAAGAAGGTAGATATCGAACCAACTGATCCTCACTATCTACCGGTCAACTGGAATACAACTAGAGACGACGAGAGAATTGGTTTTACTGTTGGCTTCCACGGTGCACCAATCGAGACACAATGGGACTGGTTGGGTGATAATTTCTTCTACATTGATCAGGTTGACTCCATGGGCGATTGGGAGAAATATGAAGTTATAGCAACCTCTCCATCAGATGCTGCTGGTGTATCCATGAGAGCGAGATTTACATCATTTCCACAAGGAACAGTATACTTTGACGACTTCGAGGTAAGAGAAGTAACAATTCTTGCCGGTATAGAGGATGAAGAGGGTGGTGATATAATAACATCTTACGAGCTCATGCAGAACTATCCCAATCCTTTTGTAAACGAGACTTCCATAAGCTATCAACTACCCAAAGATGCGCATGCAAACTTAGTTATATATGACATGCTTGGAAGAAAGGTCATAACTCTCGTGAATGGCCTACAATTGGCTGGAGCTCACATAGTAAGATGGGATGGCAGAAGTGAAGATGGCAGCAAGGTGGCTAACGGTATATACTTCTATCATCTATCCACGAGTGACTTCCAGGCATCACAGAAGATGCTTATCCTGAGGTAGTAGAAGACGAGACAATATATATCATACGGGGAGGGCAAAGCCATCCCCGTATGATTAATAACTCTTTTCTCATGTTTGGTATTCTCTTTAGACTGAATAAACAGGGGGGCGAAATTGGAAAATAAATATAGGTTTATCAGATTTTTTTCTTTGATTATATGCCTTCTGTCTTATAGCGCCTCTCTATGGGCTGGCGTATCTGGAAAGATAGCAGGCAGGATCACTGATTCTGATACTGGCGAATCACTCCCATTTGTTAACATCATCGTTGAAGGGACCGAGATGGGTGCCGCCTCTGACCCTGATGGCTACTTTGTGATACTAAACATTCCTCCAGGTAGATACGATGTAGTGGCACGAATGATGGGCTATCAGGAGTTAAGGATCACAGAGGTAAAGGTTTCCATTGATTTTACAACGAGATTAAACTTCCAACTCAATCCCACAGCATTAGTAGTTAAAGGGATTACAGTAACTGCAGAACGACCCCTCGTACAGATGGATTTGACATCCACACGCGCCGTAGTTGACGCAGAAAGGATAGAAACATTGCCTGTTGAGGATTTCGAAGATTTGGTTAATCTGCAGGCTGGTGTTGTAGACGGACACTTTCGTGGAGGTAGGAGTTCTGAGGTGGTATATATGCTTGATGGTATATCCATTACTGATCCATTTTCTTATGATGCGATGGTTGATGTTGATAATAGCGTAATCAAAGAGTTAGAGGTAATAAGCGGCACCTTTAATGCGGAATATGGGCAGGCAATGAGTGGAGTGGTTAACATTGTTACAAAAGAGGGGGGGAGGAAGGAACTCTCAGGAAACATTACCTCTTACGCTGGTGACTATGTGAGCAATCATAACTCGACCTTTTTGAATATCGATGAGTTAAATCCCATAGCCATTCACAATATCGAGGCCACCCTTGGTGGTCCATTCCCTATCTTCGGGGAGAAATCTTCCTTCTACGCAACAGCGAGAAGATACTACAATGAGGGCTACTTGTTTGGTGAGAGGATTTTTAATCCCTCGGATTCCTGTGATTTCTCAAAGGATGACCCGGATGAGTGGAATATTGGTGCGACCGGAGATAGTGAAATGGTGCCTATGGCATCCAATCTGGAGAACTCTTTCTACGGAAAATTGACTTATCGTCTTTCCCATGAGAACAAATTCAATTACACATTTACATGGAAAAATCGTGAATTTAAGGAATATGACCATACCTTCGAATACAATCCCGATGGTGATTATAAGCGATTTGACAAAAGTTATACACATGTATTAAGCTGGAATCATCTGTTTAGTGCAAATACCTTCTCCGAGTTTAAATTTGCCAATTCTTTCCGCGATTACAGATATTATGTTTATGAGGACTCACTTGACGTAGAGTATGTTGATCCACAACGATTGGAAGATGCGAGTAACTATGCATTCCGGACTGGAGGGACGTCGATGTATCATTTTATGAGAAATACAACCTCCTGGATTGGGAAATTCGACCTAACAAGCCAGATAGCTAAAGCCCATCTAATGAAGCTCGGTGCAGAGTTACGTAAACATAAATTATTTCTCCATGAGTTTGAAATTATACCCAAGAAGGATATTGCGGGAAACGAGATTCATCCATTCGAACCTTATATCCCTCCCATAAATTTCACCAGTCATAATAAGTATACAAATCATCCACTTGAAGCGGCTCTTTATATACAGGATAAAATTGAATTTGTAAATATGATAGCCAATATAGGTGTCAGATTTGATTATTTCGACCCCAATTGGAAAATTCCTACTGACCCGCGTGACCCTAATCCTAATGACCCTCTAAGACCAGATACACTTAATCCATATGACCCGGAAAGTCCTATTAGAGTAACTGGTGAACCATGGTTTAAAGACGCAGAGCCGAGGATGCAAATCAGTCCCAGAATTGGCATTGCATATCCCATAAGTGATATGGGGGTCCTGCATGGTTCGTATGGTCACTTTTTCCAGATTCCTCCATTTGAATACATATATACTGATCCGGAATTTGAAGTATATGCAGCAGAACTTGAAACAAGGATGGGGAATGCTGATTTAGAACCTCAGAAAACGGTTATATATGAAATAGGCCTTCAGCAACAATTGACTAACGACGTATCCCTTGATGTGACTGGATTCTTCAAGAACATCAGGAATCTTTTAGGTATCAGGGTTTACGAAACATATATAGGGAGTAAATATGCGCAATATATTAACAAGGACTATGGCAATGTGCGAGGCGTAACTATCACACTGGAGGGTAGATATTCAGAGTTCTTATATGCGTCTATTGATTATACGTATCAGGACGCCGAAGGAAATTCGTCAGACCCTAATGCCGTATTCTGGGATGCCAAAGCAAACCGCGAGCCTGAGAAATTATTAGTGCCTTTAGATTGGGATCAAACACACACTATTAATGGCTCTGCAACCATAGGCTATCCTGAAAAATGGGGAGTTAGCCTTATAGGTAGATATGGAACTGGCTTCCCCTATACACCAACCTATGAGGGAATCCGTGTTGCTCGTGAAAATTGTGAAAGAAAACCGGTGCGATATAATGTCGATTTAAGAACGTACTATAATTTTAAACTCTCAGAACTAAATCTTCAGCTCTTTCTCAATATATATAACCTAACCGATAGGAAGAACGAGGTGGATGTTTATACAGACACCGGCAAGGCTGGTTATACTATAATATCCAGTCCTGGTGTGGTTCGTGGTATCAACACATTAGAAGAATATCTTATAAGGCCTAATTATTACTCAGCACCGAGACAGATAATCATGGGTGTTTCTGTAGAGTTTTAATATTGTGATGAGCAGAGTAGTTTGGCATGGGAGGTAATATGAATTGCAAAAAACTAACTATGTTAATTTCGATAATTCTCATCCTCATGCAGGTAGCCTCTCTATCTGCCCAGCCGCGTGAGCCTGACCCTAACACAGGCAATAGGTATTGGGACAAGAGTGGAGTGATGGATGGCAATCTGGCAAGAACAATATTTTATAATCATGGAGAGATAGCACACTATAATACTCCCTTTTCAGGAGAATGGCCCAAAGGAAGTGGACATCTCTATATCGATGGGGTAGCAGCCTTTGTTCAAGTAGAATGTGTGGATGAAAATGACTCGATTATACACCCAATGGAGATAAACTACAGGGAGGATATTGATAGAGATGAGAATGGATATGCTCTGGGCTGGTGGCCTCTTCCCCACTATTGCAACTATTACCAGGATTCCCCTGCGATGAGCGACGATCCTGAATCCTGGCCAGCACAATGGCCAGATAAGCCTTATGATTGGGCTGGATATTGGAATGGCTACTTTGGTAAGGGTGTAAAGAATGCAGACTTAGAGACCTATTATGTGATGGATGATGATTACGACACTGAATGGAACTTTTATCCGGATTCTACTGATACCACACGACGGGGTCTTGGATTGGAAGTTGCTGTGAGGGGGTTTCAATGGTCACACGTCCTGGCAGAGGACTGCATCTTCTGGCATTTCGCGATTACCAATGAGACCGACACGGTCGTTGGATATAAATATGATAAGGTTCTCTTTGGTTTTTATGTCGACTGGGGGATCGGTCAGTCCATGCCTAGTCCAGGCGGTGATGATGATTGCGGCAGCTACGATACAGATCTTGACCTTGCCTATGCCTGGGCTGTCGGCAACCAGAGTCAATGGGGGGGTAAGGCAGGGGTAGCAGGTTTTGCATATTTAGAGAGTCCAGGGAATCCCCGGGATGGTATAGATAATGACAATGACGGAATAATCGATGAGAGGAGGGAGAGTGGACCTGGGGATTGGATATATGGCTCCTGTGGTTATTACAGGCAGGATGGGGTCTTGGATGAAGAAGCTCGAGTGAGTGGGACACCTTTTGAACGTTGGCATTGGTCAGGTGATGAGGACGGTGATTGGAAGGTATTCACCGACAAAAATGAGAATGGTGTATGGGACTTGGGTGAGCCTTTGAATGACGATCTTGGAGCAGATGGTATTGGACCAATAGACGAGGCCTACACTGGTCCTGATACCGGTGAGGGAGACGGTATTCCCACTCCAGGTGAGCCGGATTTTGACCAGACCGATAAGGATGAATCAGACCAAATTGGCTTAACGGGTTTCAGTATCTTTGATGTGCATAGGTATCCAATGAGCAATGAAGAACTGGTCTGGCCAATCCTATCGGAACTCAGGCCCCCCACAGAGGAGCAACTTTTAGGTGTAAATCTTGCAATGTACTTCGCCTCGGGTTTATTTCCACTCCATCCAGGAGAGACCCAGAGGTTTTCCATGGCGTTACTATTTGGAGAGGATGAGGAGGATTTAAAAAGAAATAAAAAGACTGTTCAGGCAATATACGATGCCAACTACAATTTCTCTAAGCCACCCGACAAGTCTCATCTCTCTGCAATCCCTGGTGATGGAAAGGTTACACTCTCCTGGGATAATAAATCGGAATATTCATATGATAAGTATCTCCAGGAATATGATTTTGAGGGATACAGAATCTACCGCTCTACTGAGCCAAGTTTTTTGGAAACGAGAGTGATAACCGATGCATATGGCAATGCAACTTTTCGAAAACCCCTCGCACAGTATGACTTAAAGAATGGATTGAAAGGTCCACATCTAATCGATGTCTATGGTGTAAAATTTAACCTTGGAGATGATACCGGTTTAAGGCACACATTCGTAGATTCCAACGTGAATAATGGTCAGACCTATTATTATGCTGTCGTATCCTACGATCATGGATATATAGCTCGCGATTCTTCCGGGACTGTTTTATTCGATTCAGATGGGTATCCTATTGGTATTCCACCAACCGAATGTACCTCGACCTTATTCATTGATGAGACAGGTGCAACCAGGACGGATGTGAATACTGCGGCGGTAATTCCTAACGCTCCCGCTGCTGGTTATTCACCACCTAAAGTAGAGGGGGAAATTATACACACAGGTCCAGGTACAGGTAGTATCGATGTAGTATTCATAGATCCAGCGGCTGTAAAGGATAGTAGCTATTACAATATAATCATGAGTGATACATCTTATTTAAATTTAGATAAAGCTCCTACATACACACTTATAAGGGATACGCTACCAAATGACCCTTCTTCACCACCAGAAACATTGGTTACCGATATAAATCTTGTTGGAGGTGATGATGAGAGCGGTACCTTTGGTGGATTGGTTATTAAATTCCACAATGATACCACTGCATTTCCTATTGATTCTCTCTCTGGCTGGATAGTTAACGAGAACAACTGTGAACTCGAGGTTGGATTTAATTCAGCGTTCGACGCTTTTAACCTGAATAGACCCTATCCTGCTGATTTCAAACTCATTTTCAGAGAGGATATTGTCGATACCTCAACAGCACTGTTAGGGTCTTATATAGTCATCCCCACCAATTTCGCAATCTGGAATGTTACGGGTGATAGTCTAAAACAACCCTTCCTCTTTGATAATAAGGATAAAGATACACTTTCTCAATTCTCAATAAGATATATTACGACTTATTATGGCGGAGATAGTATTGATGTTGATACAACAACGGATGAGATCGTTGTTCTGATACCCGATTCGCGTTCAGCGCTTAATTATTGGACATCCTGGCAATCCAGATTGGTAGGTGCCCCTTTTGATCTTAATCCAGATTATATGAGCGGGGACAGTGTTGTTGTTGATACCACCATAATCTTCCCAGAGCCAGGAGATGTTTACTCTCTCGTTACTACGCACCCATTTAGAGATGAGTGGATGGACCTCGAAGGAGATACACTCCCGGGTGATGTATTCGAATTTGTAGTCAGGAAGGAATATCTCAGCAACGAGAAGGCTAAAGAAGAACTGAAAAATATTGCTGTAGTCCCAAATCCCTATGTAGTTGCTGCATCCTGGGAACCACCTAACCCCTATCAATTTGGTAGAGGTGAAAGAAAGATAGATTTCATCCATCTTCCACAAAAATGTACCATTCGCATCTATACTTTGAGGGGCAATCTTGTAAGGACAATAGAACATGAGAGCACGGCGAGGGATGGGTCGGAGTCGTGGGATTTGGTATCCAAGGACGGTATGGATATTGCCTATGGGCTTTATATATATCACATAGATGCGCCAGGAGTAGGCGAGCAACTTGGTAAGTTTGCCGTAATAAAGTAAGGAGGCGGATGTGAAGAAAATATATTTAGCGTTATTACTTTTTCTCCTGCCTGCTATTCCATCCTACTGTCAATATGTTACTAATGTGTCAGCTGTAGGGACAACAGCTGCTTCATTCCTGGAGATCGAAGTTGGGTCCAGGGCGATTGGAATGGGAGGGGCCTTTGTTGCTGTGGCCGATGATGCATCCGCCATATACTGGAATCCTGCAGGACTATCAAGGTTAGAGAAGAGCGAACTTACATTTACCCATACAGAGTGGTTGATTGATATAAACTTTGATTTTACAGGTGGTATACTCGGTCTAGGTGATTACGGTATCGTGGGCTTAAGTTTGACTTCATTGAGTACCCCAGATATGGAGGTGAGAACCGTCGATGAACCAGAGGGAACAGGGGAGCTATTCTCGGTTGGCAGCATAGCCCTTGGACTATCTTATGCAAGAAATCTTACTGATAGATTCTCAATTGGATTTAACACTAAATACATTCAGGAGAAAATCTGGCATATGAGTGCCACAAGCGTTGCAATTGATTTTGGGACACTTTTTGTTACCAACTTTAATGACATGAAGCTCGGTATGACCATATCAAATTTTGGCACGGATATGATGTTATCAGGTAGAGACGTAATGGTATATCATGACATCGATCCAGAGCATATGGGGAACAATGAACTCACCGAAGCCAATCTGGTTACAGATAAATGGCCGCTCCCTCTGACCTACAGGGTAGGGTTAGCAATGGATGTCTTAAAGAGTGGAAACAATCGTTTAACTCTCGCTATTGATGGCGTTCATCCAAATGATAACACAGAATATCTTAATTTTGGAGCGGAATTTGTAATTAACAATTTATTGTTCTTAAGGGGTGGCTATAGTTCGCTGGGCAAGAGAGCTAGCGAAGAGGGATTTCAATTCGGAACCGGACTAAAGAGTAATGTAGGCATGATCTCTTTAAAGGTTGACTATGCTTTTGCAAATTTTGGAAGATTGGGAGGTATACACAGGGTTACGATGGGAATGGAGTTCTAAGGTTTGGCTCCAGTGCATGCAAGGGTTTCATTTTTATTGAGAATAAATAGCTAACTGTTTCAAAAGGGAGGTCAAAGATGAGGAGGTTTTTTCTTATCCTTATATTAATAGTTATTGCTTCCCTTTGGCCAATATTTAGGGTAGAAGCAACGACAGTAACATTTCTTGTGACTGTACCAGAAGAAACTACCCCTGCTGATACAGTATACATAATGGGTAGCGAGCCTGAGCTTGGAAACTGGGACCCGGATGCAGTTCCACTCAGTAAGAACCCCGATGGTAGCTGGCAGATAGAACTTGATTTCGATTCTTTAACAAATCTTTATTACCATTATACAAAAGGGAGCTGGTTTTATATAGAGAAAGGAACTGTTGGAGAGGCAGTAAATGTCAGAAGTTACACCGTTCCCGGTAGCGATGTAATTGTATATGATACCGTTTACAAATGGGGGCAATTTGGACCATATCTTTCCTGGGTCAATGATCCCAAAACTAC
>CAYZBF010000038.1:0-10979 GCA_964476585.1 uncultured bacterium | reverse complement strand
CAGCAACGATTAAATTAGATGGTACAGATACAGAGGCATTTGTGGTTAATATACCAAAGAGAAAAATTAATAATAATCCTTTTTTAAACATCATACAATTTTATTTTATTAAATTACTATATTTTAACTATATGTAGATTTTTCTTTTTTGTCAAACATTCATAGTTTATATTAAAATAAATGAACTGAAGAATACTCTGAATATTAGACTAATATCATGAAATAAAAAAAAGACCGGTGGTTAAATTGGCATATAATCTATAACGTCTTATGGATTAGACATATTACTGTCACACTGTCAAGCAGCGTCCCCGTAAATATTACTGTAGCCAGGTATTATCTCCTTGGTTATGCAAATTAGGATTACTTACTCGATCTCCATTAATAAACATGCTCACTCCCCCAGGTACAAGTGTCCCTGAAACCTTGATTTCGAGGCAGATATCAAGGGTTTGGACATCATCTACAACCTCCCCAGCTGCAGGTGTTGGATTGGAGAATTGGGGAAAGATGGAAAGGGGAATATAATTATAGGAATTATATAGGAAAGAGCCAAATGTAACTATAGGAGGTGATGATTCGTAAATATGCCAATTTCCAACTAACTCCCCACTTGCATAAAGCACTACATGATCACCTGGATTATCAAGAATATCACCCGGTTTCAACTCTGAATAATCTATCACCAATGCAATTCCACTACTCCATAAACTCATTGTATTATAGGGATGAAATGAGGTTTCTATCCCCAAACATCTTGTGACATATCCCGAGCAATCAATACCCGCAAGATTGGTAGGGGCAGTAGGTGAACCATATGGTCCTGTGTTATACCCTCCGGGACAGAAAGGAAATAAAATCCTCTCTGGAAATGTTAAACCCTTATTTATCCAAGAGCCATTCCCAAATTGCTCATTTCCACCAAACCGGTCAAAACCTCCCCATACATAAGCTTCTCCTGTATAAGTATTACCGATTCCAAAAGGAGGAAATGAATTGAAAGGAGGATATAGCTCTTCACATCTGTCTTTATTAGGTAACCAAACAACATTCAGATAATTTTGCGCCATATTAATAACTTGTTCTCTATTTATAATTTCAGGGAATAATGGTAAACTTAAAAGGAATAAGAAGAAATATAAATTTCTTCTCAAAATTATCTCCAAAGTTTAATTAGAATCTTTTCATCTGGACTTATTTTATATGGATGATCCTTCCTTTTAGGAATTCGATGTATGGCAAAAATATCTCCATTAATCGTAATAAATGGATTCCCAATAGAAAATGGGATTTTCAATTCCTTAATTTTTTCACCTTCTTTTGAATATTTCAATACAAGACTATATTCCTGGGGGTATTCATAGAGATCATACCAATGATTTGTAGCATATATATTATCTTCACGATCAGTATAAAGCACTTCCATCCTCTGGGGTAATGTGATAATTTTCTTACTTCCTTTTTTCTTATCAACTATTTCAAGTGTCTCTTCGGAAGATAACTTTATTTTTCTATCCACTATTTCTCTTATCTTTTTATTAAAAAAATCTGCTTTATATTCTTCTCCACCAACTTCTTCAATTTTCCAATTCATATCTATATAAACTTTTACTACTTTTATTAATTCACCAACAGGAGAAAACCCTTTTCTTACAGGTATATATATTATGCCATTCCTTATAAACATCTCCTTACCATAAAGTCTTGGGAAAGCCAGTCCACCCATCTCTTTTTCCATTTCCTCAAGACTCGCTTCTTCATAAACATGAACATCCACATCCTTTATATGGGTTCCATCCTCCTTGTATACCCTTATTCTATTGTTCAAATGATCTAGAATATAAATCCTATCTTTAGAATCTGTAACAATACTTACAGGATAATCAGGTTCTCCTTCCCACATTCTGTATCCAAGATCATCCGATCCGTATCCAAGTTTGCCGACCGTAAATTCACTTATCAAGCCTCTCTTTTCCTTGGAGGTCGTTTCCTCTTCTTTTTGTTTTATAAAATTTTCCAGCTCTGAAATTATTGAAACATTCTTCCTCTCTGTGTTATTTATTACTACGTATGTTGATTCTAGATCATACCAATCCATCTCTCCGAAAAACTCTATTAGATCCTCACTTCCGAAGACATACCCATGTCTCGCAAATATTTCATTCCTGAGCAATCTGAGATAACGGCAAATATCTTCCTTGTTCACTTCAACTTCAGTAAAATATGGAGGATATAGGTCCACTTCTGTATATATCTCTTTATCACCCTTATATTCCTTTTCCTTAAAATATTCAATCTCTGTTTTGTTTGGATTTTCTCCTCTTACAGCAAATCCATTAACTGTCAAAGAAATTAGGAAAATAAACATAAAATATATAATTTTACGCATTATACCTCCTTACTTTTAAGTAATTTTATAGTATTTTTTGATTTACAATTTTCCCCAGGGATTGATTTTATTGTTCTTTCATTATGATAAATTTCATAACTACTCATTTTTAACTCACACCTCCACATATTTCACTGAAATCATCCTGAACTTAAATAAAGTATACCAAAATAAAAATCAACTGTCAATATAAAAAAAACAACTATTAGGAAAAGTTCTTGTAAATAGTGGTACAGTTAGGAAATTAATTTAATACCAAAGGAGAATAATAAAAATTATAAACTAGTAATTTCAGATGGAATAAATTGGTATATAAAATGTCAAAAGTCAATCACCGACCCCATACTTCACTTTTGAAATTTCCCCCATTGCAACCATAGTTTCAATATCATTCATTGATTTCTCAGCATCATTGTAAGCTTTTGTATTTTTTCTGGATTCAGGACAATCTACTCCGATTAAACGAACCGTTAAAGTATCGGGTTCGATAACCCCTTTGAATGTATCTCCATCAATAATTCTTATAATTTTTATAGGTATAAGTGCTAAAAATATTAATAACATAATCTCTTAAATACCTGCTATAAATATAACCAATTTCTTCTGTTTGTCAAGTATTTGCAAAGGTTTTCGTTAAAATTTTAGGCAAAATTCAGGAAGTTCCATTATTTGAAAGTTGAAGGTCTGACTCCATAGATATTTCTTGACAATTTATAATTTCTATGGTATATTTTAATTAGTATGAGGTGTATCTTTTGGGAATTAGAATATGGTATCAGAAAAGTTCAGGAGCTATTACGCTATAAAAATGTGAATACTACTATGGTTTAAAGGGATGTGGTTAAAATGAGCAAAGTTGAAATTTAAGTATATGAATTTATACATCTCTTGATGATCTATTTGATATTTCTTTCAGGACGTATAACCTATGTTAGGTATGAACAATAAAGTTAGGAGGAGATTATGGCTAAAACCAAAGTATTCGTGAGTTTCGACTTCGACAACGACAAAGCGCTTAAGGACTTTATCATCGGACAAGCAAAAAATCCCGATTCGCCTTTTGAAGTGAGCGACTACTCCTTGAAGGAGACCGCACCCGAGGAGGAATGGTTCGAACGTGCAAAACGAGCGATCGGCCGGTCTGACGTATTTATTATCATGCTCGGCCCGAAGACAAAAAAAGCTAGCGGTGTTCTCAAGGAACTAAATATCGCAGTTGAAAAGGAAAAGCGGAAGTTCCAAATCATCGGCTACAGAGACGGTACCGAGGATTGGTCCGTTCCGGGAGGAGGGCGTGTATACCTATGGAATTGGGATAACTTAAAGAAATTACTTTCATGAGGAATCATGAATGAAATCAACGTGGACTCCCCGGCTGTCCAAAGCCACCTGAGTATAATGCAAAGTGTTATCAACAGGATGGCAGCAAATAGTTCTGGTTGCAAGACATGGTGCATCGCACTGGTCTCCGCAATTGTTGTCATTCTTGCTGAGCAGGAAAAACCCGAGTATGTATGGGTATCCATTATCCCAATATTCCTTTTCCTGTTTCTTGATTCTTATTACCTCGGGTTGGAAAAGCGTTTTCGTGATCGCTACAACGAGTTCATTCAGAAAGTACATGATGGCAGCATTAAAGTTGAAGACCTGTTTATCGTAACACCTTGTCGGGGGTTAGGGGTTTTTATTATGGCCATTTGCCAAGCCGTTTTTTCTCTTTCAGTGTGGCCATTCTATGGACTTCTTGCTGCAATGCTGTTCATCGTGCGGTACTGGTTGTTGTCCTCCTGTTAAAGGCACCTCTAACCAGTTGCTCCAGCGGACGCGTTAACTCGTGCCGCTCAGCTCACAGCCATTAGCCTGGCTATAGTGGTTGATTGCATTTGGAGGTCAGGCTGGGAAATAGAAATTGTATTTGACAAGTTTGGATAATGTGATATAAGATTTAATAATGGCGAGAAACCGAAAATATATATATGCGTTTTATCATGTTTCAACATGGTTTACTTGATGATGGATTTGGTAACTCTTTAGGATGTATAAACTGCGGTAGGCACTTCAAAGGCTCAGTAATTCCATTGAAACAGTAATAACAACAAAGAATTTAGGGGAGCAAACTTATTAAATACGGATTAAAAAAGAATCCTTCAAAGATGCTGCAGACAAATTGGATTTACTTAAAAGCAATAACGATTGAATCTGTGCTCCTTTTATTGTGATGAAAGAATTGTGATTCAATAGACAAGATAATTTTTTATAATCGCCCTTAAAAATGAAAATGAGAAACGAAAAAAGTAAGACAACTATTTTTGAGACAGAGGTTACTCCTCATAAGGAACAGAGTTTAGGTGAAGAAATCGCTAACAGTATTACTCACGGTATCGGTGCAGCATTAAGTTTGGCAGCGCTTGTTCTCCTTGTTGTTTTTGCTAGTATCTATGGCGATACCTGGCGAGTTGTAAGTTTCAGTATCTATGGCACGACGCTTTTTTTCCTCTATTTAGCATCGACTCTGTATCATAGCTTTACAAACAAACGTGTAAAACGTTTTTTTAGAATTTTGGACCATTCATCCATTTATTTACTCATCGCGGGAACATACACACCTGTTACTTTGGTCCCCATGCGTGGTCCATGGGGATGGACTATTTTTGGACTTATTTGGGCTATGGCTATAGGAGGAATTATTGTAAAAATTTTCATGATGGGGAAATATAGATTTTTATCAGTATTAGTTTATGTGGCAATGGGATGGCTTATTCTCATTGCCATTAAACCCATACTACAAATGGTCCCAAGAGGTTTGATTATTTGGCTTTTTATTGGGGGATTATGCTATACTTTTGGATTGATATTTTATACACGGGATAAGATACCGTATTATCATGCTATTTGGCATCTTTTTGTATTGGGAGGTAGTATATCACATTTTTTCGGGATGCTGCTATATTTAACCAAAAAATGAATTGAGATTGTTCGGAAAATAAAAAGTCTGACACAAGGCATAAATTTTTGAGTAGTTGAGTTGACAATTGGAATCCTATTAAAAAAGCAATACCTTATATTTAATCTCCTTTAACACTTAAATGCATAAGAACTTTCCTTAAACAAGTTGATAATCCTTAAAATTGGATCAAGCTGATTCGAGTTAAGGCCGTTTGTCGTCGGGTCCCAGGACCATTAACTAAATGCCAGGCAGTGTACTGTTCAGCATAGGGATCACAGGATGACATGCCATCCACTGGCACAATGATTTGCAATCCCCTTAAGACTGCGCCTGTAGCCGTGTGTAAGACAGCACCATGAGCGGAAGTTCCCACCAATATCACAGTCTTGATGCCCTTTTCCCTTAAAATCTTTTCTAAGTCGGTTCCGAAGAACTTATCCACTCCCGACTTGACTATAGGTTCTTCTGCAAGGGGAAGTAATTCCTCCCTTATATCGGTTACGTTTGCTCCTCTGGTAGTGCTGTAAACTACAACAATCCCTTTGCCTCTTGCATTATTGAGCAGGCTTTGGATTTTGGCAATTGAAGCTACGCAACGAGGCCTCTTCTCTTTGTTACAGTTTTGATTTTGAATGTCTAAAATTAAAAGTGCAGTTACCTCAGGATCAATTGTTACCGATTTTAGCTCAGGTGGGGGTGGGACTTCCACGGTGGCCCATTCATCCACAATGGTATTCTTTTCCATGTTCGATGCCAGGGAAGCAACAGGTATGCTGAATAGCATCATAGCTATTATAGTTGAACCTCCTGGAATTACCAGCTCAGCCAAGAGCCTTTTTTTAACTGTTTCTTTCATTATCTCTCTATTCATTTTTCCCTCCTTAGATAAGTTGCAATTTTCATTTAGGGGCAGTTTCTTATAATAGATATTTCTTTAATTCTATCAAATATTTTCATAAGTTTGAGTATTTTTATATATATGAAATTCCTCACCTGGATATTTATTAAATTTTATCTGAAATTAACTCAAAAGTCAATACAAAGAGTTGGTCTGTTGGTCGGTGGGTCAGTTAGGGAGTTAATATAAATTTTAATTAAGGTTTATTTATGAAATTTAATATATAATTTAATATGAAAAAGAAGACTGGTGGATAAATTAGCACCGAGCAAATAGCTCATTATGGGCCCCCATTTATCCAGAAAACTAAAAAAATTACCTTACAACAATAACGAATTCGAATTTCAAAAAATTCAACCCTATTATGAGAGCAAGAGAAATCCTCAGATTTTAATTAGATTTGTATTACAACCAAAGCCCAATATATAGATTATCTTTTCCCTCCAGGTGGAATGGGAGGTTCTGCATGAGCTAAATATATCATCAACGCATCAATGTCGTCGATTTCATCCGGGTCTTCGGGGCTGCTACCATATATTTTATCCAATAATAATGTAAAAAGATGTGTATCCATTCCCGAAAAAGCTACATTAAATTCTTCTCTGAGTCTCTCCCAGTCATTCTTTGTTAGTTTAGGCATTAAATTCACCTCCTTTTATCATTTTTTTAAAATGCTTCACAACTAAATCAAAATGATTTAGTTTCATACTAACCCCAATTGCTTCTTGGCTTCTATTAACTGTGGTAAATATTCATCTGCGTCTTTCCAAATATTTATAAATTTTTGGAAATGCTCCTTTGCCTTCTCTTGCTCTCCCCTTTTCTGGTAAATCAAACCAAGCAGATAGTGAGATTGTGCATGATTGGGATTAATTCTAATGACAGATTCAAGTTTTTTTGCAGCTTTATCCAATTCCCCTACTTTAAAGTATGCTTCTCCTGAAGCGTTTATAAAAAATTGCCTATCTAAAGATTCGATATTAGCTGCCTTATTGAAATAGTCTATTGCTTGCTTATGATGACCTTTACTGAGTGATAACTCACCTTTAAGATGATAATAATATTTCTTTAACTCTTCTACATTCGTTTTCTCTATTAATCCTTTAATAGTTAATACCTCAGACTCAGCATTATCGAATATTTTTTTTCTGATAAGAGTTAGTCCAAATATCCAATGAGCCTCTATCAAATCTGGATTAAGTTCAAATGCATACTGACACTCTGAAATAGAATTTTCATAATCACCCTTAAGATAATGTAATTTGCCCAAATAATAATAAGCTTCTGCCTTTTGGGCACTACTTTCTGTCAGAGCAAGATATTTTTCGTACGAGATTAGAGCCTTACTATACATTCCCTTTGCCAGATAAGTTTCTCCGATAAGTTTAGATGTAAGGGAATACTCTGGATTTAATTCTAAAGACTGTTGTAGATTTATTATCGCCTTGTCATAATTACCAACAAGTAAATAAAAATCTCCCAAACAATCCAACGGATAAGACTGATTGGGCAATAGGGCTACATACTTTTTAAAAGCCACGTGTGCTTTCTCAAATTCCCCTTTTCGAAGATAGGCCCATCCCAGGACATTATATGTCCAACTTCTAAAATGTGTTATTCCAAGTGGATCAAGTTTTAAAACCTTTTTAAATTCAGATATGCCCTCATCGTACATCACTTTCTTCTGATAATATATCATACCAAGGCTGAGATGTGCACCAATATTTTCTGGGTCAATTTTTATTAGTCTTTTATAATAGTTAATAGCAAGATCCCAATCATGCTTAATATAAGCTTCTAATGCGATAATTGTCACCAATCTTTCCTCTGTTAATTTACTGGACAATAATTTCACTTTTTCGATGATTTTGAGAGCTTTTTCATTCTCATTAATAGTATAATATTGTCGTGCTAATTCATCATAAGCCTCTACAAAGAATGAATCTAAATCTACTGCTTTCTCAAAATTTTCTATTGCCTCCTGATTATACATTCTGAAGGCAGCCTCTCGACCGTTGAAATAATATTTATATGCCTCTAACGAGGTTGTAGTCAGTTCTGATATATCCTTACTCTCTTTCTCTATTTCTCTCATGGAAATTTCCAGCCCAGTTTTTATATTATCAGTAAGGTCGTCCACTAAATTTCCTAAAATGCTCCCTTCACCCTCACCTGTAGCCCTGTATGGATGTGCAATTAACTCTTTCGTTTCTACATCCAGTACTTGTGCATTTAATACAAATACATCTCCACTCTTCATAAGGCTTGGTAGAACCATTGCTTTAGCACCTGCAAATTTACATATTTCAAATCCCATAGAGGCATCAATAATTTCCACATCTTCATAACCAAGTGATTTTAATAGGTCAAACATTCGTGGAAAAGTCATGACTTGCAAATATCTCGAATTACCGAGATCGGTAATTAACACATCCGCTAAAACCTTGCGTAGGTAATTATATTTGTCTTCACCAGTTTGATTGTCACAAAACATCACACCGATAGGGGTTCTTGCAATTATGGGTCCTTTCTTAAAAAACCAAAACTTTGTAACAACAGTTAACAAAATGGCCAGCAAAGCCAATGTGAAGATTGGAATAAGAATCTTCCTTATGTTTTTCCTCTTGCTCTTTCTCTTATGACTCTTCTTCTCTGCTTTTGTGGGTAAAGCTCCTTCAGCTGTACTTGTTACAAAAGGAAATCTTTTTGAAAACTTCACCTCGTCCTTTATAAAGGGAATAATAACCTGCAAGAAGCCAAAGATTATCGCTATAATTAAACCAGCGCCTGCTATTATAAGAAAAACATATTCCATATTAAATTACATTTCCAAATATCTATTAAACTATATCTGAAATTCAATCAAAAGTCAAGACGGGGGGTGATCTCTTGGGATGACCAATAGTTAAATGGTCGAATACAAACTGTTAAGTATAATTTCCATTTTTCAAGCCTGACTCTTTTTTCGCTGAACAAATAATATAGAAAATCTATTGATTGTCAAATGTCGAGATTTGACCCCATTTATAACCATGACCCCATTTATAACCATTTATACCACCTCATCACTCTTCCCACTCCAATTTCTCTCCTCTTTTGAATTTCTCAAGGTTCTCTTTTGCCTCTGCGTCTGAACCATAAAGTCTACCCTCCGGCATCTTCTCCTCAATCAATGGAATAGCCTCACGTGCTTCAAGTTTTATCAGAGATTTGACCAACCTTGGATCAAAGCCCCTCCTTTCTAAAAGTTCCATAAGTGGTTGAATTGCTCTTTTATCACCTATCTCCCCAAGAGCAATTACAGCAGATGAAGAGGTTCCTGTATTCATCACTTCAATAAGTGGTTTGACTGCTCTTCTATCACCTATATTACCTAAAGCAAGAGCTGCCTGGGAGCGTGTTGAATAGTCTCTTAAAGCTTCTATTAACAAAGACACGGCTTCCTTCACTTCCATTATTCCCAACAGTTCAGCTGCCTGTGATTTAGAACAATATTTACCAGTCTCTAATGATTCCATTAATAATGGAATTGCCCCTTGCACTTTTAGGACCTTAATGCCAAAAAGAATCTCATCTTTAAGTATCCTATGTTCTTCTACTTTAAGTTTCTCTACTAAAATTGACCCTACCTTCTCTTTCTCATAACCGAAACCAACCACTGTAATAAGTGTACCCAGAGATGCAGCTCGTATCCTTCCACTAGGATCATTTGTACATTTAAATAAAGGTCCTGCGATCACATCTCCATAATGTTTGGCAAATCTTGTTAATTTCCCTATTACTTCTAATCGAATTACAGTTTCCCTACTCTCATCCACCGCAATCTCTGCTAACTCTTCAGCAAATCTCTGCCTAAGGCTGTCTCCTATTAATGATCTAGTACCGGCTAACCTGCTAATTGCATCTATTGCGTTCTTCCGTAATGCCATTATCTCATCTTCGTTTCTCATTATTTTTAAATAAGCATCTAGTATCATTTCACCATTTTCTCTATCCATTCCCTCTATAAACAAAAGTCTATCCACACACAGATATCTAAAATTCCAGGCATTTGTAGTGTCAAGCACCTCTTCTATCAGAATCGGAACAATAACTGGTCCACTTCCAGTTATTTCTCTTGCTAATCCTGCATAAGTAGGATTCCATGCAACATTAACTCCGTCAAGCTCTGAAGCAAATTCTTCCAACTTGTCTACTAACTTTCTAGCCTTCTCTTCTGGAGAATCCCATGGCCAAGCATAAGCTTGTAAAAACAAAAAACTGAAAAGTAAAAATACAATAATAAATCTTCTCTTAACTATTATATCTCCCCCTTATTTTCCTAAAAAATTCGTATACCGTAAATATAAACTAAAGATGTACTATTTTGTTTCCTATCCATTTCTCACCCTCATGTCAAGCCCAGCCCCAAAAGTTATAATTAAATCAAGAAAAGAAGAAAAAGGATTTATAAGCCATAAATATTCTATTATTCTTCAACTTCAATCTCTTTTAACAAAACTTTGGCTCTGTGCTTAATTTCTGGTACTCCTGAACCCTTCAAAGTGGAAAGCCAGCTCAGCTTTTTCAAAGCCTCAGGAGTGCCAATTTGGACAAGTGCATCCAACGCTTTATCTTTACCAAACCAAGCAGCTCTGCCTAGAGCCTTAACACATTGATGTTGAACAAGAAATTCGTATGCTCTATCATCTTCACTAAAAGCCAACCCCTTTTTTGCAGAATAACGAACCCAATGATCCTTATCA
>CAYZBF010000037.1:0-12077 GCA_964476585.1 uncultured bacterium | reverse complement strand
TACATCATACAGTAATAGCTACGCATTACATATGACAAGTGTGGCAAGCAGGACAAGTTGGGTAAACAATAAGGACAATTTATAGCATCCAGGTTATATAATATTTTTTAAAAAATTCTAATTTTTTTCCATAAACTTCTTGACATGGATATTTAATTTTAATAGAATAAATATAGATTCATACAAAATATAAGTTATATTTTATGTTTGCATTAGTACACATAAGCTATGTTAGACCTCTAATTTGTTGGCATGGATTTTTTTGATTAAAACCTTTTATGAAAGGAGTAATCTCATGAAGAGCTTCACCAATTGGATACGGCATCATCAAGTCCTGGCATTCTTTTGCATCACTTTTTTGATTACCTGGGGGCTTGGTTTCTCTTATAGCGCGGTGATTAGGCATGGGCAGTTCTTGCTGGCTCCTTTGGCATCCATCGCAACATGTGGACCAGCGCTGGCGGGAATTATCGTCACAGCGGTCTCCAACAAAGAGCCCAAGTCTAAGAGGACTAGAACTACCTGGATTGCATTTTTTATAGCGTTAGGAGTTTCTACACTCGTGTTTCTTGCCAATCAAAATTTTCTTAACCGCGCACCCGTATCCCCTATGTTTGCAGTTTTAGCCATATTTCTCGCGCTTCCTGTAGCTTATGTCATCAGCATGGCTTATTCTAGGGCGCCAGCGGTAAGGCGGTATCTGGCTTCGTTGTTTAACCTGTGTGGTGTTGCAGGATGGGCTGTGCTGGCGTTGGTTTTAGTCTCCGGATTGAGTTTACTTTCTATACTAATAAGTTATTTTCTTGGCAGGTGGCCTGTCACATCCACCAGCCTGTCCGCCAAAAGTGTTCCGCTCACTGGGTTGATTGTGGTAAAGTTCCTATACCAGTTCTTCTTTTTTAATGGAACAGGTGAAGAGATTGGGTGGCGCGGATTTGCGTGGCCAAGGCTGCAAGCCCGCCTTAGCCCATTAATAGCTAGCCTTGTTATGACGTTTTTCTGGGCTATCTGGCATCTGTTTTTATGGTATGGCGAAGGGCAGCCTATAGATACATGGGAGTACTGGATAAGAACCTTTGTACTCCTGATACCCGCTACAGTGATTATTGGATGGCTATACAATAGAAGCAAAGGTAGCATCCTGGTGGCAGGTATCGCCCACGCAGGAGCAAACACCACCTTTGCATTTATACCAGATATTGATTGGCCAGTACATACTGTGACGATGTATGTTGCCGTGCTGGTCATAATCTTTAGCGACAGAATGTGGAAGAAGCTACCCTCCAATCATCCAGCAGTGTATCAGGTAGCAAAATAGGGGTAAGGTTTAGGTTAAGAAGGGTCAGGTCTTCAATTTTCAATTTTTGACATTTTTTAATTCCATCAAATTTTAATTCACTTGTTAATTAGCATATTCTTGACTATTCCAGATTTTTATACTAAGATATTAATAAGATTAAAATCTAGGGAGGTGATAGATGCCTATTATAATCTCAAAAAATGGGAAGGATGCGAAGAGGGTGGAGAGGTAATTGAGAAGAAGATGTCCAATGTTTAGATTTGACCTATAAGCATGTAAGCTTTTTTGCTATCATTACAATCAATCATACTTGATTTTTGAATTAATAACAGATAAGATTAAATGCACGGTACGTAAATTTTGAGTTAAAAACATAGACAATTAATAGTTTATTACAGGGAGGGAAAAATCATGAAAAACTGGAAGTTTTTGACGATTAAAGAGATAGCAGGAAACACTATTTGGCAGTACACGGGTTTACTTCTTACTATCCTGGGTTTTCTAATTTTATGGCAGATCTCACTATTTTTGCTAAGAAGAAGCGCAGATAGGCTTGATGAAAAAGGTAGAAAACTAGCTAGTATCACAGTTCAGGCAATAAGACGATCCATTCTCCTTTTTTATTTCGTGATAGTACTGAAATTAGGACTGTCTTATATGTCTATGAGCGAATCCGTTTCATCCTTTTTTCAGACTGTTACAGCAATTTTATTTATATTAGCGATTGGACGTTTAGCTTACGCTCTAGTCGACGTCGTAGATAGCCGTATGCGCGATCTAGCGGTTAGTGCTGAAAGTACTGTAAGTGGTATGTTGACTGTTTTAGTCGGCAGAGCTCTTAGAATTACCATTATTATCATTGTACTCTTGCAGGCCGTAACAATCCTTATTGACAAACCACTAACCTCCGTAATTGCAGGCTTAGGGATAGGAGGTTTGGCTGTTGCACTAGCTTCCCAGGATACACTGAAAAACTTTTTTGGTTCTCTGGCAATTTTCACTGACAAGCCATTTCAAATAGGAGAGCGTGTTGTTATTGATGGTTATGATGGACCGGTGGAAGATGTCGGACTCCGTTCTACTCGAATACGGACATTGGAGGGGCATCTTGTTTCAATCCCAAATGGTGAGTTAGCTAGGAAGACTATTCAAAATATTGGCAGGAGACCTTACATACGAAGGCTTTTTAATATAGCCATTACATACGATACTCCATATGAGAAAGTTAAGATGTCTGTGGAAATAATAAAGGAGATATTGAAAGATCACGAGGGTATGAAGCATGAGTACCCACCCCGGGTTTTCTTCAACAATTTCAACAGCGATTCTCTCAATATCCTTGTTATATATTGGTATCACCCTCCTAACTACTGGGATTTTATGAGTTTCAATGAGAAAGTTAACTCTGAAATTCTGAACCGATTCAATTCCGAAGGTATTGACTTTGCTTTTCCCACACAGACTTTACATCTCGCCGGAGATAAGAAATATCCTCTTAACATCGATCTCTCTAGAGACTGGTCGCACCAAAGTGAACAAACTGATTAAGAATTGAATTAGTGGAAATATGGGGACGCATCTCAACAATTGACAAATAAGTGTAAATATAGTGGAAAAGAGAATTAAGAAGAAGATGTTCAATGTTTAGATTTAAGCCCTATAAGTTTAATAAAATCTTTTTCTATATTTGTTTTTAATAATGGGTTTTGACTTCTCGAAAAGATCTCCTTAGAATTTATATAAAAAACGAATAAATTGGATTTACAGATATTCTCGGAAAAAAGAAATTAATGTAACTATAAAAACTCTAATTTAAGGAGGATAGGATGTCTTCAAAAAAAACTTTTAGCTATGAAGAAGCTAAATCTATTGGAGAAAAGCTTGGAATAAAATGGGATAAATTTGATGTTGAACAATTTAGAATGGGAATGGACGTTGAACTTGAGCATGGGAAAGTGGACGAATTGACCAATGTAACAAATGATGACCAACTGTTGACCGGGAAAATTGCACTTGCGCATCTTAATGAGTTTCCGGATTATTATGATAGATTGGAAAATATGGAAAAAGAAGCTGAAGAATATTGGGAAGATAAAAAATAACGGATGTTAAATAGATAAATGGGGACGGGGGATGACCCATTATGAAGTAGATACTCACTTCATTTGGCAGGCCTAAATGGAATAGATTCTCATTCCATTGGGTAAACTCTGTGACAATAAGAGTCATTAGTCCAGAGTCGCGAGTCTTTAGTCATCAGTCATTAGTTACCAGAATAAATCTGCGGTAATTTACGTTCATCTGTGGTTTTATTTTATTCTTGACATTAATCATTGGTATTAATAGAATATATATGGAGTTATCCAGAAAGATCGGAATCAGTTTATATGGCTTTAATTGGTATATTTGCTGTTTACATTAGTACACATAAACTATGTTAGACACTAGTTGACTATTGAACAATAGGAGGAATAGAACAATGAAGGTAAAATTATTCGCTGGTTTTGTTTTTCTAATGAGCATGAATTTGCAGGCTAGCATGGAAAGTCCAACTCAAGAACGCGGCTTTGACCGAGAAAGCTTTACAGCCACTTTTTACGATGGGGCTGACCTGCTCGATTCTCTTCTTTCCAGACCTTACACAGTACCTATCGACTTCCATCTGGAATGTTTTGGGGAAAGCCCACCTCTCCCAAGTTGCAAGTTGATTGATGAACTGGCTGATGGCGGTGACTGGAGCGTAAGCTGGGAAGGCAAGCTTATCGTGCCAATTGACGGAGAATACACTTTTAGACTCTCCGATGTGGACGACGGCGCCCGCCTGTTTCTTAAAGGGGATGAGATCATGGATCAGGGTTGGTACTGGCCTGACGACGATCAGAACCCCTCTCCCCAAACTGTATCGCTTAGCGCTGGTGAGAATGAATTCAGAATCGACTACGAACAACGTTGCCCTGGCCGGGCTTCATTGGAGGTACGTTGGGCTGGTTCTGACTTCGCGGACGAAGTCATTCCCATGGCGGGTCCTCCTCCGTTTTCCACTAGCCTTTACATGACTAATGATATTCTTACTGAGGACATGGAAGAGCTAGATCATGAGAAACTACATGAACTAGGCTGTTTTGCAGCCCTTAAAGGAGGAAATGCGAATTTGCTGGTCATTCTAGATTTTGGCGAACCGAATATCAAGGAAGGTAAATATGGTGCATACTTGAATTATGTACCAGAAGGAGAATTCCTTTCCACTTCGGAGATTAAAGATGCTGCAATAGATTTTATGGAGGGCTATTGGGAGTGCTCTAGTGACTTTCACGCAGCCCACCTGACTCTAGCTATTGGGACGAAAAATACTCGTATTTTAGCTGCTGCGAGCCTACAAGCTGAAGAACACGGCCAAGCCTGGGCTGAATTGGTAAATGAAGTGGATAACTGGATAGAAATGACCGACCGAAGCAGGCGGCTGGCTGTAGCGGGCGCGATAGATATTGAGACTTGGGGGGGGAAGCAAAACGATTCCATCATTTCTAAAATCGGACCCAATGGTGCACGTTGTTGGGCAAAAGCCTATGTGGATTCAACCGATAAGCCATATTATAACTATGGAACCTGTGAGGATTGTTTAGGAGCCGGGGGCAAGGTGGAGGAGAATGAGTGGACCCTTGATGACTGGTGGTACCTATCTTGGGGTATCAAAGATAAAACAGGAAAGGCAGGGCGTGCCTATCCCATTCCGGAGATATATGGCATAGGTGGAACCGATACCCATGCTCGTCAGTGGCGGGATTTGATGAAATATGCTCTCAATAAATGTGGTACTGATGAGGAGTGTCGTAGGCTTATCTTTTTCCCGGGAACCCTTACCCAGTGCGGAGTGGTGGACCCGTTCGAAGAAGAATTTGACTGCAGAAATGCTAATACTAATAGACCTGCAAAAGGCTGGCAGCAACTGTATGACGCGATGCTGGATTACCCAGAGACTTCGCACGCGGCAAGCTTCCTGCTCTGGTCAACCGATATCATTAATCTACATCACTACAAACCAATGGAGAGCTCGGTCGAGGAAGCTTCTAGCGATACTGTTACTCCACGATCCTTAAATCTTAGCCAAAATTACACAAATCCTTTTAATCCTACAATATGGATTCGTTATTCAATCCAAAAGACTGATTGCGTTATTTTGAAATTATATAATCTTCTTGGAAATGAAATCGAAACGCTGGTTAACGAGATGCAGTTGGCTGGAGAATATGAGATTCACTGGGCTCCAGTTGGATTACCAAGTGGCGTTTATGTTTTTCGACTCCAGGTTGGCGCAAATCATGAGAGTAAGAGACTTTTGTTATTGAAATAGTTAGCAGTAAATTTGTAGGGGATAATAGGGATGGGGGTTGACCCCTAATGAAATAGGTTGTCATTTCATGGAGCTGACAGTGTGACAATAAGAGTCATTAGTCCAGAGTCGCGAGTCATTAGTCATCAGTCATTGTTAATATGTGTATATTTGCGTCCATCTGTGGTTTCATTTTATTCTTGACATTAATCCTCAGTCTTAATAGAATATATTTGGAGTTATACAGAAAATTGATGTTAGTTTATGTTGAATATGGTAAATTTGCTATTTATATTAGTATAGATAAACTATGTTAAGACAGGAGGAAAGAGATGATCGACCCACAGCTTGAAGGAAAGGTTGCCATCGTAACTGGAGCAAATCACGGTATTGGTGCAGAGACAGCGAAAGCGCTCGCGGCCCAAGGTACTAAGGTATTCATCGCTTACTATCTGCCGGATTGTCCATACTCGGAACAGGAGTTAGAAGAAGCGCGTCGGGTCGGGGTAGGTGGTGCGCCCCTGTACTGCGCCATGCAGCAACAATCCGCCGAGGACGTCTTGAATGCTATACACTCTTGCGGAGGCATCGCGACTGCTCATGAGCTAGACTTGGGAAACGTAGAAAACATTGCAACGCTCTTCGATCTTTGTGAGGAAGAGATCGGCCCAGTGGACATTCTCATCAACAACCATACCCACTGCGTTGGTGAGACTTTTGATCCTTATTCGGTGAGGGACAAATACCCGAAGATTTGCCTTACCAACGCCGAAAGTATTGACCGCCACTTTGCTGTGAACGCCCGCGCCTGTGCCCTGATGATGCGAGAGTATCTGGAGCGTCACATTCGCCGGAAAGCGTGTTGGGGACGGATTATCAGCCTCACGACTACATCAGCTCATGCGCGCCTAGTGAGCTATGCTGCCAGTAAACATGCTCTGGTTTCGTACAATCTATCTGCGGCGCAAGAAATGGGAAAATATGGTATTACAGTAAACATCGTCTTTCCTGGGGCAACGCAAACCGGTTATATTTCCCCTGAGATTGAAAAGTCGTTGGCTGCAGAGACACCGCTTGGACGAGTTGGTCAACCAGAAGACATCGCGGATGTAATTGTTTTTCTCGCATCAGAACAGGCGCACTGGATAACTGGGCAAATTATATATGCAAGTGGTGGTTTTCCAGGATGAGCTTTGATATTATGGTGAATGATTGTCTTCGCGTTAATGGAACTCTATCTTGGTGTTAATTTATTCTTGTCAAGAGGTAAATCTTTAATTAGTCCTGAGTCGCGAGTCATTAGTCATCAGTCATTGTTAATATGTGTATATTTGCGTCCATCTGTAGTTTCATTTAATTCTTGACATTAATCCTCAGTCTTAATAGAATATATATGGAGTTACCCAGAGAATTAACGTTAGTTTATATTGTTTGAATATGATAGATTTGCTATTTGTATTATTAAGCATAAACTATGTGAGCTGAAATTTTGGATTTCAGTGTTATAAGGAGAAGCTATGAAAGCAATTCGGCAAATTGGCTCGCTGGTCTTCGTGCTAGGCCTATTCACTGTGGTATTCGTCGGGATACCATGGCAGGTGATCTATGCCGAGGATCCGGTTGTGCCCCCGTGGCTCCAGATAGCTGTTTTCTGCCTCTTAGGGGGTATTCTTGTAGTTCTGCTGACAGTGGCTCTCGAACAAAGGATAAACAAGAAGCAAGCAGAGGCGCCACAGTCTGCTGGGCTTGAAAGAACGGTTTTGCTATTGAATTCCGCAGAAATACCCAAAAGAGAGATACGTGAGATTCTCGGTCTCGTCCAGGGTCATACGGTATTTGCTATCTGGCTTGGTAAAGATCTATCCGCCATAGTAAGATTGGTCCTTGGTGGCGAATTGATTGAATACACAGAGATGATGGGAAGTGCTCGGACAGCAGCTACTAATAGAATGATCGCCCAAGCTGCAGAGATGCAGGCCGATGCAATAATCAATGTTCGCTATATGACTACGAGTGTTGTAGGCAGTGCCGCTGAACTTTTAGTTTACGGCACAGCTGTCAAGCTCAGCGAATAGACAGTATTGCGAGCGGATATTGATAGCTGTATAATTGGTGGACGGTGCCCCTAGTGGAATAGTGAGACATTCCACTTAACCTTTTTTCATTCTTCTTCGAAATAGCACTATATCTGTTATCAATAATACATAGAAGATTGCATTTGCCAGGTAATTTAGATAATAAGCGAAGAGAATTGCAGATATTATCAATAAGACGAATCCAAACCTTAAAGAAACTGGGGCATAGTGTCTAATATAGTCTAAAAAAGAGGAATATAACATGTTATTGCATTTTTCACAGAATAAACTGGTTCGATAGTTATGCTTACCACAATTCTTGCAAATAAAGGGTCTCTTTTCTTCCTCGCTTCTTAGAAAGTATTCTATTTGTTTTATTTTTCTCTCTGTATCTGTTAAGATTATTTCTTTAACTTCAGATGTTGCCATTTTATAGTACTTAAGTGATTTTTCTAAATTCTCGTTTTCCTCATATAATCTTCCAAGTCTCAGCAGAGGTGCAAAATCTTCTCTTTTATCTAAATTCATCTCAATCCACTCAATCTCTTCTCTATTCTTTTTAAGTCTTTCACTCTTTATTTCTTTCTCTTCCCTCTCGATTGAATAAAAATTGAATGGCCATGCAAGAAATATTGCAATGCTTAAGTAAATACCTAAGATACCTCCAATAAATAAAAAGAAAAAGAAGAGGATAACAGACACTATAAATGCAAGGGATACCCTGCTATCCTCAATAAGAAGCCTGAAGAATGTTACTTCTTCTATAAGAGATAAGCTCGTTAGGTAAAGTAAAAATACTTCAATAAGCCACAAAGATAATGCAACATATAACATAAATTCCATGATATATAATTCTAATGATTTTTTTGGTTTAATTCAAGGGCTCCATAAAAGGACTAAGGGATAAGGATTTAGGATTATGGATTAAGTGTGCTGTGTTCTTAGTTAGGAGTAAGGATTGAGATCTTGACATTCGGTAGTAAATTTACTATAAATGGAAAAATAAGGAAAATCTGGTCTTATAATTAATTGTTTAATTAGAGTGTATTAAAGGGAATAACGATTGTAAATGTAGTTACTAACAAAGGAGGTAAATTATGAACGGGAAAAGGTTTATACTGGCAAGTATTGTTGTCTTTGTTGTCTATGAGATTACTGACTGGATAGTCCATTCATTGATTTTAAGTGGAGTATATCAAAGACTTCAAAGTCTATGGCGTCCTGATATGATGGACAAAATGTGGATAATGTATGTTACTGCGTTCATCTTTTCCTTTTTATTTGTATACATTTTTACGAAAGGATACGAGGGGAAAGGTGTAGCTGAGGGCTTTCGATATGGATTATACATTGGTCTTCTAATGAATATCGTTGGTATGTTTAATCAGTATGCTGTATATCCAGTTCCCTTAAGTCTTACTGTTCAATGGTTCATTTATGGAATGATCCAGTTTATCATCATTGGAATTGTTACAGCCCTTATCTATAGACCGAAGGCATCATAGTTATACTCTAAATTCTATATTACTACAAGCCATTAATTAGACTTTTTGGGGTGACTTTCTTTTAGGATTATGTGATTACCAAAAATTGTACCCAGTGTTTGACCCCAAATGGAATAGTTTTACATTCCACCCCGGTATAATAGCATTGCATTACACGGGGCAGGCCCCGATGTAATAGTAATACATTACATCATACAGTAATAGCTACGCATTACATATGACAAGTATGGCAGGTGGGGCAGGCCCCAAATGGAATAGTTTTACATTCCACGGGGTGAACTTTTTGACATTTTAAATCCGTTGGTCAGTTGGTCCGTTAATTACATAAAAGATGGCTGAAGACCGGGGACAGATGGAGCGAAGCGACTTATCTGTGTTCTCTTTTGGTTTAATAATTGGGGTTGACAATTGACTACAATTTGTATATAATTGACTACAATATGTATACGGAGGTTTAAATATGCTTGAAAAGCTATTATCTTCCAGAGCAAGGGTTGAAATATTAAAATTATTTCTTTTCAATCCAGAAAATGGTTACTATCAGAGACAGATCTCCAAGCTAACCGGACAATCAATTAGAGCTGTCCAGAGGGAAGTTAAGAAGCTGGAAGAGATAGGGCTTATAAAAAAGAATGAGGAAGGAAACAGGATCTATTATAAGATTAATAGAAAGTCTCCCATCTTCGAAGAATTGAAGAGGATTTTTTTTAAGACTGTTGGGATTGCTGAGGTTCTAAGAAGGGAATTTAAAGATACAGAGTTGATTGAAGTTGCTTTTATCTATGGTTCTTATGCAAAAGATGAGGAAGATTTAAGAAGTGATATAGATTTAATGGTTATAGGGGAAATCAGTTCAAGAAAACTTTCATCTATTCTTTCAAAACCTAAAAATGAACTGGGAAGAGAGATAAACTATGTTGTTTTTGATGTTGAAGATTTCAGAAATAAAGTAAACAGCAAAGAACATTTTTTAAATACAGTATTAAATGAAGAGAAGATCTTCTTAGTTAGAGATGAAGATGGACTTAGAAGAATTATTGAAGGAAGATAAATTAAAGAGACATAAAACTTCAGGGATGGAAATAGAAAATCTTATCAAAGTGATAAGAAGAGATATTCAAGACTCACAGGTTAAAGGAATCTCGACTGATAGAAAGTTTACAATTGCTTACAATGCAATCTTACAATCTGCTACTATTCTTCTCTATTGTAAAGGCTATAGGGCAAAAGGATCTGGTCATCATTATACCATATTTCAGACAATGAGGGAAATATTGGGGGAGAAATATAAAAAGCTTTCTGATTATTTTGATTCATGCAGAGTAAAGAGAAATACTGCATTTTATGAGTGTGCGGGAGTTATATCAGAAAAAGAGGCAGATGAATTGATAAAGGAAGTAGAGAAATTTTTAGATATTGTGATTACCTGGCTTAAGAAAAATTATCCGGAATACATTGAATGATCAAAATATTATGGACGTGGGATTACCTACTGTGAAATAAATTTTCATTTCATGGGGTAAACTCTGTGACAATAAGAGTCATTAGTCCAGAGTCGCGAGTCTTTAGTCATCAGTCATTAGTTACCAGAATAAATCTGCGGTAATTTACGTTCATCTGTGGTTTCAAAAAGTTCTTGACATTAATTTTAGATTTAATAGAATAAGAATATATGAAGTTATCTAGAAAGATCGAAATCAGTTTATACCGCTTTAATTGGTATATTTGCTGTTTACATTAGTACACATAAACTTATGTTATATGACTTAATAAATTAATATGTAAACCTATTTCTGCATTAACGAGTTATATGAAATCGAAGTGAAAGGAGTAAAAGATTGTGAATCATAGTATATTGAATAAAATAATTGAATGGGCTGAAAATGAATCTGATATAAGATCTCTAATTCTTGAGGGTTCGCGAGTATCAAATTCACATATTGATGAACTTTCTGATTATGATTTAAACGTTTTTGTTGTTAATCACGATAAATATACTAAAGACAACAGTTGGATAAATAAATTTGATCAAGTATTGATTTATCAGAAAGAAAAGTTTTTCTATAAGAATATAGAAATACCTACTAGGTTAGTTGTATACAAAAATAATCCTAAAGTTGATTTTTCCTTTTGGCCAATCAATATATTACATGAAATTATAGATAATAAAATTTTACCGGAGTCATACAAAAGTGGTTACAAGGTACTTCTTGATAAAGATAAGATTACAGATGGTATGTTATCGCCAAGCAACGATGGATTTTTAATTCCCAAACCAACAGAAGATGAATTATTAACAACAATTTATAATTTTTGGTTCGAAGCATACTGCATCGTAAAGTATTTAAAAAGAGATAATTTATGGTATGCAAAAATGCTGGAAAGTGGTCCTATAAAAAAATTTATGCTTAAAATGATATTATGGAATGAGTCAAGTAAATATGACTGGAAAAACAATAAAATCCATTTGCAAGGTAAAAACCTTGAAACTCAAGTAAGTAAAGATATAAAAAAATCATTTAATAACTGCTTTTCAAAATATAATAAAAGTGATACATGGCATAGTTTAATTGGAATGATAGAGTTATTTAAAAGACTTTCATATGAAGTAACAATGAAAATGAATGTTGAATATCCAGAGGAATCTATTTCTCAAATACAAGAATATATTAAGTGATTCTATGCGAATAAATAGGGGGACTGTGCTTGTTAGTGTAGAAGCCAAATGGGGTCGGGGGTTGACCCATTATGAAGTAGATACTCACTTCATTTGGCAGGCCTAAATGGAATAGTTGCACATTCCACCCCGGTATAATAGCGTTGCATTACACGGGACAGGTCCCAGAGTAATAGCGTTGCATTACACC
>CAYZBF010000036.1:12633-13050 GCA_964476585.1 uncultured bacterium | reverse complement strand
CATTTAAATGCGGCTTTGTCCTCTTAAATTTCTCCCTTGCCATCTATACCTCCTACGTTTCCTTAAAATTATTTCCACTTTCCTTTAGAAAAGCCCACGACCGGATTTGAACCGGTGACCTCATCCTTACCAAGGATGTGCTCTACCCACTGAGCTACATGGGCATTATAAGCGGGAGACGGGATTCGAACCCGCGACCAACGGCTTGGAAGGCCGTAACTCTTCCAGCTGAGCTACTCCCGCACATGGGGAGGGCTGGATTCGAACCAACGAAGGCGTTGCCAACGGATTTACAGTCCGTCCCCTTTGGCCACTCGGGAACCTCCCCGGCAAATCTTTCCCTCAAAGCTGGTGGAGGGATTCGAACCCCCGACAAACTGATTACAAATCAGTTACTCTACCCCTGAGTTACACCAG
>CAYZBF010000036.1:0-12559 GCA_964476585.1 uncultured bacterium | reverse complement strand
CTGGAGCAGAGCGGATTTGAACCGCCGACCTCCTCCGTGCGAGGGAGGTGCTCTTCCAATTGAGCTACTGCCCTATTTTATAATACTGTTCCAAACATATTTGTCAACCCCTTACTTTTATTAATACACTTTAAGCAACCCTTTTCTGCCACAGAGACAGTCGCTTTGCTCCATTGCCTGTCAGAGTGCGGACACGCACAGGCAGAAAAAATGAAGATTGCAAAATGCAAAATTTAAAATAACTAAAGACAGAAGACGAGTGAGAGTGGATATGTTCTGAGTTCGGTTTAAAATTATGGATTAGAAGAGAAAAGATTAGAAAAGCTGGTTTACTCATCTATTCATTTACCCATTTACTTTCTTCGCCGATACTTGACAATTTGAAATAAGACTTTTATATTTTAATATGCACTGGCCAAAATATACCGCAGGATTAGTTTTTATCGGTTATATAGCTTTGATTTTCCACCCATTTAATATCCCTATTTGGATTTCATGGATCGGAGTGCTTTTACTATTTGCATCGATTATAAAATTCAAAGGAGTTCCCTTTTATTTATACTTCTGCAGTACGGCTCTGTTAATAGAGATAGCCGGAGGGCCATCTTCTCCACTATTTTTCTCATACATACCATTACTCTTCATGTTAAAAGAAAGAGGGTTTAAATTAAAGATATGGTGGTTAATTCTGCCTTTATTTTCTCTGATAAGAACCCCTGAATTATTACCTTATATAATATTCTATGGCTCTACACTCTTAATCTACCTGTTTTCCAAAACTCAAGAAGAAGGAATGGAAACTTATAGAACATCTATTTCAACTAACTTTGAACAAAAAGTGGTAAGAGAGAGTATAACCGAGTCCAGAAGTTTTCCAAGACGAATATCGGATAAATTTGAAGAAACCCTTAATTCTACAATTGATTTAATCTTTAAACTATTTGAGCCCTGGAGCACAATTATTCTACTAAAGGATAAGAATACAGGAATCTACAAAGCTAAGATTGGAAAGAGTAAAGGAGGCATAAATCCCAATGCCTCTATTGAAAAAGGTCCACTATCCTGGTTCTACAGAAATTCTGGAATCCTTATAAATAATGAATATAATGACACATCCATGAATTTGGGATATTATAAAGATGACGAATTCATAAAATGTTTCATTGCATCTTCAATTGAAATAAACGGACAGATTGAGGGAATCGTAGTGGTGGATAGAAGAGAGAGAATTGAATTTAACGGACGGGATAAGAATATACTCAAAAGTATTTCTAAAACACTATCAACTTTATTCTCTCTTTATCGATACATGAATGCATCTATGCTTGAAGCGTTCCGATTCCAATCACTACTGAATCTCACTGAAAGGATTGCCGGTGAGATAAAGCTGGATGAAGTTCGCCAAAGTATCTTTGATAGTATTAAAACGAGTTTCCCTGATGTATGGAGTATTTTTTTGCTTAAGGAAGGAAACGAATACTATATTACCGAACAAGACGGAAGAAGATACCGCCGACCTTTGAGAAGTAGTATCATTGCATTAGCTCTTCAAAAGACTATCTCCCTTTGCAAAGAAGACCTCTCGTCTGAGATAAAGAGGCCAATCCTACTACCTGAAGAACGGAATTTTGAAGCCAAATCACTTTTATTTTCGCCTTTCAGGGGAAATATTAATGGAGGTATTCTTCTTCTATCAAATACAGCTGGCAAATTTAGCAAAAAAGACCTCATGGTTTTAAACTTGATTACTGACATTGCAGCCTCAGCAGTTGAAAAGGCTATCTTATATGACCATGAGAAGGAAAAAGCACTAAGGGATGGACTCACGAATGCTTACAATCATCGCTTTTTCCAAGAAATGTTGAATCATCAAATTGCAGAAAGCATTAGAAACGGAGACCCAATCTCCCTCATTATGCTCGACATAGATAATTTTAAGTGGATTAATGATAAACATGGACATCAAGCTGGAGATACAGTCCTTAAGGAGATTGCTTCTCTTATGAAAGAAAGGATAAGGAATTCTGATATCCTCTCCAGATATGGCGGCGAGGAATTTGCCATCATACTTCCAAAAACTACTGCGGTTAAGTGCTATACACTAGCAGAATCCCTTCGCGAGACAATAGGAAATCGGAAATTCTTTATCTCAGAGGGAAAAAACTTATCTGTAACTGTATCGATTGGAATATCTGAATGTCCTGCACATGGAGACAACAAGGATGATTTAGTGGCTGCTGCTGATAGAGCTCTATATATGGCTAAAGAAGAGGGTAGAAACAAAACAATAATTGCGGAATACTAGATTTGATTTATTGAAAAATTCAAATTGAAAAATGCAAAATTAAAAATTCTTAATTCACACTGTATCTATTTAACCATGATATTCTATAAACTAATAATTATCAAATATAGCAGCGTTCATTTTGCACTTTGCATTTTACATTCTTCATTTTGCATTTGATTAGCTTAAATATATATGGTTTTTAGAAAATTTTGGAATATTTGCAGTTTGAAGTTATTCTGACTTGGAACTAAATATAGGATATCTTATCTCTTTCTTTTTTCTCTTTAGAATCTTCCTCCTGTTTTTTGCTCTCTCCATCTGAAAGCACAGAGTCCCAGAGGCTACTGCTTTCTTCTGAAATACCAGCAAGAATAGAGGTCCCCTTCACCTCCACTTTATCCCCACGCAATCCTTTATTCATCAGTTCAATCCTTTCCTTCACATCTCCGAAATCCGGATCTATTCTAACTACCTTGTTATATTCTTCCAGCGCTTTTCTGAAGTCCTTTCGCGTGGCATAGAGATTACCAAGATAATAGGCAAAGGCAACCGTTTCATCTTCGTTATACTTTTTGGAAATCAGTACGTTTTGATAAACCCTCTCTGCTTTTTCAAAATCGCCAAGAATTTCAAGGCACTTTCCTATCATCTCAATAGACTTCAGTGTCCAACGCTCTCCTTTCATTGCTTTTTTGAATGCATCTATTGCTTCTTCGATTAAACCCATCTCCTTATATGTTATTCCAAGATCAAAATGGGCTTCGTAATCAGAAACAGTGATCTCTTCAGCTGCTTGCTTTTTAAACTGCTCTACGAGTATATCAAGGTCAGTCGCCTTTTCAGATCCCAGCCCTGCTGTTTCTTCTTCTCTGGCTAACTCTTCTTCAAATAATTCGTCAAAATCTACCGTCTTAGCTTTCTCCTTTTCTAACTTCAATGATGTCTTAACCTTTTCTCCGCTAATTTCAAGAATGATCGGGGAATCAGGGGAAATCGTCTTAGCCCTTTCAAGTACCTTCTTTGCCTCTTCTGTTGCTCCTTTCCCACTTAGACACTTGTATAGAGATGCGTAAGCCTCTACGGCCTTTTCTCTGCTATTTAACTTAAGGGCAGATTGAACCATTTTCTGGCGATGTAATAACGCATCAGGATTAAGTTCAGAAATTATTTTATATATTTCATATGCCTTTTCATAATTTCTCTTCTTAAACTGTGCCTCTGCAGCTTTGTTATAATATTCTATCGCGTCCTCTTCTGAACCTACAGACAAGTAGAGTTCAGCAAGATTAATCCAATCATCCCACCTTGCTATGCTTTCTTCAATTTCTTTGGCTTCCACTTCTTCGAGAATCACAAAACCCTCTTTGGATAAATCTTTTAATTCTTGTTCTATTATTCCTACTCCTTCTTCGCTTTCCTCTACCTCTTCTGCGAAAGATTCTTCCAAATTATAAACTATAGTTTCTGATTCAACTGCTTCCTCGAGGGGTTCTTTCTTAAGGTCTTCCCCCTCCCCAAGATCTATAACTTCCTGTTCAAAGACTACTGACTCCCCCTTCCCTACCTCTACCTCTTTCTTCTTCCCGGATAGAGCAGCAATCCGTGCTTCAATCTCGTCTACTTTATCAACCCGTCCCTGTTCTTTATAGATATTTCTCACCTCATATAACTCATTTATCACTTCTTTAACTTTATGCTGATTCCCGTACATTTCTATCAGCTTTAACCGAATACTGACTGTTTTGGGTGTTAATGCAATTATTTTCTTAAAATTCTCAAAAACTCCTTCAATATCGCCATCCTGCCTGTATAGTTCAGCGACCTCTTCGAATGTACTCACCGCATCACCAATTAGACCTTGCTTTTTATATAATTCAGCAAGTTCCTGTTTTATATCAAGCTTATCTGCCCCGGAGCGCAGTAAGATCTGGGCTATTGCAGTTGCATTCTGATAATATTCTGAATCAATATATTGGTCCATTGCTTTCCAGTAGTACTCAATAGCCTTATCTTTTTTGCCCAGTTTTTCATAGAGACTTCCTATCTCCTTGGGGATATTTGGATCCTTCCGGTCTAATTCGAGGATCCCCATATAACACTCAATAGCTTCCTCTAAATTCCCCTTTGCTTTTGCTTTATTTGCCTTATTTTTTAATGAGGTTATTTGGCTATCTCCAATCATATATTAATACCTTCCTAACCTTTTGAGTAACAGTTCCTCGCCCACTCTCTTCAAAATGGAACCCTCCACAACTTTCTTTTTTAATAGGGCACCTTCCAGTAAGGCATTATCACATATTACATTTATTCTCCGTGGAATACCATTGCTGAATTCATAAATCATTTTATATGCTTCTTCGTTGAAGAGATCCACATTTACTCTCGCCTGCCCAATTCTGTATTTAATATACTCTTTAGTAGAATTAAAATTGAGTGGCGGAAGATTCACCACAGTAGAAATCCTTTGCAGGAGGGATGCATTATCCTTTATCTTATCAAGCATTTCGTACATACCGCTTAAAATTATTGTGATTAACCTTTCATCCGAAAGCTCAAGATTCAAGAGTCCCCTTATTTCCTCCAGCACTTCCGAATTGGTAATATTATTTGCTTCATCAATCAATATTACTGTTTGTTTTCCATTCCTGTAAATGTCATAGAGTTTCTTAATTATTTCTGTAACCATTTCTGATCTTTCATTCGAATTAAACCGCATGCCCAGGAGTTCTCCCAACTTTTTAGTAAACCATTCTACTCCAAAACCGTGATGGGTCAGTATCAAGAGGCCAGAATAAAAATTATCCTCCTTATCCAACTCAGTCAAAATTCTCTTTGCAATTGTAGTCTTACCGCAACCAACAGCTCCAGTTAATACCCCAAGCGCTCTACCTTTTTTGACCACATGGAGCAACTTGACAAGAGCTCTGGTATGTTCAGGGCCACTGTAGAATAGCTCAGGATCAGGGATGTCTGAAAATGGTTCTCGCTCCAAGCCGTAAAAAGTTTCGTAATTCATCAATCCTTCTCACAAAAATACAATTCTTTTCTCTCCTTTACCTTCTTCACCTTCAGTTCTTCCCTTAATAGATCTAACTACTTCTCTCTCTACATCCACAAAAGCCTTTTCTTCTTTCCCCACCTTCCCCTCTTTTCCCTTCTCCTTTAGAGCCTCAAAAAGCTCCTTCACATCCTTATATCCTGGATCAATTTCATATATTTCGCTTATAAGAGCATTGGCCTTTTCATTCATACCCTGCTCCTTAAATAATTCGGCTAGGGCGTAGTATTCGTCCACTCTTTCACTTTCTTCAAGTTTTCTCGCATAATTTAGGGCTTCTTCAAGAGCATTTTTATCCCTGAGCAGGGCAACGAGATATCTTCTTGCCTTATGGTCATCCTTTAGAGTTAAAATCCTCCTATAATTTTCCTCAGCGTCGGAAAGCAAATCAGCCTCATGCATACTCTTGCCAAGCGCATAACGCAGATCGACTTCATCTTGAGGCATGAGAGTTCCCAATTTATCAAGCCTGGGCAGGAGTTCTCCTCTTATATCCCTTATTTTAAATTCAGAGACTTCTGGATCTTCAGGATATCTTTCCCGAATAGTATTTAAAACCTCTTCTGCAGAATCGATCCTACCCAGAATATTGTAATTCTCGAATGCTTTTATATAATTATCTTTGGCTTCTTCAGGGGACCCTATTTCCCAGAGAAGCCCTCCCATTTCGAGCAACGAATCTGCATCGAAGTCCTCATCAGTTTGAATCTTTGCTTTTAATTCGTCAAAGAATTTTTTTATCTCCTCTGAAAAATTGTCAGATATCTCCATAAGTTCAGAGATATCTCCTCCTCCTTTGAAAAACTCTCTTATGTATCTACTTATCTCTTTATAGAGACCCAATTTTGAATACTCCTTGATAAGAACAAGGAGCTCCCCTTTACTCTTATTTGCTAAGTAATTCTTGCGCGCTGCTATAATGGAATTAACAACGTTCTCTTTCAAAACAAACTTTCCCACCTTTTATACAGGTTTTAACTGGATTGGAGCCTAACCAATATGGAAGTTCCCGAACATCTTTATAATCAAGGATTAATAAATCAGCCATTTTTCCTTTTTCTATTGAACCAATTTTAGACGCTCTGTCCAAAGCATATGCTGCATTTATGGTAGAACCAGCGATAGCTTCTTCTACACTCATGCCATAATGATAACAGGCGAAACCTACCACAAGCGGCATAGAGGAAACAGGCGAGGATCCAGGGTTAAAATCAGATCCCAGGGCCATAGGTATTCCATTTTCTCTAAATCTATCCACAGGGGACTTATTAGAAGAAAGGATAAAAGATGTAGCGGGCAACATCACTGCTATGACCCCTGATTCCTTCATAAGTTCTAGCCCCCTTTCAGATGGATATATTAAATGCTCAGCTGAGATAGCTCCAAGTTCTCCTGCCAGTTCAGCACCTCCACTTTCTTTAAGTTCATCTGCATGGACCTTCAAACCTAGATTTAATTCTTTTGCCTTATTTAGGATGCGTTTTGCTTCCTCCTTCTCATATACGCTATCTTCACAGAATACGTCACAAAACTCTGCCAAATGATACTTGGATACAAGAGGAAGGTGTTCCTCAAGGATTTCGTCTATATACTCTTCTCTTGATTTTTCTTCCGGAAATTCATGTGCTCCCATATAGGTTGGAACTATATCGATAAATTCGGTAGAGAGGTCATTCATCACTCTTAGCATCGAGAGTTCGGTTCTTAAGTCAAGTCCGTACCCACTCTTCACCTCCACTGTTGTAGTTCCAGTGCGAGACATTTTTTTTAGATGTTTCTTAAGTATATCAGTCATCTCTTGCGAAGTAAGAAATCTTGTCTTCTCTACCGTATCCAGTATACCTCCACCCTGACGCATAATATCTTCATAACTCATACCCCTTATCTTCATTTCAAACTCATCCACTCTTGTTCCGCCGAAGAGTGCATGTGTATGTGCATCCACGAAACCGGGCATCACAACATGACCATCCGTTTCGATAACCCGCTTGCTATCCTCTCGGATATCACTTGCCACCTCTAATATCCTGCCATCCTTGATTGCTATATCACAATTATCTTCTATCCCAATATTTATATTATACCCCTTCTTTAATCCCTTTGAAAGGGTTATTACCTGTCCTCTCTTAATCAGGATATCCAACATTATTAAAGTATAAGTATTTGAAGCCTAAATGTCAAGAGTCTCATCAATAACCCATTGACAGAACAAAATCTGATCTATATTATCCATTATGCGGATAATATGCATTCTTTTCATCTCCATTTCCATTATTCTTTACCCTGAAGGACTAAATATTGTTGAGATAGGGCACATGGAAGGTAGCGGAGATTACCATGATATCAAAGTCGTAGGAAAATACGGGTATATCGTAGCTGGGAAGGGAGGCGTTGTTATCGTTGACCTCTCCAATCCAGCATCTCCAAAAAAGTTAGGGGAAATCGAGTCAATGGATTATACTTATTCCCTTGACGTTCAGGGATTTAAATTGTATATAGCAGATGGAAAAGCAGGGATAAGGATATTCGACGTAAGAGATACGGAAAATTTCGATCAGATAAGCTTTATACCCACAAATTATTCTTGCCTTGACGTCAAAATATCTGGACAATATGGATATGTTGCAGAGGGAGAAGGGGGTTTTAGAATAATTAATTTTTCACAACCAGAATTTCCAACCGAAATTGCAAGATACAATGACTCTAATTACATAAAGGCGCTGGATATTGTTAATGGACATGCTTATCTCACCGACAGGAAAGGAGTTATCATCCTCGATGTCAGTAATCCTGACTCGCTAATTAATCCGATCAGGATAGAAACTATTGATTCCGTGTCTAAAGTTATAAGTGATGGGAGGTGGTTATTTGCAAATGGAGGAAAAGAGGACTTTATAGTAAGTAATGTTGCTCTGCCTCAGTATCCAATAACACAGAAGATGCCACGTGGCTATAAAGAAGCTAAGGACTTATTTCTATCCGGATTTTATCTCTATATTGCTCAAGGAGATTTTGGTATAAGTATTCTAAATATGTTGATCCCGTTTAGCCCAGAATTAGTGAATCACATCCTACTCACAGAAGAAGTGTGTGGTATCGACGTAAGTGGAAACCTCCTCTTTATTGCCTCAGGTCTCGATGGACTCAATGTATATCAGATTGTTGAAGAATGAAAAACGAAGTATCTGAAATAAAGTCCTTAAAGCAAATTTCCCGGAACTAAGCTTTTAGAACAGTGTCACACTCGATAGTTTAAACCCTTCTGCAAAGACCGGGCCTATTAAGCAATAGCCTTCAACCCTTTTGGGTATACCAAGTTCAATCACTGAATTCAGGAGTCTTATTGGACTGTCATTAAATCTCATATTCTTAAATGCAGTCACTATCCTTCCATCTCTAACCTTATATAGACCATCCCTTGTCATACCGGTCAGGATTAAATCCATTCTATTTACAAAACGAATATACCAGAGCCTCGTTATGAGTAAAGCATCATTACATCCTTTGATCATCTCGGATAAACTCTTCTTACCCCCTCCTAAATTTACATTATTCGGAAACCCAACCGGTTTCAGATTTTTCTTCTTAGCCCAGTACCTTGTTGTATGAAGATTCCTTAATATCCCATTTTCTATCCAGTAGGTTTTATCAAATGGAAGTCCATTTTCCGAAACGAAGGGTTCTGAAGGGTTATCAACACAATATGGGTCAGAATAAAGATTAACATTCTTCGATGCTATTTTTGTACCAAGCCGCTTTGAGAAATAAACATAGCCTTCATCAGCTGCCCTTCGATCCATTGTCCATGCCAGAAAGGGCATGAAATCTGCTAGAGCCTGCGGTTCAAGGATGACTGGATATTCTCCTGGTTTTAGTTCCGCCGGATTCTTTCCCAAACTTGCTTTTTTAAAAGCAATATCTGCGACCCTTTTCGGACTAATCTTTTCCAAATTTTCATCCGTTTCATTCGCATATCCTGACGAGTCATCAAGCATAGCAGTCAGTGAAAAATCAGCCTTAGTGTAATTATGAAAAGCCATATGTCCTCGAGAATTAGCAAACCCAATTGAATATTCCCCACTCAGGTATTTCCCCGCAACCTCCATATTGTGAGCTTTTGCTTCCTTTATTAGTTCGTTTATCACTTCTGCTTTATCAACAGGGGTAACTCTCTTTGTATTCTCAAAGTATCTATCGACATCCTTTATATTCACCTGGTCTAAAGGTTCTACAAACTCGGGATCCTCTGGGGAATTCATGGCAATCTCTTCTGCTCTTTTTAAAGCGCTTAGTAGAGATTCACGCGAAATATCCTGAGTTCTTGCTGTTCCAGTGGACTTCTCATTAAAGGCTGTGATATAAACATCGTTTATTTTTTTTGTAACATTCTGAATTATATGATTTTCCGCGAATCTTGTAAGATTTTGATCCTCTGTTTCCACACGCAATGTTATTTCATCTACGCTTTTATTCTTTTCAAGTAAGTCAATTTTCTCTCTCAGCCAACCCTTATTCATAACTTCCCCCTTATCACATTGATGTTTCTGAACCTTGCGTAAGGAGCCCCATTTGTCATCTGGGCAACCTGCATAGGCTCGCCTTTACCGCAGGTTCTAAAGCCCCTTGGCTCCCAGTAATCCTTACCTGAGACAGCATCCAGACTACTCCAGAATTCAGGTGTAATAGATTGATAGATAACGTCCCTGAGCATCTTCCCCTTCTTTCCATTCTTGATCTCAAAGAATAGGTCACCGCCAAACTGGAAATTCAACCTCATTTGGTCTATGGAGTAACTCCCCCTACCCTCTATTAGAACACCATCTTCCACTCCTGCGATCAGATCTCCGGGTTTTACATCATCCTTCGATGGCATAAGACAGAGATTGGGAATCCTGTTTATCGGCATATTGTAATATCCATCCGCCCTTGCAGATCCTCTACTCCTTTTCTCACCTATTAAAGGCACCACTTCTCTTGTCGAACTGTAATCTACGAGTATTCCATCTTTGATTATATCCCACTTCTGACATCTAACTCCTTCATCATCATATCCTGTAGTTGCAAGACCTGCAGGTAATGTATTATCTGCTACGAAACTTGCCTTTTCTGATCCGTAACGAAAATTACCCCTTTTCTCGGGTGTTGCAAAACTCCTTCCGGCAAAATTTGCTTCATATCCAAGAATACGATCCAGTTCTGTCGCGTGCCCAACCGATTCATGGATGGTTAGAGAAAGGTGAGAAGGATCCAGAACCAGATCCCTTTTGCCTACCTTTGGAAAGTCAGCGTCAATCTTCATAACTGCTTCCTCGGCAATACGTTCTGCATTGGAAACTAGTTCCAGAGATTGTATATGTTCCCACCCTTTATTAAGCGGATAATCCTGGAACGATCGATCCTGCGAATCCCCTCCTTTTACTGCCACTGCAGTGTATCCCGCATTGATTGTATAGATATCAGTCTCTATCAGAGATCCTTCTGTTGAAGCAAAGAACTGATCCCTTCTTGTAACCCTGAGATTTGAGAACGCCTTAGCAATATACTTTACACTTAGTATCTCTTTGTTTATCTCCAGGAGCAACTGGATTTTATCATTCACGTCAATATCAAAGGGATCAATTTCAGTTGGGGTCTTAAAACAATCTTGATGTATAGGTTCCGGGGCCAACACCACTCCCTCCCCTCGCTTAACCTTTGAAGATGCAATTGCAAGTTGAAGAGCTTCCTTCACAACTGAATTGATACTCTCTCTATTAACTTCACTCGAGGAAGCAAACCCCCAGGCACCACTTTTCAAGATCCGGACACCAAAACCTACTGTTTCTTCATCGTTGATCTGTTTTGGACTCATATCTAACATTATAATCTTCTGATCCCTCTGATTGATAATCCCGATATCAGCATAGTCCACGCCCAAACTAAGAGCTGTATTGATAGCTTCTAAACATAAATCCTTCATTTTTACTCCTTTTTATGTTGATGTATTTCTTAATCCTATATATAATTGATTTTTAATTTGAAGTCAAGTTATTGAATTCTGGGTTAGATAGTTGGACTGTTAGTGGGTTGGTCGGTAAATTTAAGTATTAGAGGTTGCGGGTTCGAAGTTTAGGAGTAAGGATTAAGTGAGTTCGTCTAGTCTCCAGTCAATAGTCGTTAGAAATAATTTTAGATTGAGATTAGTTTGTTTATATATTTATAGTAAATTTTAAACCCTAAAACCTAATACCCAACCCCTAATACCTAATATTTTATCTCCTTCGTTTCCCAAGGAGTACTATATCCCTTAAAGATTCCTTACTTTTAGCAGCCATCCATCTTCCTTCAAAATTTGGGTCCTGGACGATCTGGGCAATCGCAGCGAGAGAACGAAGATGGAAATTCCTCTCGTCTCGCGTGCCTACGAGGACAAAAACCGATTTAACATCGGGTGCTTGAGATGAAAATTCAATACCCTCACGACCTCGGGCAAGAAGAATATCAAATTTATTTTCTCCTTTGATGATTATATGAGGTATTGCAACATGTGGAGTTATTGCAGTGGTGGTTTCTTTTTCTCGATCAACAAGTAAATCAAATAGAGCCTCAGGCTCTATACCCAAGTTAGGGGCCATTTCATCGGATATCAGTTTAAAAAACTCCTGCATCTTGATAGAATGGTCTATATCCAGAACTGCACATTTTTCAATTACTCTGTCAAACCTGTCTTTTAGAATCTCATCTCTTTCTCTTATAATCTCTTTTAACTCTTCTTCCAATGAACGGGTAGTAAGTTCTTTTGCGGTAATCCTTTCGATTAAATACAATAATGCATACTCCCTATCTGCTCTCACTCGTCCATAAAACCAGTATACAAGGAGTCCCCCCACAATTAGGATAGAAATTATCCACAGAGCTTCCCCACCTATCTCAAACAATAAAAATCCAAAGCATATAATCCCAATAATCTGCACCCAGGGATACAGAGGTGCACGGAAGGATGGTTGATAGTTCTGGAGGTGACTCTCTCGGAGGATTATTACAGAAAAACAAGAAAACAAATAGGTGAGGATGATGACACTGGAAGCTGCTTTTATGAGAATATCCAATCTCAGGAATAAGGCTAAAATCATAAATACACTGGTAATCAGGATAGCAACATGCGGAGTCTTAAACCTCTCGTTTACCCTCCCCAGAAAATTAGGTAAAAGCCTGTCCCTACTTAGAGCCAGAGG
>CAYZBF010000035.1:0-13971 GCA_964476585.1 uncultured bacterium | reverse complement strand
AAAATAGTGTAAAGATGAAAAGAGTTTTAACCTTAAACATAACAACCTCCTTTTGGGGAAAAATTATAGAAAAAATTCTCTTAAATGTCAATATGTTTTGTGTAGATGAGTAGATGAGTTGGTCAGTTAGGGTTTAGGTGTTTGGTCTTGGGTATTTTGACTGAAAGCTAACTACTGACTTCGGACGTCGGACTTTTTATAAAAACGCAAATAACGCTATAACGCTATAAACGCAACAAACCCTCATATTTAGTTGAATCGTTGAATTGTTGAATAGTTAAATAAGATGATTGTAAGAATTAGAAAAAGAAGTCATTGTGTGTCCGACTTCTTGCTCATCTCCTGCGAAGCAATCTCAAAAACTCTCGACTGAAGACTAACGACTATTTCTATCCAAATCATGAATTGGCCATTAGGCTTTTTAACAGTCTAACAGACCAACGCACCCACGTACTAACGCTGTTAATCAAACTCGATTTTAACTCTCTCGTCCTTATCAATAACCTCCACAAGAGTGAAACCACCATCCATTTTTCTAACCTCAGAAATTGCATCTTTTATCAACCTTTTTGCCATTCTTATCTCATCTGCATCTTCACCACTTGCTACAATAAAAGTGGGTATGATTCTAACAAACCATAGTGGTAAACGAATACGAACGGGGGATTCATCCTTTTCATAAACTTCTATAATTAGCTTTCTTGGTCTTCCTGTTTTATCCACTACATCAGAAGCTTCTTTGATCCAGAACTTAATAATCTCGCCATCTTTCTCTACTTCAAGAATAGGTTCATCACTCACCTCTGCCTGATTTAAGAGCACTAATATACTATCAGGGGATATTTCCTCGTCATTAATCTTGAAACACCCTTCCTCTCTTTCCTTTGCATACTCAATTGCTGACTCAACAAATTTCTTTGGAGCATTAATAGTCACTTTCTCTCCATCCGGGCTATCGACAGTGATTACTAAAAACTGGGGAACTAGTGAGAATAGTAATAAAAACATAACTCCTCCTTTTATACAGTTGGACGAAGTAGAGATATAATTTGTTTCAATCTCTTGCAGAGAGTTTAGTTATCAGTTTATTAGTTATTAAATTGACTGGCGACTATAGACTGGAGACTAACAACTATTTCTATACTAAATCCCAATCCCTAAAATAGCCACAAAGACACAAAGATATAGTTGGTGTGTTGGTCAGTTGGAGGTTAGTCAGTTTTGTGGAATTTACTATTTAACAATTCAACTATTTAACTATATTGTATGACTCAGGACTGTTGACTAAGTGTCGACTCAAGACTAACGATTTATTACCTAAACCCTAAATCCCAAATCCTACATTAATTTGACAAGCTTAATCGTCTTTTGATACTCTCCAGCCCTCATCCTGAGGAAATAAACCCCCTGTGGCATCCCATCAACATCCAGTGGCACTGAATAATATCCCTTCTCCTGTATGTCGTTGAGCAGAACATTTATCATTCTTCCAACAACATCATAAAGCACAATCTTAACATGACCACTTCTGGCAAGTGCATATTTCAGTTCTGTGCCACGTGTAACAGGACTCTGAGGTAAATTAGCAAGATATGTCGAGTCAGGAAAGTTATACTCAGGAATACCCGCAGGATTTACCCAGTGGTAGAAACCTGTGGCTGGATATCTTACATAGTTTCCTATCAAGGATGAATCACAAACAATAAGGTAATAATATAAGGTGTCTTCAGTGAAGGGAATAGAAAAGAAATGCGTAACGCCTGCACAGCTATCCTCCGAAATTACTAGGAGTGACTCACCAGTCTTATAACCCAACGAATCCCAGAGAATTCCAGAAGTATCTAAAAGTGTTGCGCTGAGTAGAACGGTATCTCCAATGGATGATAGGATGACCGTATCTAACATCGGAGGTTTTAAATCTATAAAGAGACTCCTTGGAACAGAGGAAAAGGTATCAGCCGGGTTAGAAAAGTTCGCCTCTACTTCATAATAATACTCTTTGTTCTCCAATATTACTGAGTCAACGAAGGTAGTGCCAACAATCCCCGATGTCAACTCGGTCCAGTTTTCATCTCCAGATTTACGAAGGAGATTGAAAGAAAGGATTGAAGACTGACTTTTTTCACTGCTTGGGATATAAGAAAGAAACCCATCCATCAAGACTTCACCTGCAGTATTCAAAGACCATCTATCATCAGAATAGAGTGCAGTATGAGTTCCTTTGCCAAAACCATCAAGAATTGCATAAACCTCTGAAGATGCCCATATTCCCACAAAAAGACCTTCTTCAGGAACTTGAACGCCAGGGATATTAAATACTTCATAATTACTTAAAATCTTGATGAATGAATAGGAATAAAGTTCGTTTCCTGGAAGTGAATCGATAGCTTCGTATATATTTATAACAAAGGTGTCCAGGTAAAATCCAAGTTCTTCTTTTGTATGCTTTTCACCATTCAAAACAGCATCTCCATTGGTTAAACTAATTCCAATTTTATTGAGTTTAGCAGGTAAATATTGCGGTATAAATCTGGTTGCAACAGTTCTTTCCCAAAGTGGAATGAAATTTGAATTCAACCCACAATGATATGATACAAGCTCTTTTGGTGGATTCCAGTGGAGTGTAGCTGTTGTATCACAGGTATAGGTAAGCTCACTCCAGGTCGGTCTCATCGGGGAAAACACCCAGAACCCTCGTTCTCCTCTTTCAGGATAGCGGCCAAGATTACCAGATTCATCTCTAACATTAAGATGAAACTCAATATGTGAACCATTTGGCTGTGATGGAATAAGATATTGATGTGTATCCCCTTTTATCGAATGAGAGAGGAGTCTTTGCCATCCTGCCCCCCCGATAGAACTCAACCGGTAATAAAGAGTATCATAAATTGGTGTATCATTTGAATCCGGATTCCACATATAAGCCCTTACTTTATATAATCGACTGCTTGAATAGGTATTGGGCGGTTCTTCAACAATGGATATCATTGGGGGTATGGAATCGGGGATATAGATATCAAAATACAGGACATCACCCGCAAGCGACATTAAGTCCTTCATAATATGCAGATACAATTCATTCATACCCCTGTAACATCCAGAGAGTGGATATTCAAATTCGTACCTATTTGGGACATCCTCATAAAGTGAAAGAGTAACAGTATCCACAACTGTCCCAGTAGAGGAAAGAATCAATGAACAATCCAGGTTCACATCGGATGAGATTTCCATCCATATCCTCGCTGTGTCACCCAATTGATACCAGTTTGTATCCATAAAGGCATTTTTAAAGTAAACGGTAATTCCACTAACATCAAAAGAGTGACTCCCTGCCAAAAGTGCGGAATTATTCCTTTCGGGCACTACTTCCCCTTCTACCCATTCCTTAGCAGGATGCTTTTTAATTCCCTCTTTTTGTCCATTTACAGAAATAATATCTCTATCCTCCCCATATTCTTTGCTATTATCCATAACCCAATAATCAATAGAATAACCACCAGATCTTACCCAACGAGAAACAGGGAAGGAAAACTCTGTGGTATCTTTTGTTAAGGGAAAACTATCCTCCACTACCTCTGTGGGAGAGAAGTATACATAATAATGGAAATCATAGTCTGAGCCAGGGAAGTGTTTCCACAAAGTTACATTTACCGTATCAAGCAGTTCATATCGAGCCTTATCAGTAAAGATGGTCAATGAGTCATCCATCAAATAGACATATCTTTCATCAAGCACGATAGAACGCCCGGTCGGATGATAGATGCCCCATCCAGCTCTCTTTTTGTTTTCTGTTACAGATAGCTCAAATTGGATTTTCTCCCTTTGAAGTGGGAATGTATCAAGAATAATTGTATCATTGGGATAATAGAATAAAACTAAAGAATCAACCCGTTCCGTATCTGCCGATTCATTCATTATCCTTATCTGTGTCCACTCGTATATTGAATATGTCAAACTGCTATCTATGGTAATCCATTTCCCACCACCAATTACGGTATCGGTCCGGAAATAGAGAAAAAGACTTTCAGAAGAAGTACTCCAATTGAATTGGACAGAATCATAATCTACTGTATTAAATGGATCAAAAATATACACTCCAGATGTATCAAAATACAAAGTATCTCTTGGGAAGGAGGTATTAACAATTCCTTTTTCCATTCCACCCAGTATGAAGGAAGTATCAAGAAAGAAATCCGCATACTGTATAGAGGCGTCAAGGCTGCCACTCCATGAAGTCTCATTCCAGATCAATATTGAGAAATCTGCCGTATCTCCAATCTGATATACCATTCTATCAAGCGAATCCTTTGCAGTTATAGAGACGCCTTCTACTACTACAGGAAAGAATGTATCAACTTCGGGATATGCACCATCAAGAATAGCAACATTGCAATAATATCTACCTCCAGGCATATCCAGAGGAATATAGAAATCCTGGGTCAGATATGCACTATTCCCAGGATTAAGAGTTGTATCTATTGTTAAATTTATTACATCCACCCAATCAACTGACACTTTCCTTATGCCTCTACAATTACCTACATTGCTGAATTGAAGGTAGATTTTCCCGGTATCTCCTGCTGAGATACTTACTTCGTCTGGCATGGAATCGATCTGATATATAGGATTGAATACAAGTTCTCTTTCCTTCTTATCTAAAACCAAGCCACCCTCTTTTAAAGACACTGTGAAGTTGTATTTTCCCTCATCTACCAATTCTGTTAATAAAAAGGTATTTGTATCCTGTATTTGTGAATATAGCTCCACTGTGGTATCCAAATAGAATATGGGGGAAGAAAGTGATAGATCCCCATAGAAGGAATTACAAGACTCATTACTCAGAAAAACTGATAGAGGAACATAGCCATTTGAATCGCATAATGGAGATATGGAGATTGAATCTATGAAGACTAATGACTTTTCCATAACATTGACAAAAGAAGAAACGGAATCTAAAAAGATGGAGGGAGTATCAGTAAAAAGAAATCCTTGTAGCCTATAATTGCCCGGGTTATGGAAGTCAAACATAATCGGTATTGTATCCGCTCTTCCAGGTTCAAGGGCAAGGAAAAAAAGAGATGTATCAATATCCGCTTTGACAACTTTCTCAATAAACTCATCAACCGTCAGGTCCTTTCCAAGACGTTTGATACCCAAACCCAACAATTCCAATCTGTCATCTTCCTTTCTTGTATGAAGGATATCCCTTATCCGATATACATCCCTTTTCTCTGTTAGCGGGATTTCCGGGTCCCTATCCTTTATGAGGATAGATTCTCCTGAGATAGCTCCTTTACTCGAAACATTTTCCTTCTCCCATCTTTCTCGTAGTGGTTGGGTTCCCATCTCCTCAGATCCTTTACCTGCATCAAGAAGACAAAAGAGAGCCATAAGATTTACCGGATATACACCATCATTCCTGACAACTCCTCTCATCTCAACCGAATCCGGTGCAACCTGATAGAGGGTATCCAATGAGAGGTCACCCTTGAGCCCAAAGCTAATAGGTAGTTCCTCGCTTTCCTTCCCAAAGCCTCCGCTGGCTATAACATTCAATATCTCAGAGCGCGTTATTGATAATGAATCTAACATGTTAACTTCCCCACCTGGAGGAATAAGAAGTGTATCAATGATGGAATCGGAGCCCATGGCTCTCTTCAAAACTACCTCTTGAAGTATTGCGGAATGGTTCTCCATTTTGCTATTTACCTCAAATGGTACAAGACCAGCATAATCAGGAGCAGTCACCTCAAGCGTTATAATTCCGCCTATCACATTCAAAGTAATATCCTTTCTAATTGTGTCATTGGTCGGCAGGATGAGTTCACCCGATAGAACCGTCGGTGTAATAGGATTCAAACTGATGAGAAATGTATTCACTTCCAGAGGGTCCAGTCCGAATGTGGTCTCAATGTATACAGAATCTTCTGTTTTAACAATAAGATGGAGATTCTCCTCTGAATCAGAAAGGGGATTTATTACCTGGATATTGGGCTGGAATGTCCATCCAGGTGGAACATCGTTGGTGTCAGGGTGCATTATTAATGAGATCTCATCACCAATAACAGTGAAATAACCTATATCAGAATTCACTAATTGACCAATATCGGTGTAAAGACCACCAATTACTACATAATCCCCAGGTATGAGAGAATCAGTTATTGTATCATTTGTGATGTAGTTTTCGTAAGGAGAAACAACAGGGTTATAGACCCATTGCTGAACAAGTGAATCTTTTGACAACATGCTCATCTCTAAGCCCATCCCCATGAATCTTGGTTCTTCAGTATTGCCAGTTAGAGTCACCGCTATACTGGGTAGATTATGTGTTCCCTCAAATTGCTCAAGGGGAATTGTTCCTTCTCTGATGTTTCCATAGGTGCCTTTGTATGCAATAGAACCAATCCCCAGATCTTCCCATGGATGATAATCCAAAAAAGTATATAGTCCCATTCCATCGAACATATCTTTTGGATAAAGTATCATTCCTTTATCCACCCCAAATTCACGATAGACTGTGACATAATTATTGCCAAAACATAGGATATCCTCACTATCAAAAGCAACCCTTCCTACACCTCCTGTTGTAGCTTCCTCCTCTTCTAAAGAGTTAAAGAGGGTTATATAAGATTTTTCAAGTGAACTAATCCACCTCACTGCTATCTTACCCTCTTCACTTACTGCAATATTAGAGTAACCCATTACGGAACCAGATATCCCAAAACTATCAACTACTCCATCTTGCAGTGTTATAACATTACTATCACAACATAGATATGTCTTTCCATTATAATGATCAATATCAAGATAATAATGAGAACTCGGGAATTGATAGGTGGAGATGGAATCACCCGCTGTGGTAAACTTCCATAGATTCTTTGTTCCATTATCAATCACAAGGAGGTTACCCGACTGGTTAATAGTAATATCCATTGGATACATCAATTCCTCTCCCCAAGAATCCACGAGTTCACCCGAAATACTGTTTATTTTCCTTATTACCCCATTATCAGGATCAACAGCATAGATCCATCCGTCCTTCATGGCTGCACCACTAATCAATCCCACACTATCTGGGAGTATAAAAGTATTGAGCAACTCACTGAAATTATGATCATATTTATAGAAGGTCTTAAGCCATCCATCTACCGTCCATATATTACCCTGGGGATCGACAAACGGAAAACTCCCTCCATTCTTTGTCCTTAGCAGAAATTCATCTCCACCTTTTGCTGGTAGTGAATACCTTGCAATAGAACGAAGGGAATAGTAAGGAACAATGATGAGAGCAGTATCTTCAAATCCAATCCCGTATAGAAGTGTATCAGAATAAGGAAGCTCAAGAGTACATGTGAATGCTTCTTCAGCAAAAGGATATACCGATATCGTCTCTGCTGCTTGATATCCAATCTCTCCATTCAGAAGGTTGGAGGTGAAAATCTTATCTTCATCTCTTTCAAACCAATCCTTCTCTGAATTAACCGTCAATTGGGATTCAATCCCATCTATATAAATCGGATAACCCTCAACTCCTCCAACTCCTCGCAGTCTCCAACCCTCTTCCGTTGGATGGCCAAAGATACTCATCCTGTATTCACCAGAAACCCATTCGGGGACATCAATTGAGCACCGGTATATACCTTCAGCAGGAACATCCACCAATCCGGGTCCTGGTTCTATATTGGATACACCATTCCCAAAGAGGCGAAACGAATCAATAGAGATGGAGGTTGATTGTAAATGATTATTTGCAAATACAACCGGAATCTTTTCTGTTATAGAAAAAGTATCACTACAAAATGCGCCAACGAGTCCTACCTGAGGCCTTCTGACTATATATCCTCCCCGAACTGTCCTGAATATCTCTTCCTTGTTGAGGTATTTATAACCAAAGGAATAATCATATGTTTTATTCGGGTCTAAGATTGTGTCGATATAAGTGCTCACCGAAATATAACTTGTCGAATCAGGATTAACTATTACAGTATCCCTTAGAGTATCCCCATCAGGTGGGCATCCGTACAACCATGCACTAAAAGGAGCACCGATTATTTTTCCTCTCCCTCTCACTTTAGTGGAAAATTTTGCCCATCCGTATGCTTTAAAACTTCCAGGAACCCGATTATAATCAGGAAGTAACCAGCAGAATTGAGGGAAAGAGAACCCCAAAGACTTTTTTACACTGCTTACCTGCTCACCATATCTGTATTCAACTTTAATCCAATCATTCAGATGCCATATATCTGGTTGGTAGTTAAAAGTTAGTGTAGTTTCTGGGTTAGGAGATGAGTTAATCCATAGTGAATCGTAATAATCCTTTCCGGTTACGAGGAGTTTACCGAGGGGCAGATAATCGCCTTCTGAGTGCAGGGTAACGGTGTATGGATTAGCACCAAAATAATTGAAAGAATCGGGAAGAGCAAGAGAACATCGTACCTCTGGAAAGATCAAAGGGTAATTCATGTTCCCGGATTTCTTAAGGTTATTCTTGTAGTATAAATCACAATATAACCTTCCTAACCAGTAAGCAGTAGAATCATAATCAGCAGGGAAAAACTCACCCTCTATGGTTTTACCTATAGGCTTAAGGGATATGGTATCAATCCTAATATCATATCTTATGGAATTCAGTGTCGTATAAATCTCACCTCGAAGAGAACATGGGTAACCCATTTCCGAACCAAGTTCAGCAACATAGTGCACCGTATCATATCCCATTAAATAGCTATTTTTATCCTTTGATAGGGACACAGAGAAAGGATGCGAGATTTCACGTACTCTCCTATCACAACGAGATAAAGCATTCCCGAATCCACCTCGGTAAATAAATTGATCACTCGCATATAGGCCAAAAAACAGCCCTCCTAAATGGGATTGCCGTTGTGGATTCTGATATATGATTTTAATTACAGTATCCGAAGGTACTGACAAACCGATGATTGAATCAACTACGTGAGTTGCATGATTCACACCAACTATCACCTTTCCCACAAATAAAGAATCTGTATTATTCCTCACAGAAATCTCAAAATTAACCGTATCTCCAGAAGGAATTTCCTCATAATCCGAATTCACCCACATCAGGAAGTCACCAAGGTTATAATCGCCTGTTGGAACATCCTTCCTCTCGGCAAATATCGCACCACGTTTGTAACCTTGAATCCTCTGGGCATTACTATTCATTAATGCATAATCAATTACCCACAAACCAAGATTTCGCGGGAGTGATGATTCATTCCAATCCCACTGGATTTCTTCCCCTGGTTGAAGTGAAATTAGAACAGCAACTGAATCATATAAATCCCTATTAGGTATAAATACCTTAACAATTGCAGTGGTTGCTTCTACCGTATCATCTGCGATATATTGAATAGATACAGGAACAGTTACATTTGAATCAGGATAAAACTCAGGGATTGACATTTCTGGATTCAATGCCCAGGTAGTTATATCCCTGAGTAATCTTAACTCTTCTTCAGATGTCTGATTATGCCCATACCCCCAATCAGGATATAAGGAAGAAACTATAACAGTCCCTGCTCCATAATTGTAAGACAGGAGTGCAGGCATCCCATTTGCTGTTCTTCGAAGCAGTACATCTGCATAACCAGGATATTGTGTAATATATCCATCGACATTACAACTCATTACCTGCTTTGTTTGCCCTGAAAATACTGGGTGCCATTGGTTAAGGTATGCGGCATTCCTGAAACACGACTGATCCTCACTCCATCCATACCCGTCTATCCCGCCAGGTAAGGCAGATAAATCAGATCCAAACTTCTGGGTAAGGACCAGTAAATCCCCTCCATTTATTACATAATCTTGTAGGTTTTGTCCAAATTCAGGTGAATCAAACCCAGAAAGTGCCCCCGAACCAATCACAAGAAGGTCGATCACATCCGAAAGTTCTTCTTTAGGATTCTTCCAATAGGTTAGATCAGAAAAAACAGGAATCGTTGATATCCCGTATCGTCCTAAAAGATGTCCAAAGCCAGGTGTCCATCCATAAACAAATATTCCTACTCTTGCTTCACCATAAATGGAATCCGATTCTATCCGCCAGGTGGTGGGATAGGAAACTTCTCCGGGAGACTGATTGTCATCAGGGTGATCATAGCCAGGATGGCCTGGAGGTCCAGCGCCTCCACTAATAGGTGGTCCAGACCCGCTATCTATAGCAGCATAGTGAGCGCTGACTGTGGTATCACGACAACCACACAGGAGATGCAGTTTCACATCAATCTTCCCTGACGAAAATGAAGAAACAGTAAATGGAATATTATAGCTCTCACCCTGTCCTATCGTAAAACCACCCTCGCCACCACCAAATGTAAGGGCTCCTACATTTCCAGTTACTGTTTTACTTACACTCCCAGAAACTTCTTTCTTAAGTGCACTTCCATCGATACGCACATTTCCACCAATGCTACCCCCAGGAGGTATAAAAAGATAAAAGGGTGGATCTGCTTGATGGGTAAGGGGAGGAGGTTGAGTGTTGAATGAAAGTGAATAATCACCCCCAGGTTCACCATTACCATTCCCATCTAGATGTATGCCATCAATATTCATTGCGGCATCCGTTATTGTAACCGTATTTTCCTGGCAGTAATCGAGATTATCATTTAAATCCAGGTCGAGGGTCATGCCATCAGGTGACCACCAGAAGGGGGTAAAAGAAACATTTGGCTCAATAGAAACAGCCCCCGATGTTGTCATCTGATCCATAACTGCGGAGAAGGTGATGGAAATTGTGGTATCTATCGCTACATCCTGAGCACCATCATAAGGAACGGTAGATACAACAAAGGGTGCCTCACCTTTATAAACTTTTATCCTCTCTTCTGCTAAGTTGCCAGCCCGATCGTACGATCCAATAGTAATATAATGAAACCCATAAGATGCATCAGATGCATCCCATGTATAACTAATTTGCTTTACACTATCAGTATCATAATCAAAAAAATCTGAATCCTCGGGTATTCCATCTATAAGTATTTCAACCCGATCAATACCCGATCCCGACATTATTGGTATATCTTCGGTCGTAAAAGCTATCTCTACCGAATCCTCTATAACTTCTCCATATTGGGGTTGAGAAACATCTATGGCTGGAGGTTGTGGTGCTTCACTTGTCATCCTTGCATGAAGGGCTGAAGGCTTAAATGTGCTCATGCAATGGGTTTCTTCTTCCCGTGTAAAGAACCCTCCATCATCAGGATTTATTGTGTCAACATGATATACTTGTTCATAGCTATATTCAACCAAACCATCACATCGGAAAGATCCCTTTGGGTAATCTGGGTGTCCTTTAGGCGCTTTTATTGCAGGCCATACCCATTCATCTGGGAATTCAGGATATTCAGCCCCATACTGACTCTTTGCTGTATTTATTATTATCTTCCTCTTATCAAGGCTTATATTCGGCGATGTATACCCTTTCCCGAGTTGTATATGTCCATACAAAAACTCGTTAAAGGTTCTTAGTCCTACTACCTCTCCAGATCCTGAAGTTTGAATTACTGAATGTTGTATATCTGAATTTAGCATATCTTCACTAGGATCCCAATCAGCGGTGATGCTCCTGCTATCACTATTCCTATATATCCCTGTATGCTGCAATAAAGGCCAAACTATAGGTCTGAATACCGCATCACCTATTTCTGAACCAGGAGAGGTTGTGCCCTTAGCACTGAGAGCAATTGAAAAAATTATAAAATCGACAACTATCAATAATTTTAACAATCTCCTCATCTTTCTACCTCAAGCTTTCTTCCCTCTATTTTTCCTTGAAATGCTGGAGTTGCTGGTAAACACCGCTCCATATTCTTGAATTCGGATACTTCCTCTGAAGTTCATGATACCTCTCCTCAATAAGGGGAATAGCTTCCCTTGCTCCTAACGCCATAAGTGCTCTGGGTATCTCTTCGGAGGCACTAACGTGATATTTCTCCGCTTCTTTGAAGACCTCCATTATTGGTTCAATCGCTCTTGGATCCCCTATCTTACCGAGAGCCTCCGCTGCCTTTTCGGTTAAACTGCCATGCCTCTTTATAATCTCAATAAGAGGCTCAACCGCTTCCTTTGATTTGATATTCCCTAAAGCCTCTATAGCTTTGTACCTCTCAGATCTCTTTCCTGTTTTTAGAAGATGAAGCAAAGCAGGCTCTGCTTCTTTAACTTTCCATTTCCCCAATAACTCAGCAGCATCTGCCTTTAAACAGTATTTTTCAGTCTCTAAAGATTCAAGAAGAAGAGGGATTGATTCTCTTATCTTTAATCTTTTTATCCAGAATAAAACCTGACTCGAAGCTAATCCCCTTTCACCCTTTCTTAACTCATTTACAAGTATCTCACCAATGCGTTCTTGTTCTACACTCATCCCAATACCACCCAATGTATTAACAGTAATAGCTCTAATGTGACTGTAAGGTTCATTAAGATTCAACAATAAAGAATCCACAATCATCTCGGCATAATCCCTATACAGGACAAGTGCACCAATAGAATGCCAGCGCACCGAGTTTGGCGTTGCCCCTTCACTTTCATCACGTGCAACTGCAATAAGATTCACAACAATTTCCTCACGTTTATCAGGCGTAAGTAAAGATACCCAATGAGCAGTTGGTAATCTGACTCCATCTATCTCCTCAGTTTGTCTGCCTATATCATCTAAAGCATCAGCAGCATTGTTTCGTAATGCTGTTACTTCATCTTTATCTCTCAGTATTTTTATATAAGTATCGATTATCTGATTAGCATTTTCTCTATCTATTTCTTTGACAAAAATGAGTCTATCCTCGCAAAGATACCTGAAATTCCAGGCATTTGTAGTGTCAAGCACCTCTTCTATCAGAATCGGAACAATAACTGGTCCACTTCCAGTTATTTCTCTTGCTAAACCTGCATATGTTGGATTCCACGCAACATCAACTCCATCAAGTTCTGAAGCAAATTCTTCTAACTTCTTCACTAACGCCCTTGCCTTCTGCTCAGGTGGATCCCATGGCCATGCATGTGCCTGAAATACAAAAAGCCCTAAAACAAGAAAGATTATGATAAATCTTCTCTTAACTAACATATCTCCTCCTTTTGTTTTACCTCTTCAGCATAAACTCAAAAACCTTGATGTCTGTAAAAGGAACCCAATCACCGACAGATTTACTATTCCTGTAAAGTGCAGCATGTCCAATAACACAGCAACCTGGCCCTGATGGGTCATGAAAAGATAAGGGCCTAAAAACTGCATCCCCTATCTCCGATCCAGGTGAAATCTCCTGCTGGGCAAAAGATATAAGGAATACACCGAAAATTAACACTAAAGTAGTGAACCTCTTTATTCTCATTCTGCATCACCCTTATTTAATCCGTTGACTCTTTCAGTTTTTTAAGAGAATCACTGAGCATTCTCTTATAACCTTTATCTCCAAATTCGGATATTGCCTTCTCTATTTCAGGAATAACTGATTTATCCCCCATTTTCAGTAAAGCCTGCGCTGCATCAAAGCGAGTGGGTTCGTTTTTGTGCTTTAAAAAATCTAATAATAAGTTTTTAGCTTTAGCACCTCCTATATTTCCCAAAGCCCATATGGCAACATGTAAATTTACTTTTTCATCTTTCTTTATTTTTCTCTCAATTATCGGTATTACTTTCTCTTCCTTCATAGCTCCTAAAGCTGAAATAGCTTGGTACTGTAGTTTCCAATTTTCAGAACTTCTTACAATCTCTAGAAGATTTGGAACCATTTTTTTATTTCCAGTATTTTTTCCAATTAAACCTAAAGCGGAAATTGAAATTCTTTTAATTTCTGTTGAAGAATCTGATTTTACAATCTTTAATAAGGGTTGGATAGATCTCTCATCATGAATAAAAACAAAAGCATGAGCAGCTTCCCATCTAATCTTCTCAGGATTCCTTTTATCTTCCATTGTTTCAATTAAAGCAGATGTGGCTGTTGTGTCTTTCAATAT
>CAYZBF010000034.1:0-15109 GCA_964476585.1 uncultured bacterium | reverse complement strand
GTAAGGGAAGGTGGTAGGACTGTTGGAGCAGGAGTAGTTACTAAAATAGAGGAGTGATTTGTTGAGAGTTATAGTAAGATTACAATGTAGTGAATGCAAAGAGCGTAATTATACGACCACCAAGGATAAGAACGAAAGAGGCAAATTGACATTGAATAAATATTGTTCCCGATGTAGAAAGCATACACTCCATAAAGAGGTTTAGGCCTGTGGCTCAACTGGTTAGAGCACCGGACTCCAAATCCGGCGGTTGGGGGTTCGAGTCCTCCCAGGCCTGCTTTAGGAGGATTAATGTTTGAAAAAGTGGGTATCTTTTTCAAGGAAGTCAAACAGGAATTGACCAAGGTCTCGTGGCCCAAGAAAACAGAGTTGTGGACGTCAACTGGTATAGTGCTTATAGTAAGTGTTCTTATGGCTTTTGTAATATGGATTATGGATTTATTATTCTCTCACATATTTCTTTCTTTGTTCCGGTAAGTTATGGGTAAAGAATATAAGTGGTACCTAATTCATGTATTTACAGGTTATGAAAAAAGGGTAGCGCTGTACCTTGAAGAGGAGAAAGCAAGAAGGCATATGGATGACCTTATAGAAGAGATTATTGTACCAGAGAGGACAATTAAGATCCGGGATGATGATGGAAACATATTAGATAAGGAAAAAAGATTGTACCCTGGCTATATCCTCATCCATGCAACACCTGATGATTCCGTGATGCAACTTATCGCTGATTCTCCGAGAATAATGGGATTCTTAGGTAAAAAGGTACCACAAAGTGTTTCAGATGAAGAAGCAGATAAAATACTGGAAGTTATGGGGACGGTAGAGGAGGTCAGTACGATGCAATTTATGGTTGGGCAAGCTATAAGAATTATAGATGGACCGTTTACAGATTTCAATGGCACAATAAAGGAATTAAATAATGATAAGGAACGCCTGACTGTTATGGTGACAGTGTTCGGACGATCAACACCGGTTGAACTCAGTTATAATCAGGTAGAGTTAATGTAGGAGGAAGGAGGATGGCAAAGAGAAAAAAGGCTATGATTAAATTAATGTTACGAGCAGGAGAGGCAACCCCTGCACCGCCTGTTGGACCTTCCCTAGGACAATACGGTGTTAATATAATGGACTTCTGCAATCGCTTTAATGAAAGAAGTAAGGATAAAGGAGATGATCTCGTTCCAGTTGTTCTTACTGTTTATCAAGATAATTCCTTTGATTTTATTATGAAAAAACCACCTACATCCTTTCTTCTTAAGAAAGCTGCGGGTATTTTGAAAGGTTCGTCCGAACCTAACAGGGAAAAAGTTGCAACAGTTACAAAGGAACAGATTAGAGAGATTGCTAAAGTGAAGTTTGATAACTTAAGTCCCGATAAGATGGGAAAGGCTATGAAGGTAGTTGAAGGGACTGCTAATTCTATGGGTATTTTAGTAGAGGAAAGTGAATAATGAGACGGAGTAAAAGGTATAAAGAATTACTAAACAAATATGATAAAAGTAAGAAATGTACAGTGGCGGAAGCAATCCGAGACCTATGCAATTTAAGATCTGCTAACTTTGATGAAACAGTCGAATTAGCCGTAGAGCTAGGTGTAGACCCAAGAAAATCCGACCAAATGGTGAGAGGCTCTGTGGTTCTTCCTCATGGAAGTGGGAAGGTTACGAAAGTGCTTGTTTTTGCAGAGGGAGAATTACAGGTTGAGGCTGAAAATGCTGGTGCTGATTGGGTTGGAGGCGATGAATTTGTTGAAAAAGTCGAGAAGGGATGGTTGGAATGTGATGCAATTGTTGCAAGTCCTGAAATGATGCCTAAGATTGGAAAATTGGGTAGGATATTAGGTCCAAGAGGTTTAATGCCAACACCTAAAAACGGAACGGTGACCAGAGAAATAGGAGCTTCGGTGAAAGAGATAAAGAAGGGGAAAATTAGCTTCAAGGTAGATCGAGGAGGGAACTTGCATCTCCCTGTAGGAAAAGCTTCTTTTAAAGAAGATGAACTTTACGAGAACATTCTTGAAGTAATAAGGATGATATGGAATCAGAGGCCACCATCTGCTTCAGGTGCATATTTTCGCGGTATCACTCTTTCTACGACAATGAGTCCAGGTGTGAAAATTGATATTAATCATGTAAAGAATGAGATCATTCATCAGGGATAGCGATGGGATTAGAAGAAAAGAAAAAAATAGTTGAAGAGGTAAGAGAGAAAATAGATAGGGCCAGTTGTGTATGTTTTACAAGCTTTAAAGGGCTTTCTACTTCAAAGATGAATGAATTAAGGAGGGCTCTATCTACTAGGAGTGCTGAGATGAAAGTCTTCAAGAACCGGTTGATCCTAAGGGCTTTAAAGGAAGATTCGCTTGAAGAACTTTCTCGTTTTGTTGAAGGTCCTATGGCACTAATATTTGGGTATGAAGATCCAATCCAACCGATCAAAGTTATCTCCGATTTTAAAAAAGAGGAGGATAAACCCGAAATTACTGGAGGGTATCTTGATGGGGATATTTTTGATGCTCAGAGTCTTATGAACCTAGCTTCTCTCCCAACAAAAGAAGGGATGTATGAGAAAATTGTTATTTCACTCTCTTCACCTCTAAACAGAATGGTATATATACTTTCCGGAATACCAATGAAGTTGTTGAACGTCCTATATCTCTTAGCGAAACAAAAGGAGGAATAATGGCGGAAGAGGTAAAATTGTCAAAAAACGCAGAAAAGGTTATTGATTTAATTGGGAAAATGAACGTTTTAGAATTGAAGGCATTAGTTGATGCCTTGGAAGAAACTTTTGGAGTGACTGCAGTTGCTCAAGTGGTCCAGGCTGCACCAGCAGAAGCGGTTGGAGCTCCAGCTGCAGAAGAGGAAAAGGTCACCTTTGATATCATTCTTAAGTCTTTTGGTGATAGTAAACTCTCAGTGATCAAAGAGGTTAGATCCCTGCTTTCGCTAGGGTTGAAAGAAGCCAAGGAGTTTGTGGAATCTGTGCCACAGCCACTAAAGGAAAGAGTAGCAAAAGGACAAGCTGAAGAAATTAAGAAAACCTTAGAAGAAGCAGGTGGTGAAGTAGAATTAAAGTAATCAACAGAAGATATTCACTACATAGTAAGAGAAGAGCGTCTTTAAGAGCCTAAAGTGTATATAGATACGTTTTATCATTAGGATTTTTGTATATTACAAAAGGAGGTAATCCGTGGCTTCTAAAAGGAGATTTTTTGGAAATGGCGGAAAGTCTATGGGTTTAGGTGATCTAGATTTCCAGCCACCCAACTTTTTATCAGTCCAGCGTGACTCCTTTGAGAGGTTTACTCAATGGAAATATAATGATAAGCCCGAAGCCCGTCTCAATAAGGGGTTGGAATCAGCCTTTCGAGAGGTATTCCCAATAGAAGATATTCATGGCAGATATAAGGTAGAATACCTTTACTACTGGTTTGAAGCTCCCCAATATACTCCCGAACAAGCAAAAGAGAAAGAAGTTTCTTATTCTGCTCCTCTTTACGGGCGTTTTAGACTTATTGAATATGAGGAGACAGAAGGATCATCTGTGTTGAAAGAAATAGCAGATTTTGAGCCAGAGAAAGAGGTTCGACAATCAATAGAACAGGATGTCTTCCTTGCAAGCTTCCCTATAATGACTGAGCGAGGCGATTTTATTATTAATGGAGTAGAAAGGGTTATAGTAGGGCAACTCCATCGTTCACCCGGTGTTTACTTTGAGGAAGAAAAAGTAGATGAAGCGAGAAGTAAATACAATGCACAGATAATACCTGATCGAGGTTCATGGCTTCGTTTTGATATAAAGCTGAATGAAGAGATTAAAACTAATCTGAACGGACGACGAAGCTTTCCTGTCACAATACTCCTGAAAGTTTTGGGATATCTTGAAGATATAAAGGAATTAGAAGAGGAAAGGGAGTCATTGCTTGACAGTCTCAGGGAAAAAGGGTATAGGGAAGAATTTGTTTCTAGAATTCATGGGATTGATGAGGAGATAAGTAATGTGACAGGCAGATGGAATTCTAAAGAGGGTATCCTTTTACTATTCTATGACTCTGAAGAGACTGACTGCACAGAAGAGTTAATTGGAAAATTTCTTTCTAAGGATGTAGTTTCAAAGGAATCTGGAGAAGTATATGCAGAGGCGGGAGATAAGATTGATATTGGAAAAGTTAAGGAACTTCAGGAATATGGAATTAAAAAGGTTTCTGTTCTCTCTATACCCGATGATATATCTCCTCTTTATTTAATAAATTCTTTTAGAAAAGATAAGACAAAAGATGGTAGAGAGGCTATCCAGCAAATATATAGATATCTCAGGGGAACAGATGCTCCTAATTTAAAAATTGCTCGAGACTATTTCCATTCCTCTTTCTTTAATCCTATGAATTTTAACCTATCCAGAGTGGGCAGGAGGGCAATGAACCGGAAATTAAATCAAGATGTTGATGAGAATGCCCTGGCTTTAGTTCCTCTTGATTTCATAAACACGATAAAAGGGTTAATGGAGATTGGAGACGGTAAGAGAGAGGAAGATGATATTGACCATCTTGGAAATAGAAGGGTGAGGACTGTTGGAGAACAATTGGAAAATCAATTCAGGATCGCACTCAGGCGGATGTCTAAAACGATTACTGAAAGGATGATTGTAAACGAAAATGAGGAAATTACCCCCAAAGAATTGATAAATACACGACAAATCAAAGGCCTTATAAATTCATTTTTTGCTACCAGTCAGCTTTCGCAGTTTCTTGATCAAATAAATCCTTTAGCAGAGCTTACCAATAAGCGGCGTCTGTCGGCTTTGGGCCCAGGAGGATTAACTAGGGATACTGCTGGTTTTGCTGTTCGCGATGTTCATTATTCACATTATGGACGTATCTGTCCGATTGAGACTCCGGAAGGGCCCAATATTGGTTTGATTACTAGTCTTGCCTCCATGAGTAATATTAACGAAGATGGATTTATTGAAACGCCTTACAGAAAGGTTGAGAATGGTATCATTACAGATAAGGTTGAATATCTTGATGTTACAACAGAGGATAAATATACTATAGCACCGGCGAATCTCGAAGTGGATAAGAATAACAGAATAAAAATTGAGTACGTGATAGCAAGAAGAAAAGATTCTTATCCGCTTGTAAAGAGAGAAGAAGTTGATTATGTAGACCTTGTTCCTCAACAATTAGTCTCGGTTTCTTCTTCTCTAATTCCCTTCATAGAGCATGATGATGCGAACAGAGCTTTGATGGGTTCAAATATGCAGCGGCAGTCAGTTCCTCTGATAAAACCAGAGTCTCCTCTTGTGGGGACCGGCATCGAAGAAAAGGTTGCGCGAGACTCACAATCAGGAGTGATCGCAAAGAGGGGAGGTATAGTCCATAAAGTCACAGCAGATGAAATATGGATTAAAACGGAAAAGGATTTAACTGTTGAGCCCTATGAGATTTATCATCTCAAAAAGTTTGATAGATCCAACCAGAACACCTGCATAAATCAACGACCCATTGTGAAAAATAGACAAAGAGTTAAAAAAGGAGAGATAATCGCTGATGGTTCAGCAACGGACCAGGGAGAACTAGCATTGGGTCAAAACGTTCTTGTGGCATTTATGCCGTACTTTGGTTGGAATTATGAAGACGCTATTGTCGTATCGGAGAGATTACTGAAGGAGGATATATTTAGTTCTTTTCACATTGAAGAATATACCTGTGAAGTCCGAGATACAAAGTTAGGGCCGGAAGAGACCAACGATGAGATCCCAAATATTTCTGAAGAAGCGGTAGCTGATCTAGATGGAGAGGGTATTGTAAGGGTCGGAGCAGAAGTGAATGAGGGCGACATACTTGTAGGAAAGGTTTCGCCCAAAGGAGAAACAGAACTTACTCCAGAAGAAAAACTGCTGCGTGCCATATTCGGAAAAAAGGCCGAAGATGTGAAAGATACATCTCTCAAGGTCCCGTCTGGTGTTCATGGTGTAGTTATAGGGACTACTATTCTGGAAAGAACAGCCCGAAAGGAAAAGATAGACAGAATTGCAGAAGAATATGAGGCACGTCTTAGTGAAGTGAAGAAGAGAAGAGCGTCTGTTGTTGCTCGTAAATTGGTAGGCAAGAAAGCGAAAGACACTCTTTACATTGTAAAAGAGGATAAAACGAGTGGAGAGAAAAAACAGAAAGTCCTAGTCAGGAAGAATAGTACATTCAGGTATGATCATGTATCAAAGATTAATCAATGGAAGGAACTAAAAGGATACCCTGAGGTAGAGAAGTTCATAGAAGAAGCAAACAAGGCAATAGAGCGTCTGGAGAAGGCAAGGAGTGAGGCTATATCAATTGCCGAGCGAGGAGATGAGCTACCTGCTGGTGTGAGTAAAATGGTTAAGGTATACATTGGTCAACGCAGAAAGGTTTTTATAGGAGATAAGCTTGCCGGTCGACATGGTAATAAAGGAGTTGTTGCAAAAATAGTTCCAGAAGAAGATATGCCCTACCTTGAGGATGGGACCACCATTGATGTAGTCCTGAATCCTCTGGGTGTTCCTTCAAGGATGAATGCGGGTCAGATTCTTGAGACACATCTTGGTTGGGCAGCGCATGAATTAAACATAAAGGTTGGTAGTCCAGTATTTGAGGGCGTTTCTGTCAATAAGATTAAAGAACTACTTAAGGAAGCCGGGCTACCTCTGGATGGTAAAGTACCGCTTTACGATGGCAGAACAGGAAGATTGTTTGATGAAAAGATAACAGTTGGTTATATATATATGATGAAGCTTTACCATATGGTGGAAGATAAACATCATGCAAGGGCTACTGGTCCATATTCACTCATTACACAGCAGCCTCTTGGGGGAAAGGCACAATATGGTGGTCAGAGGTTTGGAGAAATGGAGGTGTGGGCTCTTGAAGGCTACGGTGCTGCACATACATTACAGGAGATGCTCACTGTTAAATCCGATGATGTTGAGGGGAGAAATAAAACCTACGAGGCCATAGTTAAAGGTAAAGCACCTCCAGAACCAGGATTGCCTACCTCATTCGATGTTCTTGTTAAGGAGCTACGGGGGTTGGGATTGAATGTTGAACTCCTTAAAGAAGGTGAGGAGGAAAAATATGAGATTTAATGTTGGAAGGCACAAGGAAGGATTGCCCAAGAATTTTGATATGATAAGATTTTCCCTGGCGTATCCAGAAAAGATACTGTCTTGGTCTTTTGGAGAAGTTAAAAAGGCTGAGACGATTAATTACAGAACCCAGAAACCCGAGATGCAAGGGCTGTTTTGTGAAAGGATATTTGGCCCGGTAAAGGACTTCGAATGTAACTGTGGAAAATACAAAGGGCCAAAATATAAAGGGCATATATGTGAGCGTTGTAAAGTAGAAGTGACGAAATCAAGTGTACGGAGAGAAAGAATGGGGCACGTTGAACTCGCTGTCCCGGTAGCGCATATATGGTTTTATAAAGTCACTCCCTCAATAATAGGAATGCTCCTGGATTTAACTCAATCTCAACTTCAGAGAGTTCTATATTATGAATCTTATATCGTCACAGATCCTGGTAAGGCTCCACTTAAAAAGGGGCAAATTCTGTCAAGTGATGATTACCACGAACTTCAAGAAGAATTTCACGGGGCTTTTACAGCTAAAATGGGTGCAGAAGGAATCTATGACCTTCTGAAAGAGATTGACCTTGATGCTAATTCTAAAAGATTAAGGGCTCAGGTGAAGAATATGGGTTCGAAATATAAAAGGAAGAAGGCATTAAAGAAACTATCAGTTTTGGAACCTTTCCGTAAGTCAGGTAATAAGCCGGAGTGGATGATTCTTAGAGTGCTTCCCGTTATACCCCCCGATATAAGACCCCTGGTTCCTCTTGAAGGTGGTGTGTTCGCCACTTCTGACGTGAATGATCTCTACCGTCGAGTTATCACAAGAAACAATAGATTAAAAAACCTCGTTGAGATCGATGCTCCTGAGATAATCCTCAGGAATGAAAAAAGGATGCTTCAGGAAGCAGTGGATGCCCTTCTAGATAATTCCAGAATAAATCGTCCTATAAAGGGAAGAGGTAACAGACCTCTTAAATCTATAACTGATTCACTTAAGGGTAAGAAAGGAAGATTTAGAAGGAATCTCTTAGGGAAGAGGGTTGATTATTCGGGAAGGTCTGTCATTACTGTTGATCCTACTCTGAAATTACACGAATGTGGGCTTCCCAAAATAATGGCTAGGGAATTATTTAAACCTTTTATCATAAGAAAACTTGAAGAGCAAGGTGTGGTGGATTCAATAAGAAAAGCCAGAAAAAAGCTTGAGACAGATGATCCTATGGTATGGGATATGCTGGAGGAAATAGTTGATGGATACCCTATTCTTTTGAACAGGGCACCCACCTTACATAGAATCTCGATAGAGGCTTTTCTGCCCAAGCTAGTGGAGGGAAATGCCATTCGTATTCACCCGATGGTTTGTCCCCCATTTAACGCTGATTTTGATGGAGATATGATGGCCGTTCATATTCCTCTTTCTCCTTATGCTCAATTGGAGACCTATTTCCTAATGTTGTCTTCTCGAAACATTCTCTCTCCTTCCAATGGAAATCCTTTGATGTCTCCAACGCAGGATATAGTAATTGGTGTTTATTATCTTACAAAAGAAAGATTGACAGAAAGGAAGACTGATCGCTTCTACGATGATATAGGCGAAGCCATTAATGCATATGAAGAAGGAATAGTAAAACTACATGATTGGATTAAATTCAAGTTTGAAGGAGAATGGATTGAGACAACTATAGGGAGGGTAATATTTAATGAGATTGTTCCTGAACCACTGAGATGGGTGAACGAGATACTTACAACTAAGGAGTTACATGCCTTGATTCTTAAGTGTTATAAGAAGTTAGGAATGGAGAGGACCGCTCTTTTTCTTGATGATATAAAAACTCTGGGATTTGAATATTCAACTCGGTCGGGGCTTACCTTCGGTATAGAAGATATGATTATTCCTAAAGAACGAGGCAACGTTATTGAGAATGCACGCAAGAAGGTTAAAGAAGCCGAAGAAGAATATAAAGTGAAAGGGGTTATTACTGAAGGTGAAAAATATAATAAGGTTATCGATGCTTGGACAAGAGCTACTGATCAGATAGAAAAACTACTAGCAGAATCCCTACGAAAGGACAAAGAAGGGTTCAATCCAATTCATATGATGGCTGCTTCTGGCGCAAGAGGGAATATGGATCAAATTAGACAGCTTTGCGGGCTTAGAGGTCTTATGTCTAAACCTCAGAAAAAACTATCAACTCAGGCAATTATAGAAACTCCTATCCTTCATTCCTTTAAAGAAGGCCTGAACGAAATGGAGTATTTTATTTCCTCGCATGGTGCACGAAAAGGACTGACCGATACCGCACTAAAGACGGCTGAAGCAGGATATCTCACAAGAAGATTAGTGGATGTAGCGCAAGAGGTAGTTATAGCAGAAGATGATTGTGGAACAGTTATGGGTGTTGAAGTGAGTGCACTGGTGGAAGGAGGTAAAATTGTTGAACCCCTGAGAGACAGAATAGAGGGTTCATTTACTGCAGATGACGTTGTACATCCTCTAACAGGAGAAATCATCGTTCCGGCAGAGGAATGGATTACAGAAAAGATCGCGGCAGAGATAGAAGACTCAGGTGTTGAATCAGTGAAGATCCGTTCGGTGCTCACCTGTGAATCTGAAAGGGGTATATGTCAAAAATGTTATGGAAGGGATTTATCAACGGGTGAATTAGTGAGGATCGGTGTAGCAGTAGGAATAATAGCTGCTCAATCTATTGGAGAACCTGGTACTCAGCTGACTCTTCGGACATTCCATATTGGAGGGATTGCTTCAGGTATAGCAGAGGAATCTTCTCAGAAAGCTCCAAGAGATGGAACTATAGAATTTTCTAAAGGGCTTTTGGTTGAGATTTATGATGAGAATCGTGCTATAACTCTTTCAAGAGATGGTGCAATCTACTTGGTCCACGGTGGAGGAAGATTGAAGTATCGAGTTCCCTATGGAGCAACACTTGAAGTAAAAGAAGGAATGGAAGTGAAAAAAGGAGATGTTCTATTTGAATATGAGCCATATTCGAATTTGATAATAGCCGAGCAAAAGGGAACAGTGCGATTCGTTGACATTAAAGAGGGTCTAACATTGAAGGAGATGGTGGATGAGTCTGGTAAGAGGCAACGAATGGTAGTGTATGAGAAGTCACGTAAATATATTCCCACCATAGAGATTATATCTGGAAGGAAAAAAGTAGGTATCTATTCCATTCCGAGAGGAGCGTATCTGTTTATTGAAGATGGTGCTAAGGTTGAGGTTGGTACTCTACTGGCTAAAAAACCACGAGATATAGCGAGGACACAGGATATCACTGGAGGACTTCCCAGAGTGGAAGCTCTAGTAGAAGCGAGGACTCCGAAGAATAAAGCGATAATTTCAGAGATAGACGGAGTTGTTAGTTTTGGTGAGGTTTCCCGAGGTAAACGCAAAATTTTTGTTGAGTCTGGCAAAGAAAAGAAAGAATACAAGGTTCCCTACGGCAAATACTTTACCGTGCATGAGGGACAGAAAGTGAAAGCGGGTGATAAGCTGTGCGAGGGCTTTATTGACCCTCAGGACATCCTTCGCGTGAAGGGAATTATCGCAGCGCAGCAATATCTGTCAGATGAGATTCAAGAGGTTTACAGGATGCAGGGTGTCAAGATTGATGACAAACATATAGGAATTATAGTTCGTCAGATGTTTAAAAAGGTGAAAATAGCTAACGGAGGTGATACTTCTTTACTGGAAGGACAGGTAGTAGATGATAGAAAAGTTAAGGAGGAGAATAAAAAGATTATAGCTGAAGGTGGGAAACCCGCTACCTTCAACCCCCTACTTTTAGGTGTCACGAGGTCTTCCCTTTCTACAGATTCTGTAATAGCAGCGGCATCTTTTCAACAGACAACCAGCGTGCTGCTTAACGCTGCGTTAGAAGGTAAAGTAGATCACTTATGCGGACTTAAAGAGAATGTGATAATCGGGGGTAAAATACCAGCAGGAACAGGTTTTAGAGAGTATGGGAACATTAAATTAAGATTTAAGGAAGGAGAAATAGAAGAAGCCAAAAGAGCATAGGAGGTGCTTCATGCCAACAATTAATCAACTGGTTCGTAGAGGGAGGAAAAAAGTAAAAAAGAAGACGAAATCACCTGCGCTTGAGGGATGCCCACAGAAGAGAGGAATTTGTGTTAGGGTTTATACCACGACGCCCAAAAAACCTAATTCAGCGTTGCGGAAAGTGACAAGGGTGAGACTATCAAATGGAATAGTTGTAACTGCATATATTCCTGGTGAGGGACATACGCTTCAGGAACACTCCATAGTGCTTGTAAGGGGAGGAAGAGTTAAGGATTTACCCGGAGTGAGATATCATATAGTTAGAGGAGTTTATGACTCAACTGGGGTTGAAGGTCGAAAGAAGAGTCGCTCCCAATATGGAACAAAGAGACCAAAGGAGGAGTAGATGGCAAGAAGGAGAAGGGCTCCAAAGAGAAAAATTGGTCCGGATTATAAATTTCACTCTGTTCTTGTCTCCAAATTCATAAATAACCTGATGAAGGATGGGAAGAAGACAATAGCTGAGAAGATATTCTATGTGGCTGCCGATCTAATAACTGAGAGGACGGGAACAGAAGGGATTGAAATCTTTAACAAGGCGATAAATAATGTAAAGCCAATGGTTGAGGTAAGGCCCAAAAGGATCGGCGGAGCAACCTATCAGGTGCCAATTGAAGTTAGGCCGGATAGAAGGGCTTCACTTGCCATTAAATGGTTGATAGGATCGGCAAGGAAGCGAGGTGAATATACAATGAAGGAACGTCTCTGTAACGAATTGATAGCAGCATCCAGGAAGGAAGGAGCTGCATATAAGAAAAAAGAGGATACCCATAGAATGGCAGAAGCCAACAAGGCTTTTGCACATTTTGGATGGTAAGCCAAGTAACGTGAATTTATTGATATTTTTCAGTCCTTTATGCTGAATTAACCAGTCTTCAAATTAAAGTATCTCAATGAATTATAGATATTCCCACAGAAAAAAGGTTCCTATCTCTGAGATTCGAAATATAGGAATTATGGCCCATATAGATGCGGGGAAGACCACACTCACAGAACGTATACTCTATTACAGTGGAAGGGTTCATCGAATGGGGGAAGTGGACGAAGGTTCAGCCGCAATGGATTATATGGATCAGGAAAAAGAAAGAGGGATCACTATCACTTCAGCAGCCACCACTATCTACTGGAAGAATAAAAGAGTTAATATTATTGATACTCCAGGGCACGTGGATTTTACTATGGAAGTTGAACGGACACTCAGAGTTTTGGACGGTGGTGTAGTTATATTCAGTGGGGTGGAAGGCGTTGAGGCACAATCGGAAACTGTATGGAGACAAGCTGATAGATATGGACTACCCAGGATAACTTTTATCAATAAATTAGACAGGAAAGGTTCAGATTACTTTAGAACAGTTGGAATGATGAAGGATAAACTTAAGGTGGTACCTTTGATCATTAACTTTCCTATATTTTCCAATGATGTGTTGCAGGGAATAGTTGATGTTATTAATATGGAAGGATGGGTTTGGAAAGATAAAAAAGGTGCGGAATATGAGAGTATAACTATTCCTCTGGAATTTGCAGATAAGGCAACCAGTTTAAGAAAGGAATTAATTGATACAGTCAGTCTATACGATGATGAGATAATGGAAAAGTATCTAGAGGGTGAAGAAGTTACTCCAGAGATACTTAAAGAAGCAATTCGGAGAATAACTATTAGATCTAATGTCTTCCCGGTATTGGGTGGTTCTGCGTTAAAGAATATAGGTGTTCAGAAGGCGATGGATGCTGTTTTAGATTATCTGCCTTCTCCCCTTGATGTTCCGCCAGCAACAGGGAAGAATCCAAAGACGAATGAAGAAGAGATAAGAGAGAATAAACCTGAGGGTCCCTTCAGCGCCCTTGCTTTCAAAATCCTGACAGATCCGCACGGAAAATTGGCGTTTGTGAGAGTTTACTCTGGCAGAATAACGAAGGGTGAGAAGGTTTTAAATGTTAACACTGGGAAGAAAGAAAGGGTTTCTAAAATAATACTTATGCATGCCAATGAAATGGAGGAAGTGGAAGAAATTGAAGCTGGTGAAATTGCTGCCTTCCGTGGTTTGGAGGGTGTCTTTACAGGGCATACACTTACAGTTGAAAAAGATCCTATTCTTTTGGAGCCACCCCAGGTTCCAAGCCCAGTTATCTTTACTTCAATCACTCCTCGAACGCTTGTGGATCAGGGGAAGTTAACGGTCGCTCTGCATAAGATGAATGAAGAAGATCCTACTTTTGAGGTGAGGAAAGATCCCAATACAGGTGAGACCTTAATCTATGGCATGGGTGAACTTCACCTTGAAGTGATTGTAGAGCGAATTAGAAGAGAATTTTCAGTAGATGCAAGGATAAGTACTCCCAAGGTTTCCTATAAAGAAACAATAAGACAGACGGCTACAGCAGAAGGTAAATTCATAAAGCAGACAGGTGGTAGAGGTCAGTATGGGCATGTTATTCTAACCCTGGAGCCCTCTGATGAATATGAGTTTGTCAATGAAGCTTCCCCCAATGAAGTGCCATATCAATTTATTGATGCTATAAAAGGGGGTGTGCTGGAGATGCAATATTCAGGTAGCCTTGCTGGATATCAAGTTTCTGGGGGACGTGTAGTACTTCGGGGGGGATCATATCACAAGGAGGATTCCTCGGAGATTGCCTATAAAATTGCAGCATCACGGGCATTTAAAGATGCATATAAAAAAGCAAATCCCATTATATTGGAACCCATTATGAGGGTTGAAGTTACACTACCAAAAGAATATTTTGGTACAGTTTTAGATGATCTCAATTCTAAAAGGGGAGATATAAAAAGTGTTAATCACAGAGAGGATGTTGAAGTGATAGATGCCCTGGTGCCATTATCAAACTTATTTGGTTATGCTACAACCCTGCGCTCACTCACGAGTGGCAGAGGCATGCATCACATGCAGTTTGAAAAATATCAACCAATGCAGGATAAAATATTTGAGAAAAAATTGGAGGAAATTAGAGGATACTAAGGTGAGGCACATAAAAGTAGCATCGCTCCATTGAAAAATGTTCACCCCGTTAGATAATTTCATATCTAACGGGGCAAGAATTGAAAATTGAAAAATTTATATAAGCTATCATCATACAACCTTCAGCTAACTAATAATTTAAATATTATCCAACAGTCCCTTTTCCTTGCCATTCTTCTCTTTTTATTGAGAGACAAAGATTGTGGGGGTAGTCACTTTGCACTATACATTTTGCATTCTTCATTTTGCATTGATGCTATTTGCTATTAGCAGATAGCATTGGCCTATATTGACTAAAGACTTTTGACTAATGACAATAAACTGGATTAAAAGGCTTGACAGTCCGATTTTAAATTATATTATTAAGTGTTATGAATGAGTTTGAATGTAAAAGGTGTGGGTGTTTAATATATCTGTCACCAAAGGATGAAAAAGAACCTCTCTGTCCTCTGTGTCGTGGTGTGATGGGGCAGACAGGGGAGAGTAAAAAAGCTAAAAAACTCCAAACGTTTAAATGTCCTGAATGCGGTAAAGTTTTTTATATGAGAAATGAGGAAAATCCCTATAAATGTCCCTTTTGTAATTATACATTTCTCGTGACTCCTCGTTTGAAACAGGAAGAGAGATTATAGTACTACCATTTTAAATTCACCCCCTTGACAAAATTAATAATATGATTATTTATAATAGGTTATAGCTCTTTGATAATTGAATAGATGTTAGACTTTTGGACAAGCATTAAGGGCGTATGGGGGATGCCTAGGCAGAAGTAGGCGATGAAGGACGTGGCTGGCTGCGATAAGCTTCGGGGAGCCGTCAAGCTGGCGTAGATCCGGGGATTTCCGAATGGGGTAACCCAGGTCCGGTAAACCGGTCCTATCCTGAAAGGGAAGCTAACCCAGGGAATTGAAACATCTTAGTACCTGGAGGAAAATAA
>CAYZBF010000033.1:0-16767 GCA_964476585.1 uncultured bacterium | reverse complement strand
GGCACTTTATTTGCAAAGCAAATAAAAGTTAATTAGTTAATAGTTGATTGGTTTATTAGGTGAATAGTTTAATACTCGGTGCTAATTTAAATGAGGATTAATTTTGGCACAGCCTCTATAGGCTGATGACTATGTCATCATCCCCTTGACTTTTAAATTTTTTTAATCTAAAATTTTAATATCAAAAAAGGGAGATATAAAATTTAAATGTTTAATCATAGTTTATATAATAGTTATTTATATAATTAGCAAAGGGGGTGATATTTCATGAAAAGAAAAGATCGAAAATCGGGTGTAGAACGCAGAAGTGGCCAAGATAGGAGATCTGAAAAAGAGCGCCGCTCTGAAGTAGAACGAAGATCGGGTGTAAGCCGCAGGGAGTTTGATGATCCGAATTACAAAGGACCGGAGCGTAGAAGTGGTAAAAATAGGGGGTCTGGAAAGAACAGGAGAAAATCTGAAGAAAAATAATGAGATGTTTTTTAATTTATTATTTATTTATTAAATATGTGAAGACTTTTTAAATGGAGGTAATTATGGGAGGTGCTAAATCTTTTTAATAAATAATATAATTGGGCAACCAGCTGAGTTACAGTTGGCATATATGGTAGGTCAACTTTTGGGGCTTCTTTTTACTGGCTTCGTGTTATTCTTTACTTGGGATTGGCTATTTTTGACTCAGCACCGAGAACGTGGAATAATTGGAAAAATTGGTTATGGATTAGTGTTGATTTTCTGGCTTATTTTTTCTGCGGGAGTAGCATTTTTTGCATACAGTGATAGCCCTGCATTTTGGTTACCACTTGTAATAGTTATTATTTTTTGTTTTGTTAAGAGAAAGAAATACAAAAGATTGGGAAACGAAACAGCAAAGGAAGAAAATTTGTATTATCAGGAATTAAAAAGATTTAGCTTCGAGTCTATTTTAATTCTTTTAAAAAATTTATTAGTTTTACTTCTACGTATGCAACCTTATCATCCGGAAGTTCATCCAGATCCTCTATATATTGCAGGCTGTAGATTTGAGGGAACAGAATACCTTTACCACCTTTTTTCTCAAAGCTACGAACATTCTCCACATAATCGTCTATTAAAACTCTGTTTCTTCCAGCTAACCATCCTTTATCAGCGTTACCCATGAAATGTTTATATTTTCCCAGATTGTTTTCATCCAACCATCTTTTCTTGCCTTTATAACTTCCAGGATATCTAGGAGGGTGAGAACAAAAGATAATCGTAGAGGCATATTTTTCTACCATATTCATCAATTCATCAACATAAGAAAATTTTCCAAGATTAAGCCAAAAATCCTCTTCGTTTGCTATCTCACCCCAAAAAGCATCGAGATCCACCCCTATCGATCTATATAGGTTCCACCCATCCAGCATTCCCAGTTTTACACCAAAAAGGTCGCTAACGCCTTTTCTAAAATTTGCCAAAACTCCATCCATATCTATTATAATCAAATCAAATTTATTCATTTAATTATTTCTCCTGTATTCCAACTTTCTTCAATTCTCTAACTGCTCGTTCTGGAGCCACAGGGTTGATGAAGATATTTGAACCCATCTCAAAGCCTGCAGTTATAGTAAGTTTAGGCAGTATCACAATATGCCAATGGTAGTTCTTGTAGACCTTTGCTGTAGGAGCAGTAGGAGAGGTATGTAGAAAGTAATTAAAAGGTGGCTTTTCTAAAAGTTCGTTATATTTATGGAATACATCCTGAAATATTTTTGAAAGCGAGTCTATCTCCGAATCATTTATTTCCTCAAAGCATGGTACATGTTTCAGCGGATAGATGACGAGTTCATAAGGTGCTGTGGAAGCGTAGGGGGCAAGTGCGATGAAATCTTTATTCCTGATGAGTGTACGTTCCTCATTGTATGACCTCAGGATAAAGTCGCAAAAAGGACATTTCACTGACTCTTTTACTGCAATAAGTTCTTCTTCTATTGCGGGGGGAATCAGGGGGAGGCCAATAAGTTGAGAGTGAGAGTGTGGCAGGGAGCCTCCAGCAATCTTCCCATGATTTTTGAATATAAGTATATATTTAAGATTTTTATCCCCTCTCAGGGATAGATATCTTTTTCTATACATTTTTATTATTAGTGAAATTTCCTCTCTATCCATATTGAAGAGATTTTTTTTGTGGTAAGGGGTTTCAACGATAACCTCATGGGTCCCAGAGTTACGAAGCTTATAGGATAATCCGTTGAAAATTTTTTCTACTTTGTCATCCGGAACGAGTGCAGGATATTTATTTGGGACTACTCGTATCTTCCAACCAGGCTCATTGGGCTTTCCACTAATCCTGAAAGAGTCAATCTCAGGCGGAGTCTTTTCCTCCCTTCCTTCACAGAAAGGACATTTTCTCTTGTTCCCACCTTCTTCTATTCCGTTGTAAAAAGCGTGAGGTCTCTTTGCTCGTCCATCTGCTATTATTACCCATCTGTTATGGATAGGATCCTTTCTAATCTCTCCCATCTTAATATCTGATATTTATATTAGGGAAGAATGTCAATAGTGAAATTTTAATTCGAAAATATTATATTTTGCAAAAATGGGTTATTTACAAACGTTTTTATATTCGTATAATACTTATTAAAAAGTAGTGATAAAAATGGATTTGTAAAAATGAGTTTTTAATTTTGAGCAATTAAAATGAAAATAATAGGGTCTATTGTTAACGCTGGAGCAGTAATGTTAGGGAGTACCATAGGTCTTTTAGTTCGTTCCAGATTACCAGATAGAATAACGAAGGTTACTTTTCACGGTGTGGGCTTATTCACCTTATTCCTTGGTTTTTATATGGCGTTAAAAACTGCGAATTTTATTATTTTGATTTTTGGTATCCTCATCGGTTCTATAATCGGTGGAGTTATCGATATTGATAGGTACTTAAATCGGTTTAGTGAATATCTAAAAAAGAAGATAAAAACAAAGAGTGAGAGTTTCTCTGAAGGGTTAATGACTGCCTTTTTGCTGTTCTGTATAGGTTCGATGACTATTTTAGGAGCAATTGAGGAGGGATTAGGAGGTTACCCTCATTTATTATTTGCAAAGTCTGTAATGGATGGATTCTCTTCAATCGCTCTATCAGCAACACTTGGTATCGGAGTTATGTTTTCAGCCATCCCTTTACTTATTTATCAGGGAGGTCTGACGTTATTTGCAGGATTATTTCAGAATATCTTATCTCCTCCTGTGATAAATGAAATTACAGCAGTTGGTGGATTAATACTGATTGGATTGGGTATAAATATTTTAGAGATCAAAAAGTTAAAGGTTGTAAATATGTTGCCCGCTCTAATTGTAGCGGGTATTTTAGCATATTTAATTTTATAAAAGTTGGACAGTTAGCCGGTTGGTCTGTCAGTCAGTAATAAAACTCTATAAACTCAATAAACTAAATCCAAATCCCCAAATCCTAAACCCTATCGTTTCTTCTTAAGGTCCTCTTTTAAGAGTTCTCGTGCGATTATCAATTTCATTATTTCGTTCGTTCCCTCGTATATCTGGGTAATCTTTGCGTCCCTCATCATTTTTTCAACAGGATACTCCTTCATATATCCGTATCCACCGAGGACCTGAACAGCTTCTGTGGTGACCTCCATTGCTACATCAGAGGCGAACAGTTTAGCCTGTGATGAGATCTTGCTGATATTGGATGCACCGGAATCAATATACCTTGCAGCCTGATAGGTGAGGGCACGGGCTGCTTCCACCTTTGTCGCCATATCCGCCAGTTTTATTTGGATTGCCTGAAACTCTCCAATCTTTTTACCGAATTGCCTTCTTACATTCGCATAGGACACAGCTTCATTAAGTGCTCCCTGCGCAATACCTACTGCCTGGGCTGCGATCCCTGCCCTTGTTCTATCAAAAGTTTTCATAGCTATCATAAAGCCCAATCCTTCCTTCCCAAGCAGATTTTGTTTTGGCACCTTACAATCAGTGAAAACCAACTCCCTTGTTGGAGTTGCCCTTATTCCCATCTTATCTTCCTCTTTACCGAATGAAAATCCTTCCATGCCTTTTTCAACAATAATTGCTGATAGCCCTCTCATTCCTTTCTCGCGATCTGTTAATACAATGACTACATAATAATCTGCCTCTCCTCCATTGGTTATGAATATCTTGTTCCCGTTTAAGACGTAATGATCGCCATCCTTATCTGCTTTTAGTTTTACGTTTCCTGCGTCAGAGCCTGCCCCTGGTTCGGTAAGAGCAAAGGCTATCCACTTCTCACCGGATGCAATTTGAGGAAGGTATTTCTTTTTCTGTTCTTCACTACCAAAGAGTATAAGTGGTGCGGCTCCAAGGCCATTTGCTGCATAAGCAGTTGCACTTCCTCCATCCACAATGGAGAGTTCTTCTATGGCTAAAACCATCCCCATAATTCCCATTCCAAGTCCTTCATACTCCTCCGGGATAAAAACACTGAGTAAATCCGACCTTCCGAATTCCTTCCGTATCTCGGGGGCCAAGTAACTTTTCCTATCCATTTCTTCCCTCAATGGTTTTATTTTCTCCTCTGCAAGGTTTCTTGCTACCTCTTTTATCATTTCTTCTTCTTCTGATAGATTATATAACATAAATACCTCCCATCTATTTCATCAAAATCATAAAAAGCTTTTTTGATGAAAAATTGAAAAAGGAAAATTTTAAAATACAAAATTGTCACATTCTTGGAAGTTATTTCTTTTTCCTATCGTTTTTCAATTTTCAACTTCTGTTTTCATTTTAGTGCATTTTCTGAAAAAATTCAAGGTTGTTTCTTAAAATAATGGTTGGTCTGTTGGCATGTTAGTCTGTTAGTAAAATAAAGAACTTTAATATATAGAATACATATATATTCCTAAATCCCAACTCAGAACTTCGAACCAAGAACTCAGGATTTATTCCCGCCTTCAGTCCTCTGTCTTCAGTCTTTCATCTCCTGGCAATCTACATTTTTCACTTTTCATTTTGCATTTTGCAATACTCAAGCTCCCCCCTTGACTATCCAAAGTATTTTTATTATCACTCTTTTATGAACAATAAAATCAAGGCATTTGGTGTAATAGCGATATTGATTGTAGGGATTATAGTGTACAATCTCCCGATTTCGATTTCTTATGCGCAGAAGATAACTCTTTCTATCTTTACCATAGCCGCTCTTTTATGGATGACAGAGGTTATTCCTCTTTATGCAACTGCTTTTGTTATTGTTCTCCTTGAGACATTATTTTTAAGAGATTTTCCAATTGGAACCTTTTTCCATTCATTTTTTGAACCTATTATAATTATCTTTCTTGGCGGGTTTGTTTTAGCTACTGCATTCCAGAAATATGGTGTTGATTCAATATTAGCACGCGTGATTTTATCAAAGACTCCTCCAACTCCCTTCGCCATTCTTTTATCTGTTATGTTTATCACTGCAGTTCTATCTATGTGGATAAGCAATACTGCTACAACAGCACTTATGATAGGTGTTTTAATCCCAGTGTTAAGGGAACTTGAGGATGCGCGTTTCAGGAAAGGATTAATCTTGAGTATACCATTTGCTGCCAATGTGGGAGGTATTGCTACTCCAATTGGAACACCACCAAATGCAATAGCTATAGGAATTTTAGCAAAAAATGGGGTTGATATTTCTTTCCTTAAGTGGATGGAACTTGGGCTTCCTATTTCAATATTCGGGATAATAATGATTGCCATTCTACTTTACTTGATATTTAAACCCACAACTCATAAACTATTTATTCCTCTTCCGACAAAAGTTCCCCTTAAAGCTACTCAAAAACAGATCATTGCCGTTGGAATTCTGACAATTCTGCTCTGGTTGACTGGACCCCTGCACGGATACAGTTCCTCTGTTGTTGCTCTTATTCCCATAGTCATATTTTTCGGTTTTGGTTATTTGAGGAGAGAAGATTTCAACAGTATTGGTTGGGATATATTGATGCTTGTGGGTGGAGGTTTAGCTTTAGGGACTGCAATGCAACAGACCGGGTTATCTTCCTGGATTGTAAGTCAAATTGACCCAACAAGATTTGGGATTATCTGGTTAGTGGTTATATTTACCAGTGTAACCCTTATTTTCACCACATTTATGAGTAACTCCGCAACTGCTAATCTTCTTATTCCACTTATGGTTAGTCTATCCGTAAGCCCATTAATTTTATCTATTGTCGTTGCAGTAAGTTCTTCTTTTGCAATGGCTCTTCCAATTTCAACCCCTCCTAATGCTATTGCATATGGTTCTGGAGAGATTAAGGTGAAGGATATGGCAATAGTAGGGGTTTTGATTGAGGTAATAGCGCTGGTATTTATGGTATTTGTTGGACAATATTTAATAAAATTTTTGATAGGAGGTTAATAATGGAATCTGCTAAAAGAGAACGTTGTCCAGATTGTGGAAGTATGGAATTCATCAACAATATTTGTATAAGAGAAGGTGAACCAATCAACGTCTTTGTCCAATGCTCAAAATGTGGTTCATTTGTCGCAAGATACACAGTAGATTGTTATACTTCTAATAAAAGATATGAATCTTTATTACAATTTGTTTCCAAGCGTTGTTTCGACAGTGGGAGGATTACAAGCAAGAGACTCAAATCTTTTGACGAAGAAATAATGGAGGAATTCGAACACTGTAAACAGCTAATAAAAGAGAATGAGGATAGAAAAAGGATTGAGGAGATAATAAGCAAGTCAGAGGAGGAGAAATGATTTTTTCTTTAATACTCTCTTTCGTTAATCTTTCAGTTGCTACATCAGAGCGTTCAAGAGCTCTCTATTCAAATCCCGCAGGTCTCTCTATACATCCATCCCCAGAAATATCCATTAGAACAGAAGATTTCTGGCTTTCAATGAACATTCCTTTCTTTGGATCGGCATGGGGAGTTCGACTAATGGGTGATTCTATAGAATATATGGTTGGGGGAAGTCCCTTACATTTCAAGGATAAGTTATCCATTGGCTATTCGTATTTCTCCTGGAACGATAGATATACCATTGGAGTAATGGCTAGGCCCACATGGTGGAGCTCACTCGGAATCACAACAACCTTTCCAGGCAGAGATGGTTATGACTTTAATGTTGGTTTTGCTCTTATGCCTGGATGGAACAGGCTCATCTTGTCTTCCGATTTTTATCTCGACAAAGAAGAGAATGATTTTAATTTAAGTGTAAAGTGCTTGAGTGGAATGCTTGAAATATTAGATGGAGTAAAATTTTCTATTGCATATCTTCCAGAAAAGGATGATTTCAAAACGGGTGAGATATATGGAGGATTAGAGTTTTCCCTGGGTAATTTGCTCTTAGGTGGATACTCATCTTTTGAAGGTGAGACAGAAGGTATTGTAACTGCTTCATTCATTCCATATCCTACCTTAATGCGAGCAAAACCTCGTTCTGTAATCGTTGAAATTGAAGGAGATTATCCTGAAGCCCCTGAAATTAAACGTCTGTTTGGAAGAGAACATTCGTTTTATCATCTATTGAATCTTCTCGTTTATATTCGAGACAATAAAAAGATAGATTCTGTTGTAGTTCACCTTAAGAGTAATTCTTTAGGTCTTGCTCAATCAGAGGAAGTTAGAGAGCTCCTTAAAGAGATAGCAAAGGGTAAGTTTCTTATCGTGTATGCTCACTCCCTTGGTTTTAAAGGGTTGTATATTGCATCATGCGCAGATTTGATAGCAGTTACCCCGGCAGGTAAGGTATTCTTCCCGGGATTATATATCAGCCAGATGTATATAAAGGGGACTCTTGATAAACTCGGTATAGAACCTGAAATTGAAAGGGTTGGTAAATATAAATCAGCCGTGGATATTTTTACAAGGGAGGGGATGAGTGAATCTGACAGAGAGCAGCTTGGGGAATTCCTGGATGACCTCGTAGAGGTAGTAGTTTCTAAGATAGCAGAGGATAGGGGTATAGAGGATGAGATATTAAAGAATCTTATAGATTCTCTTGGTTATTTTATTCCAGAGATTGCAAAAAAGCAGGGATTGATTGATACTGTTCTTTATTTTGACCAGGTAAAGGAGATGGCAGGAATAAAAGGTAAGGGTGAGATATGGAGAGGTAAAAGCATTCCAAGAGATTTTGTAGTAAGAGGTGCTCCAAAGATAGCAATACTTGCTCTGGAAGGTACAATAATTGTTGGGAAAAGTGCACGTTCTCCCGTACCAATTCCATTCTTAGGAGATAAAACTATAGGTTCAGAGACTACAGTTGAGTTACTGGATAAATTAAGAAGGGATAAATCTATTAGAGCCGTTGTCATTCGTATTAATTCTGGAGGAGGAGAAACTCTCGCATCTGACCTGATATACAGGGCAATCCTCCGTTTGAAAGATGAAAAGCCAGTTGTTATCTCTATGGGTAATGTTGCAGCCTCGGGAGGTTATCATATATCAGCTCCTGCAACTAAAATCCTTGCTGATAAAACAACTCTCACCGGGTCTATAGGTATCTTTGGATTTAAATTTGTTACTGAGGGGTTCTATAACAAACTTGGCATCACTCACGATGTAGTAAAGTGGGGAAAGCATGCTGATGCTATGGGTGGACATCGTCCTTTTACTCATTATGAAAGAAGAATGTATGCAAAGATGGTCCAACATGGATATGAGAGATTTTTAGAGGATGTGGCAAAACCCAGGGGACTATCTATCGAAGAAGTAGATTCTGTGGGTATGGGGAGGATATGGAGTGGGTATACTGCAAAGACGATTTCTCTTATTGACCAGTATGGTGGCTTACTTACAGCGATAAAGGTTGCTAAAGAGGAGGCAGGTATAGAACACTTTAGTGTAGTACTCCTTCCCAAGCCATATAAATTCTTGGAGAGATTATTGGGTATAGAAGAAGGATCATACCTCCCAATTCTTAAGATGCTGAATGAGCCTTATCTTTATTATGAACCAGCGAGGTTGGAGTTAGGAGAATAATAAAATAGTCAGTAGTCAGTAATTTAAGGGTTCAAAGGGTTGGGGATTCAAGGATTCGAGTGTTTAATTTTAGGGATTAGGATTTTAACTTAAATAATTCTTATTCCATTCCCTAAACCCCAATTATTTAACTGACCAACGCACCAACTGACTAACTCACCAACCCTTCAACCCAAACAGCTTCTTAGTATTATTGTATGTAATTTCTGCAACTTCTTCCATAGGCATTGATTTCACTTTAGCAATTTTTTCTAGTATATGAATAGTGTATGCAGGTTCGTTCCTTTTTCCTCTCACGGGTTCGGGAGCCACATATGGAGCATCCGTCTCCAGAAGAATATTTCCAACAGGAATATATTTAATTTCATTGGATAACCTGCTGTTTTTAAAAGTGACCACCCCACCAATTCCTACATAAAAGCCCATATCAATTATTCTTTTAGCTATTCTTGCCTCTTTGGTGAAGGCGTGAAATACTCCTTTGACTTTAAAATCCTTTACTATATCAATTGCTTCATCTGAAGAATTTCTTGTGTGAATAACAACAGGGAGATTTTCATCTTCTGCAATCTTTAATTGCTTTTTAAAAACCTCTCTTTGAATATCCCTTGGAGATAGGTCTCTATAAAAATCAAGACCAATCTCTCCTATTCCCACAACCTTTTCCTCTTTGATTAATTCCAGAATCTCTCCTTCAATATCTTCATTGTATGTTTTTGCATCGTGGGGATGAACACCAACAGTGGCATAAACACCTCCATACGTTTCTGTGATCTTTATTGCCTCAAAACTTGATTTTAAATCCCATCCAGGAATAATTATACATTTAACTCCAGCGTCTTTTGCTGAGTTTATTACTCTTTCGAGGTCTTTAGAGAATTTCCTATCCTGAAGATGGCAATGCGAATCACAGATCTGAAACATATATGCTTAAGGGCCACCGTATATACCCATATCAGAGTGGCTACCATCCTGGTCAATAAGCAGTGAATCGCCTGTATCTATACGGGGGGAATCTGGAGTGAGTCTAAATGATTCATCATCCCTGAAAAGTGGATTCAGAGAGATATTTCCGTTAAGGTCAGTCTGGTCATCAACTCCCTGGTAATTTCCCATTTCATTACCCCAGACATTATTGAATTCAATTGGAAAATTTTCCAGGGTTGTATTCATCCAAACCCCTACCCTCGGACATACCCATTCTTCCTTCCAACCATTTTGAACTATAATATTATTTTTAAGTATTCCTTTTGCATTCTTTTCCCAGACAGCAAAGCCACAGTTTCCATTATGATAGATTACGTTGTTCTGAATCTCAATGAAAGCATTGCCAGTGGCAATGCTCCCCCATCCACGATTATCAAATACTGCATTGTTTCTTACAACTACTCTTGAGGTTCCAAAGGCACCAATTCCTTTCCAATGTCCAGAAATTGCGTTTCTGTAAACTAGAGCGTTTGCATCCCGTGTAATCCCTATCCCTGCACCCCTTCCATTTTCTATTAAATTATCGGTAATCAAAGCAGATGAGCCACGATATAGAGCAAAGCCATCCCATCCATTATTTTTAATTTCATTTCCTATGATAAAAAGTTCTACGCCTTCTCTACCAAATACACCACCAATTCCAACCACGACTGTATCCACTCTATGGGTATTATCAATGACCCGAACATTTTCAACTGTGACCCTGCAATTCTTCCCGACAATTCCAGCATCGGTAGTATTCCCATTAGGGTCACGAACGTCTCCTGTCACAGTGAGATTGCCGATATAAGATGTATAATTCTCTTCGAACAGAACTCCATAACCAGCATTTGTAATCAGTATCGTACTATCCTTATCTTCACCGATGATTACAAGTGTCTTTCCTTTGATATGGAATCCGGCAGTGGCATTCACTTCTGTGAGAGGGTTTTCACAGTTCCCGCAGATTTTCTCAAGGTAGGGTGTCGGAGTGGCTTCATAGCGGCCTGGTTTTATAAAGATAACATCACCTGTCTTAGCCTTATCTATCGTCTCCTGTAGTGTTACTTTTTCAGAATCGGGACAATCAGGACACGGAGGTCCGACAAACCATGTCTTTGAAAAAATAAATAGAATTATAGTAAAATTCATCAATATGAACTATAAATAAATCAATTTTTTTGTCAACAATTTATGTTTTATAAAAATATATTACTTAAAATTAATTTTTTAATTGACAAAGGGAAATTATTAATTAATGATAAAATATAAAAGGTTTTAGGTCTTAGGAATTGGAGGTTAATAAGTTTTTCTGTTACTATGGTAAAGCTTGTTTTTATTTGGATTTTGTGAATGATCTTTGCGTCTTGGCGAGAGAATAAAGTGGCAAAAAAGGAGGAGATATGGAACAATCTGAAGTTTTTTCTTTATTAAAATCAGGTGATGTTAAGATTGTGAGATTATGGTTTACAGATGTCCTTGGTAGGGTTAAGGGATTCTCAATCGGTCCTGATGAGGTAGAAAGAGCCATTGAGGAAGGAATTAATTTTGATGGTTCCTCCATTGAAGGATTTGTAAGGATTGAGGAATCTGATCTCACTGCAAGACCTGATCTGGATTCAACCTATGTTATACAAGAGGAAGGAGACAAAAAATCTCTGATTTTTATATGTGATATTTACTATCCTGATGGAGACCCTGTGGAGTCGTCTCCTCGATATGTTTTTAAAAAGATACTCGAAAAAGCTACAAAAATGGGTTTTAAATATTTTACAGGTGTTGAACTTGAATTCTTTTATTTTCCTAACAATAAGGATATCTGCGTGCAGGACACCAAGGGATACTTTGACATAATTCCCTACGACTCATATGATAGTGTATCCGAAGAAATTGTTAAAAGATTGAATAAGATGGGGATAACTGTAGAAATGGAACATCACGAAGTTTCGGGAAACCAGCATGAAATTGATATCAGATATGATGAAGCTATGAAAACAGCTGACCATCTGCAGATTGCAAAGTATGTGGTAAAGGAGACCGCAAGAGAAAAAGGAATCTACGCTACATTTATGCCAAAACCTGTGTTTGGAGTGAATGGTTCAGGACTCCACGTACATCAATCGTTTTTTTCGGATAATAAGAACCTATTCTATGGAGGAGGAGAAGATTACAATCTTTCCTTGATTGCGAAGAATTATATTGCAGGAATACTTAAATATTCAAAGGGAATTACCTCTGTAACAAATCAATGGGTAAACTCCTATAAAAGGATAGTTCCTGACTATGAGGCACCAGTCTATATATCCTGGGGGAGGCAGAACCGTTCGGCTCTACTCAGGGTTCCCTCGTTTATGAGGCCATCTTCCTGTAGAATTGAATACAGGGCACCAGATCCAGGTACAAATCCTTATCTTGCTTTCACCGTTATGCTTGGAGCTGGACTTAAAGGAATAGAGGACGAACTAATGCCCCCTGAACCAGTCGAAGAAGACATATTTACAATGTCTGGGGAAAGGAAAAAAAGCCTCAATATTGAAGTTCTTCCAGATTCACTCTATGCAGCTATCCTTGAGACGGAAAAAAGCGAACTGGTGAGAGAACTTTTTGGTGATACATTCTTCGAGAAATACATATTGAATAAAAAAGCAGAATGGGAGAATTATAGAATTCAGGTTACCGATTATGAGATAAAAAAGTATCTATCGTTGTAATTCTATTGCAATAGAATTACAAAGTCCAGAGTCGAGAGTCTATAGAGGCTGTGCCATAACTAAATAATAATAACATTTCATAAAAAATATTCAAAATTACAACATCGAAAATAAGAAGGCTGTGTTACTCAAAAAGCCCTCTCGGAGGATGAGCGGGCATGGTTCTTTGATTGCCCAACTTATTGGCTCCCAGGTTAATCAAAGAGAGCGAGTCCGAGAGCGGGAGTGGTGATTTCATCGCTGGGGAAATCAACCACATCTTTTTGAGGGATACAGCCTTTTTTCTACCCAATGGTGAGAAATGTAATTTTGGCACAGCCTCTTTAGTCTTTAGCCCGATTAAAACCTATCCGTGGATTACTTCACGTAAGCCGAGTATGAAGAAAGTTCGTAATGACAGATTCCTTATCAAATTTACACAAATTCATCTGTGTATGAAGTAAACTTCCCATACCTTACATAATCCTAAATCCCAACTCCGAAATCCTGATCCTTAATTTTTTGACTGTAGACTCATGACTCTCTAAGTTTTATTTCACAGCTCCAGGACATATCTACTGACTATTTTCTTTAATTCCCCATACAAATCATCCCTATTTCCCATTGTAATTTCATATAGATTATTTCCCGCAGCAATATTGGTCAATTTTCTGTGTATCACAGCTACAATAGATTTATTAGAATTCAGGATCTCTTTAACTGTGGGCATGAAATTTGGGTTTTTCATCTCCATAGGACCTATCTCATCGATGATGTAAATATCCGCTTCTTTTTTAATTGCCTGGATTCCTTTATCAATGCCTCCTATTTTAACGTAGTATCTTCCAAAAGGAATGCCAGGTGGTTCGATTGATGAAAGGATAGAAGTCTGTCCATCAGGTATTGTAGTTAATTTAAAACCCGTCCGTTTTCCCTGTTTCCTCACTTCTTCTGTATAGAATCCAGTTACGTTAAGACCTTTCTCTAATAATAGTGATGTTAATTTCATCATAAGTGTTGTTTTCCCAGTGCCAGGTTTTCCTGTTATGAAAATTCTCATGTTACTACCAATCTTATAAATGAAGGACTTGCTCTATCGAAAAGCGTCTCGGAAGGTGAACGGCCATGGTTCATGAGACATAGGTCTCATGGGAGCTCGCCCCGTGGAATAATAATTCTTGCATCAAAGCACCCTATTCCACGGGGTAGACCTGAGAGCTGAGAGGCAATTCCCTCGCCCCATGGAATGATATGCTAAGCAGTATTCTTAAGTATTCCACGGGGCGAGCTGGGGGAATTGGCCTCATCTTTTCGTAGGGTAAGTCCGAAATTCTCATTGCTTTTTAATTATTGCTATGTATGTTCCCATTTTTCCATCGAACGTTTTCTTTAGTTTCCATCCTGTATCCCTTAGTATATTATTCATCTCTTCTTTTGAGACTAATAGATAATCAAACCAGGGGGTTCTATACATTTTATATATTATCCTTAAACGCAGTTGTCCTGCCATTCTTCCCTTTTTTCTATTTCTTTCATGATATTCCATATGTTCGGGAATATCTGTGTCGTATGGATCCCTGGTTTCTGCTATTATCATTGCCTTTTCAGTGGTAATTATGTGAAACTTTCCGAGTAACTTTTTTGCCTTTGTAAGATTCTCAAAGAGTCCAAAGTTATTACCCATCATTATTATTGTATCAATTTGACCAAGATCACCTGAAATTTCATCTATAGATAACCCTCTTACATCCCTGAGCCCCCTCCTTCTACATACCTCTACTGCAGAAGGTGAAATATCTATACCCGTAACTTTGAATCCTTTTTCCTGAAGGTAAAGTGAGTGCTTACCTGCACCACAACCGATATCAAGCACCATTCCCTTAACATATTTCATTGCCTCTTTTTCATTTTCATTCCACTTTTCATAAGGTAAAAAGTATATTCCAGGACCTCCACCTACATCAACATATCCGTCATCCCTCTCTACCACTTCAAAGGACCTTTTACCTTTAAGATAGGCTAACATTGCCTTCCCCTGAGCATCTTCGTATTCTTGTAGCATTTTCTACTTTGCTATTTACCTCAATTTTATATGAAGGAGAGCCTTAGAACCTTACTCTATGGTAAGGCTTTTAAGATCCCTAGGATAATACGTCAACATTTCTATTCCATCCTCATTTACGAGGATAGTATCTGAGTGGCGAAATCCGCCAACCTCGGAAACATAAATTCCTGGTTCTACAGTAAATACCATTCCTGGCTGCATAACGGTGCGTTCTCCAATGTCTAAGAATGGAGGTTCATGACACTGAAGACCAATGGAATGACCTGTGTGGTGTCTCCAGTAATCCGTCAGGTTATGGTCTTTGAAGAACTTCATTACCACTTCATCTACATCGCTGCATTTAGCCCCCGGCTTTATAGCGTTGAAGGCGATTTCCTGGACTTCACACATCAACTTAAAATACTTTTCCTGTTCCTTTGTAGGTTCGCTAACGATAAAAGTTCGCTCAAGCTCACTTTGATAACCGCCGATAATCGGACCAGCTCCAGTTCCTAAAACATCCCCTTCTCTAACAATAGTATTCCTTGTCAAAGCATGTGGATAAAGAGAATGCTTACCAATTTGTCCCCTGAACCCAGCAAAAGCATAATCAGCGAATCCTGTAAAGTTTTTGTCTTTTTCTCCATAAGTTTTTACCAAAGCAAGGGTTGCTTTTGTACTTGCCCTCTGGCTAATTTCGTTCTCAGTTAACCCAGGTTTTGTGTATTCTTGTAAGTATGATAAGACGAGGTTTGCCCATTTGGCACTTTCCCTGATAAGTTCAATCTCCTCTGGGGATTTTATTACCATCATATCTTTTATAATATCAGGGACTATCTTAACTTCTGCCTCAGGAGTTATTTCCGAAATTTTGGGACCATGATATCCAAAAACAGTTGGTGCTCCATCACTATCCACCCCTATTGTTTTGCCAGTAAGGTTAAGTTCAAAAAAGAGCTCCCTAAGATAGTCCATAGGGTGCTTCAACCCAGGATACTCAGGATATGTTTTAACAATGACATCAGGAAGGTAAAGTTCTATGTGGTCCTTTTCCAACTCAGGAACAAGGAAAAATACTTCATCTTCGGAAAGTAATAATGCTATGGGACGTTCAGTGGGAATGAATTTAAAATTTGTTAGATAGAATATCTGGTGTGAATCAAATAGACACAGTGCATCCAAATTTCTCTTTTTAAACTCTTTTGAAACGTTTTCCTTTCTACGATTTAGTTCCTCTTTACTGACTTCAAGTCTCATACCCACCTCAGTCCTCCTTTATTCGGATGACCTCAACCTTTACCTTTGCGAGAAGAGCAGCCATTGCGCCCAGGGCTGCCAGTACTGGAGCGACGATTGTAAAAGCTCCACCAACCACTACACCTGTTGTCAATGGTATTTCCATTAGAAGCTCACCACTTGGTTTTCGGATAATTAATCTTCGAATGTTACCTTCTTTGATTAATTCCTTTACACGTTCGACAAGTTCACTACCGGCAATCTCGATTTCCTCAATCCAGGTGCGTTCTTCTTTTTCATTTTTATAATTCATTTTTTCACCTCCTTTTCCCAACCTTCATATAAATTCTCTTTCCAGTATTAAATTCAAACGGGATAGAATTTCAGTTGTTATAGAGTGGTTCTTCCTTGAGATATGTTATAAAGCTATCAACCAGAGCGTTCTTGAATTCACTCCCCTGAGTGGCGATAAGGACTTTTTGTTCCAGAAGAGGACTGCCCATCTCAAACGATTCAGCCTCTCCCTGAATATTTAGCAGTAAATAGACACCAAAGGCGATGAGGAATAAAACGACTAGAGAACCAATTACTATTAATGTTATTTTTAGTGCCTTCAATTCCTCCTCCTTTTAATTTGAAGGTTTTGAAATTTTAACTATACGGTATTTCACAAGGTTTACTCCAGGTCATTGATTCCTCATATTCTAATGAATATTCTATTAAGAACAAGGCGAGAAACAATGCCACCAACACAATAAGCTAGAGCAAGTGCACCAAATACTCCTTGTATCCCGAATATGTATGACCCCACAAACGCAAAAGGTATATATAAGGTAAACATCTGAATAACGCTTAAGATTGCCGCATGGAGTGGTTTATTCAGTGCGTT
>CAYZBF010000032.1:12895-17830 GCA_964476585.1 uncultured bacterium | reverse complement strand
ATTCGGGATTACTTTCGTTGGTCAGTTGGTGGGTTAGTTTGTTTGTTGGAGATTGCTTCGAGGGGTTTAGCGGGAAGAAGAACTCGCAATGACAATCCTTGAAACCTGGAAAACCTGAAATCTAGAATCCTAATTATCTAAATCTTGACAAAATGTGAGAGTTTAATAAGGTATCGTTGTGCAAATTTCTGGAGATTGAGGGAGGAAATATGAGTAAGAGAGTTTTAGTTTGCGGAGCAGGTGGTTTTATTGGAAGTCATATGGCAAAAAAGCTTTATGAGGAAGGGAATTTTGTTCGTGCAGTTGATATAAAATGGGATGGATTTATTGAGGAACCATACTACTCAGAAAAAATTACACTTGACTTAAGAGAGTATAAAAATTGTATTAAAGTGGCAAAGGATATTGAGCATGTCTATCAATTCGCAGCTGATATGGGCGGGATAGGATACATTACTACCATAGGTGCAGATATAATGCATAACAATGCTTTAATAAACATACATATGTTACATGCATCTATGGAAAATAATGTACAACGCCTATTTTTCTCTTCCTCAGCCTGTGTATATCCGGAATATAAACAACTTGACCCAGAGGTTACAGCTCTCGCAGAAGAAGATGCCATTCCTGCCCAGCCTGACCAATTCTATGGATGGGAAAAATTATTCACTGAAAAACTCTGTGAGGGGTATAGAAGAGATTACGGTCTGGAAGTAAGGATGGCTAGATACCACAATATCTTTGGCCCATATGGTACATATGAGGGAGGAAGGGAAAAGGCCCCTGCAGCACTCTGCAGGAAGGTTGCTGAAGCAGTGGAACCGGGTGAGATTGTTGTCTGGGGTGATGGCAAGCAGACACGCTCTTTCTGCTATATTGATGACTGCATTGAAGGAACCATTAGATTAATGAATTCAGACTACAGTGAACCTATAAATATAGGTTCAGATGAGTTAGTTACAATAAACAAATTAGCAGATATTATAATTAAGGAATCAGGTAAAAAAATTAAAAAGAAATACGATACATCAAAACCGGAGGGTGTTAGGGGGCGTAATTCAGATAATACTCGTGTTAAAGAAATTTTAGGGTGGATGCCAGAAGTTAATTTGCTGGAAGGTATAAGAGGAACATACGCCTGGATAGCGCTTCAAGTGGGAGGTATGGAATAGGATTTGGGATATGGGATTTAGGATTTAGTGAAACAGCTGGGTTTGTGTTAGAAAGTGCAATGTCCTAAGTCCAGAGTGCCAGTGCTGAAAAAAGAAAAAGGGGCAGGTGAATCTGCCCCTTTTTTATCTTAATTTACTATTTACCTTACTGTTTCTAAGTCACTTGATGGCTGATATCTGATTTTGTAATTTGAGAATCTTTTATTTAATTTCATTTTAAGACCTCCTTTTTCTTTGTTTGACGCAGGGGGATGGAAAATTGTTTCAAATATTAGCCACAGAGACATCCCGGTACAGTCGTTTTCTCCTTACGGGGCAAGCAGAGAGAACAGAGATTTCTTTAACTAAATCCCAATCCCCAAATCCTGATTTTAAATTCTGACTCCTGACTCAAGACTTCCGACTCTCGACTACATACTATAGACTTAAGGCTAATTTGTACTTGAAACCTCGAAACCTTGACCCCTCGAAACCTTGAATCCTTAAATTCATTTGCCCCTTAAAATATTGGTTGAATAAATATGTTAATTTGTTATACTATTTACAAAGGAGGTCTCATGAAGAAAAAATTGTATCGCTCAAAGAAGGATAGAAGAATAGCGGGGATTTGTGGGGGATTGGGTGAATATCTTGAAGCAGACCCAACATTACTGAGATTGATATTTGTTCTCCTCTTCTTTGTCACCGGAGGTGCACCGATGATAATCACTTATTTGATTGGCTGGATAATAATACCTCTGAATCCCTGAGGATAATATTAGTTTTTTCATATAAAGCGGTCTCCAGCTGCAGGAAGAGTCGAGGGTTATGGCACAGCCTCTATGGTTGAAAGTCGGAGTTCGGTCAAGAAATTATAAGTTTTTTCGGACTTTATCCCTTGACATTAAAAAAGTTTTGTCTATAATTAATAATTATTATTTAACCGTGTCCGTGAGTGCATTAAATTGAGAACCAAGGTCACTACTTAACGGAGGGCTCAGCCCCCCCCAAGCGCAAAAAAAGGAGGTAGTTATGTTACTTTTAATCCTTGCATTTCAAATCTTCATGCCACAATCACCTTCCACAAAGCAGAAAGCTTTCGCAAAAGCAAATCCGCACAATGCCACCTGTCTACAAATTGACCCAATTGGTTATTATACTGATTGTGGTGGGTATGAGACTATGATGGTGAGAGCAATGATTCCAAGAGAGGGAGAAGATACCTTATATTCAGGAACCGCAAACATACATATAGTAGAATCAAATCCTAATGGCAGTGCCCTTTCCTTTGTTACAGTGGGTGACACTATGATAATACCTTCTGATACAGTTCATATTGATAAAGGAGAAGGTATTATAGTAATCATAAATATGGAACCAGAGACACTGGGTGTGTATGTGACGGATGATGCAGGTATTCTTAAACAATCCGGTCCAGTTGCCTATTTTGTGAACCCTGCTACAACAACAAATATACCGGATAGGGCAAGAATAGAAGGTCCGGACACTACGAACTCAAGCAATCTATTATATATGCAGGACATATTATATGTTAGTGTAGTTGATGCTGCGGGCTTAGTGGATACATCCCTTTGTGGTGTAATGGATACCACAAGGGTTAGAGTAAAAGTGATAGATGACCCTGATTCAACTGCATATCTCTATGACCCTATCAATGAGGTGTATGCAGGAGAAGTCAAAGTCCCAATGTTCAAGGGAAGGGGATGGCTTTTCTTCTATGATTGGACTGATGTCTCTGAGACTGTTACGCTGGTTGCAGAGGACATTGACCTGGTTAATGATTTTGGAAACGACACATTTAGTATCTACGTTACAGCAGAAAATGAAGCGACCAAACTTTTTCCTATGTCAATATCAGGCTCTTATGGTAATGTAAATGCAAACAAGATATACTATTTGATGGCAATGCTCGATGGTCCTGATCCATCCAATAGCGGAACTGAAGTTAGATTAAGAGCCAGAGACATATCCGGGAGTCAAAGTATAAGTATAACGCCTTCAAATTTTACAACCCTTGAAGGTGGGGTCTATTCTTTTAAGGTTCATAATACTGAAACGGATAGTTTTACATTTATGTTCCCCGAATCTCAGGGTTCACCATATCTTTACCCATTTGTTCCTGTTTTCGCGACGGGGTTCAAGGATACAGGGCAGGCAGTAATCCTTAAGGGAAAAATTCCAACAATGATTCCTGTGAATGACACATTTTACACAGAATGTTATGCAATGGACATGTTTGAAAATATAGATACAACATATCAGGGATGGATGGCTGCCGATGCCAGCGATGGTCATGGTTCCTGGTCTATCAACTTTGTAGATACACTTGGTGGATTCGCTGATGTGTTTGAGATAAAAGATGGCGTAGCAAGGTATGGATTCTACGATACAGAAGTAGAAACAATAAGTGTAGTGTACAGGGATGCCGAAGGACAAGAACCGATCTTCACCTATCTGGGGAATAATCTGTTAGATAACCCGGAGGTATGGGTAACACCGCAGGGACTTAGTGCAACAGGATGGCATCTAAGTGAACATTTTGATATTACAACCCCAGGCCATTCAATATATGTGACTGTTGCAGCGGTGGATGGTAGCGGCTATATTGACCCAATGTTCCCCAGCGATGCAGTTTTAAGTGTGAGTGGGAATGCCACACTGAATCCACAGACCCTTGAATTACAAAATGGGGTAGGCGTATGTGAAGTCTCTGATACTGCCTATGAAACAGTATATCTATCTGTTTCAGGTGGTGGGCTTGCTACTGATGAGGATACCTTAATGTTTGTTCCACCAGATTCCGGAGCTTATATCATGTCGGATAAATTTGGTGAAATATCTGTAAACGATACAGCCCATCTATCCGGCTGGATATTAACGGCTGAATATACTTTAGCTGATAATTATAATGGCTATGTTGAGGTATACCTCCATGATGATACAAGAGATACCAATAGTGTTTATCCGCTGGAGTCTGTTAATCCTGACAGTATACCTGTGACCAATGGAACATTCTCTGTTATGTTTTCCGATAGTGAGCCTGAATACATATCCTTTGACATCGCGGATGTAAGGGGTGAACTCCGGCCTAATAGGTCAGAAGGCCTTTTTTATTGTGAACTTGAAAAATATCTAAAAGGTCCGCACAAAGAAGACCTTGAGGATACAGCTATAGTAGTACTGAAGGATGTATACGACGACACGATAAAGATAAATTCCGGAATCTATGAGGATACATTTAATTACTATATATCAGAAATCGGTGGTTCGACTCCCTGGTCCTTTGTTTTTACAAGTCCTAATCCTACAGGATTCCAGAACGGCGTTTCGTTCTGCAGATTCTATGATACAGAATCTGAGACACTTGAAGTATATGTAGAGCCACGTAATTATGAGCTATTCCGTAACTATGGTCTAATTGAGCGAGCATTCTATGCAGGATTGGAAGAGATGGACAGGGCTTTTACGGTTTATGCATTACCTGTTCAGAAGGGGGCTTTGTCTATTAACTATTCAATACCAGTGAACGGGAGTGTAGAAATATCCATTTTTGATATTGTTGGAAGAGAGGTTTGTAATAAGGAGATAAGCCTTAAGAAGGGTGTATATAGATTCACCAAAGAAAAACTACCCTCTGGAATTTATTATATAGCCATTAGATATAATGATATATTTGATTCAAAAAAGGTTATACTGTTCCGTTAGGATGTCAGAAATTCTTTTATCTCAACATGGAGGTAGTTAGGGGTTTTTAAGCTTT
>CAYZBF010000032.1:9616-12795 GCA_964476585.1 uncultured bacterium | reverse complement strand
GGTATAGGCCTTATTATTTCCTTTCCCGTGTGGGCTCTTTCTTCCATTGCGATAATAATGGAGAGTGGTGGTCCTGTATTTATACGGCAGGATAGGATAGGCAAGGGAAAAGAGTTATTCAGGATATTGAAATTTAGGTCGATGGATAAGAATGCTCATAGAGAATCTCCAGTTAAGCATGCTGGAGAACGAAAACATAGAGTTACATGGGTTGGGAAGTTGCTAAGAGCTACTGCGATGGATGAGTTACCTCAATTGATATCAATTTTCCTTGGGGATATGAGTTTTGTTGGTCCAAGACCGATCCATCCAGAAGAGACAAAGATCAACGGGAGCAAGCATAGTAGTTTAGAAGATGTTCCAGGGTTTGACAAACGTTGTTCAATGAAACCCGGTCTTACAGGTCTTGCTCAAGTATATGCTATAAAAGATATCTCAATAGAGAGGAAAATTAAATATGATTTATTATATCTGGAAAAACAGAGTTTTCTACTTGATATCAAATTTATATTTCTTTCTTTCTGGGTAACATTCAGGGGTAGGTGGGAGAGCAAAGGTAGAAAGTTGTAAAATGTCCGAGGTCCGAGGTCAATAGGGACGGAGTGCGGAGTGCTGGGTTAGTTGAGTTCATTGGGTTTATAGCGTCGAGAGTTATTTGGGATTAGGAGTATAGCAGGGGATAAGTGCATGGATTATGGATTAAGGAGTATGAGTTAAGGATTAACAAGGTGGACGGTTGCAATTTTGTAATATTTTTACTTTTATAGTTATTGGGCTTTTTAGCCTCTTTTTTATTATAAAAAGAGAAGGGGATCGATCTTATTCTCTTTATCTTATGCACTGGTTTTTCTTACTGGTTTTCTTTTTTTTTACACCTTTGATTCAATACACAGAGGGACATTTTCCTCTATGGCTTCACACAGGAGAGGAATATCCAATCTTAATTACAAATCTATTTATCATTACCTGGGCTACTTTCTATGCTCTTGGTTATCATATCAGAAGGATTCGGAGCCCAGAATCATCCTGGCCCCTGGAGCGATTAAAGATAGGGGAGAGAGGAGTTTTTGTTTCGGTATCTCTTTCTATCATAGTTCTAATTACCTTCTTATCAATATTTGGTTTTAAGAGTTTGCTTATCCGGGGGGCATACAGGGAGGTTCTTTATGGTATTCACCCTCACTGTGTTATGATAATTGTAGATAACTTCTTGAAGGCTATCCCAATACTCTCACTTATGGGGCTTCTGGCTATAAAGGAAAGATGGGATAGCAAAAAACAGTGGTGGTTCTTGACGGGTCTGTTGATATTTATTAATCTTCTTGTCAATAATCCCCTTGCTTCCTCAAGATACTGGGCTGGCATAGTTGTATTAGGATTTATTCTTTTTCTATTTTTCAAAAAGAAGGCAAGGAGAGGTTGGGTGCTCTTAATCATTATTATTGGAATACTCGTTCTTTATCCATTAAGCAATGAACTGCGTAATAAGACAGCAGAAACAATCTCAGAGTTCAGAATATCCAACCTTAAAGCTGCCTATACATCACCAAGTTTTGACGCATATGAAATGGGTGTCCATACTGTTTTATATACTGAAAGGAAGGGTCTAACATATGGACGTCAGCTACTGGGTCCACTTTTATTCTGGATACCAAGGTCCCTCTGGGCTGGAAAACCCGTGGGTTCTGGAGGAGTAGTTGCTCGTTTCTTCAGAATTCCTTACACGAATCTTTCCTGCCCGCTTCCCTTTGAGGGTTATATAAACTTTGGAATATTGGGCTTGGTTCTTTTTGCATTTGGCTTTGGATGGCTCCTGTCCTCGTTGGATGAGCATTACTGGAGAAATTTTAGCGAGAGGTCTCCTGACATCCTTGCTGTCTGCTATCCATTTCTCCTCGGGTTCGTTTTCTTTATTATGAGAGGGGATTTAATGAGTGGTTTTTCATATACTGTAATGTTTATTATAGCGGGATTGCCACTTTTGATAAAATGAAATCACCCATAAAGGTTCTTCATGTTCTACTGGATGATAGGGTTGGTGGAAGTCATTCACGTATTTTCTCTATAGCAGAGGTATTGAAAGAAGAAAATATAGAATATATACTGGCTCTTCCAGATGGTGGTGGTGAAGCTCATGAATGTGCAAAGGATGCAGGAATAACCGCATACCCTTGTGAATTAGGAACTCCTCACTTTATTAAAGATTTTCGTGATTTCATGTTGAATATTAGTTATATATATAATTTTTTACCCTCTATACACTCTCTAATTAAGATTATAGAAAGGGAAAATATTGATATTATCCATCTAAATGGTATACTCTGTTTGCAGGGGGCAATTGCAGCAAAATTTATGAGAAGACCTGTGGTCTGGCACCTCCTTGGAACATTATTCCCAAATTATTTTATTAGGGGTCTCCGTCCCTTTATAAAATTCTCTGCAGATAAAGTAGTCAATATTTCAAACGCTACCAGAGAATATTACCTAATTGATTCAGATATTGAAGATAGGATAATTTACGAGCCAGTGGATATAAATGTGTTTAACCCGGATTCTATTCATGATAAACAAAAAGCAAAACTCAGAAAAGAATTAGGTATTGGGAATGATAAAATAATACTTGGAGCGGTTGGTAATCTAAGCTGGGTTAAAGGATATGAGAATCTAATAGAAGCTGTAGCTATTGTTAAGCAGAAATATAAAAGAATAAAATTACTTATTACGGGAAAGATACTGGATACACAGATAGAATATTGCAGCCAACTTAAAAAACTTGCATCTTCCTTTGGAATGGATGGAGATGTTCATCTTCTTGGTTGGAGGACAGATATTCCAGAAATTCTTTCTATAATGGATATTTTTATTCTCCCATCTCTTAAAGAAGGAACCCCAATTTCAATACTCGAAGCCATGGCTATGAAGGTTCCAGTTATAGCAAGCAGGGTTGGCGGTATTCCTGAGCAGATAATTGAAGGGGAGACCGGTATCCTTGTTCCACCGGGGGACGCTTCGGGAATAGCCCTTGCAGTTCTGAATCTACTTGAATCGTCGAAGATTCGGAAGGAAATGGGAGAGAAATCAAGAGAGATTGTAAAAAAGAAATTCTCACTTGAAAATTGCGCGAGAGCTCACAAGGAGTTATATAGGGAAGTTATGGGATGTAAGGTCCGAAGTCCAAA
>CAYZBF010000032.1:0-9516 GCA_964476585.1 uncultured bacterium | reverse complement strand
CTAACAACTTGAATATCGATAACAAGTTAGTAAAATAGACAGAAAATAAGTGAGGTGTTAAGTTGGCAAATAGAAAAAAAATAGTTGGTAGATATCTTATAATGACTGTAGGAGCTGCTCTTGTGGCTTTAGGGTTAGATCTATTTCTGGTTCCAAACAAGCTTGTTGCAGGTGGGGTAAGTGGTATTGCCACTATACTTTTCCACCTCATAAATTTCCCTGTAGGCATCTCCATGCTTATTCTGAACACCATACTCTTTTTGATTGCTTTCAAGGTTCTTGGACGGTCTTTTGGAGCGCGGACTATATATTGCACTGTTGTCCTATCAGTCTTTACAGATGTTTTTGCATATTTTCTGCCTTCTGCAGGGCTTACTCAAAATCTTATTCTCGTAGTTCTCTTTGGTTCATTCTTGTGTGGAGCAGGTATAGGTTTAGTATTTTCAACAGGTGCTTCCACAGGTGGAACGGATATTATTGCGATGATGCTAAAAAAGATTTTTCAGATAGCACCTGCCTGGGGATTACTTGTGGTTGATTTTCTCATAGCCTTAGTAACGGGTTATTTCTTCGGGAAAGAAGTAGCAATGTATTCAATCCTTACTGTGATTGTAAATACATTTACTATCAACACGGTTCTAGAAGGTGTTACTACTTCTATACAGGTGATGATTATTTCAAAAAAGTATAATGAGATAACAGATCGTCTATTAGAAGAATTGGGAGCCGGTGCAACACTTCTCAAAGGAGAAGGTGGATATAAGGAAAATCCTACCCGTGTAATTCTTACTGTTCTTCGGAGCAGAAGACAATTCGTGAGATTAAAACAAATTGTCGCGGAAGAGGATGGAGAGGCATTTATGCTTGTTTCCCATGTGAAGGAGGTTCTTGGAGAGGGATTCAAAGGATTGAAAGAGGCATAAGGGGTGTTAGGTATTAGGTTTTGGGCATTGGGTTTAAAAACTTACTCCTAAACCCAGGCGGATATGCCTGCTGCGTTGCCATACAGTACTATCTCCATAAAACCCTTCAGGATTACCTGTTTTATTATACAATGCAACATTAGCTATTCTTAAGAGTTTACGATTATTAAAAGGATTTTGTATATCGGCAAATAGTTCAATAGAAGCACTTTTGACAGTAAAATTCTTTCGGAGGCGCATATCCAGTGTAAATCTTGAAGGGAGTCTCCCATCATTTAACCTGACCACTCTCATCTGTTTAGTGATGGTCGTATATGGAAGTCCACTACCATATTCAGCAATAACACCAATAGAGAAATTGTTTAACCATTTAATGTTAAATAGTGGTTTATCCTCCGGGATAGATAGGATAAGATGAGAGGTTATGTGGATTCGTTCATCCCAATCCAGAGGAAATTCAGGAAATTCCCTTGTATAGCTTCCCCATATTTGACTTGGATCCCTCACTGTAAAGGAATTCTGCCCAATAGCATTAGAATAAGTGAAGTTGATTATACCAGACAGGTATCCAAAATCGCCTCCTGGTTCTTTCCGGAGGGTTACCTCAAACCCCTTGGCTGTTGCAAAATCCTGATTCAAGTAATAAAAGTCGAGAGATACGGGTATCTGCACAATACCTATAAGGCCTGTAATATCTTTGTAATAAGCAGTCATATCTATATATAAGTTATTCAGAATATAATGCACAATCCCTATTTCGTAAGTTGCCGTGCGCTCGTATCCAAGTTCTGGATTACCGATGTATGGATCAAAAAGAGGATTTACAAAGAAATATTGAAGTGCTGGAATCTGGAAATAATAACCATAGGTAACATGGACAACATCTCTTTCGGTGATAAGGAAAGAGAGTCCCAGTCTGGGACTCAATTGGTATGCAGATTCACCAGTGCTCACATTGGAATTAAAATAGTCGTATCTTAAACCCGCTGTTACCTTTAGTGATTTAAAGTCCATCTTATCTTGAATATAACCACCCCACTGATAGGGGGGTACTTCGTAGCTTCCATAAAAAGAGAGTCTGATAGGTTTGAATTCAATTCCTGTTTTTATCGCATGGCATTCATGGATTTTGGAGAGCAAGTTTGCTTTTATTGAGTAAAAAGAAGATTCCCGGTAATACCATCTTGTCCAATGATACCCTTTTATAAAGAAGCCCACACTATCCTTTTCTCTATCTGTGGGGTAAGACCACAGATCTCCCCACAATAAGTTAGATTCCTCCCCGTTTATTTCTACAAAGCCATCATTATCATAGTCAGCGAAATCGTCTATACCATCTATATCAGAAGGATAGCGGTTCAATGTATCACCTGTAAGTAAATCTATGATTAAACTATCATAAGAATTAGCATTCACTATGCCATCACCATTAATATCTACCCATCCATCCTCAAAAACATTTGATCTTGCGAAAGTCAAGTGGCGTTCAATCTGAAAGTGGAAAAGCGTATTTTCTCCAAGATATTGTTCGAGGGTAAGGTTGTAATGTTTAGCTTCCTGTGTACTATATGGGCAATGAGTATGAAGATATTTCCATTGTGCGTCATATTCGTGGTATGATTTCTTTGAGAATATCCCGGTGAGTCGGAGAGTTGTGTTGTCGAAGAGAAGATAGGTCAACTTTCCAAAAATACTGAATGTAGAATCATAATCCCCACCCATCCTTCCGTTCTCTCCCCTGAATTCCCCTGCTGTGAAGAGTGCGATTTTATTTCCAGGAAGTATCCATTGTGGCACAGGACCTCCTAACCTAAAGTTCAACCTGTTAAATTTCTCTTTATTGGGCTCCTGGTCGAGGAAATCCTGGAACGGACTTGAAATACCCCGTAAATCGTTGCTCATAATCATTGCCTTAAGAGTTAGGCCGCTTAATGCTCCAATTGTTGACATATCAATAATACCCGATTGAGCTCCTCCATATTCTGCCCCAAACCCCCCCCCTGTAGAATGTGAGTTCCCGAACACTATATTCCGGGATGAGAACATCTAAGCTGTTATCATATGGATCTTGAAGCATACATCCGTCCAGAAGATATGCAACCTCACCTGGACGACCGCCCCTGACATAGAGCTTCTCTCCCAGCCGTATAACTCCTGTCTGTACAGCTATGATGTCAGTTATTGAAGATACCGGACCCATTCCAGCCTCTAATAGGTTTATGTGGACATGAGCAGCGGGCATTATGACTTCAATCATGGGTCTTTTACCTGTTATGGCCATTCCTTTATATGCAATTGCCTCGATCTTTAGCTCGAACTCTAAGTGGATATCAGAATCCTCAGATACAGATAAATTAAAACTTTTTTTCTCATATCCCATCATTGAAACGATGAGTTTATACTCGCCTTGAGGTACATTTTTAATGGTGAAGTAACCCATGGGATTTACCATGCAACCAAGATTAGTTCCCTCCAGGAATACATTCGCGCCAAACAATGGCTTTCCTGTTAACTTATCTACCACTTTACCTGAAATCTTACCGGATGTACCCCATAGTATGATAGGAAAAATAACCAATAAGAATAGAATTAGTACTTTAAAAAAATAATACCTTTTCTTATTCATCTCTGCCCACCTGGTTTTATATAATTGGAATCCCCTTTTTTGTCAAGTATAATGATGTGTGAGTGTCTTGAACAGCTATCAGCCTGCAGCGTTTGAAAAGTAGGGCAAGGTAAGAGATTGCGATCAGCAAAGTGAGAAGGTCTACTTAAATTCGAAAAGTTTACAGATGATGATTTTGCTTGACAAAATGCAAAATCCTTATTATAGAATGCATTATAATAAAAGTATAAAATGAGGAGGTGGTATGAGACGTTTGTTTGTCTTATCTTTTTTCATAAATATATTAACTTTGAGTGCACTTACGTTTTCAAGAAGCTCATATATAGATATTCCAACGGCACAGTTCAATGAAGGGATATACATTAACTTAAACGGGAGTTACCCAATTAAGCCTGAAATTGAAATGGGAACAGATATCAATGGAGGGGTGGAGTTTTCTCTAAACAAATTTGCCGCAGGTCTTAACTGGGTTAGCGGCACGGATTTTACCCTTGATATATCATATCAGTTACTCAAAGAGAGAGATAATATTCCCGCCGTTTCTTTAGGGATGGATAATCTTACCTATAGGAAGTATATCTCCTCAATCGGTCATGATGATGAAACTTATGTAGATGAGGAATATACGCCAAGACCTCCAGAGGTAGCATCGGTCTATCTTGTTGCCACCAGAGCCTTTAATGAATATTTTGAGCTGACCGCTGGAATGGGTCGCGGGAGGTTCGTAGGTTATGGGCCTCGAAGTTATCTCCTTAATTTTGATTTTTTCTTCGATGAGAGACATGAAAATATCGTTTTTGGTTTTTTCTGTGGTTTAAAATTATCTATCCCCAGAGGGCCCTCCCTCATACTGGAAACTGATGGGCGTGATGCTAATCTTGGGATGCAATATGAATATGGACTATTCAAAGGGACGATTGGGCTTCTCAAAATGGAGCATTATTTTTTCGCCCCAGAAGTGGTAAGGTATACTCCGAGAATTAATGCCAGTTTTTCTGTTAAAGCCTTATCATTTGAGAAGCCAAGAAAGGGACAGGTAAATATTCGTCTCCTGGCTGAAAAAACCGGAAGACCCATTCAGGGAAGACTAACCTATGGAGATGGTGAGAAAAGAGTGGTTGATATTCCTTCCACAGGGAGAATAACCGTTACCCTGGATTCTGGTATTTATCTCTTTCGGTTGAGTTCACCTAATTACATAACAAAACAGGCAAAGATCTTCATCAAATCAAATCAGGTGAGAGATATCATTGTAAATCTACGTAAGAGGGCTGCAGTTAAGAAAAAGCCAGCGCCAGTAGAGATAAAGAGTGGAATTGAAAGTCAACGTGTTAACTTCGTCGCTAATGATGCCAATATTTCCTCTATCTTTTATCCTCTCTTGGATGAGATTGTGAAGATTCTTAAATCGAATCCGAATATCAGGATAGAAATTGGTGGACACGCTTCCGCAGAGGGTACTTTTTCATATAATCAATGGCTCTCAGAAACCCGGGCAAGGGTGGTAGGAGGATATCTCATTACGCAGGGTATTGATCCTGATAGATTATCTCTTAAGGGATATGGTATGACAAGGCCCGTAGCACGCAATGTAACCCCCGAAGGGAGAGCAAGGAATAGAAGGGTTCAATTTACTATTATATCTCATTAGAAATAGTAGCTAAAGGGTCAAGGACGTGAATAGCTGACAGATATCAGCTAAGAATTATTTCTGTGTCAATCTGCCTTCACCCCATGAAATAAATTTCTGGAATACTGCCTTAAGTATTTCACGGGATAAACCCCATGAAATAGATTTCTGGAATACTGCTTTGAGTATTTCACGGGGTGAACCCCATGAAATAGATTTCTGGAATACTGCCTTGAGTATTTCACGGGATAAATCATTGGTAAATTTTAAGGGAAGTGTTAGGCTTTAAAGTCTTTGCGAACCTTGTGTGAGATTGAGTAGAATTGGAAGCTGGGGATTTTAATAAGCTGAGTAAAAACCCTTCAGATCTAACTGAGTTCCAACCTCAACATTATGTTCTTTAAACCATCCCCCTTTCATCTCAATGGCAAACTTTATTTCGGATGAAGAAGAAGGATATTTCCTAAGGGAATCTATTGGTAGGTTAAATGGTTCCTTTTTCATGGTTATGATTTCCCTGATGATGCCAGAGGCGTCAATATAAGCTAAATCAATGTCAAAATTACATTTATACATCCAGAACTCTCTTTTTGCCTTATCAGGAAAGACAAAGAGCATACCTTGGTTTTCAGGTAAGGAATATCTATTTGATAGCCCAACCATCCTTTCTGCTGGTGTATCTGTAACTTCTACTTTTATCCACTTATTGTTGATTTTAATCTTACGATAACTGTTTTTTCTGGAATCACACTGAATTAAAAATAATAGCATGAGTGAAAGAGTAACAAAGAATTTAATTATTCTAACTGTAGACTGTCTTTCTTCTTCCATCTTTTAAGCAGTCTAACCGACCAACCCACTCACTTATCAACCCATTAATCCCTTCAAGTCAATTGATATCACTTTTGAGATTCCTTGCTCTTCCATAGTAATTCCATAAATACAGTTAGCTGCTTCCATGGTTCTTCTATTGTGAGTTACAAGGAGAATCTGGGCGGTTTCCGAGAAATTCTTAAGAAGGGCAACGAATCGCTCTATATTGTTCTCATCCAGAGGGGCATCAATCTCATCCATTATATAGATGGGGGATTTTCTCTTTCGCATTATAGCTAAAAGTAGAGCGACAGCTGCAAGGGTTTTCTCACCTGTTGAGAAAAGTTCCATCCTTTTGAGTCTTTTGCCCTGTGGTTGAATCCAGACCTCGATTCCAGACTCTAATATATTATCTCCTGTCATTCTTATGTCAGTCGCAGCATTTGGTGAGAGTTGCTCATAGATAAATTGGAAGTCCTTCTTAATATCGTCAAAAGTATCTTTAAACTCTTTTTCAGCTCTCCTGTCAATTTCATTTATAGAGTCCTTTATGTCTTTTCTTGAATCAAGTAAATCATTATGTTGTCCCTTTATTTCCTCTATTTCCTTCTTTCTCTCTTCATGTTGCTCAATAGCGAGGGGATTTATGGGCTTAAGAGATTCGGTTTTCTCTCTTAATTCCATGATTTTATCTTCTATATCGGGTTCAATCTCTAACTTTTCCCCTTCAATTGTTACTCCGAATTCCCTGAATACTTCATTTATGAGACTATCCTTTTGATACTCCATTTTTGTGACTTCCATTTTTAAAACATCAATTTCCCTTTCCAGGTTATTCTTTTCTTCCTGTCCGTTTGAATACTCTTTTCTTTTTTTATTTATTAACTGTTCTTTCTTTTCTAATTCTTCGTTCAGTATGCCTAATTTTTCCTTCAGTTGATCAAGTTTTGAACTTATTCCCTCTATTTCATCTCTGAGGTTCCCTCTTTCTTCTTCCAGTTTTTCCTTTTCCCGAAGAAGAAGAAGGCTGCTTTTTAGCTTACTTAATCGCTGGTTCAAATCACTTAACTTATTCCTTATAGATTCTCTTTCTCTTTGCGTTGTAATGAGTTTTTGATTCAGTTTTTCTGACTCTTTTTCTAATGTAGAAAAGGCAGAGTTTGTTTCTTTAAAATCCTTTTCAACATCTTCTCTTTCCCCTTGCATATTTGATATTAGGTTATTAAGTTTCTCTATCTCCTTTCTATCAGATGACTGATCACCCCTTATGGATTTAATTTCATATTTTAAGCGGTTAATGTCGAATTCTAAGCTGGATCTTTTGTTTACCAGTTTTTCTCTCTCCTCTTCAGCTTGAGCGATTTTATTCTTTGATTCATTGATCTCGATATCAATTTTTTCATTTTCTTCTTCCATCTTTTTGATTTTTTCTTGTTTTTTCTTTGCCTCAGCTCGGAGGGCTGCTTCTTTTACTCGTCTTACCAGAACTCCTTCTTTGCCTGTGGCAAGTAGAATGAATCTGTCTTCTATTATATCCCCTTCTGGTGTGACCCAGGAGCCACCTTGATTCAAAGAACTATTAAGTGCCTCTTTTAAATTTTCTGCCAGTTGATATTTAGACAGTTTTTTCTTTATAAGATGTGCATATTTCCCTCTGGTAATACCGTTTGGTTTCCCCTCTTCGTTTTCTTTTTCGTTATCGATTATAAAGATACCGCCTTTAGCGGATTCCTTATTGATCAAATCAATTGCTTTTTTGACTTCTTCAAGTGAGCCTATAGTCCCATTTATAAAATCGCCCAATATTGCTTCTATGGCTTTTTCATATCCTTCTTTTACCTCAATATTCTCAGATAATATGGGAAGTTGCATATTTTCCTTTATTAACTTCATTCCTTCTGAGAACTCATTAGTTCTACTCTCGTAAAATTGAATTTCCTTTTCTATCCTGTTTAGCCCTGATTGCTCGTTTTGTAACTGACGAAGTAATGCAGCCCTGCTTTTGTCCTTTTTTTGAATCCCGAGCGCAAGACTGTTTATAGCTTTGGTATTCTCTTCCAATTCTGCCTTATTTCCAGATATTAAATCATTAAGTTTATTTATTTCATCCCTTTTGGATTTTAATATCTTTTTATGGTCCTTTAGATACTCTTCTATGGAATTGATACGTGATTGTTGCCCCTCAATTTTTACTTTCAGAGAAAGATTTTTCCCCCTCAGGGATTCGATTTTTGATGTAATCTCCTTTGAATTTTCTTTTACCTTCTCCTTCAGTGATTCATATTCTGGTATCTTAGAGGATATTTTTTCTATCTTCGTATTTAGTTCAAATTTTTTCTTTTCTAAGTGATTGATGGATTCTTCGATATTCTCGGGAAGATCCACTAATAAGTACGCGATCCTTTTTAGTTCACCTTCAATACCTGCCTTCTTTTCGCGAAGTGTTAAAATTTGTTCGTGAACTCCTTCTGTCGTATGGTTTATTTGTATATATTCCTTTCGCCTGGAATTGAGCTCATCCTCTGTGTATTCTATCTCACGTTTCCCTTTTATTAATTCCTTTAACAGCTCCTCAAGTTTTTCCTCAAGCTTTCTGTCTCTCTTCTCTTTATCCTTTAGTTCTGTATCTATAGAGTATAATTTTGATTTCGAATTTAGAATAACCTTTTCTTTGATTTCTTCCTGGAGCTTTCGGAACCTTTTTGCACTGTTTGCTTCTCTCGAAAGACTTCGCATGATTTTCTTCTTTTCATGTAATATTATTTCAATCTTATCAAGTAATCGTTCCACCTGATTTAGTTTGTTCAATGCCTCTTTTCTATCTTGCCTGTATCTTTTTATTCCTGCTATTGATTCAAGCAGTTCTCTTCGTATGTCAGAATCAGAAATTAGGAAGTCCTCAATCATCTGTTGATCGAGTATTGCGGATTTCAGTCCTGAATTTGCAAAGAGATTCTGGATATCTCTTAAGCGACAGGGAGTATTATTTATTAGAAAAATTCCTTCTCCTGAGCGGAAATAACGGCGTCTTACCTCTACTTCCTCATAGTCAAGAGGTATCCCGCCATTGTTTTCGAATAAGAGTCTCACGTCAGCCATACCAACAGGGGCACGGGACTGGGTTCCAGCGAATATTAGATCCTCCAGCCGCTCGGCTCGAAGTGTCTTTGTGCTCGTTTCACCCAGACACCATTTTATAGCGTCTATGATATTGGTCTTACCACATCCATTGGGGCCAACAAAAGTGGTAATGCCATCTTTCAATTTGAAACGAGTTTTCTTTGGGAAAGACTTAAAACCTGATATTATTATTTCCCTTAATCTCATTGCTCTCAATCTATATAAATAATGCTAATAGTCAAGGAAAAATTACCTCTAGAATTGGAGGTAATTTGGTCGTAAGTCTTTAGTCTTCAGTCATCAGTCTCTAGTCAATAGTCAATCAAAACAGACTAACTCACCAACGCACCAACTCACCAACCAAACATTAAAGACCTAAAACCTAAGATTCTACGTTTATCTGC
>CAYZBF010000031.1:2158-20544 GCA_964476585.1 uncultured bacterium | reverse complement strand
TTCGGTATGACTTTCCATCGCACAGGGATATTTCTAGTATATATGCCGGTATCTGATTTAAGTTGAAAATGTGCGCTTTCTCCTGGGTCAAGGGTTATTCTTTCAGGTATGATCCTTATTTTCAGTTTTCCGGATACAATAACAATTGCTCTTCCCAATCTTTCAGTATTTCCTTCTTTTATTTTTGCTACCACGACACCCCTCCCAGGGGATTTAGCGTAGAATATACCGTTATTATCTATTGTTCCAATATCTTCTGGTCTTACCTCCCAAACTGCCTCTCCCCTTTCTTTTAAAGAAAACTGTATCTTCTCACCTGATTTTGTTTTTTTGAACTTTGGGACGATTTCTAATGGATTTAGTTTTCCTTTCACTCTTACAAAAGCACTTAAAATACTCCCATCATCTAACATTAACACTATACGACCCCTGCCTGGAGTCTTTGCTATAAAGAGGCCATCTCTGATAAAACCTAATTCTTCAGGAATAACCTTCCAATTTAAGTATTTTCCATCTGGAATCTTAAATTGAATTTCTTCCCCTGGTTCAACAAATGCTGATGATGGGATTATTTTTACTTTCTTTTCTTCTGTGATCCTAATATAGGCATAGTCGGTGATTGTCTCTCCTTTCACAGTGGCTTTACATTTCAATACTCCTCTACCCATTCTGTTCGGGATGAAGGTAGTCCCCATGATTCTGCCAAGATCAGAGGGTATCACGTCAAAATCTTTTTTCCCACTAACCAACATACCTTCTTCATTCATTATCGCTACAGAGAAAGGAATCTTATCCCCTATTCTACCCTCTATTGGGTTTGGTGAGATATTAAGGTCAAGAGATAATAATACCAGAATGAGCATTATCCCTCCTTGAAGAATGTGATTTTTTGATAGGTTGGTTCTACCACTGTTAGATAATGGAATCCGTTCTCTAATGCGGGAAGAGAGTCGCTCTCTATGTAGAGTATATTCGAATCTCTACTTTCAAATATCCTTTTCTCGCCATCGATGTTCAATTCTACTTTTTGTGAGGGTTCTTTTAAGATTATTACCACATCAAACTCTTTACCCACGACTGATCCTTCTTCAGGAAAAACTAAGCGGGTTTCTTCAAAAAATGCTTTTTTGGGTTTTTTATATACCGTTGTCACTCCCTCTTGCTTACCATGCTCCTTTTCTACCTCAGCTACTCCCATTTTCTTGCCGTGTAATTCTGTTATTTCTTTATCTTTTATTCCATGGGACTTCACTACAGGCAATCGTGTTTTTTGGTAATCCCTTGCTATTGGAGTAGAGGAGTTTATGAAGTAAGTAAACAGAAAGAAAAAAAGGATTAATGTCGCCGCAGCACCAATGGCAACGTATCTCCAGTTTATTTTGATTATTTTTCTTTCAATTGTGCTTGCGATTATCCTATTTATCAACTCCTTTGGGGGATCAACGTCTACCTTTGCATCTTTTATTAACGCCACAATCTTTTCTTTAACCTGTAACTTTTGCTGACATTCTTTACAAGACTTCAGATGTTCCTTAAATGCCTTTTCATCCTCACTGTTCAGTTCACCATCGATAAAACCCTGAATCAAATCATCAAATCTGTTATTTTTCATATCTTTTCCCTTATAAGGTTACCGAGAGTTGAAATACCTCGATGAAGTCTCGAGCGAACAGTTCCAATGGGTATTTCCATCATCTTGGCTATAGTAGCATAGTCATTGTCTTCAAAGTATCTGAGGATAAGAATAGTCTGATATTTTTCAGGGAGTTCTTGGATGCATCTCTTTACCAGTTCGCTGTCTACCTTTAGAAGAAGGTATCTTTCGGGGTCCCCTTTCGTTTCTGTCACTGGGATGTCATCGATTGATATTGTTTTTATGCGTGCCCTCCCCTTTTTGTATTCAAAAACTCTGTTAAGAGCTATTCTGTATATCCAGGTGTATACAGAGGCATCACCTCTAAAACTATCAAATCCGTTCCAGGCCTTAACGAAGACATCCTGAGTTAGATCCTTTGTAGCTTCGTAATCCCCTACCATATTATATATCATTTTGAATATCCTTGGTGTATATTCCTTGACGATCTGCTCGAAATTTCTTTTTTGCATTTTCTTTTCATTTCCCATAATCTCCAATAGACTCTTATAATTTATGCTTTAGCTCTGGGATGCCGTGTTTGACTCTATTGTAATCGGTGATAATCTTATTCAACATAATTTTCAGTTTTTGCACTCTTTCTCTTAATTCTTCTACTTCTTTAGCAATAGTTTTTATTTTATTCCTGGTCTCCACATCTAAACCTTTTTCTAATTTCATTCCTTTTATGAGGTTATAATCTCTATCTGCTTTAATTGCAACTTGGTATAATGCTCCTTGCGGGATTTTATTTATCCGAAATTCAATTTGGTCCATCAAGAAATTTACTGAAGAAAGCATTTGAGTCGCTTCGAGTCTTTTGTTTTCTCTTATATATCCTTCCAGTTCTTTTCGCTCACTTAAGAGGTGATCAACCAATCCCCTTAAATCAGCTAGCGATGGCTCTATTCTCTGGAGGAGGGGATTTATTTTTCTTAGGCTGTACTGCAAATCTTGTATTTTACCTCTGATCGTTCCTTGTTTCTCTCTTATTATTTCATATTTTTCTTTGAGTTTTTCGATTTTGCTTCTATATTCATCCGTAAGTCTTAATCTTCTTGCAAGGGCATATCCCTGGTCAATAAGAAGAGACGCTTGCAGAATGTTCCCTTGTTCCAGCGCCCTTTCTATTTTCTTTATAAGGAATTTTAGATGGGCTTCTTTCCATCTATTCCAGTGCTTTATGTCCTCCAGTCTAAATTTCTTTATCTCAATTTCCATACCTCTTTTTATCTTTGCCAGTCTTTCCCTTTCGAGAAGAACCTCTTTGCCCGTCACAAGCTCACGGACGTTCACACTACCTTCCAGAACATCCACTTCAGACTCGCCCTCTTTATAGGACACAGTGAATTCTGTTCCCCTGACCCCTGAGACCGATACAGGATTATTTATTTCAAAAGACTCGCCTTTCAAAAGGCCCCTAACTTTTGCCCATATCCTCCCCAACGATAAGAATATACTCCTTTTTTTACCACATGTTGTGGTAACAATTGAATTTTCGTCTATAAATAACGTACTACTATCAGGATACAAGATTTCTGCTTTAGAACTATCTTTTACAATTATAGTATCCTCATCCATTATCTCTATGCCCAGATAAGGTATGAGTGTACTATCGGCCCTCTTAATTACTACATCGTTGGTATAGAAATTTAATATAGTTCCGATAATTAATAATATCATCTTTCACTCCTATTTATTTAGATTACTAAAACTCCAAATAGTTCCCTAAAATTCATATTCATAGATTATCCTTAAGGAATGATGGTCATAACCCTCTTTTATTGATGGATAGTAATATATATCTATATATCCCAGATCCCATAATTTAAAATACATAGATAAGTCCACATCAAATCTTACATACCCCTGGTCAAAAGAGGCAGATACTCCAAATCCTATGCTATGCCCTGCAGGATACCAGTGCAGGAAAGAGGATAACTGGAACGAACTGTTGGTAGTTGAAGATGAATTCCTATAGGTCCCGAAGATATTGTACACTTGGACATCGCCAAATATTGATTCAAAACCTCCTGCCATATATTGATACTCGTCGCTTCCGTATTCTCGGTATTTAACCCATTGACATTCAAAAAGCGGTGAGAAATAATTATTAAGATTGAATTTAAAGGTCTGTAGAAAAGAGAATCCGATAACACCTTCTTTTTTATATATAAGATGATCAAAATCAGTATATAATAATCCTCTTTCATAGATACCGGTTAAGAAAGCCGAGGTTCTATTAGTATAAAGATAAGGATTTCCCAAGGTTAAATAATCAAGAGAGGTCTTTCTCAAGCCGATTGTAATGTCGTTGTAATCGTGTTCATAGATGATACTACCTTCAAAGATATTTCCGCTCTTAACGGTATCAACGAAGAGATTATCTTTACCTTTTGAATATCCTCCCTTTAATTTTAATGAAAATTCATCTGATATTTGCCATCTAAACTCCGGAGAGAAGACAATGGATTGTTTGGGAGAAGTTAGGGGAAATCCGGTTAAGTTTGATGTATCGTCCTTGGCTTGGAATAATGTGACTCCGATATTTACATTGTTGTTAGAGAGCTCAAGCTTACCTCCATAAAAAAGTCGTGGATATTCGGGGAAAAGAGTATCATAATTTTTAGAATAAAGGAAGATTGGACTAAGGGTTAAGAATCCTATATCTATGTTGCCTGTAATTCCAAACCCTCCAGACGAGTAGATGGTAATTTCATCGAAAAAAGGATATATATATCCTCCTTCAATTTGGACCTTGTTACCATAGTAACTGAAGAACGGATACCATCTCGACGGGTAATCGGGATCATGTAAAAGAGAGAGGTTAATTGAATGGGTCCCTTCTCCGAAAGTCAAATCCACCCCATAGACAGGGCCACTTTCACCTGAATACAGAGAATCAGAGGAGTAAGAATTCTGTATGCCGAGGGATAGATTACCCCACGTTTCCATAGGTATTTTTTCTTTTCTCTGGATTACTATAAACTTCCATTCCTTTCTCTTCTTATTAATATGGACTTTGATTAAATGTTCGCCAGGTGAGAGGTTCTTTATTATTCTATAGAAATAGTCCTGCTCTTTTTCTCCTTTTATTTCCACATCGTCAAGATAAACGTTTATGTATTTTGGATCTTCTGGTGGATCGAAGACAATTGTTATATCAAATGGGACATTAGTTGAATCCTGTGGAGATATTAAAAATAAGGCGGATAGAATTAATTCTAACATTCTATGACCATCTCGAATCCATTGGTTTAATATTTTTAGGATACTTTATTCATTTCTGATGTCAAGAGTCAAAGAAAGCTAACATCTGTCAATCAACAAAATCAATGGAAAATGTAATAGGACGCAGATGAGCACAGATAAACACAGAGAAAAACATAAAGTTATTAGTTAAATAGTTTAATAGTTAAATTGGCTCGTAGGCAAAAGTGTCGGAAATACTTGCTAATTAACCAATTAACTAATTAACTATTCTCCTGTTGCTTGGCTTTTGTTTATGAGTTCTTGTTTTGCAGAAGATGGGCTTGATTTATGTTTTCATATAACTAAATTAAAAATTATGCTGAGGAAACTTGGGAAATATTTATTTAGATACAAGGCCCTTCTTTTTAGTGTACTTCTTATAATGATAATAGTTGCTGTCCTGAGTGGTTTTACTGTTGGGATGATTACACCTATCGTCTCTTCTATTTTCGGGCGTTCCTATGCAAGTAGTGGTCCAAGGATCTTTCGCTGGCTAATTAGCTGGATCGAGAGTGGTGATCGGATGGAAAGTCTCTGGAAGCTTGCCTTATCAATTATCTTTATCTATGGTGTTAAGTTTCCCTTTTCCCTCCTGCTTTACTATCTTTCAGACTCCCTTGAGCAGAAGACAATAGCGGATATCAGGGTGGATATGTTCCAGAAGTTGACAAGCCTATCTTATAGATTTCATTCCCAATCAAAGTCAGGTGAATTGCTCTCAAAAATAACCAATGACACAGAGAAGATACGATTTGCCTTAAGAAGGGGAGTGATTGATCTTGGTCGAAATCTTTTCCTTCTACTTGTATACTTAGGTCTTGCATTCTGGGCGTCGTGGAGGTTATTCCTAATCTCTCTCTTTCTGACTCCCCTTACCCTATGGATTATAAAATTTATAGGCAAAAAGGTTCGCGGTAGGTTTACAACTTTAAGAAAGCAGAGAGCCCTTATGAATACATTAGCTTCTGAAATGTTACAGGGGATAAAGGTTATCAAGTCATTTGGCATGGAAAATTATGAGTTAAAAAGATTCAAGGATGCTAATGTCAAATACAGAATAAACTATGTTAGGAGTAATTTACTTAAGGGATTTCTTCCTGTTTCTTCGGAATTCCTAGGTGCAATACTTGCAGGAGTTATACTTGTTGTGGGAGGCTTTCTCATATTTAAAGGAATAATCACACCTGATAAATTCCTTGTATTCCTGGGGAGCACTATTATGCTGCAACAACCAGTTAGACAGATTAATCTTGCTTATGGTGATCTTCAGCATGGACTCGCCAGTATGGAGAGTGTATTAGAGGTTGTAGAGGTAGATGAGTATGTCAAGGATGAAGGTAGCTCGATTCTGGGATCATTCGAGGAAAGAATCAGATTCAAGAATGTTTCCTTTAGTTACGACGGATCTAACCCTATTCTCAAGAATATAAATCTCGAGGTAAAAAGGGGAGAGACTGTTGCCCTGGTCGGTCCTTCTGGGGCTGGAAAGACTACTCTTGTGAATTTAGTTCCCCGCTTTTTCGACCCAAGTAAGGGTAGGGTGGAGATTGATGGTGAAGATATAAAGAGGTTTTCTCTTAAGAGTCTCCGGAGCCAGATAGGAATGGTGACCCAGGATGTAATCCTGTTTAACGATTCTATAAGGAATAATATATTCTACGGTAACCATAATGCAGATGAGTGTGAATTTAATGAATCATTAGAGAAGAGTTATCTTAAAGTTTTTGTGGATACCCTTCCTAAGGGATTAGACACACAGGTAGGAGAGAAGGGAGGAAGGGTATCAGGAGGAGAAAAACAGCGGATAGCCATAGCGCGTGCTATACTAAAGAATCCTTCAATCCTGATATTCGATGAAGCAACCTCTTCTTTAGATGTAAAGTCGGAGAAATTGATTCAGGATGCAATGTCTGAACTCCTTAGGGGTCGAACAGCAATAATTATTGCTCATCGACTTTCAACCGTGAGGAACGCCGATAGAATAATTGTCCTTAGTAAAGGGGAGGTTGTGGAAGAAGGAAATCATAATGAGTTATTAGATAGAAAGGGTTTATACGCACGGCTCTATGGACTTCAATTCAAGGGCTGAGTCTCCTGGTAGAGTTTAATCCATTCATCTATAATATCATCCCATGAATATTCCCTGATAAGGTTTGCTTTGAAATTCCTTCCCATTGTAATCCATTCATTTTGCGATTGGATAAATAATTCCATCTTAAGAGCTAAGTTTGTGGGATCTCCGTTGCTGAATATAAAGCCATCCACTCCATCCCGGATGGTCTCTTTTAATCCGCCGACTGAAGATACAATTACTGCTTTTTCAAAATAACCCGCTTCGAATAGTGTTACACTCTGGGATATCTTCGTATGCGGGAGAATTACAACGTCAGCATTTCTATATATAAGTCCGAGCTTAGAGTATGGGACTTCAGGTGGAAGATAATATAAGTTTTTCATATGGATTAGTTTTTTATCTTTTATTACCAAACTGTAAGTATATTCTTTCTCATTTAGAATCTGTGCTGCTTTAATGAGTATATCGAAACCTTTATATGGCTTTACTGGTCCAGTGAAGAGGAATATTGGCCTTCTTAATCTCCCATTTTGTTGTGACCAAAAGACCTCTGATTCGCGCCTATTCGTTCTATCAAATGTATTGTAAAAATCTTCAAGATTCCCATGGGGGATTACGCGAACATCTGTTTTTATTTGGAACATCCGCTTAAACTTTGTGGTTGATTCTTCATCGTGAACCACTATACAATGCATATAAGAGTACAATCTCCTAAACTTTTCAAAATCACTCGATTTGTCTCGGTGGGGTAACAAATTATGTGCCGTATGAATTAATCGGGCGTGGCTGATTTTCGGTATTAAATACTGTTCTATTGAGGGAGATGTAAACCAGAGAAAGTGGAGAACAGAATACTCTTTCAATTTCTTGCGAAGCTGAACATGGCCATAGAGTATTTCCAGAGTTTGTGTAAAGTTGATAATAGGTCTTTGTATTCTTTTGTTTCCAAACATCCCCCTGCTGATTGGCAGGAATAGGTTGTTTTCTTTAACGGGTGATTCCCTCCCCCAAAATTCCGGTATATATCCCAAAAAGGTAAATGGATAATTATATTTTTTTAGTGCTTTAAGAAGACTGAAATTGTATGGCCTTGCAGTATTCCTTGGATCAATAATGTAAGTTTCCATAACCAATCTTAGATGGTTTTCTTTAACGTCTCACTGTCTAATTTTTGAATGGGTCCTGTTATTGTGATTTCAATTCTACTAAACGGCAATGGGAGCATAAATCTGTCCCACGAGGAGAATCGAAAGCATCGATCCGCTTCAATCTTTACAGCAAAGAGAGGAAGACGGGATCTTTTTGCAATCACGAAGACCCCCTTTTTGACTTCTCTTCTTGGCCCCTTTGGTCCATCAGGTGTTATTGCAATCTCCTTACCACCTTTACCATATTGTATCAACTCTCGCAGTACCTCTCTTCCTCTCTTTTCCGTATCTCCTCTGAAGACATTATATCTAAGGATCTTAAGCACTCTAGCAACAAGTTCACCATCTGGACTTAAACTAACAATAATTCCAACACCCTTACCTCTATGGGAGAAGAGCACCGGTAACATATTCTCATGCCAGAAGGCATAGAAAACCGAAGCGTCATATTTCAGAACCTTCTCCCACCCCTTAAAACATATTCTCCATGTGTGTCCTAGAATTAATATGAGGATGGTCAAAAGAAAAGATCCACTAAACCATAGAAAGGAGCGAATGAGCGAGCCTATCATAGCATCCCCTATTACCTAATCTTTGTTTCAATTTACTAAACTTCTTTGATATATTACATCTATTCATGTAGACATCCTCGAGAGCAGTACAAATAGTTTTGGGATTAACCTCTCTTTGAATGAGTTCAGGAACTATCCGTTCAGACATTATAAGATTTATCAGTCCAAAATTCTCAACATGGGCGAGCAGTTTTGCAATTATCCAGGATAGGAATGATAATTTGTAAACAATCACCATAGGAGTGTTAAAGATGCCTGCTTCGATTGTTGCAGTACCAGAAGTAACTATTGCAAGATCACAAAGGTGCAGTATATCATAGGTCTTCCCGCAAAATATGGATATGTTGTTAAGTAGTTCTCCGCCTATCCTTTGAGTAATGGGAAGTAGTTCTTCATTATGTAAGGCAACAACTGCAGCACTTTCTGTATATTTCTTCTGAAAGAGTCTATAGGCGCCAAGCATGGGAACTAATACTCTCTTTATCTCCGATTCCCTGGATCCTGGAAGAAGGGAGATGAGTAGTTCTACGTCTGGCAAATCTCTTCTTTTGAGTTCTCCTGGAACAGTTGCAATATCCAGTATAGGATTTCCTAAAAAGCTAGCATTTATTGATTCGTGCTCAAAGAATCTTTCTTCAAAGGGTAGGATAACGAAGAGATGTTTGAAATACTTCCGAAGATGCTTTACTCGCCACCCTCCCCATGCCCATACCTGTGGGGTTATAAAATAGAATACTGGAATACCATTATTATTTAAGTATCTTGCGATAGGAATATTAAATCCAGGGAAATCAACGGTTACAGCAAAATCGATTCGTTCATTTTTTACAGCCATGGAGATTTCTCTTCGAGCTTCTTTCAAATAGGAGATTTTACTTATTACTTCACTGAATCCCACTACACTTATCTTTCGCGTCGGGTAGATGATCTGGACACCCTCTTCTTTCATCTTTTCCCCACCGATACCTATGAATTGTATTTCAGGATTTATACGTTTCATCGAGTGAATGAGGTTAGAGGCATGAAGGTCACCAGAGGCTTCACCGGTAATGAATAACGCTTTCATTAGGGATATTCTTCACGCTTTAGCTTAATATTTACTCTTTTTGCTCTACTTTCAATCTTGTCCAAGATTTTATGCGCGAGGGCAAGTGCTTCCCTCGCTTCTTCTGGAGTAACCTCAATATCCTTTTTTCCAAGGCACGCATCAATAAATGATTGGTTCTGGAGTCGTAAGGGTTCTTCAGTTGATACATTGACATCTTCTTCCTTTATCAGGGGCTGTTCATTATTTATTTCTCTATAAAAAACCCCTACTTTCCTGTTTAATGTATCCACAGAAACATATGAATATTTTTGCCAGAAACGAAGTTTCCTTAATTTCATTAGAGAAATCCGGGACGCGGTTATATTAGCTATAGCACCATTCTCGAATTCAAGCCGCGCATTGGCTATATCTATGTAGTTGGTGAGGACTGGAACACCACCAGCTGATATATGCTTAATTGGACTTTTAACTCTATTGAGTATTATGTCGAGGTCGTGAACCATTAGATCTAAAACCACGGAGATATCAACTCCTCTTCCATAATATGGGGAGAGGCGGTGTGCTTCTATGAAGAGCGGGTTTTGGACCAGAGCTTTAGCTGCTAAGATGGCGGGGTTGAAACGCTCTATATGTCCAACTTGGAGGAGGAGATTATTGCATGATGCAGTATCTATAATCTCATCTGCCTCCTTTAAGTCGAGTGATATTGGTTTCTCAACCAATACATGATTTCCATGATTAAGTGCTTCAATCGCTATCTTTCGATGTGTATTCGTTGGCGTTGCGATTATTACAGCATTAGTTTTTGAGAGTAGTTCTCCTATATTACTAAAATATGAACATTTATATTTATTGCCTATCTTGAGACCCTTGTCCTTGTCAATATCACAGACTCCAATCAATTTACATTCAGGGATTTCAGATAGAATACGTACATGATGTTTGCCCATATGCCCAACACCAATTACACCGCTTTTTATCATGATTACCTCATATTCTTAAATTACTTTAGTCTTTTCAGCAGCTTCTACGGCTTTTTTCTCATCAATACCAATATGTTCCAATATGGTATAACGTTCTGGCCTTGTATTCGGAGCAAAGACGAGAGCCTTTATTACATCTTCTTTTGAAATATTCAATTCTCTGGATGTTGTCGGTATACCCCATCGTTTAAATATTGAGACGAAACGTCCCCAATCATCTCCTCTAAGGTACGTGGCAAGTATGAGACCTAAGCTTGCCTGTTCTCCGTGAAGAGCAGGGCTTCCAGCAATGGTATCAAGAGCATGGCTGAATTTGTGTTCTGCACCGCTTGCAGGTTTGCTTGAACCTGCTATACCCATTGCTATGCCACTTAGTGTAAGGCTACCAACCAATCTGTTTAAAAATTTAAGAGATAGAATGTCATCTGAATCAGAAGTCAAAACTGCCTCAGCTGCTCTGCTTGAAAGTAATGCCGCAAATTCATCAAATCGGTCTCCTTTCATTAGATGGGCTAACTCCCAGTCCTTGACGGCAGATATATTTGAGAGGAGATCCCCAATCCCTGCTCTAATCGTTTTTATTGGTGCATTTTTTATTATTGAAAGATCGGCAATAACCCCCAGGGGCATCTTTGTCATTATACTTCTTTTTTCTTTTTTGTATGAAATAACCGATACTGGTGAGGAAATTCCGTCATTTGCGACAGTTGTAGGCACTGAGATGCAGTTTACCTCCGACGAAGCTCCAGCATATTTGCCAACATCAATAACCTTTCCACCTCCAACGCTGATGACTAAATTGCAGCTTGAGTCTTTTATGTGAGCAGTAACCGCCTCTGCTGTTTCAATAGTTGAATCTGGAATATTCATCACCTCGACTGTTTTACCTAAACCTTTTAGGATATCTGCTACTCTCTTACCAGCGACTTTAAAGGTAGAAGTTCCAGAAAGGAGTAGAATATTCTCGAATGAAAGGTTGTTTTCGGAGAGGATTTCTCCAATTTTCTCTATGCACCCGTTCTCAATATACAAGAATAATGGTATGTCAACCACCCTGGTTATAAGTGCCATTTTGTCTTTTTTACTGTAAGTTAAGGGGGTATATTTGTCAATAGGTAATATAAACTGCACTGTGAAACCCAACTCACATTGTCCCGACCAATAGATTAGTCTAGAGTCAAGAGTCATCCGTCGTGAGAATGTATGGGCGTATTGCATACGCCCATACGAGTATCTCGGCAATAGGAAGTTCCTACCCAAAAATGTAAGTCCCTCTTACATTCAATTCTGCAATTTACAATTCTTGCCTCGTTAGATATGAAATTATCTAAGGGGGTGAACATTTTACAATGAAACGACTACTCTGTGTTAGATTAAAGGCTGTTATCGTCCCTTGCAATTATCAAAAAGACTCTTATTGTAAAACCGTTATGAATATTAGATTGCCAGTACGCTTTTGTATCAAATGTGGGAGTAATTTAAAAATGAAAAGAATAGAGGGTAAAAAGCGCTTATGCTGCCCGGAATGTGGCTGGATATATTACGAAAATCCTCTTCCCTCTGTGGCTGCGGTTGTGAAAAAAGATGACAGTGTTCTCCTGATAAAAAGGGGTGTGGAACCAGAGGTAGGCAAGTGGGCTCTTCCCTCGGGATTCCTTGAGGGCTGTGAGACTCCAAAGGAGGGATGTATCCGAGAACTTAAAGAGGAAACAGGACTTCTGGGAAGAATCAAACGGCTCATAGATGTGGATAATGAGGAAAGCTCTATCTATGGGAACGTCCTGGTGATTGGGTATGAAGTTGAGGTAGTAGGTGGAGAATTAAAGTCGGGTAGCGACACCAAAGGGGTCAGATTTTTCCCTCTCAATAAGATACTTCCTGTTCCCTTTGATAGTCATTTGAGAATTCTAAAGAAAGCCCTTAATACATTTACCACTTGACTTTTTGCCAATAAATCCAAATATTATGCACATATGCTAATAAAAAGGTATGATTATGGGTAGGCCTCATATTAAAAGAGAAGTAGAGCATCCACCTGTGTGGCAACATTTTATGCCTGAAAGAAGGTTGTCGAGAGGTTGCGTTGTTCTCCACCTGGATGAATATGAAGCTGTTCGCCTTTCAGATTATCTTGGATTCTCTCATGAAGAAGCTGCGAAAAAGATGGGGATATCCCGTTCTACATTTACCAGGCTAATCGGATCGGCTCACAGAAAGATTGGAGAGGCAGTTACTCTTGGTAAAGAAATTTTTGTTCATGGAGGTAATGTTCGTTTTCGTAAGGATATACTTCATTGTGGTGCTTGTGGAAATACTATTCCATCTACGTTTGGAGTTCCCGTCCCAGAGAGTTGCCCTGAATGTGGAGAGAAGAGGCTTTATTCTCTTGGTAGGATGTTCCAGCATAAAGGCAGATGGAAGAGGAGAAAAGGAGGTTTTGATGCAGGAAATCAGGAAGAAAGCTGAAGAAAGAAAGAATATGATAGATGAGAATTTGAAGGGAGTTAAGAATATTATAATGGTAATGAGTGGGAAGGGGGGAGTTGGTAAGAGCACCGTTGCAAGTAATCTTGCACTTGTCCTTGCAGAAAGAGGGAATAAGGTTGGCTTACTTGATATAGATATACATGGGCCAAATCTACCCTTGATGCTTGGAGTGGATAAGGAAAGGATGAAGCCATCCTCAGGGAATAGGATTGAACCAGTTCAAGTTACAGATAATTTAAAACTTGCTTCAATGGGATTCCTTCTTGCGGATGAAAAACAGGCTGTTATATGGAGAGGTCCACTCAAGATGAAGGTTATTCAGCAATTTCTTGGAGATATCCAATGGGGTATTCTCGATTGGTTGATTGTCGACGCTCCTCCGGGAACAGGTGATGAGCCTTTGTCTATGGCGCAACTGGTTCCGGCCACCAGCGCCGTAATTGTTACCACTCCACAAAAGGTTTCAATTCTTGATGTGAGGAAGTCAGTGACCTTCGCACAAAAACTAAATTTAAAGATACTTGGAATCGTGGAGAATATGAGTGGACTTATCTGTCCTAAATGTGGAGAAAAAATTGCTCTTTTTAAAGAAGGAGGTGGGGAAAGGGTAGCGAGTGAAATGGGTATTCCTTTTCTTGGAAGTATTCCCATAGAGCCTAAGGTTGTAGATGCAACAGATGCAGGAATACCTTACGTAATAGAATATCCGGATTCAGAGGCAGCAAAAGCCTTTAAAGGAATTGTTAATAAGATAAGTAAAATCCAAAACTGATATGAAGACCTATCTTGACTGCATCCCCTGTTTTTTTAAGCAGGGGCTTTCAGCTGCCAGGATCGCTGGACTAGGTCCTGATGAGCAGAAGAAGGTACTTGACGAGATAGCAAGGATTATTCCAGACATTCCAATGGAAGCTTCTCCTCCAGAGATAGCTCTGGGTGTTTATAGGGCTATCAGAAATAGTTCAGGAGTGGATGACCCATTTAAACGGATAAAGAACGAATATATAAATTATGCACTTAGTCTATATCCAGAGTTAAAAAAGATTGTTGCTAATTCAGATGATCCTTTGCTTTCAGCTGTCCGCGTGGCAATAGCTGGAAATATCATAGACTTTGGAGTAGGGAATGATTTTGATGTTGAAGAGACCCTCAAGGAAACGATGGAGGCTCGTTTTGCAATTTTGGATTATGAACCGCTTAAGAGAACCTTATTAACCTTAAAGACAATCCTTTATATCGGGGATAATGCTGGTGAGACTGTATTTGACAAGGTCCTTATAGAAGAGATGGAAGGGGATATAGTCTATGTTGTTCGGGAGGAACCTATAATAAATGATGCGACAAAAGAAGATGCAGAGCGCTCCGGGATTGGTGAGGTTGCGAGGATAATTTCCTCCGGTTCCCCTGCACCCGGTACTATCCTTTCACTATGCAACAAAGAATTTCTGAATCTTTTTCGGAATGCTGATTTAGTGATTGCAAAGGGTCAGGGCAATTATGAGACCCTATCTGAAGTAAACAGAGAAATATACTTTCTCATAAAAGCAAAGTGCCCTGTGATAGCAAGGGATATCGGAGTAAAGGAGAAATCGATCGTGCTTAAAAGGCATATCAATGAAGATAACAAATAAGGTAAGAGTTACTCTGTTAATGCTTTCTCTATTATTTGTAGGGGCAGGATGGCCTCTTGATGAAAAATATGGATTGGCCTCCTCTTTTGGCGAGTGGAGAGAGGGGCATCTTCATGCGGGTATCGATCTGCCAACAGGAATGAATATAGGCAGAAGGGTATATTCTGTTACTGATGGTTGGGTTATGAGGGCGAGAACGTCTCCCAGGGGATATGGTAAAGCTATATACATTAAGGATTCTCTGGAAAGGGTATTCGTCTATGCTCACCTTTCAAGTTTCTCAAAATCTATTAAAAAAAGAGTTAGAGAAGAACAGCTAAAAAAATTAACTTATGAAGTTGATATATGGTTCAAAAAAGGAGAAATACCGGTTAAGAAGGGAGAGATAATAGGGATATCAGGGCGTTCAGGATGTTATGCACCACACCTACATTTTGAGATGAGGGACACGGAGAATAATCCCGTAGATCCACTCATAAGGGGATTTGCTGTTCCTGATACAATCTCACCTGTAATTAATGCACTCCGTTTAGTTCCTCTTGACGATACATCAACTATATGTGGTTCTCACCTGGGTGCAATCTTTCATGCAGGACGGGATACACCAAGTGTATGTATAAAAGGTCGTGTTGGATTAGAGATAGAGACCTATGATAAAGTGAATGGACATTCAGGGTTACTGAGCCCCAAGGAGATAGAACTATATATAGGTGGGAAACTCGTTAGGAAGGAATATTATGATCGATTCTCTTACACACACGATGGTGATTCCAGATTTGAGTTTGACTTTACCAATAGGGTAAGGACTGGTAGAAAGTTCCGTAGACTATTTACCGTTTTGGGTAATGACCTTCCCTTTTACGAGGGAAGGGATGGCATATTAACAACAAAGGACCATGGTCTTGTATCTATAATAGTAAAAGATGCAGCATCTAACGAATCAAAGATATCTATCTTTTTAGGAGATTCAAACGCACGCAACTATTGTCGTTTTAAAAGAGGTTATGAAAATTTTAAAAGATTTACAATATTTACAAATGGGATATTATTGAGGAAGGATAGTTCACTATGCTGGATTGAAGCTAATAAATTAGGATTGATAGCTAAAGGTGGTGATTCAATCCTGGTTTGGAACATTAAAGATAATAATTATACTTCATTGAAATCCCCTGATTCAAGATGCATTATATATCTAAATAAAGATGCAATTCTAAATACATCTCTTATTTCTGTGAAAGTATCTAAAGAAGACCCAACTTTATGGGTCTGGGAACCTCCTATTCCAATTGATGGAAGAATAACATTGGAAATAGATACTTCTTCAGATCCAAAATCATATTCAATCTATGAGCTTGTTAAAGCAAAATGGGAATTTTGCAAAATAGAAATGGATGATAACAAATTAAAGACTAAAATAAATCACCTCGGGACATTTGCAATCCTTAAAGATACTATTCCACCAATTATTTTGTTTAAGAATCGAAAATTAAAGCAAAATATGCCAATTATGATTCATGTTAGTGACTCGTTATCAGGTATAGATTTCTACTCAATTAAAACATTTATTGATGAAGAACCAACAGTCCTCAGGTATGACCCGGAATTTAACGTGTTGATTCATGAATTCCCTGAAGAAATCCCACCAGGAAGTCATACTCTTGGTATTTTACTAAAAGATAGACAGGGAAACGAAACCTCTGGCAAGTGGGAATTCTTTAAGATAGAATAATTGTAAGATTATGGATTAGGGATTAAGATTTAGAGTTTGAAAGCTTTTTCTTCGGTCTCCTGTCTCCTGTCATTCTATCGCCCTTGACTTTTTAATTAAAATTATTATATATATTTAGTAATATCGTTAAATAAAATTAATAATAATATGAAAAATCATAAAGATAAATTAAGGATATATATAGAAGAGCAGCGGAACAGAAATTTTCCTGATGTTAGGGAGCGTGGGATAGAATTAAACCTTAATGTAGATTTAATAACAGATATTATTGGTCCGCGGAGGGCTGGGAAGACTTCTCTTATGTATTTAGCTATGAAAGAACTCCTTTCAAGAGGTATTGATAGGAAATTTCTTATTTATATAAACTTTGAAAATAGGAGATTGCTTCCATTAAATCCTGATTGTTTCAATGATCTAATCGAGATAATTTATGAAGAAGATCTTTTGAGTTCTAGAAAGCTCTATGTATTTCTTGATGAGGTTCAAAGAGTTAGTGAGTGGGAGAAGTATGTTAGGAGTATATATGATGAGTTTAAGGGTAAATTAAAGATTTTAGTTTCAGGTTCAACTTCAAAACTAACAAGGTCAAATCTAAGTCATCTTTTAACTGGAAGACATCTAACCACCTATGTATTTCCCCTCAGTTTCGATGAGGTACTTAATTTTAAAGGAATAGATTATGCTGGTGTAATTACTGAGGAGAAGAAGGCGAAAATTGATGGTGGTCTCAGAGACTATCTGAAAGTAGGTGGCTTTCCTGAGGTAGTCCTTACTAAAAATGAAGAGATTCTTGAGACATTGTTTCTGGATATAATAAACCGAGATATTTCTCCAAATGTAAGGAAAAGGGATTTAATGGAAGAAATCGCATATTTCTTATGTAGCCAGATTGCCTGTCATGTTAGTTTCTCTAAACTTTCAAGAATCTTAAAGAACAAAGGTGTTAAAGTATCTGTACCTACACTAGAGAAATATTTCTATCTTATGAAAGATACCTTTTTATTCTTTGATAATAAAATATTTTCATATAAGGTAAAAGACCAATTACAATATCCCAAAAAGATTTATTGTGTAGATAATGGATTTGTAAATTATTTCGGATTTAAGTTTACTGAAGATTTAGGAAGGCTTATGGAAAACACAGTATTTATTCGCTTGTTAAAAGATTCGCTGAGAGATAGAAAAAAGAATATTTTTTATTATAAGAGCCATCAGGGATATGAAGTTGATTTCGTCGTTAAGGAGGGTCTAAAAGTCAAGCAGTTAATCCAGGTATGTTATGATATAAGTGATGAAAAGACCAGAGATAGGGAGATAAGAGGTCTTATTCATGGTAGTAAAGATTTAAAATGCAAGGACTTAATTATGATAACTTACGATTATGAGGGTATTGAAGATATTTCCTGGCATGGAATAATGGGTAAGATTAACTTTATTCCTCTATGGAAATGGTTGTTGGAAAAATAAATTCTTGAAATTTATTGATTACCACTTGTAAGTAACTATAAAACGAAAGATTTATATATTAGTTTTCTTAGTATATAGAATAATGGCAACCTTGCTTAAAGAAAAAAGGGGAAGTTTAAGAATAAATGATAATAATTTTGTTAAACATAATGGTTTATATATTACTGATTCTTTAGAAGGAAGACTAAGAGAAGATAGTTTAATGAGCAAATTAGGTAAAAAATAGGAAGAGGGATTGGATTAATAACTATTTTTGGGTTACCTCTTGCATCACTTGGATATACTATTTCTGGAAGAATAACAGATATACATTCTTTATATAAAGCAGATTCTTTAATAGGTATAGATTCAGCTAAAGTCAA
>CAYZBF010000031.1:0-2058 GCA_964476585.1 uncultured bacterium | reverse complement strand
TCAACTTTTACAGATTCTATGGGAAATTATACTATAGAGTTTTCCGATACTGGAATTGAAGAAGAAAATAATGAAAGAAAAAATATCGATGTTATAAATAAATACACAGGATTAGATTTGTTAGTTGATAAAGAAATAAATGGTGGAATTTATAATGTTTTGGGGAGTAGAATTAAAGGTTTTGATGGAAACAATAAATTATATTTCTACTAAAGATTCCACCATTCTTCTGTAAATGGTGTTTCATTACAATTTTCACAAGGAGGGCTTTAATAAAAAAGCGATAGAAGAGGCATTGGAGAATATTGAGTGGGAAAGTATACGATATATGTTTACAGTTGATCTTTTTTTAAAGGATAGGAAATGAACGATGAGATCAGAGAATATCCGTCGGGTTAGTGTTACGGTTTTAGGTTCAGGGAGCTGTGTCCCGCGTTTAGATAGAAATCCTTCCGCATATTTTATACGTCCCTCAGTGGTACCGCAGGGATGGCTTGTTGATATTGGACCAGGTGCACTTCAGCGTCTTATTGAGGCCGGAGAATCCTGTTTGGAGATAGACAGCATCTTTATAAGCCACGTTCATCCGGACCATATTTCAAGTCTTTTGCCTTTGCTACAGGCACTTAATTATACGCCGGGATTCAAACGAATCAAACCCTTATATATTTGTGGATCAGAGGAGGTGGAGAAATATCTGCAATGTAATTTAGAACTCGCTTTGCCGCTCCGAGAAGGTTTTCCCATGCAATTCATTTTATTAAACGATAAGTCGGACTTAAAAAGAGATGGCTGGTCTCTTAAGGTGAGATCTTTAGAGCATTCAACCACAACGCTTGGGTTCAGGTGGAATGTAGAAGGATGTGTTTTTGTTTATGGTGCCGATACCGAACCCTGTGATGGTATAACCGAGCTTGCAAAAGGAGCTGATCTTTTGATACTTGAAAGCTCCTTTGCAAAAAATAACCCCAAACCCGGGCATCTAACTACTTACGAGGCAGGGGAGATTGCAAAAACCACAGGAACAAAAAGACTTCTACTTTCTCATTTCTATCCAGAAGTAGCAGAGATGACAAAAGAGAAGAGAGAATCAGAAGTTAGAGAATCAGGCTATAATGGAGAGATCATTTTTGCAGAAGACCTTATGCATCTTGAAGTATTCTCGGGAAAAGAGGAGGGATCATGAGAATAATCGATAGTAAACTCAAACATCGTGTGTGGAGATACATTTTTCAATGTGCTCTTGCTGCTCTATCAGTTCTAATTGTTCTTATTTTTCTTGACGCTTTTTGTGAATCAGCAATTATTGCAACTTTAGGGGCAAGTGCATTTATCATATTCACAATGCCCAGGTCATATCCATCAAGACCGAGACCCTTAATCGGTGGTTATGTTATCGGGATAATTGTGGGTATTATATCACATTATATAAGTAATTCATCATTAATGCTGACACTGTTTGGTGATTTGAGAATTTCATATATTGTTTTTGGTGCTATAGCAGTGGGTGCTGCAATCCTGTTAATGACGATCACTGATACAGAGCATGCTCCTGCAGCAGGTATTCCCGTAGCATTGGTCTATAATAAATGGGATTATTCTACCGTCTTATTTATATTATCCATTATCATTATTTTATTCTTAGTGAAAAGTCTTCTAAAACCAATTCTTGTGGATCTTAGATAATACTATGATTATGAGTTTTCTTCTCTTGGTATAACGTGGTTAGGTATTTATAGGCTAACATTTAAGGGTTGACGTTAAATGGAGTCTGGTATATACTCAAAAATAACAAAGATGTCAAATAAATCACATCTCTTAAGTGTGAGTATTGAGAGCCTTAAAAACTATCTAAGGAGGTCTAAATGTTAGAAAGATTCAACGTGGGAAGATTGAAGGTCCCACTGCTTGTATTATTGGGTATAGTATTCGGGTTTGGTGAGGCTTTTGCTTCTGATTGGTCAGACTTAGTAAGAAAAGCAAAGGCAAAGTATGCAAACTTTGATAATGAGGTTAAGGATATGACAATGGTTCAGGAGATGAAGATAGTAACGCCAG
>CAYZBF010000030.1:2032-20739 GCA_964476585.1 uncultured bacterium | reverse complement strand
CGAACGGGTTCATCAGAGTCTCAACTACCAAACACCGAGAGCTGTGTACGAGGGTTCTCAAGAGAAAGAGCTTGACAATGAGGCAGAAAAGTGTAACTTATATAAACTCTCGTTTTGTCCAAAATAACGGGGTGCACTGCAAGAACTATCCAAGAATTATTGGGACATAAGAATCTGAAAACAACCATGATTTACACCCATGTGTTGAACAAGGCTGGAAAAGGTGTACGTAGCCCAGCTGATGTTTTATGAATAAGAATTAACTAATGAGATGTATGTGACTAAAATTAGAGATCGTGAAAATGTAAATGAGGAGTTTATTCATCACTTTTTGATGGATAAAAAATTCAACGAATTTGGAATTATGATAGATATATTATTTATGTTAAGAGTGTTAAGTAGTTACCCAGACAAAAATGTATAGGAGTTTATACATCTTTTCATGATGGATTTGCTAATCCTTTTAGGATGTATAAACTATGTTATACCAATTATTAAACACCGAGAATTTTGTGAAAAAAAGATTAATTTATATATTAATTATAATATGTGTTTTATTTTTTGATTTATCATCGAAATATTTTGTTAATAATATGATAAGTGAAAACGAGTCCATTTCTGTTTTAGGGAATTTTTTAAAATTCACATTATCTTACAATTATGGTACGACTTTTGGCTATTTAAAAGATTATGCTCCATACATTGCAATCTCAGCAGTGAAATCAATTTTGATTATTATTTTAGTGTTTGTTTTCTTGAAAATTTCAACAATTATTAAACATACCAAATATCAAATGATCTCAAGAATTTGTATATTATTTTTAATAGGTGGTTCACTTGGTAATATAATTGACAGATTATTGGACAAGAGAGTAACTGATTTTATAGATGTTGGCATTAATGGATATCGTTGGCATATATTCAATTTAGCTGATGCTTTTCAATGCGTAGGTGGTTTGGTAATACTATTTTTTTTGATATTTGAATATAGCAAAAAACATAAAAAAAGCATAAACCAAGAAGCACCCAAGTAATCTCATAATATAAAAATTAATCTAATTTTTTGTGGTATAATTGGTATAATTGGGGTCAAATCTCAATATAATTGTGGTATAATTGGGGTCAAATCTCAACACTTGACAAATTAGATAATTAATTTTATAATTATTGCATGGCAAGACCGTTAAGGATACAATATCCCGGTGCTTATTATCATTTGACATGCAGGGGGAATGATAGAAAGAGGATTTTTGGGGATGATAAGGATAGGGTGAAGTTTTTAGGACTATTAGAGAATTCATTAGATACGTATCAGGTATATTTATATTCATATATATTGATGACCAATCATTTTCATTTGTTAGTACAAACTCCTTTGGGTAACCTTTCTGAATTTATGAGGCATTTTAATGTGTGTTATACTGGGTATTATAATTATCGACATAGTCGTAGTGGTCATTTATATCAGGGCAGATATAAATCCTTTTTAATAGATGTGGATAATTATCTTCTTGAGGTTTCCAGATATCTGCATTTGAATGTAATAAGGGTTTATGGTTTAAGGAAAGCAAGTTTGGAGGGAAAAGTAAATCTTTTAGAGGATTATAGTTGGAGTAGTTTACCCGGATATATAAGTAAGAAAAAAGCAGAGAGATTTGTCAATTATGATCTAATTTTATCAATGGTAAAAGGCAGGAGAAATTATTATAAATATGTAATAGAAGGACTGGAAAAAGATGTAAAAGATCCGTTCAAAGAGATAAAAGGAGGAGGTATATTAGGAGAAGATAAGTTTTTAGAGAGAGTAAGAAAAGAGCACTTAGAATATGGTTCAAGTAGAGAGCAACCAATGTATCGGGAGTTAATTTCAGATTATTTGAGTCCTGATAAAATAGTTGAAATAGTCTCCAACACATTAAAAATTGAAAAGGAATTATTTGAGAAGCGATATGCAAATGGGATAAATAGAGGTATATTAAGTGAGATGTTATATAGATATAGTGATCTAAAACAAGCTGAGATAGGAAAGCTAGTAGGGGATGTTGATTATTCTGCAGTGAATAGATTACGAAACCGCTTAAAGAAGAAACTGGAACAGGAGAAGAAAATAGAAAAACAATTTAAGAAGGTCGAATCGACAATAAAAGATGAATTGTCCAATGTTGAGATTTGACCCCATATGCACCCCATATGCACCATATGCACACCATATGCACCCATATACACCATATGCATTAACAGTGATGAAATCAGCAATCTTTTCTATTTCTTAAAGGGCATCTTTAACGTCTTGATGGAACTGGGTTAAACGCTATCATTATTGCTTTATTTGTCATGTTTTCTCCCCCTCTATGAGAGTATTGAGATTATCCTCCATGCTAAACCAGCAAATAGAAGACCATAAGCTATTGATGTTATTGTCAAAACCATCGCTCTTTTAAATCCAAATTCTTTAATAAGCATTCCCAAAGCAATTACACACGGAATCCCAATGGTAGTTGCCACGCCAAAGGTATAAATCTGAAGGGGAGTTAAAGCTGCAGAGATTTTACTGCCTAAAACTGATACAAGCATTCCTCCAGTTAAGTCCTTTTGTAAAAATCCAAATACTATGGGAATAATAGTTTTAGATGGTAGTCCTAACCAAGTAGTTATTGGTGAAAGTGGTTCTACCACAATATCGGTAAGATTTAATATGTTCAAAATTCCGTAAGCTACTCCTCCAAGTGCTAATAATGGTATAACTATGTATACAAAATCCTTCATCCTGATCCAACTCTTAGCAAGAATATTCCCAAGCAATGGTTTTCTATAAGGTGGAAGTTCCAAAAGTAAAGGTTCGCCCTTTAAATGGATGACCTTCTTTATTCCAAGAGTCCAGAGTAAACCAGCAACAAGTAAAGTTGCAAAAACAGCTATGGCTAATTTCATGCCACCATAAAATCCAACTATCCCCATTATTATGGCAGTTCTGCTTGAGCAAGGTACAAAAGCAAATAATGAGGCAGTGTGGAATTGTTCTTTCTTAGATGATAAGACTCTGGTAGCTCTGGTTGCTGGCGCAGTGCAACCTAATCCTAATGCTAAGGGAATAAATGATTTCCCAGGTAAACCTAATTTTTTCAGAAATCTTTCAGCATTAACGATAAATCTGGAAAGAAGACCTATATCCTCTGACAAGCCTAAGAGCAAATAAAATAAAAACACATAAGGTAAAGCAATAGAAACACCTGCCGCAAGCCCGGTTAAACCCTGAACTAATACAATAGTAACGACAGAATGGACCGCTATGCCCAAAGAAGATAAAAGGCTTTCTGTCAAACCCATAAGAATGCCTTGTATCAGATTGCCAAGATATAGTAATATCCCAAAAATGACAAGAAAGAATAGGCCAGTAATAAACGGACCCCAGATTCTATGCAAAAGAACTTTATCAACATCCCCTTCTAATTTTTTTTCTCTCTTCATTGGAATTATTTGAATAACCTTTTCAGCCATAAACGAAGCTGTACCATATCTGGTTATTGATATATCCTCTGCAACCTTTGGATGTTCGTCTAGACTCTTTTTAACTCTTCCAATTATCCCTTTGCTTTTCAGATACTTATAAAAATCTTCATCCTCTTCTAAAATCCTCAAGCCAATAAATCTATTCGGTAGTCTACTTTCTTTTAATTCTAAGCTAATCTGTTTTATTGCCTTTTCTATATGGTCATCATATCCAACTCTAAAACCTTTTGCTTCTGTTTTGATTTTTAATAATGAATCTATGAGATTATCAATCCCTTTCTTAGTTAGAGGGTTTATAGGAACAATTGAGACATTAAGAAGTTCCCCTAATTTTTTTGAATTAATTTTTATACCTTTCTTTTCGGCTTCTTCCACAAAGTTTAGAGCTACGATGGCGGGTATTTCCGCCTCCAAAATTTGCAAAACCATGTAAAGACTTCTCTCAAGAGCAGTGGAATCAGCAACTATTATTGCTTTATCTGCTCCCTCTTCAAACAATGCCTTTTCAGTAACCTTTTCTTCTTCACTTCTATCAGATATAGAGTATATCCCAGGAGTATCCAGAAATTCGATTTTTGTATCATTGATTTCCTTCCTGGCTTTAGTTACTTCAACTGTAGTTCCAGGATAATTTGATACCGTAACTCTTGGACCAACCAATGCATTAAGTAAAGATGATTTCCCTACGTTAGGCTGCCCGATCAAAAGTATTTTAAGATTTCTCACAATTTTATAACCATGATTTCTTTCGCTATATTTTCGTCTAAGACAAATTTTTTGTTTTTTATTTTGATAACAATACCATTCGGAATTTCATTCATTATCTTTATCTTTTCTCCCGGGAATATCCCCATACTAATTATTCTCTCAAATAGTTCATTGTCAGGAATAGTAATATTTGCAATCAAGAGTTCTTTAGGCAATTTAAGTTCTGTTAGAGGAACTCCTTTCCCCTTAAATGTAGATAATTCTTTTATATTCTTAATAACTTCTTCAGAAATATAGTGCTCAAGAATATTCGCTATTTCATGTGCTTCTTTTTCAGTTCTGGTTCTCTTCAAATAATTTTCAAATACAACATGTTTCTTTAAAATATCTTTTGCTATTCTTTCTCCCGTCTTTGTCAATTCAAAAAATCCTTGCTGAGCTTGAATTAATCCTTCTTTTTTAAGTCTCTCAATTGCTTCAGATATATAAGATAATATAATATTAATTTCCTCCTTTATAATGTTTAAGGAACCCTTTCCTTTTCTTTCACCTAGTATCCTTAGAATGTCTTCTTCTACTATTTTCAAAATGTCGGATTCTTTATTCATACTGCCATCCTAATTATCTACAATTTAGCAACATTTGTTCTCTAAGGGCAACATCCAAAATTTCATATAAGTTCTTCACGTTGGTTACTTCGTATATACTTACTTTTGGGAACATTATACTGAACCCAAAATTATCCATTTTGGTTTTATCCACGCTCTCGTCTAAGTTGCTAAAATAAACCATTATGACATTCTACTTGCTTATCCTACTATGTCAATGATGTCTGATGAATCAGCGTATGTGTTATACGCTGTAATGGCTTACTGTTCATTTTACTGCCTTGATCACAACAAATGGTCCTTTACCATGACCTTTCTTTATTGGCTCAATATTTCTTATCTCTGTTAGGTTATGGGAAATTGTTTGAGTGAAATTAAAATTTTTGAAGCCCACTTTCTTCAAGTGATAAACAACTTCGTTATATTGCATTGCATATCGTTCCCGGTCTTTGCAAAGTGTGAGCGTCAGCGGGCATTTGGGCGAACGTAGTGGGTCTCAAAGCCCGTGTTATACGCTGTAATTCTCTCCGATTTTATCATCGCGACATCAAAATAAGCTCTGACAATCCGGAAATTATCTTCACACCATCAATAATAGTTAATATTTCTGAATCACTCTCTGAAGATTTTTGATTCGATTTGAAATCCAGGATTGCATGGCTTTTATTCGATTCATTTCGTTTAATAAGTATTGGATAAAGCCCTGCAGCACGAGCACCCTGGACATCATCCAAGGTGTCTCCTACATAGGCCACTTCATTCGGTCGAAGTTTGGTTTGTTCAAGAGCAAAAGAGAAAATATATGGATCTGGTTTTTTGACTCCTACCTCGCCTGAAATAACTACTGTATCGAAAAATTCCGAAAGGCATAGTTCCAAGAGGAGAGAATAAATATGGGGTGGGTGATCGAAATTAGAAATCAGGGCAAGAGTCTTCTTTGGCTTCAATGCTTGTAATACAGGGAGAGTATCCAGATCCAAAGATATATGTTTTTGCCATGCTTTGACAACCGCTGTTGCAGCCTTTTTAATTTCTTTGCTTCTTAGATCCATCCCTAAATCTACACAGAGTGCCTGGATGCGGCGTTCAAGGACGGTCAGTCCATCATCTTTAGAAGGTGGCTCAGGTCTTCCGAAAAACCCATCGCAACGTAAGGCAAATGACTCTTTCGATATTAACAAGCCATATTCCCTTAGGCAGTCATAAAATGCTGAAAACCAATCTGACCAAGCAGCAGACATATCACCATAGGTCAAGAGTGTTCCGTAAAGGTCAAAAAAGATGCCTTTAATTCTCATTTGTCACCCCCCTTCTATGCTTATGGTGCTTATGGGGTCAAATCTCGACACTTGACAATATTTCTCTAACTTTAGCTTCCGTGTTGGTGCGTTGATTGCGTTCGATATGGACCGGAGACGGAGGACCGATTGTAGATGGGTAGATGAGTTTATGGGTAAATATGGTGCTTATGGGGTCAAATCTCGACACTTGACAATATTTCTCTAACTTTATCTTCCGTGTTGGTGCGTTGATTGCGTTCGATATGGACCGGAGACGGAGGACCGATTGTAGATGGGTAGATGAGTTTATGGGTAAATAAGGTTTCGAACAAAGACCTAAGACCGAAAACCTAAGACCTAATTTATCTGCGTTCATCTGCGTCCCATTATTGAATTAGGTGTCTGTGTAAATCTGTGTAATCTGTGGTTAAAATTCTGAGGCAAGCCTAAAATACGAAAATCTGCATAGCAATTGCAGAAGCAATCGCTACTGTGAGATTATCATTTATCTTTAAAGGTAATGCTTCCACTATAGTTGCGACAACCGCTCCTATAATTAGAACTGCGAGATGGATTGGGATGAATTTGTAGAAAATTAATGCTATAACTAGTGCTGTTATAAAGAAGGAAAGACTTCCTTCTAAAGTCTTATCCCCAATCTTCACCTGTCCATATTTTGACCCTATTACTGAAGCAGCGGTATCACCGAATAGCATAAAGATTAAGCTTATAATCGCTACCCATTTATCAAAGAAGGCAATGACTATTGCATTAGATATGAGTAAAGCCATTGTCCCAGTGATGAAATCTTCCTTCTCTCGTAGGATTCCATGAGAATGCTCAACCATCACCTTCCAGATATTTGGAGATAAGTGCCTCATTATCTCAATTACGGTCATCATACCCATGAGATAAAAGAGAAGAATTTCCACAATGATCCTGTTTGGAGAGAAATAATATACCAGCGGAAATACTATACCCGCACCGATTCTGTACGTTTTCCTTGCTATTAGTTTCATTCTGTCCCTCCTTTCAATTCACGAAGAGCCCGTCTATTAGCAACTAAGGAGACAATCAGGAATATGATAAGGAAAGGGATAATCCATGGGAGTGATTCTCGATATAAAAAGACCAGTAAGCCCAGTACTACTATAAAAACCGGTAGAACCAATTTTGCATTCCTGGGACTCCTTTGCATAAGGAAATACGCCGCAATACCAATTGGAAAGAATTTAGGAAAGAGATACAGTAAAACTCCTCCTGTGGTTGCCACACCTCTTCCTCCTTTAGAGTCAAGGAATACAGACCAGCAATGTCCAGCAACTGCAGCAATTCCAACCAGTCCCACCCAGAAAAGGTGGTGTAGATTATATGCAGGTAGATTTAGCACCTTATCCGCAATAAACATGGGTATTACTCCTTTGAGTGCATCCACAAGAAAGACTAATACTCCCCAGACCTCACCAACCTCCCTGAAGACATTAGCAGCTCCGGGATTACCAGTGCCTACCTCCCTGATATTTACACCTCTCAATCTGGAAATAATTATAGCAAAGGGTATTGAACCAAATAGATATCCAAAAGCAATGCTTAATAGTACTACCATAATGTCTTTATTTTATATATAATATTATATAAATCAAGAGGTTTTTATTACTTGACAGTGATTTGAATATTGTTATTGTATTTGCATAAAACTATAAAGAGGAGGGGAAAATGGCTAATTTGATAAATATAATTATCGAACCCGGCAAGGTTTTTACTCATATAAGAGAAAAGGATGATTGGTGGATTCCTTTCATCCTTATTGTTGTAGTTGCATTGATAGTCACCTGGATTAGTACTCCTGTCATAGCTCGAATAACTGCCCAGAAAATGGCTGAAATGGGAATTGATAGAGAATTACCAAAGGGCTTTGGTTTATTGAGATATATTATAATTCCTATAGGAACACTTATTAGCTGGTTTGTAATTTCAGTCATCTTTTGGATGATATCAAATGGCTTTGGGGGTGATTGGAACTTTATAAAAGCACTGGATTTATATGCGTATTCCTCTGTAATTGGAGTCATAAAAAGCATAATCACAGTTATTGTTCTCTTGATTCGTGGCCCTCAGAATATAATTTCTATTCGGGATTTATCAGTAGACACAGGAGTAACACTCTTCTTTAAACCGGAAAACACAAGACTATATACACTTACTTCTGGTATAGACATATTTCAAATCTGGATATATATTCTTCTTGCTTTTGGTATCTCTGAATTAGCGGGAATATCCAGGAAAAAGGCATCTATTGTCGCAATCCTTACCTTCGTTATCACTCTGGCATTCAAGGTTCTTTTAACAAGGGAGGGTAGCTTTTGATTCTTCTACTCTTGTTCTCCTCAATAACATTAAATCTTGATGAGGCCATCAATAGAGCCCTTTCGGAAAGTCTCCTATATCTACAGGCTAAAAAGAATTTCCTCATCCAGCAGAAGACAAATTCCTTTATTTACTCAAAACTCTTTCCAAACGTATATGGACGTTATGACTATAGCCGTTCCCACGGAACCTCCTCGGGATTAGAATTGTTCGATACCACAAAATCCTATAACGTTACTCTTTCCTGGGATCTAAAACTAACTGATTTTGTAGATGCATATTCCACCCGCCATAAGAACAGTTCTGTATATTTTTCCTTCCTCGACACAAGAAATGAGATCGTATTTCAGGTGGTAACTGCCTATCTTAACTCACTTATGATGGAACAATTACTTCTGAGTAAGGGAAAAGCGGTAGAGCGTTCGAGAAACAATCTCCTCCTTGTGGAGGAGAAGATGAATCTTGGATCTGCATCAAAAGCAGAACTCTTGAAGAGCAAGGTTGATCACCTTCAGGCACAATATGAACTCCTTCGTACTAAAAAAGGAGAAAGGGTTGCAAAGCTTGCCCTTGCGAAGCTCATCGGGATGGAACCTACAGATACATTAAACCTTACTGAACCCTCTATCAAATTTGGATTGCCTTCGAAAGATTCAATATTAAATGATGCCCTTCGTAACGACCCGCCCTTGAACATGTACAAAGCTTCTGCCCGGAGCGCAAAACTGGATCTCTTGAGCAATACTGCAAATCAATTATTTTCGCTTTCTTTGAATGGGAGTTATGGCTATTCCGGAGATAATTTTCCATCCTCTTCTTTATGGGATGAGGGTGATTTCTATTCCATCAGGTTATCGATATCCGTCCCACTGTTTACCAGTTTCTCAAGGGTGAATCAGATAATGATTTCTCGCTTGCAGTTATCCGTTGCAGAAATGCAGGCTCGCGACAGAGAAAGGGAGATACGAATTTCAGTAGAGGACGGATATCTGGGATATAAAGAATCAGTAGAAAAATTGACCCTCACCAAAACCACACTGGAACTGGCAAAAGAGAGTTACAAAGCAACTGAGGAAAGGTATCGTCTAGGAGAAGCTTCTATAATTGAATTATTAAGTGCCGAGGAAGACCTGCTCCAGGCGCAGTACTCAACCACACAGGCTCTATTTGACTATTATCTATCCATATATAAAGTGAAAAGGACGATGGGGAGGCTACCATGAGGAAAAAGAAAAAACTTATAATCATTGGCGTGGTGATAGTAGTAATAATAATTATCATTGCCGTCAATCTTAAAGGTGGTAGTGCAGCTGAGGTAAAGGTACAGTATGTAAGGAAGGGAAAGGTTGAACAGATAGTATCCGCTCCTGGCAAAATCCACGCAGTTAAGGAAGTAAATATAAATTCAGACATTATGGGTAAACTGGTAAAACTCTACGTGGAAGAGGGAGACTGGGTAAAGAAAGGACAGGTCCTTGCAAAACTTGATTCAACCGAACAATTTGCGGCATACAAGAGCGCAATCGCCAATGTTGGTGCGAATAGAGCAAACCTCGAATTCAAAGAGCAGCAATTCAAGAGGAAAAAAGAACTTTACCATAAGGGCCTCATTTCAAAGGAAAACTTTGAGAATATAGCGACATCAGTTGAAGTAGACCGATTAAATCTGGAAAATGCACGAACAGAATTGAAAAGGGCAAAGAATAGACTCGAGAAAACTACCATCCGATCACCAATACCAGGAACGGTGATGCATATTAATGTAGAAGAAGGCGAAAACGTTATAACCGGAACCATGAATAACCCGGGAACAGTTCTCCTTACCGTATCTAACCTTGATGCAATGGAGAGTGTCGCCGACGTTAATGAGAGTGAAGTCCCTCTAATATCTCCCAATGATACAGCAAGAATATCCATAGAGGCTTTCCCTGATACAGAGTTCATCGGAACTGTTTATAACATAGCCTCTATGCCGAAGTATGGACTTACGAATGGAACTGGCGCAGTAGAATTTGAGGTAAAGATTAGCATCGCTCATCATCCAGGCATGCTCCCAGGTATGAGCGCTTCTAATGATATTATCACCGACGTCAAGAACGATGTTCTCCGTGTTCCACTCCAGGCAATTGTATCAGAAAAGAACAAAAAAGGTGTTTACCGTATTCAAAATGGGTCGGTGGAATTCACCTCGGTCACCACAGGCATAACTGAAAGCAGGTGGTCAGAGATAATAGAAGGGGTAAATGAGGGAGACCTAATCGTTACTGGGCCGCTCAAGATTCTTATGAAACTAACAGATAAACAGAAGGTCTCCTGGTCAGAGGAAAAAGAAGATAGCACGGAAAATAAAAAAGAGAAAGAAGAAAAATCAAAAGGAACTAAAAGAGTGCGAGTGAGAAGATAGAAATATGGACAGAGGGTTTTTAGCAGAGAGTGTGCGCTCTGCGTTAGAAGCAATAAAGACCAACAAGCTAAGGTCCCTGCTTACGACCCTTGGAATTATTATCGGTGTTACAACTGTGATAGCAGTTATATCAGTAATTACAGGACTTAAGCAACAGGTGGCAAGTAGTTTTTCTTCCCTTGGTGCCAATGTCCTTTATGTTCAGAAGTTCCCCTGGGTGATGGGAGGAGGGGGAATAGATTGGTGGAAGATACGGCAGAGGAGGGATATTGGAATGCAAGAGGTTCGGGCTCTAAAGGAATATGGCTCTGCCTTTAAATATGTAGCTCCACAGATCTCAAATAGATTTGAGGTAAAACGTGGAGATAAAAAGGCAAGTGGGGTTAGCATAGACGGGACAACTGAGGATTTTCCCGAAATAATGAATCAGCGAGTAAAGCTGGGCCGTTTTCTCTCAGCAGATGATATTCAGTATAGAAAAGATGTCTGCGTCCTGGGAAATGATGTAGCGACAACCCTGTTTCCTGATGAGAATCCCATAGGTAAAAATGTTAGGATAAATGGGAGGCTCTTCACAGTTATAGGGTTGCTTGAAGAACTGGGAGAAATGATGGGGCAGAGTATGGATAATGTTGCCATAATTCCCTATACAACGATGTCCAAGTTCACAGGTATAAGAAGGTCAATAACAATAGCTGTGCTTACAGAGGATGAAGAGGAAGCAAGAGAAGAGATACGGTGGATACTTCGGAGAACCAGGAAGGTAAAAGAAGATGAAGAGGATGATTTCTCTATCAATTCTGCAGGTGCTTTAACAAAACAATTCAATCAATTGACTAAGGCTTTGTTTATCATAATGATAGGGATAGCCGGTATATCTCTTGTGGTGGGAGGAATAGGCATTATGAATATAATGCTGGTTTCAGTCACAGAACGCACAAGGGAGATTGGTGTCCGAAAGGCAATCGGTGCGAAATCCTCTGAGATCCTGGGCCAGTTCTTACTAGAATCTGTTATGATCTGTCTGGTGGGTGGGGTAATAGGCGTCCTCCTGGGCTTCTCTTTGACAAAACTAATATCTCTTGCGGGGAAGATTCCCTTTGGTATGCCTATCTGGGGAATTCTCCTTGGTTTTGGGTTTTCATTCGTAACAGGTGTTTTCTTTGGCTTCTATCCAGCAAGGAAAGCTGCTGCCTTAAGTCCTGTAGAGGCACTTCGCTATGAGTAAACTAATAGAGATGGAAAACGTGAAAAAGACCTATAAATTAGGCGACACCGAGGTCCATGCTCTCCAAGGAGTTAATCTTACTATAAGTCGTGGTGAATTCATATCCATAGTAGGACCCTCGGGTTCCGGTAAATCCACACTTATGCATATTATTGGCTGCCTGGATGTGCCAACCTCAGGGGAATATCATCTTCAACAAAGAGATGTTGGAGAAATGAATGACGATGAGTTGGCTGATATTAGAAAGGAATTAATAGGTTTTGTGTTCCAGGATTTCTATTTGATGCCTGATGTATCAGCCTGGTATAATGTTTCCCTTCCTATGATTTATAACAGAATACCACCAAAGGCGAGAAAGGAGAGGGCTGTTCAACTACTCGATAATGTAGGTCTTTACCACAGGATTTACCATTTACCCAACCAGCTATCCGGTGGAGAGCGTCAGAGGGTCACGATTGCCCGTGCGCTTGCCAACAATCCAGAGATTATTCTTGCTGATGAGCCAACCGGCAATCTGGATTCAAAAATAGGTGAAGAGATTATGCAGATATTCCATAGCCTCCACGAGGAAGGGAGGACTGTAATTCTTGTTACGCATGAGCACTATGTAGCAAAAAAGGCTCTAAGGAAGATTCATCTAAAGGATGGAATGATTGAATCTGAGGAATAAAGAGAGCCAGCGGCTCCTGATAATCAACTGGCTGGATTGGATCAATCCGCTGTCTGGAGGTGCTGAGGTTCATCTTTATGAGATTTTCAGCCGTCTGATAAGCGACTTTGACATAACACTTCTATGTTCCAGGTTTAAAAAGGCTCCTGCTTATGAAGAGATAGATAATTTTAAGATACACAGAGTCGGCTCGCGGAGTACTTTTAATTTTTTCGTTCCCTTTGCATATAAATCTCTATCCAAGGCAAATAATTTCGATTTAATAATCGAGGACCTAAATAAAATCCCATTTTATGGACGATTCTACATAAAAGAGAAAAGGATGGCGCTCCTCCATCATCTATTTGGGGAGGTAATCTTCATGGAAACCAACCCTATCCTTGGTTCCTATGTATATTTCTCGGAAAAGTTAATACCCTGGTTCTACCGAGATATACCGATTGTTTCGGTATCCAAGAGCACAAAGGACGACCTTATCCGAAAGGGACTCCCAGGACAAGGTATAGCGGTGATTTATAATGGAGTAGATCTAAATAGCTACCGCCCGACAAGTACAATCTATGATAAGCCGACCATAGTAGCACTTGGAAGGATGAAGAAATACAAAAGGATGGATATTTTGATTGAGACTCTCCCAGAAGTAATCAAGGCGATTCCAAATATAAGGGTTCTATTAATAGGTTCAGGGGAACACCTTCCTTATCTTAAAGCATTGGCAAGAAAGAAAGGAGTTGAAGAAGCAATAGATTTCATGGGATTTATTCCGGAAGATGAAAAGAGAGAAATACTATCAAAATCATGGGTAGCAGTTAACACTTCTCCAAAAGAGGGATGGGGACTCACTTCTATAGAAGCACAGGCTTCCGGGACACCTTCCATTGTGCCAGATAGTCCAGGCCTCATGGAAACAGTAAAGAATGGAGAGACCGGATATATCTATCCTTACGGGGATAGAAAAACTCTCGCAGCCATTTTTGTCAATCTCCTCAAGGATAAGAAAAAGGTCCTCTCGATGGGTGAAAATTCTCGAAAGTGGGCATCCGATTTCTCCTGGGATACCTCTGCCGAGAGGATGAGGAATTTTATTAAGAAGATTATTTGATATTCTCAACATCTCTCACAAAACATGCAAAGAAAGTTTTTAGTTTCAAAAAAATTCAAATTTATCAAAGCTCTAACACACCAACTCACCAACCGTCCAACTTAATCCTCGAACCATTAAAACCTTGACAAAGGGTAGGTGGATTTCTATGATAATTTTATGAAACTTATCTTGGCTTCAAAATCTCCCAGGAGAAGAATGTTTCTTGAACAATTAGGGCTTCCCTTTACTGTTAGAGTAGCAGAAGTAGAAGAAATTGAATTCGACAATCCCATAGAGAGTTGCATCTATAATGCAATTCAGAAGGTAAAGTTGGTCGCTAAACATACAATTTTAGACAATACTTCACGTATAATTGGTTTTGATACACTGGTTTTTTTATCAGACAGGATATTGGGTAAACCAGAAGATAGAGAGAAGTCAAAAGAGATGTTGCGTGAGCTCGGAGGCAAGTGGCACGACGTATATACAGGTGTGGCACTATGGAATAATGAAAAAATTACATCAGATTTTGAGAAAACCCGTGTGAAATTTCATCCGCTGACGGAATCCCAGATAGAATACTATGTGAGCTCCGGTGAAACACTTGATAAGGCTGGTTCATACGGAATACAGGATAAGAACATGTCCTTCATAGATAAAATAGAAGGTAGTTTTACCAACGTGGTTGGGTTTCCCCTAAACGTTATAAGAAGACTGCTCAAAGAGGCAGGAGTTACAGTGTAAGAAAAAAATATAGGAGGAGTGGAGATGTGGGCAAGGACTATTGAGTGGCTTGGGGATAAGGCAAGATTGATTGATCAAAGAAAGTTACCAGAAAAAGAGGTCTATGTTGATATAAAGACAACCGAAGAAATGCATGATGCAATCAAAAATATGGTCATTAGAGGGGCACCAGCTATCGGGATTGCAGCAGGCTACGGAATTGCACTCGCTGCAAAAAGAAAGTGTGATAAAGACTACTTGAGAAAAAAAATTGAATTGATTGAGTCTGCAAGACCTACAGCTTATAACCTCTTCTATGTATGTAACAGGATGAGAGAACTCCTTAAGAAGAATAATATTGATGTATCAATGTTTGTTGGTGAGGCAGTCCGTATCCATCAAGAGGATAGGGATTTGACTGAAAAACTGGGTAAATACGGAAGCGAATTACTTCCCCAAAAAGCTCGATGCATGACTATTTGTAATGCAGGAGCACTCGCCACTGGCGGTATAGGAACAGCGCTCGCTGTATTCTATAAAGCAAAAGAACAGGGTAAAGAGGTAACTGTGTTTGTACCTGAGACAAGGCCTTTTCTCCAGGGCGCAAGACTCACTACGTGGGAACTAAAGAAAAATGGAATAGAACCCATACTCATAGCAGACGGCGCAATATCGCACATTTTGAAAACAGAAAAAATAGATGCGATTTTTACAGGAGCTGACAGGATAGCAAGAAATGGGGATACTGCTAATAAGATTGGAACCTATGGACTTTCCCTTGCAGCAAGGGAACATCGTGTGCCCCTCTTTGTCGTAGCACCCTCAACAAGTTTTGATCTCTCCTTAAGGAACGGTGATGAGATACCTATTGAGGAACGCCCTTTAAAGGAAATAATGGAATTTAGAGGGATATCCACAGCGCCAGAAAACGTCAAGGTTCGAAATCCCGCCTTTGATATTACTCCAAATTATCTGATCACTGGTTTAATAACCGAGAAGGGTATAATCTACCCTCCCTTTGAGCGTAGCATAAGAATACTTGAATGATTCTCCTGGTTCTAATCCTTGTGGAAGAAGATATATTCAAGCCCAAATTACCCCCCCCAATAATAAAACCAGAGGTATCCTGGGTTTACAGTATGGATGAGAACTGCATTAACCTGGCTCTAGGTTATGATTTTTATCACCTTATATCAGCAAAGGTAGAAGACTTTAGAATTTCAAGTTTGAAGGATAGAGATTACAGTGAACACTATTCCCTCTCATCCTCCATAAGTTCCATATCATATAAGGTTCTACTAGAACATACTACATGGGATCAGAAGAAAATGACGAAAGCAGAGTCGTGGAAATGGTTATATTATAAATCCAATCTACTTCTTACCTGGGTGGAAGGCGTTAACATTGAAGATTCCCTTTTCTATGGAGGAGGAATCCGTTATTATCATTCCTTCCCTCCCCTCTGGGTTGGTTGTTGGTTAAATCATCTTAATACACCTGATTATGGGGTAATTATCACGCATAAAGGTTATAGGATTGAATTTGGGATGAAGAGGAGATACGTTGGCTACACAGGAGACTTAGGGAATATAAAAATTGGCAGGTTTAGAGATAGGTTCCCCACAGTTTTTTTCCCGATAGAAAAAGCATATCCAAAATACCTGGAGTTTTATGGAGCAGAGATAAATCTATTAAATCTTACTATGACACTCGGGAGAAGGGATTTTTACACCGAGGGAAGCGATACGCTTAGATGGAAAGAAGGAGAGTGCTACTTCATAGATACCCGAATGGAATGGAACCGATTCGGTTTCCTCTTCTCTTATCAAAATGAGGGGATAGTTAAAAACTACGGGAAGGCTTACTTGAGAGGAAATGTAGATTGGCTTGGGTATGAACTCTCCCTTACAGGGCTCTCACAACCCAAAAAATATCTAACTTGTGGAGTTTCACTCTGGCTCGATAATGAATTTTCACCGCTTATAGCGGTAAGAAATATCTCCTATAGCTCTTCTCTGGAGTTGCTAAGTCCGACATATTATATAGGGATTCATTATGCTTACTGAATCGGAAAAAAGGGTTATCATATTCATTATAACAGTATTAATGATAGGAAGTGCAATAAGATATTTTTACCCTCTTGGGGAAAGGACCGAAAATACAATTTCGGTCTTCCCTATCGACATAAATACAGCAACAAAGGAGGAATTAATACTCCTTCCAGGTATAGGAAAAGTTTACGCAGAAAGAATAATCGGGTGTAGAGAGAAAAATAATGGTTTTGACGAAAAGGAAGATTTAATAAAGGTCATAGGTATAGGACCTAAAACATTTGAAAATATAGAAGATAAAATCACTATTGGAGGTAAAAATGATGATAACTGATGTTACAACATTCAGAGGATTGGTAAAGAGACTCTCTGAGAGAGGTGATAGGGTGGCAATGATGGAAAGGAGGGAGGGGGAGTTTAAAAAGGTAACCTTTAAAGAGATATCTCTTTGGGCAAGGGCAATATCTGCTTTCTTGATGGATAAAGGTTTTGAAAAACCTACAAGGATTGCCATTCTATCCAAGAATAGAATGGAATGGGGCGTTTCCTATTTTGGGATAACCTATGGTGGTTGCATTGCTGTTCCAATAGACCCAGAGTTGAAGGAAAAGGAGATTACACATATACTTCAATTTTCTGAAACCGAAGCAATATTCACGGAAGAGCGATTTCTAACAACAATAAAAGAGCTTGCCTCAAAACTTAATATAAAACTCATAATAACCCTTGATAATTCTGGGGAGACATTGTTGAAAGATGTAATTGAAAAAGGGAAAAAGTTATTAGAAGAAAAAGGAGAGAAGGAGGTGGAAGTGGAAGCAGACCATACCGCTTCCATAATATTCACCTCTGGGACAACTGGCGTATCAAAGGGAGTGGAACTCACACATTATAACTTTATATTCGATACAATCCAATCGGAGAAACTCATACATCTTATTGAAGACGAAATATTCTTGTCGGTTCTCCCTATACATCATACATTTGAATTTACCGGAGGATTCCTGGAGCCTATAATGCTTGGCGGAATGGTGGTCTATGCCAGGAGTCTCAAATCAAAGGAATTGTTAGAGGATCTAAAGGATTCCAGAACAACACTTCTCTTAGGGGTCCCCCTTCTCTTTGAAAAGTTGCATCAAGGCATAAGAAAAGGAATCTCAGAGCAGAACATTTTAAAGAAAGGTATAGTGAATATGGGTCTTGGGATGGGTAATTCAATGAGACGGATTAAGGGGCGAGCTTCCAGAAATTTCCTGACCAACAAAGTCCTGGAGCAGGCTGGAATGGATTCTCTACGTATCATAATAGCTGGAGCTGCTGCTCTTGACCCGGAGGTGGAACTGGGTCTTAAGGCATTAGGTTTAAATGCAATTCAGGGTTACGGCTTAACCGAGGCTTCCCCTATTGTCACAATAAATCCTGCTTTTCAATCAAAACCTGGCTCAATCGGTATACCTATTCCAGGCGTAGAAATCAAAATCTACGAACCAGACATTGAAGGGGTGGGTGAGATTCTTGTGAAAGGAAACAATGTGATGAAGGGTTATTATAAGAATTCTTTGGCAACAACACAGACTCTTCGCGATGACTACTTGCACACAGGTGATATGGGATATATGGATGAAGATGGATATATTTATATAACAGGGAGGAAAAAAAGCATTATAGTAACTGAAGGCGGAAAGAACATTTACCCTGAAGAAATAGAACAAATACTTGGCAGGAGTAAGTATATTGAGGAAGTCCTTGTAATCGAACGCTTCAACAAGGAGAAAAACAAGGCCGAACTCACTGCTATAATCTATCCCAACTGGGAGAAACTGGATAAATATCTTGCAGAGAAAGGTAAGGATGAATCAATTATCAACGAAATTCTAAAAGGACAAGTCAACGAAGTAAATAAACAGCTTGCTTCTTACAAACGTATTGTTTCCTTTGAGATAAGAGAAGAAGAATTCCCAAAGACTACAACAAAGAAGATCAAACGATACTTATTTGAGGAGAAGGGGATTCCTGTTGAAGATAAATTTTAAAAATCTCTCGGGAAAAGGTTTAAAAGGTCTCATTGCTCCAA
>CAYZBF010000030.1:0-1932 GCA_964476585.1 uncultured bacterium | reverse complement strand
AAGATAAATTTTAAAAATCTCTCGGGAAAAGGTTTAAAAGGTCTCATTGCTCCAACCGGAATCGTCTTCTGAAGCAAGTGCAGAGGTGTAAAAACTGCACGCAGTCTTTGGGAGGTGAATATTTATGTGGATATTAATCAATCTACTGACTGGATTAACTCCCCTTTCCTTTCCAGGTAGGCCTAGCTCCAGCACTAAGGGAGCTCATCCGGGGGACATCTGGCGATTTACAGGGAAAATAGTAAAACTTTAGGAGCAAAGAAACTTTACTCCGATGTTATTCAGGAGGTAATATGGAGATAAAATTGATAGAGATAGAAAAGCCCAATGAGGTTAACATTATTGTAGGGCAGGCTCATTTTATAAAAACGGTAGAAGATGTATATGAGGGTCTCGTTACCTCTTATCCGGGCATTAAATTTGGATTTGCATTCTGTGAATCATCAGGCAAGCGCCTTATACGCCAAGCTGGTACGGATGATAATCTAAAGGAACTGGCAATCAAAAACGCTAGAGAGGTCGGCGCTGGACATTCATTCTTTCTACTACTGGGGAATGCCTTCCCGATCAATGTGATGAAGTCCCTCAAATCAATTGACGAGGTCTTAACTATCTTTGCAGCAACCTCAAATCCTCTGACTGTAATAGTCCTTGAGGAAGGCCACCAGCGCGGGATAATAGGCGTTCTTGATGGCAAAATTCCTTTAGGAGTTGAAGGAGAGGAAGATATAAAAGAACGAAAAGAGTTCCTCAGAAAGATAGGGTATAAAATATAAATGTTCAAGGGTTCGAGGTTCCAAACCTCTCTTTCAATTTCTCTATCATGTCCAGAGTCATTGTTCTGAGATCGTATTCCACTTTCCAGCCCCACTCTTCTCGTGCAGCAGAATCGTCTATGGAATCCGGCCATGAATCGGCGATTCTTTGCCTGAAATCCGGCTTATATTCACATGTAAATTCCGGTATTATTCTTTGAATCTCACGGACAAGTTCTTCTGGGGTAAAACTCATCGCGGCAAGGTTATAATCTGCATGGTGTTTTAGTTGGTTGATATCAACCTCGGCAAGTTCGATAATACCTCTGATAGCATCAGGCATATACATCATTGGAAGCATAGTATCTTTTCCCAAATAGCAGACATAGCTCTTATTTTTTATTGCCTCATAAAATATCTCAACTGCATAATCAGTTGTTCCTCCACTGGGGAGTGTCTTACTACTTATTATACCTGGATATCGAACACCTCTTACATCTAAACCATAGCGTTCGTAGTAATAATTTCCAAGCAATTCACCGGCTACCTTTGATATACCGTACATAGTCGTGGGTTTTAGAATTGTCTCGTTGGGAGTATTCTCCTTGGGTGTTTCTGGGCCAAAGACGGCAATTGAACTTGGAAACATAATCCGCTCGAGTTTATACTCACGGCCTAATTCCAACACATTGTAGAACCCTATTATATTAACTCGAAAGGCAAGTTGGGGGTTTTCTTCTCCAACTGCAGAAAGGATTGCAGCCAGATGATAAATTGTATCAATATTATATCTTTTAATGACTCCTTCAATTGATTCTTTTTCAACAACATTAATGAATTCAAAAGGACCGGCTTCCTTCATTTCCTTTGTGGGTTTAGTCCTGTGTCCTGTTGCAACCACATTTTCGTTACCATATTTATCTCGTAACGCTTCAACTAATTCTGAACCGATTTGACCAACAGCACCAGTTACTAATATCCTTTCCATCCGCCCTCCTTTTCAAAAGAATTTTTTAACAACATCATGGAATCTCTCTTATGCCTTCGTTGCTGGTCTCGGTCTTTATAATGCGAGGAGTATAACCTCTCCTTTTTAACTCTATTTCTAAAAGACTGGCAATTCCATCCTGATTTCCCTTATTACATACAGCAAAGACCGAAGAACCACCTCCAGCTA
>CAYZBF010000029.1:947-20836 GCA_964476585.1 uncultured bacterium | reverse complement strand
AGGAATGGTTCAAATAATATCTACGGTCAGTCCTATGATAATGCTGGTGCACTATTTGGAACGAACTTCAAGGTGAGCACTAGACCTGGAAATTTGGATGAATATAACCCTGCAGTTTCATCCTACCACGACAGTCTTTTAGTTGTTTATCAATATGGTTATGCTCAGTGGCTATTATCCAACGGAACTCAATCCAGCTCCACTTTCTATCTGCAAAGTGGAAGTATGTATTACCCTGATGTGGTGGTGAGTGATTCAGGGTTCTTTGTTGTCTGGAGATATACTGTATCTGGTTCTGGCCAGGAGATATTCCTAAAGAGGTTCAATCTTGATGGTGATTCTTTAGTCCCAAGGATTCTCGTAAATGACGACGGGACAAGTAATAATCAAAATGACCCCAGGATAGCAATGGATATGAGAGGCAATTTTGTTGTTGTATGGGAAGATAACAGGAGTGGGAGTGATTATGATATCTACGGGCAGTTGTTTGATGCATCCGGAAATAAGGTTGGTTCTAATTTCCTGATAAACGATGATGGCACTTCATTATATCAATACAACCCATCCTGTGCGATGGACAGTGCAGGTAATCTTGTTGTAGTCTGGGAGGATAGCAGGAATGGCAATTACGATATCTATGGGCAGAGATTCGATCCGACCGGGGATACAGCCGGACTTGGTGGAAATTTCCTGATAAACGATGACGGAAGTTCCTGGAATCAATATTACCCATCCTGCGGGATGGATTTAGCAGGTAATTTTGTTGTTGCATGGGAAGATGACAGGGATGGTCTCAATATTTATGGGCAGATTTATGATAATGGAGGTAATCCTCAAGGGAGTAACTTCCGGATAGACCAGTGTCCAGGAACAGAGGGTCAATATGATCCTAGTGTTTCAATGAACGAGAGTAATTTTGCTGTAACCTGGGAGGATAACAGGAATGCAACATCAATCTATAAGAGGAGATTTAACAATGATGGAACACCTGTTGGTAATGAGATGAGGGTGAATGATGCTGATGGAACAGAAAATCAACAATATCCAGCAATTGATATGAACGCAGCTGGCAATGTTGTTGTGACCTGGGAGGACTACCGTATCCCCACAGGAATATATTTCCAGAGACTTACACCTGATGGTGCTCCAATCAGTGTGAATTCCCGGATATATTACGGGAATGCCCCGGATGTTTCCGTAGCAGGTGATGGCAGTTTTGTCATCACCTATCAATACAGCCAGGATATATACTATCAGATGTTTACCCCGGCAGGTGATTCAACTGGTCCACAGAGAACGGTAAACGACACCAGTTATAATTATCGTTATTACCCTTCCATTGATATGGATGCGATAGGCAACTTTATAATAAGTTGGTATGATTACAGGGATGAAGATGCAAATATCTATGTGCAGAGATTCGATTCATTGGGTGACACAATAGGAGTAAATTTCAGGGTAAATGATGATGTAGGGACTACATCTCAGGACAAGCCAGTGGTTGCCGTATCTCCTTCGGGTAGATTTCTAATCACATGGGTTGATTATAGGAATGGAGATTATGACATCTATGGACAGTTATATGATGTGAACGGTAGTCCATTTAGCACAAATTTCAGAATAGATAGTGATGCAGGGACATATGGTCAATATGATCCCGACGCAGCAGTGCTTTCTGATGGCAATTTCATTGTTGCATGGACTGATTATCGTTCTCCTAGTGGTATCTACGCTCAGGTTATTGATTCGCTTGGTGCCCCTGTTGGAGTGAATTTCAAGGTGAGTGATACAACGGGATATTATTCCTCAGTAAGTGCATCCCCGACAGGTGGATTTGTAGTAACCTGGTATTGTCATCAGGGTAGTAACCCTGCAAATATCTTTGCTCAGAGGTACAACCCTGACTACACTCCTGATAATTCAAACTATCAGGTGAATAATGAGATTGAGGGGTTGAATCCAAACCAGTTTTATCCTGATGTTGCAACAGATGGAACCAATATCATCTTCACCTGGCAGGACCCAAGATGGCAGAAAGGTTATGATATTGCAGCAAAGGTTGTGGAATGGAATTTCGCTGCTGTTGATGAGATAGAGACATTTACTGAAAGTATAAGACTGCTACCCAATATCCCAAATCCTTTTTCTAAATCTACAACCATACGATATTCAGTGGATAAGACCCAGGAAGTAAAGATAGGGATATATGACATTACAGGAAGGGAGGTCTGCACATTAGTTAACGGTAAGGTAGGAACTGGCGTTCACCAATTAACCTGGAATGGGTCAAGTTTTCGGGGTGATGAAGTTCCTACGGGTATCTATTTCTGCAGACTTGAATCAGGGAATAAGGTTCAATCGAGGAAGATGGTTCTTCTAAGGTAGGATTTAGGGGTTTGCTAAGAAGTCTTGAGTCGCCAGTCGTGAGTCAATAGTTTGAATCAGAGTTTATAGGGTTTGTTGCGTTTATAGCGTTATTGCGTTGATATAAAAAAGTCCGACGTCCGAAGTCCAAGGTCCGATGTCAATAGGGATTAGTTCCTTGATATTAGGCATTCGTGCCTGGCACTGAGGTAGAGTTAAATTATGTTGGTGCGTTGATTGCGTTCGATATGGACCAGAGACGGAGGACCGATTGTAGATGGGTAGATGAGTTTATGGGTAAATAAGGTTTCAAACAAAGACCTAAGACCGAAAACCTAAGACCTAATTTATCTGCCTTCATCTGCGTCCTAACTTGGGATTTGGGGATTAGGATTTAGTTCGGAGTTATATTGATGAGTCGCAAGTCTTGATTATATCAAATTTACCCCCCTTGACACTTTGCCTGTATTTGAATAGGTTGTTTTTATGGAATTCGAAAAATCACTTAAGCACCTTATGGAAATAGTAGACAAACTGGAAAAAGGGGAGTTACCCTTGGAGAGGTCACTGAAGCTCTTTGAAGAGGGAATGAATCTTCTCGCTACCTTGAAAAAATACCTCTCTAACGCTGAAATTAAAATACAGAAATTGATTAAGAATAGTGAAGGAAGGTTAAAAACAGATGAATATACAGAACTATCTGGCGGAGTGGAAGAAAAAGATTGATGAAAAATTAGAATATTTTCTTCCGTCAGAAGACACCTATCCAAAAAGCTTGAGCAGAGCTATGCGTTATACAGTCCTTGCAGGAGGCAAGCGGATAAGACCCATCCTTTTAATCACAACTTACCGGCTCTGTGGAGGAAGAAATTTAGATAAGGTTTTTCCTATAGCCTGTGCCCTTGAATTCATCCATTCATACTCCCTTATTCATGATGATCTTCCCGCTATTGACAATGATGATTACAGAAGAGGCCTTCCCAGCTCGCATAAGAAATTTGGTGAAGATATTGCTATCCTTGCTGGAGACGCTCTCTTTTCCTACGCCTTCTACACTATAGCAGAATCAAGCATAAGTCCCGGGGAAAAAGAAAAAGTCCTGAAGTTATTAACCTTCGCAGTTGGTAACCAAGGTATCATCGGAGGTCAGGTTAAGGATGTTGAATCAAGCGTAAAGATTAAAAATCCAAAACTCCTTAGATATATTCATTCCCACAAGACTGCCATTTTCTTCTCTGCAGCCTGTGAGATTGGAGGAATCCTTGCAGGTGCAGAACAAGAAAAACTCATTTCTCTTAGAAAGGGTGGATTGTTCTTGGGAATGACTTTTCAGATAATGGATGACATACTTGATGTGGAAGGGAAAAGAGAGGAAGTGGGAAAAGGAGTAAATTCTGATGAAGACAAATTAACATATCCCGCGCTGTACGGTCTGAAACGTTCAAAAAAAATAGCCAGGAGATATAGTGAATTCTCCTTAAAGCACCTTGCATCGATTGATGGCAGGGAAGAAATCCTTAAGGAAATAATTCTTTTACTCCTGGAAAGGACGAAGTAAGATGGTATGGCGAAATTGGAGCCTTTTGCTACTTCCTTATCTAAGTGGACTAACTACCCAGGTTATAAAGTTCGCAAATTACTATGTGACGGAAAGAAAAATAAACTTCCGACGGTTGATAGAAATGGGAGGCATGCCAAGCACTCATTCTACAGTTGCCATCAATCTAACTACTCTGATGGGTATCTATAAAGGAATAGATTCTCCTTTTTTTATAATATCGTTATTTGTTTCTGCATTCATAATGATTGAAGCAACAGGCGTGAGGATGATCACTGGAAGGCACGCTATGATTATAAACGAGATAATTGATAGGATGCCCGATAAAGAAAATATACCTACTCAAGAATTAAGCGTTCCTGTTGGGCATACGCCTCTTGAGGTTATAATGGGTTCCATACTTGGATTCGTCTTTGCCTTCGCTTTTGGAGGATAAAATGATACTGGGAAAAATAAAGTCCCCGGAAGACCTGAAAGAGCTTAAATTTGAAGAACTATACGAATTGGCTTCCGAAATGAGAAGAAGGATACTTGATATAGCTTCAAAAAATGGAGGGCACGTTGCACCCAATTTAGGAGTGGTTGAACTTACCATTGCCCTTCTTAAGGTATTCAATCCCCCTAAGGATAAGATTATATGGGATGTTTCGCATCAAGCATATGGATATAAGCTATTAACTGGAAGAAACGAAGGTTTCGAGACCCTCCGCCAATTCGGGGGGATAAGCGGATTTCTTAAGCGCGACGAATCTATCTATGACGCTTTTGGTGCAGGCCATGCAAGCACATCTCTCTCGGCAGCTCTTGGATTTGCAATGGCAAGGGATAAAAGGGGAAGTGAATATGAGGTGGTTGCTGTTATTGGCGATGGGGCTCTATCTGGAGGAATGGCGATGGAAGGTTTGAATCAGATAGGCTATCATAACAACAATATCATGGTGATACTGAATGACAACAAGATGTCAATTGCCGAGAATGTCGGGGGGATGCGGGAATATCTCACACGTCTACAATCAGCTGAGATCTATAACAAGGTTATGGAAGATACATGGGATCTTTTAGGAAAACTTCCACGAGCACTCAGCAAAAAAACAAAAAGTGCTGCGAAGAAATTAAGTGAAGGACTAAAGAATCTAATTGTTCCAAATATCCTTTTTGAAGAGTTAGGCCTTTCCTATTATGGACCGATAGATGGACATAATATACTGGAGTTGATAACGCTTCTCACAAGGATAAAGAAAATAAAAGGCGCAAAAATCCTTCATGTTATAACAGAGAAGGGAAGAGGGTATAAGCCAGCTGAAGAAAAGCCAACTCTGTTTCACGGAATCGGACCCTTTGATAGAGAAAATGGTGAACCTATTAAAGAGGGGGCAAAGAGTTACTCCAGTATCTTTGGTGAAGCCATCGTTGAAGAAGCAAGGAAGAATAAAGATATCATAGCTATCACCGCCGCTATGACAAAAGGCACAGGGCTTACAGCTTTCAGTAAAGAATTCCCTAATCGCTTTTTCGATGTCGGGATAGCCGAACAGCACGCCGTAACCTTTGCAGGAGGTCTCGCAGCAGGTGGAATGCGTCCGGTCTGCGCAATATATTCCACCTTCCTCCAGAGGGCTTTTGATCAAGTAATACATGACATAGCCCTGCAGAGGTTGCCGGTAATTTTCTGTCTTGATAGAGGCGGACTCGTTAGTGGGGATGGAGCAACCCACCACGGAGCATTTGATCTCAGTTACCTTAGAATGATACCTAATATAGTAGTAATGGCTCCAAGGGATGAAGTTGAACTAAAGAGAATGTTTAAAACAGCAGTTCTTTATAAGGATGGACCTATTGCAATGAGATACCCAAGAGCTACAATCGAGGGAATCCCATTCCCTCGGAAGATTACTCCTATATCCGTAGGTAAAGGGGAAATTCTACGGAAAGGGGGTGAGCCACTTATTCTAACCATAGGCCCAATTGTCTATAAGATTCTTAGAATAGCGGAAGAATTTGATGATATTGACCCTACTGTGGTGGACGCAAGATTCGTTAAACCCCTTGATGAGGAATTAATACTGAATCTTTCAAAAGAAAAAGATAAGATAATAACCGTCGAGGACAATGCACTTGCAGGTGGATTTGGGAGTGCTGTCTTGGAGTTACTCGCTAACAATGGACTGAAGAAAGATGTGTTAAGGATGGGTGTTCCAGATAGATTTATAACATATGGTAACAAAGAAAAACTCTTACAATCAATTGGAACAGGAACGGATGATATAAAAGAAAAGATAAGAGCGTTTACAAAATGAAAGAGAAGACTTTAAAAGATAGCGTTCGAATTTCAGGAGTTGGAGTCCATACAGGAGAGATTTCCACAATTTACTGTCACCCGGAAGAGGATGGAGGAATAAGATTTATAAAAGAGGGAACCCTGATACCTGCAACCGTAGGTTCGGTTCTCGAAACAAACCGGGTGATTGCCTTATCATGCAGCGGTGAAACAGTATATACTGTTGAGCATCTACTTGCTGCCCTCTTCAGTTGCGGGATCGACCATCTCACAATAGAGGTAAAAGGTAAAGAAATTCCTGCCCTTGATGGTAGTGCATTTCCTTTCATAAAAGCAATGGAAGCTGCTGGTTTTTTAACCCTTTCTAAAGAAAAGAGCGAGAGACATCTTCAGAATAGCTATTCAGTGGAAAAAAGTGGCTGTTTTGCCCAAGCAAGACCTTCAGACACGCTTGAAGTTTGTTATATCATCTCTTACGACCATCCTTTACTTTCTCATCAGGAATATCGTTATAACGGAAATTCTGATTTCAAGATGGAGATAGCAAGAGCAAGGACCTACGGTTTGCTTTCATGGAAAAAGGAACTTCAATCAAAAGGATTGGCCCTGGGAGCTTCCTCTAACAATACATTAATCTATGATGAAAAAGGCACTTTAAATGAGCCGCGCTTCAGGGATGAAGCTGTGAGGCATAAAGTATTAGACTTCTTTGGCGACTTTTATCTGTTTAGACCTATCTTTATCGGTTCCTATTTTATTTCTCGAGGTGGCCATCGATTACATATTGAATTGTTAAAAAGGATAAAAAGGAGTGAACCTTGAAATTTGATATAGAAAAAATAATAGACGTAATGCCACATCGCTATCCATTCCTACTTCTCGATAGTGTAGAACAGGTAGAAGATGACATGGTTATCGGAATAAAAAATGTTACGTATAATGAACCATTCTTCCAGGGACATTTCCCTGGCGATCCTATAATGCCTGGTGTCCTTATCATAGAATCAATGGTTCAAACAGGCGGTTTTCTCCTGCTTAAAAAAATGGGTAACCCAAAGAAGAAAGTGGTCTACTTTACCTCTATAAATAAAGCTAAATTCAAGCATCCGGTGAGACCGGGTGATGTTCTTCGACATGAGGTTAAACTGGTGAGTTTTCGCTTCAATTTTTGCAAACTAAAGGGTAAATCTTTTGTGGGAGAAAAAATTGTAGCAGAGGGGGAGTTCACCGCGGCTGTAACTGATAGAAAGGGTGCCTGAATGGAATATGTACACCCTGATGCTGATATAGGAGAAGATGTCAAACTGGGTCATGGTTGTGTTATAGAGGAAGATGTAAAGATTGGTAGTGGAACTACTATTGGTCCTGGCGTCATCATAAAAAGTGGTGTTGAAATTGGTAAAAATAATGAGATCCATGCCTATGCAGTTATTGGTGATACACCCCAGGATAAGAGTTATGCAGGGGACAGAGGAAAGATTGTAATAGGTAACTCTAATATAATTCGTGAATTCACAACTATTCACATAGCGGTGGGTAAAGACAAAGAGACCGTAATAGGCGATCAGAATTATATTATGGCTTACTGTCATGTAGCACATAATTGCAGGTTGGGAAATCAAATTCTGCTGGTTAATGGAGCAACACTCGGGGGGTATGTCGAAGTCCAAGACTATGTCTATATATCAGCTTTCGTCCCAGTCCATCAATGGGTAAAAATCGGAGCATATTCAATAATAGGAGGAGGGTTTAGAATAACAAAGGACCTTATTCCCTATGCACTTGCTGCTGGGTCCCCTCTTCGTGTAGTATCCCCTAACTTTATTGGCCTCAGAAGAAACGGATTCTCGAGTGAGCAAATCGAGGCCATCAAGCAAGCATTCCGTATACTCTTTCGGTCAAACTTGAACACAAAGCAGGCAATCCAGAGGTTGGAAGAAGAATTCAACGGGAATAAAGATATAGAGAAAATAATCTTTTTCATAAATAAATCAAAAAGGGGTATAGTAAAGGGAGGCTCTAAGTGATAGACGATATCACTATATCAAAAGCAATACTCAAAAGAGGCCTTAAAGAGCTTCTGGATGCTACAGATTCTAAGGTCGTAATAGCTGGGGCAGGTCCTTCAGGACTTTCAGCTTCCTATTATCTCGCAAAAGAGGGCATTGATGTGACAGTATTCGAGAGAGCTTTGAAAATCGGCGGTGGAATGCCTGGTGGTGGCATTGGACTTCCAGTCATTGTCATCCAGGAAGAAGGCCTGGGGATTATTAAAGAGTTCGGTATATCGTATGAGCCTTTTGGTGCGGAAGGGTATTACACAGCGAATTCTTTAGAGAGCACGGCAAAACTGGCAGTAGGTGCAATTGACGCTGGCGTTAGTATCATCAATCTCACTACAGTAGAGGATGTGATGGTTAAGGATAACCGTATATGCGGAGTAGTTATTAATCGGACACCAATCGAAATGGCAGCACTCCCCGTTGACCCAATTAGTGTCCGTGCACAGTTTGTAATTGATGCAACCGGCCATGATACGGATGTCGTTAAAACCCTTTTAAAGAGAAAGGGTATAAAATTAAATACTCCATCTGGTGGGGTCGAGGGAGAAGGGCCTATGTGGGCAGAAATGGGAGAGAAAAGCATCCTTTCCAATACAAGGGAAGTATTCCCTAACCTCTATGTTACAGGCATGGCAGCAAGTGCAGTTTATGGGTCACCGAGAATGGGTCCCATATTTGGAGGAATGCTTCTATCAGGGAAAAAGGCAGCAGAATTAATAAAAGGACGGTTATGAAAGCACTCAATTCTCTAATAGACCATACAATCCTAAAGCCTAACGCCACTTTAAAAGATGTGAAAAGGGTATGTGAGGAAGCATTGGAATATAAGTTTAGAGGAGTTTGTGTAAATCCTGTATGGGTTCCACTCGTTTATGATTTACTAAAAGGGACGGGAATAAAAACGGTCTCTGTTTGTGATTTCCCCCTTGGCTCCTCATGGACAGAAATCCGAAAACGAGAAGCAAACATGGCAATAGATAGCGGTGCCAGAGAAGTTGATATCGTTATGTGCTTGGGAAAATTTATAAGTGGAAGAGATGATGAAGTTCTAAAAGACCTGAAGGAGATAGTAGAAACCATCCACCCTGATGGTGCACTTAAGGTTATAATAGAGGCTCCACTCCTCTCGGACGATGAAATTAAAAGGGCTGCACTACTGGTTGAGAAATCAGGTGCTGATTTTATAAAAACAGGAACCGGGACAAAAGGACCGGTTACTCCTCATCAAATTGAGATAATAAAAATGGCCTGCGGCCTTCCAATAAAGGCTGCCGGTGGGATCAAAGATAAGGAAGGGGCAATCTATTTGATAGAAAGCGGTGCTTCAATAATCGGCAGTTCCTCCGGAGTAAAGATCGTATCCGGATAAAACCTTTTTCGTATAGCAAGTTCTAAAGCAATATTTCCCTTCATTCACAAGGATTAGATATCGATAGATTAAGATCTAATTACCTTCCGTAGTGATAATCCTATTCTCTGAAGGCAAGCAAATCCAATGAGAATCACAGGTAGAAACCCTACGACATGTGATAATATTGCAAAACTTAGAGCAGTATTCTTTGGGATACTAAAGACACTCAGTCCAAGAATTGCAAAATAGTGAAATGTGCCAACAAATCCTGGCGCCGATGGAATTGAAATGCCAAGGCTCACTGTTATCATAACTATGAAAGCAGCATATAAGGGAAGTTCTATATGAACAACGTGTAAAACTATAAAGTTAATAAAAGCTATATACGTCCATACACAAAAGGATAAAAGAATAACAACAACTAATGATTTCCAGTTCTTAATGATTTTAAGGCCTTCAATAAAGGATAAAAAGGTTGCTCGAAATTTTCGGCTTGCCTTCTCTGGCAGAAAATTAAAAAGTCTCATTATAAAAGTAGGCTTTAATAAAAGAAGTAACAAAGATCCGATCCCCAATATACCTATTAGAAATAAAACGATAGAGATTTTTTTGATGGTCGCTGGGAAAGGTATGATAATAAGGAAGACCGAGAAAAAGAATAACAGCGTAAAGAGATCAAGTACCCTCTCCAGAACTACAGTTGCAAGGGCAGCACTTTTTGATATATTTTCGTTATACCCAACAACAAAGGCTCTTACAATTTCTCCAAGCCGCATAGGTAAGATACCGTTTGCCATAAATCCGATAGTGATTGCTGAAAATGCGTTACCAAATCTCACATCTTTTACAGGGGAAAGTAATATTTTCCAACGATATGCACGGATGAGGAATCCAGCGCCACTCAGTATGAAGGCCAGGGCAAATAAACTATAGTTAGCGTTGCGGAGAGCCTGTCCAACTTCAACAAAATTGACCTTTCTGAGAGCGAGCCATAAGAATAAAAAACTCAGTAGAATCCCTATTAATGCCTGGACTCTTCTTTTCATCTTTTAAAGTTCTATATGCTTTTTTATTTTTTTTACTCTTGAATGTGTGCTTAGGCGGCTAACAATTCCTGCTACAATAATAGATAAAAGCCCCAGGACAGAGAGGATTACACCCAACCGGAATGTCTTTGGACTAAATTTGAATTTTACTTCATGTTCACCGGAAGGAATGCATATTGCTCTAAAGAGATAATTTGCCCTGAATATTGGAACCCTCTCTCCATCTACATATGCCTTCCATCCGGGATAATAGTGTTCTGAAAGTATTAAATATCCATCATCTCCCGTCCGAACCGAAAGTTCAATGGACTCTGCGTTGTATTTGGTTATAACCACTCTGTCTTCTTCGCTTGTATTACCCTTCAGTAATCTTATCTTTTCAGATTTTTCAAACACGACTTTTTTCTGTGGGTCAAAATCCACAGATGCCATATAGGAGATTATATTGGCTTCAGGTAATTTCTTTGCTTTGTGGACTATATATGCCCGTGGTAAGTAGGTATTTCTTTCTTTAGGATATAGGGTTCTCATCTTTGAAATAACGGTATCCCTTATTTCATACTTGACGTTGTAGAGGTCAAAGTATCTCTCCTTGTTCACTTTACGCAGTCCCTTTTTGAGTAGATTGAACCGACCAAGAGAATTTTCCAGTTTGCCCTCTGTACTTTGTATTTTATACATGAGGCATCTGGAGTTAGCATATAAATATCCAAACCTCCCACTTGCGACACGGAACAATTCATTTTTCCCTTCATCTTTTAGAAAAATAGTTAAACTATTTGGTTGATAGTAGCGATCAGGGTCTGTTCTTCCCACGTTAAAATACATACCAAGGGAAAACAGATCTATCACAAGAATCCCAATCACTGCCAGTTGAAACTGGAGGCCATTTAACCATCCTTTAGTCCGTGCAAGGAGGAGAATAGCTGAGATAAATAGGAATGACAGAAATAACAACCATCCTTTAGAAATAATAGAATATTTATAAGCTAATCGACCATCTGCAAAATTAAGTGTTGACTTCCATATTCCAAAGATTACGAAACCGATTATTACAGCTATTAATAACCCTATAATAGTTTTCTCCAATCTTGACCGTTTTCCAATCGTTAGGGTGGCAAATTTATCCAGTGAAAATGACGCCAGAATAGCGGAAGAGAGCGAAAAATAAGGAAGGAATCTGCTGTAGAAACGAAGACCGGGCAGGAAGACATTTATAGGTTTATGTAGAATATTGTTTTTGCCGTAAACGAAGAGGATGGAAAAAAACAAAAGATACCAAAAGAATCTTACCTTTTGCTCCTTTAGAAGTCCCCTTGAGAAGGCTATAAACACAAGAGGTATTATCCCGATATAAGCTCCATATTCTACAAACATCCAGAAGCCCTGGTATCCTCCCCAATAATCATATGCCGCCATACCTTTACCAAATAACCAGGGAACGAAAAGATTACTTATGAATTTAATCGGAACGTATCCAGAGGCAGTCTGGGACAATCGTCTGCTTAAAAGAGAATACTCTATTTCAGGCAAGAGTCGGTGTGCAGAAATAAGGAAAGCGCATATACCTATTACAATAGAGAAAATGAAAATCTCTTTCCTTAAATCCTTTTTTACTACAAAAGAATAAAGCAGAAAGGCTCCCGTTACTAATATTAGGAATAGGTAACTCTGTGGATGAGCCCCCATTATTGATATTCCGATGGATAAACCGCATAAGGAAGCAAGGAATAAGCTTCTCTTCCTCAAGGTTAGCATAAGGAGGTAGAAGATTAGAGGAATCCAGATAATTCCACAGAGATGGCCTGTATGCTGAATTCGAGTGATAATTGGATAACTAAAGGAAAAGAGAATTGCTCCAAAGATTGAACTCAAGCGTGTCAACTTAAATTCTCTTAAAAGGAAATAAGTTGCTACTGCTGAAATCCAAATCTGGATAATCAGGAGGATTTCAAGAGTGTAGGAGCTAAGGTGTCCACCTTTTACAAAAAGTGATAAGATGGCAGTAAATGGATGAAAATATGAACCTGATGCAAAAAAGAATGCAGCCCAGGGATGACCACCAAGTGAGTATGGATTCCATAAGGGAATAGTAAACTTCCTTAAATACTGTGCTAAATATGCTCTTCTGGGATATTCACCCAGTAAATAATCAAACCAAAAAAAACCCTGATGTGTAATAATCTTCCAATAAAAAAATAAAAAACAAAGAGTTAAAAAGACTAAGGCGAGAAGATTGTATTTAATGGATTTTGATTCAGGCATATCCCAAGCCTTTAAGCCGCCTCCTGATTTCCTCCTCTTCTTCTCTGCCCGTATCTTCAATTACTTTTTCTTTCTCAATATAATGTTTATACTTGGGTTTATTGGCTTCCTTGAAATCTTCTTTGAATATGACATCTAATATTACTCCATCAATATCATCAGGTATAGGAATTCCAAGCGAATAAAGAACAGTTGGTAGTATATCCACTATCCTGGCATTTTCTATCTCTTTACCACCCCAAAACTTATCTCCATAGGCAAAAAATATCCCATAAGGTTTGTGGTCTCCACTTCTGTCTATAACATGGTGGCCAACAAGCTTATTCGACCCGAACTCAAACAGCCTATTAGTTGTATATTCAAAATTCTTATCAAAGAATACTATATCAGGTGCTTCTTCTATAAACTTACCCTTAAACTCTTCGTCTCGTTTCAAAACCCACTTAAAAATTATCTTTCCATTCCTCGGATCTCTGAACTTTTTTAGTTTTTCTATTAACTCGACGACAAGGGCTTCATACTCATCCTCATTAACTATTCCTTCGGGTTCACGTCCCTTCTTATTTATGTATATCTGTCCAAAATTACCGGTTGAATAAGCCCTGGTTCTTTTCCAATCAACGTCTTTATAAGAAAGAAAAAATAGATTCATCAATTTTTTAAATATTGAAACACCATCGGATGAATATGCAATTTTCTTTCCAATTGCGCTCAGCCCTAATCTCTTTCCAATTTTGAATGCATTTTCAAGATTAAGACCGGTTTCATGAAGGAACCTTCTGAACCTTACACCAAAATTCTCTTTATAATTCATATATCCATGTTCAATAAGCCAGTTGTTCATATAAAGTGTACTGTGGACAGGACCAAAACCATGGTCTGACATTATAATAAGATCTGTGTCTTCTCCTTTATTCTCTATTATCTCAGCAATTAGAGAATCAGCCTTTCTATAGAGATCGAGCACCCTATCTCTATAACTACCTATCTCTTCGTTGTATGAGGGATGAGTTGGGTCTATACTCTTCCAGAGTCCGTGCATAATTTCATCTGTGGGTTTAAAGACTGCTATCAACACATCCCACGCTTTTCCCTTCCAGAGATATTTAAAAACTATCTCCGTCTCATCCCAACACCTGTGTTGGTCATCAGCGAATTCTTTTTCATTTCCCTCTGAGTAAAAATACTCTGGCTGTAGGTTTACGGAGCCAAGCTCCCGCTTGAGTTCACTGGCAAGAGCCTCTGGCCTTATATATTCCTTGCCTGGAGGAACAGGAAACCCAGATATTATGAATCCTTTAGGTTCTTCCGGAGGATATGTGCATGGAATATTAAACACACCACATTTTAGATCATATTCTCCAAGGATTTGCCAGATCGGTATTCCTCTTCTATGAGTAGAATTGACAGGGATATGCTCATAAGTACCCGCTTTTCTCTTTACAAAATCAAAAATTCCATGATTTTCCGGATTTAGGCCCGTCAGGAAGGAAGACCAGGCACTTGGAGATATTGGAATCTTTGTAGACTTTAGTTTACCATAACTACCCTCTCCCATTAATTTTCTAAAGGTAGGTAACTCACCATCTTTTAGCATGGGATTTATGACATCAAAAGTGGCACCATCAAGCCCCAAAATTATTAATTTTTTGGAAGGTCTAACCACTATATCCTATTCTCCTTTTCTTTTTGTCTTTAGAATATTATCTATTAACAAAAAACTAAATATACCTTATTTTTCCCATCCACAATTACAGTCAGGGCAAGTATAAATTCTGCAATTATATTTGTCAAGGGCTATCAATTTGTTAAAAATTAAAAGATAAAAGCAGGTAATTTGGATTCTCTTGGATCTTCTTAAAGAAAGAGATTAGGCGTGAGTTCCCAGATTCCATTCTGGTGAAGAGTATTTCTCCAGTAATTCTTCCTTTAGGGAATTCTCCTTATAACTCTCAAAATGAATAGAGAATGCCTCTTTGAAACCTCTTACTACAGATTCCTTTATTTCCTTTAGAGTAACTTCACTACCTCTTGCTTCTCTTAGGGTTGCCATTCCTGGAACCTCAGGAAATATTGAACCTGGCTCATCAAGCAAAATCGTTCCTTCCTGAAGAACTATCCCTTTATTTCTGAACTGTGCACTCCCGATAATCTTTTTCCCTTTCCACGCTAATTCTGAAATAGAAGTTGCAGAGAAACATAGAGGTGATCTTGGCCTTCTCATGTTACGGTTCTTTCCGCGTTGTATGGATGTTTGAATATTAAGTATATCAAATGCCTTCTTGAATGCCTGTGCTATTTTTTTATAGGACTCAATTATGTTACCCCCTATGATTGGATTGGCTCGATGGAATATAAAAGAATATGTAAAATCATTACAGTGGATAACCGCTCTTCCACCAGTCCGCCTCCTAACCCACAGAATCCCCTTTTTCTCTAAATCTAAAAGCCAATCTTCTACCTTTTGGTGATATCCAATAGATATGGAAACTGGTTTAAAATTAAATAATCGAAGAAACACTATTTCTCTATCTTCTATAACATCCATCAAGGATTCATCAAAAGCCATATTGTAATAAGGACCCTTAAATCCTGTATCAATCAAATACCACATTGTATCGAAGTCAGAAGAATAGTTGAGTGGTTGATTTGTTGATTAGTTGAGTAGTTAGTTTCTTTATTCACTATTTTACTATTTGACTATTCATCTATTTAACTAACTTCCCTTTGTGTACTTTGTGTCTTTGTGGTGAATCCTAAAGGGGTTTTACTATATGGAACCAATTCCCAAGGAGGAAAATCATCCTTCCAATCAATAGTGAAATTCTCGCCATTATTGTATATCCAAAAGAAGCACCCAAGGCAATCATAATAAATGCAATCCCAACTCTTGAAAATTTACTCAACACGCCGGCTTCCCTTCTTGAGAAATAAAAATAGGTCAGGGTGGCAGTCGTCCCTATCACAACTAATAGATTGTTTGTATTCGTCTTCCAGTTACCTGTAGCCAGGGGTAGTATTGTAGCTCTGAGCTGAGGTAGTAATAAACCCTGTACTTGACCAATTGCTACTATACCTGCCCCAATTCCAACAACAAAGGCAATTGACCATCTGCTGATCCAGGAAATTCTTTCAGGGAGCCAGCGTGAAAACATAAGTGCACCAAAGAATAGTGGAATAATCAGCATCAAGGCTCCTGGCTCTCGTGCAACAATTGGATTGATGACCATCTGCTTGATAGTAAAGTGCCAGACATAGATCAGCCAGTAGGCAGCAGAAAAACCTACATAGAGATGTTCGGCAAATTTATAGACGGGGTTATCCCCGTACAAGAAGGAAAGAATACAAAGTGTGAGCCCCCCGGCAATCCAGACAGATAAGATCTCGAGCACTATTCCTTCCTCCCTTTAATTCTAACCCTTCTCTCCTTTCGTCTCGTCATAAAGTATCCTATGTTACCTATTATTATAAATATTACAATTGCAATATGCGCCCATGATTGTGCAGCCATTCCGGTTAATCCAAAGCCGGGCTTCTCAATAAGAGTCTCGTATTCAGCCGCCCCCTTTAGACCGCCAATAAGGCCCTCAATTTGACCGGATTGTAGATAAGGGTAAGTTTCAGCTGCCATTACACCGGTGACACCAAGTATTATCCGTTGATTATAACGTGAGCCAACATACTGAATCCAGAATTCGCCGAACCTTCCTGCCTCCAGGCCTACAATTAATGCTATATCATTGTAGTTGTGAATATCTCTCATCATAGGGTATGTATCAAGAAGGATATCATTCACATCCGACCTAAAGAAATGCCTTATCTCCCTACCCATATCTATCATAACCGCCCTATCCCCAGGTCTATATCCAAGATTTATATAGTCTTCTCCATAGACCTTTCCATATTCATTTGCCACTTCCCCCAATCCTTCAGTTCCAATGGGGAGTCCAAGTGGCCAGAAGACCATCATTATTACCTTGATATCCTTCCTGAAAGCATGGCTTAAGATTGCCTTTAACATGGGCTGTAATTCGGGCATAGATGCGGGATCATAATCTATAGATATTAGAATCACATCAGTGGGATCGAGTGATTCAATGGCTTCATATGCTGACTTCACTGGTGGACTAATCTGCACCTTTTCTTTTATCCCGAGAAGAATTGGTACGATGACCACTATCCCGATAATGGTAAATATAATTTCTCTCTTAATAGAGGTAATCCTATCCCAGAAATCCTTTTTATTCCCAATCATGATAAATAAGTCCTTTCAATCCCAAGGATAAGTCTTAGAGACATAGCAACTGCCCCTAAGGCTACCCCGATCAGTATACCTCGCATCGCCCCAATCTGGAGAACATCGAAAATCCAGTCAGCTATTGCAGGAAGCCTGTGCCAGAGCTTATAGCCCGCTGGCACTCTTCCAAGCATCACTATAACTGCAGCGATAAGTAATAGTGTTGCATCAATGTTCCTTGCTCTAAAAGCACGATAAGATGCTGAAGCGACAAAGAAGGCGAGAAGCGCAAACATAGTTGATTGAAGCGGAATCAGGATCGTTTCATAACCATAAAAGAAAGCTGTTCCTGGTTGAAATGGATTTGGCGTTCGGATAATTGATATTATACCTATTGTAAGACAATAAAAAAATCCTGCAAAGAAAACAATAGAATACCACCAACCTTTCTTTCTACGACGTATTTGTCTCACGTGAAGGCGAACCAGAGAATCTACACCTATAATCAAAGTGAAAGCAAATATTATGGCATACCAGATAAGTGTCTCTGTTTCAAGTTGCCCGAATGGTCTATGTGGAATAAAAAAGGATACAATAATGATAAAACCTGTAATGAACGTGATTACCAGTGGAATTCTTTTCTTCAACTGGCTGCCCTCGCAAGAAACTCAAGGATTTTATTGAATATTTCCATATAAGTAGGATTACCTGCATTATCTGCAATGAAAGCAATGGTACCAAAGATGACACCTGCACCAATCAGGATTAGTAGAGCTGACTTCACCAGATCTGCACCCTTAATTGAACCCAACAGTCTTGGCTCCCTGGAAATATAGGCTGAGGCTGCAAACATCTCTTCACCCAGGAGAACATAATCGCAGGCGGCAACAAAGAAGGGCAATTGAGTTGTAGCGTTGGTCCCGGCTATCTGAATTGCGCCTATAGAATATCCGGTTTCAGCCAGTATCAGTGACTCTGCATAGAAATATCCTTGTAGAAAAATAGCACCTGGCTTTTCTCTATGCATTATTCCATCCACCCCTGCTGCAAATCCAAATTGTTCAGAGGTAAGATAGAAGACATCATCTTTATTGAAGGCATCAGGGCGACCTGCTTCTGAAAAGGCGGTCTTAAGGGTCTCCTGTGCAATCGTCATAACTATTGGGTCGAAGTGTGGATTGATAATACGGGTATCATACTCAGCCACCTTCTTACCTACCATTTCGAGTATTGTAATCGAGGCAAGGGTTCCGGCATCGGTAATGTATTCTATCCCAGGGACGTATAGAACTGGTTTACCCATCTCTGTCGCTCTTCCCACAGCCTCATCCATCGCTTCAAGAGGAGGGAGTCTACGTATAAATAGACCTTCCGGGTTTTTCTTTGCTAACTGAATATATATAAGGACGACTACCCAGAATAGGATAAGGAGGAGTAGTACCGAGGTTCTGGATTTATTAAACCACTCTGGGGAGGATGATATATATTCTTTTATTTCCGCAACGTAGGCCCTATCCTCTGTTATTGCTTTACCTCTATACAAATATTCCATACCGTCTACAACCGATGCATCATCATATTCTCCTTTAAATATGGAAATAAGGCCCACTTCTTCATAGATTGTATCCCCTCCTGCAAGACGATATAGCAGAATACGCTGTGTCCCTTCAGGTATATTATAAGCGTTAATAGTTATAGAACCGCCAGCATCATCAGGTGTATCTTTCGCGGAGATTGAAAAAGAAAGGATTAGAAGGAAAATCATTTACATTATGCCAAGCCACTCTTGGATTAGGAACTGCATCCTTCCAATAAGAAGGGAGATACGAGCCATAACAGTGTAACCGAACGCGGCTCCAAAGGCTACCATAATAAATATAATCCCAACATTTGCAGCAGCACCAAAACCATGTTCTCTTTTCTTCGAAAAATAGAAATATATTAAGGTGGTTACAAGGCCTACAAATATAAGAATCGCATTAATTGAACTGTAGACAGAAGTGAATTTATCAGGTGTCAAGAATGATGCTTCTACCTGTCTTATTATCCATGATTGCAATAATAATGGTATTCTAAGTCCAGCATACCCTCCTACATAGAAGGCAAGAGGATATTTAATAAGCCAGTTATACTTCTTTGAGAAAATTCCAAATGTCATCAAACCGAGAAGAATTGGGAAAATAAGACTCCATTGATGCGGTGGCAAGAACAATGGTTCATATACCCTGGGAATTATATAGTTATACCAGAGTATCGTTAATGTGTAACCAAGTGAAAGGCCCATAAATATGTGCTCAGCCAGGCGGTAAAAAGGATTATCCTTATAGAGGAAGGAATATACCATAAGGGTTAATAGAGCTGCTATCCAAACCCATATACTTGTTGAGATACTCATCTCTTCCTCATTATAATTCCTTGTTTCCTCTCACCCCGTCTTACTATAAAATAGCCGACATTCCCCAGTATAATCAGTAAAATTATCAACAGATGAGCAAGGGACTGAGAATCCATACCAATGGTTGCATTTCTCCTACCGGTAGGGTATCCTTTCCTTGTCATAAGTTCTTCATACTCTGCAGCACCTTTTAGTCCTCCCAACATACCTACAAACTGTCCTGACTGGAGGAAGGCATAATAAGCTGGAGCAGATACAGCAGTACACGCAACCCCAACATTCACGCCATACCTCTCCTGTGCATACATCAACCAGTATTCCGGAGTGGAAGT
>CAYZBF010000029.1:0-909 GCA_964476585.1 uncultured bacterium | reverse complement strand
CCCAAAAGTGGTGGCTATATCAATTCCTATAGAAAGGATTACTGCACTAACACCTGGAATAAAGCCAAGAAATACATAATCCTCGCCACTCTTTTTATCAGGAAACTCCTCTGTCACTTCGTCTATTGCCATCTTTGCCATACCAATATAAGCCGGGTATAAACCACCTAATGAAATAACTGGTATTCCTTTTACGAGACAATGCCTGAGTAGTGCCTGCTCCATGGGCATTAGTTCGGGCATTGTGGAGGGGTCAAATCCGGTTACAACCATGACCGCACCCGACTCTGGACCCAGGGTATCAATATAAGTGAAAAGGTCAATAACAGGTTTTGTAGGCTTTATAGGCAATCCAATAGGTTTTATCAGGGGGATAATTACCACCACTGTAATCCCCAAGAATATCCATCTTCTATCGAGCTTCAGAAATCTCTGCCAGAAACCCATTATTCTCCTCCCATATAACTTCTCTCAATACCGAGTATTATCTTCATTGCTGTTGCCACGGCACCGAGTCCCACTCCAATCCTTATGCCTCTCATAGCCGCCATACTGGGAATTGTCATCACCCATTCAACGAGAGCAGGCATCCCCTTCCAGAGATAATCACCGATAGGAACCCTTCCTATCATAACGACTGTAGCTGTAACAAGGAGTAAAGTAGCCTGGACATTTCTTGCCCTGAATGCGCGAAATGCTGCAGACGCAATGAAGAAGGCAAGCAATGAAAACATCGTCCCCTGAAGTGGAGCAATCATATAATTATATAGAGAGTCAAAGAAAGGCCCCCTTGAAGTGATAAGACCGGAGAGCAACATAAACAGGACCGAAACCATAGCAACGGCACTGAATATGTATCCCTCTTTCTTTTTCTTGACCTTGGTGATATGATGCATAAAGAAACTTCTC
>CAYZBF010000028.1:0-22953 GCA_964476585.1 uncultured bacterium | reverse complement strand
AGAGCGCCTGCCTTACAAGCAGGAGGTCAGAGGTTCAAGTCCTCTTTCGCCCATATTGGACAATGAATCAAGCTCGTAACGATGGAGGATGAATAAGAATGGACAAAATTTACAAAAGAAGAGGCGGAAATTCAACACTCAACGATCCTTATCTCAACCAAACAGATTATAATGATCCCAATATATGTCCAGGCTGTGGGGCAGTTTATCGAAATAAACATTGGGAATTCGATAAAGAGTTAACACATGATATAAAACTTAAGGGTGATTATGGGGTGAAAAAATGTCCAGCATGTAGAAAAATTGAGGATAATTATCCAATGGGATTGGTTTTCATCTCTGGAAACTTCATTTTAGAACACAAAAATACCCTATTAAATACTATAAAGAGCGAAGAAAGAAGAGCAATGGGAAAGAATCCACTCGAGCGGATAATTGCTATTGAAAAAGAAGATGAAGATAGATATTTAGTTAAGACAACCACAGATACATTGGCTCATCGTATCGGTAATATACTTCATAAATCTTTTAAAGGGAATCTCGATTACAAATTTACAGATGATAAGGTTCTTCGCGCCTTCTGGTCAAGGGAAGAATAACATTGAAATTAAATGACTCCTAATATAGAAGAGGCAAACTTTATATCTATCATTATGCGTATGGCGACAGGCGCGTATATTGCTTTAGGTGTGGTGGAGGACCCCACTGAAGGAAAAAAGAAAAGAGATATAAAGATGGCACAATACCTCATTGATTCTTTACGGATCTTACGAGAAAAAACAAAGGGGAATCTTGAAGTGGAAGAAAAAGGTTATCTCGATCAGATATTAGCTGATCTGGAGTTAAACTTTGTTAAAGCAAAGGAGAAGCAATGAAAAAAGCTCTAAAGTTAACCCTTATAGTTGGCATTCTAACATTAGCGCTAACCCTTAATTCAGATCAACAACAGAAAAAGCATGTCGTTAAAAAGGGTGATACTCTGTGGGATATTGCAGATTGGTATTATAATGATCCATTTCTATGGCCTGTAATATATAAAGCCAACCAGGACTCTATTAGTGACCCTCATTGGATATATCCCGGAGAAGTTTTTGTTGTTCCCGGTATACCAGAAGTAATTACAACCCTCCCTCCTGTAGAAAAAGAGATTGTAATTAAACAGGATACCGTAACCGTGGTAAATATTGAGAGACCAGAGGAAGAATACACCCCTTCATCAAAAGTTGAATTGTTTTCTGTAGTCGAACCAAAGAATTATGCATTCACTCAAAAGGCAGCCTTCCTAGCTGGATTTATTTCAAATGAGAGAGATTTAAGTTTAGGAAAAATCATTGAAACCTATTCCAGTTCCGGGGAAAAGGATCTTGAAGGTATCATAGGAGAAGAAGTTGACTTAGACAAAGGGACATCTGACGGTGTATTTGAAAGAAATAGATACACAATATTCAACTGGGGTAAAGGGGTGAGGGGCTATGGGCGAATAGTTCGAATTAAGGGAATCCTTGAGATTGTTAAGGCAGGCACTGAAGTTTCAACTGCAAAATTGTTGGAGACCTACGAGCCGATCCAAAAGGGAGACTATTTCATGGATTACGATCCCCCTATGTCCCTTGAAGGTAAAGCCTCTCCTGTGGTTCTTGAACTCGAAGGTAAGATGATTGCCTTTAAAGAACATCACAAAATAGTAAAGCCTTATAGCGTGGTTTATATCACTCCTGGTGAAGGAGAAGTTAACCCAGGAGATATCTTCTTAATATACCGACTCAGGAAAGGAGCTAAAGAAGAAAAAGTTCCTATTGTCCCATTAGGGAAAATTCAGGTCGTTTACGTAAAAGGTAAAACAGCTTCAGGTTATATAACCTCAATTATGGGGCATATGGATATATCGGTTGGCAATAGTATACGGCTGGTAGGTAGGGTTGGAAGATAAATCATACACTATAAGGGATCTAAAGAAAAAAAAGGAAAAAAACAAACCAGTTGTAGGAATAACCGCTTATAATTATTCCATAGGCAGGATTGCAGATGAAGTCGGTATTGATTGGATACTGGTAGGCGATTCAGTTGGTAATTGTGAGATGGGATATGCTACAACAATCCCTGTTACTATGGAAGATATGTTAATCTTCACTAAGGGAGTAGTAAACGGTGTAAAGAAAGCCCTTGTAATCGGTGATATGCCATTTCTATCATTTCAAACATCTCCTGAAAAAGCAGTGGAAAATGCTGGTAAATTTATGCGATTGGGAGTCAGTGGAGTAAAAGTTGAGGGAGCCAAGAGTATTGAGAACATTAAGGCGATAATCGACGCTGGTATCCCTGTTATGGGTCATATAGGTCTGAACCCGCAATATTACTTTCAAGTGGGCTATAAGGTATCCGGAAAGAAAACACCCGAATGGGAAGCAGTTATAGAATCAGCAAAGATTCTGGAAGATATAGGCGTATTCTCAATTATCCTTGAGGCCATGGTGCCGGATTTAGCAAAAAAAATTCACGAGACAGTTTCAATTCCGGTATACGGGATTGGCGCAGGGAAAGACGTTGATGGACAAATACTTGTATTAAATGATGTTCTTGGTTTGGGTTTTGGTTTTAAGCCAAAATTTGCCAAACAATATGTAAATTTAGAGGAAATCATCCACGAGGCCCTGAATCAATATAAAAACGAAGTAATAGAAGGTATATATCCAGCGATTGAGCATACATATTGAAGAATTTTCACCTGAACAAACAGAAAGATGGGATGAATTTGTCAATCGATCCTGGAATGGAACAATATTTCACACAAGGCAGTTTCTATCTTACCACCCTTCTGATAGATTTAACGACAGGAGTCTAATCCTTAAAGAAAACAATAAATGGGTAGGAATTTTCCCAGCTGCCTACTCTTCTAGAGTCATCTCTTCGCATCCAGGTGCTTCTTATGGAGGGTTAGTGCTAATAGAGCCAATGGGCATAGAGAAAACCCAACTCGTTGCAGATGCACTCCTTCAATATTTAAAAGAGTTGAAATGCAAAAAAGTAGAGATGGCCCTTACCCCAAGTATATATCAAAAGTTTCCCTGTAATTACTTTGAATTCATTTTGACAAAGAACAATTTCACCTATCAAAAGAGGGAATTATCCGCGTACATCCCCGTTTCACAAAAACCTTTCGACTTATTCAAACAGGAAGCAAGGACTGCAACAAGGAAGGCAAAAAGAGAGGGGATAATAATAAAAGAGGGAAGAAGTATAGAAGAATTTTATAAGATTTTAGAGAAAAATCTTGGGATGAGGCACAACGTAAAACCCACTCATACCCTTGACGAACTCATTACCTTAAAAAAGCTCTTCCCCAAAAGGATTAGACTATTCTCGTCTATCTATAAAAAGAAACAAATAGCCGGAACGATCTTATTTTTGACAAACGAAAGAGTAATTCTTGCTTTTTACATCAGTCATAATGAAGAATTTCAGCATCTCAGGCCTGTAAATCTTTTATTTTTTCATGTAATCAAATGGGCATATAAGAACCATTATAGATTTCTTGACCTTGGCACGTTCACACTGAATATGGAGCCCAATTTTGGCCTGGCCCGCTTCAAAGAAAGTCTTGGAGCCCAAGGCATATTTCGAGATTATTTAGAATTGATTCTGTAAATGGATTCATCATCAGGTAAAATAAGAAGTCTGTTTAAACATTCCATAATTTATGGGATTGGGCTCTTCTTAAAAAAAGCCATAGGATTTTTTCTGATTCCTCTATATACTCACCAATTCACCCAATATCAGTATGGGAAACTTGCAATAATCTATCTTTATTCGGGCGCACTGATCCTTTTCTTTTCCCTTGGTTTAAATGATGCCTTTTTCAAGCAATTTACCGAAAAGACTTATAACGAAAAAGACGTATACAGCAGATTTTTCTTCTTCCGACTTCTTTACACTTCTTTATTCCTTGCCCTTTTAATTGCTTTCAGGGGAGGAATTGCCAGATTTCTTTTGAATATTAATGATAGTTATCTTATTCAATTAGCAACCCTTACAATATGGATTGAATCCATATCTATGCCTTCAATTTTAATCTTACGAATAAAAAATCAATCCAAGATATTTGTGGCTGTTAATACAATACGCTTTCTAATAAACTGCGGGTTAAATATCCTATTTATACTATACTTTAAAATGGGAGTTGGCGGAGTTTTGTTAGGGAATTTAATAAGTGGGTTGGTATACTTCTTTTTACTCTATCCAGTGCTACATCATTATCTGACGAAGAGAGTAAACTGGGAGCCGGTAAAGGATCTACTAAAATACGGATTACCTCTTCTCCCTCTTTCTTTCGTTTTATTAGGTTTGGATCTTGCAGATAGATGGATTATAAAATGGATCTCGGGATTGGGAAAAGCAGGACTCTATGCCTTAGGATATCAATTCGGTGCTGTAATGGGAATCATTGTTCACGGATTCAGAATTTCCTGGATTTCGTTCTTTTTCAATAACCCTGAAAAGAAAAAGACCTTTGCTGATTCCGCTATAATATTTACACGATTATCTCTTATCCTATGGGGAATATTATCATTTTTTACAAAAGAAATATTTCAGTTAATGGTAGCAAAAGAATTCCACAATGCTATGTCAATCGTTCCTGTCATAGCTTTTTCTTATATACTATTCGGACTTGAAGAAATATTCACTGCTGGCTTCTTTATTAAATCCCGCACAATCCTACTCTTCCCTATTGCCCTGGTTTCTTTTATAATAAATATAGTTTTAAACTTATTTTTAATTCCCCTATGGGGTATTATGGGAGCATCCATTGCAACACTTTTATCCTTTCTAATCTTTGCCTGTATGTCTTATTTCATCTGTGAGAGATTCTTTCCCGTGCGATATGATGTTCGTTCTATATTAACCGATCTCTGTACAGGAGTTTTCTTGTTTGCAGTACCCTATATATGGGGTAATCATTTTATAATGAGGGGGCTTTCTTTTCTGACGCTTTGTTTTATCATCGGATGGAAAGAAAGAAACAGGATAAGAAAATTAATACGAGAAGGCCTACGCCATTAGATATGATTTATTACTTCAACAATATGACTTTTCTACTTAAATTCTTTATGTGGTGAACAGAAAGGAAATAAATGCCAGAAGGTAATTCCTTTTTTCTTCCTTCTCCTCCCCAGATTGTTCTACAAATACCACTGCCAACCTTTCGAAGCGGAATGGATGCAACCTTTTGACCTTCAATGTTAACAACATCGATAAAAGGAAAGTTGAAGTTATCTTTTATGTGCAATGTTATAACAGTATAATTTATAATAACATTGGTTGAGACTTCTAAAGTAGAGTTATTGCTGAACTCTTCATCAAATATCCCTGTAAATTTACCTCCTGCCTCTTTATATCGTGCCATCCATTCCTGGAAATAGAGATTAGTAACCTTTTCAGACTGAATAAATATGCTGTTCTCATCATTATAATTATCTCCAGAGAAAGACCAATTCGTTGACCCTGTAAGCACCCATGGATGTGATTCTGCCTCACTCAGCCTACAAAGCTTCTTTGAAAGATTCGTTCTATAGATTATTGTAACTTTCTTTTCCATACTTATGCCCTATTTTTAAATTATAACATATTTTGAATTTTATTGAACATACAATAAATAATTTAAACTGTTAGCAATGACAAGGTAACCCTCATGAGTATGCATCTTAAAATTTTTTGACATTTAGAGACAGAAAGTGTGTAGAAACCTTGACTTACATCCAAATGCTGTTATATTTAATTTATGCAAGTGCAGTTTGTAGAAGATTTTCTTTCTGAATATAAGAGAAATAAATACAATCTCCTCCAACTCTTTGGTGATGACTTTGAATTGAGAGGAGTTATACGAGCACTAAAAAATGAGTTCGAAAGAGACAAAATTGAAATCTTTTTTAAAGATGATGCAGAAAATGCCGTCTATAATCTGAGCATGAAAACATTATTCGGAGGTAAACTCATAATAATATATGAAGTGGATACTTTTCCGAAAGCAGAGTTAAATAGGATCAAAAGGCTTATCGGAAATCCTGAAAAACTCAAACCTAATATTGTTATTCTAACATACAGAAATAAAAGAAATATTCTGAAGCATGAAAATAGCCTGACAGGATGTTTTAAGCTAGTTTACGATTCTGATGTTCCTTCCTGGCTCAAAAGATACATCCATAGCCTTGGTTATACAATAACAGAAGATGCAATAAACTTTCTCCACTTCTCTTTTGGCACAAATAGAGAAGAACTTCGAAAGCAAATTGAGCAGATTACAGAAAGATTAGATAAAGGAGATACAGAACTCACGATTGAGCATGTAAAAGACGTAGGGTTCTACAGAGATGATGCGGTCTTTAAGATCACTAATTCAATAATCGAAGGCAATTATAAAACCGCCCTTGAGTATCTTATGGAGTGTTCTGACAAGAAAGCTCTCTTTTATTTCATCAATAGAGATATACGATATCTTCTTGTAATAAAGGCTACCTTAGAACTCGGGGAAGATATAAATAAATTAGTTTCGAAAAGGCGATTGAATTTACACAATTATTTCCTAAATAATGTGTATAAACCGGCAGCCGCGAGATTGCCTTTTAAAAAGTTAGAAAAACAATTCGAAGATATAATGGAATCAGAGTATAAAATAAAAAGCGGATGGGATGAATTTAGTATAAACTTAAATTTTGTAAGTCAACTTGAAGCAGGAGGAAGATAATGGCTAACGATATTCATGCGCTAAGTTCCGAAATGCATGACATCCAGGTAAAACTTAAAAATTTGGAGGAGAAAAAAGGAACGGTTAGAGAATCTGTATACAAAAAAGTAAAAGATGATTATGAGAAGCGACTCAACGAAATAAAAAAACAACTCTCTGAAGGATCCGTGGCCATTAAGGAACAAATAAAAGATTCCAACGAAAAGAAGGAAACAATAAAATCAAGGATAGATGAATTTGAAAAACAATTAGAAGAGATTGATTTGCGATATTCGATAGGAGAATATAAAGAAAATCAATATGGATCTCTGAAGGAAACAATGAAAGACAAAATCTCGGAATTAACACAGGAATTAAAAAAGATTCAAGATGGAGAAAAGGAAATCAAAGGAATCCTTAAGGAAAGTGGTGAAATTGAAGAAAAAGAAGTTTTGAAGGAAGAATTAAGTGTGGAACAAAAGATACCCTCAGAAGAAGAGTTGCCTATAGAAGAAAAACCACTCCCTGAAATATCCGATGAAGAGAAACTGGCTGAAGAGATATTCACTGGAGATGAGGAAACAGCCATAGTAAAAATTGAGGAAATCCTGAAAACAAATGAAACGATAAAATCAGAACCAGTAGAAGAATTATTTGAAAAAAAAGAAGCTCCGGAAGAAGATTTACCAGTAGGTTCAAAAGAGGAATTATTCGGAGAAGAAGGGATGAAAGCGACAGGAGAATCATTAAAAGAAAAAGGAGAAATAGAAGCTGAGGATTGGCTTTCGGATCTTGAGAAGGAATTGGAGAAGGGGAATAAAGAAACAAAAAAAGAGGAAGAAGAAGGGGAATTTTCGACAATTATTTGTCCAAAATGTGGATATAAAAATAAATCAGATGCTTGGTATTGTGAAAATTGTGGAACTGAATTAATTGCACCAGAAGATTAACATTCTATTTTACATCCCCTCCTATTTTTATTTGCCACGTAGACACAAGAAGCACAGAGAAAGTGGTAACTATGAGTTTTGTCTTTTTACAAGAAAATTTTTTAAGAGGGGTTGACAAAATAAAAGTTACATATAGAATAATATGATATTATCTAAAATGAGTATCTCAGAGCTCCAAGAAAAAGAATACAAAGGGTTAAAACATATAGCCCGGAGATTAGGAATACAATATTCCGATATGAACAGGGAAGAACTAATCTATTCCATCCTAAAAAAACGTGCTAAAAAAGATGGAAAGGTATTACAACAAGGTGTTATTGAAGTGCTAAATGAAGGATTTGGATTCCTAAGATCTCTGAGGAATGACTATACTCCAAGTCCTAATGATATATATGTGTCACCCTCAATCATAAAGAAACTCAATATCAAAACCGGTGATACTTTAATCGGCACAGTAAAACCCCCTAAGAATTCAGAGAAATATTATTCGTTAGAAACAATAAAGAGTGTAAACTTCACAGATCTACAGAAAGCAATTGAAAGAGAGCCATTTAGCGAACTTACCCCGCTTCATCCAAGCGAGAAGATAAATTTAGAAACAAAAGATGAAGATATCTCGATGAGAATAATAGACCTATTAGCTCCCTTAGGAAAGGGACAAAGAGGCCTGATTGTTTCCCCTCCAAAGGCAGGAAAAACAATTCTCTTAAAAAAGATAGCTCATTCTATTAGCGAAAAACATCCTGAGATTTATCTCATAGTCCTTCTTATCGATGAACGTCCAGAAGAGGTTACGGATATGCAAAGATCTGTCGACGGAGAAGTCCTTTCTTCTACATTCGATCAACCTCCCCAAAGACACCTCCAAGTAGCAAATATGACTCTGGAGAAAGCAAAAAGACTGGTAGAATTTGGATATGATGTTGTTATCCTTCTCGATTCAATAACAAGGTATGCCAGAGCCAACAATCTTGCTGTACCTCACAGTGGTAAAACACTATCTGGAGGAGTTGACTCAAATGCTCTTAGAATACCTAAGAGGTTCTTTGGTGCTGCAAGGAACATTGAAGATGGTGGAAGCCTTACAATACTTGCTACAGCATTAATTGAGACAGGTTCTCGTATGGACTCTGTAATATTTGAGGAGTTCAAAGGCACTGGTAATCAGGAAATAGTTCTCGACAGAAACCTCTCCAATCAGCGTATTTTCCCTGCTATTGACATCCTTGCTTCTGGAACAAGAAAAGAAGAATTACTGCATACCCCTGAGGTTTTAAATAGAGTTTGGGTTTTAAGGAAGATATTGAGTGGCGTGGAGGACAATACTGAAGCAATGGAGTTCTTAATCTCCAAGATGAAGATGACAAAGAATAACAAAGAATTCTTAGAACTTATGACAAAATAGGAGGAAAATTGAAAAAGGATATACATCCGGAATATAAAGATGCAATAATAACCTGTACATGTGGCAACAAGATTAAAACAAGATCAACAAAAGAATCAATTCATGTAGAAATCTGTTCTGCCTGTCATCCTGTATATCAGAAACTCCGAAAAGAAGGAGTTATTCCCGACCTCTCGAATATTTCAAAGATATAGAGAAGGTCTTAGTTCTTAGGTTTTAGCTCTTAGTCTCCCCCACTTTTAATATTTTAGAAAAATTGAATTTAAATAAATAATATCCAAGACCTAACACCTAATACCCAATCCCTAAGACCTAATTTATCCTGTATCAATAAATTCTGACCCTTTCCGGATATTTCTAAGACTACCCATAAATCTATTCTCACAACCATTGAGTATGATTTCATTTACTGCATTCCTCACCCGTCCAATCATACCTCTATCCTTAAGGGGATCAAAAAATTTAAAATCAGGAAAACCATGTTGTCGTGTCCCAAAAAATTCTCCTGGCCCACGTAGCTTTAAATCTACTTCCGCTAGTTTAAATCCATCATTTATTGTTTCAAGAGCGCCGATCCTAGCCTTGCTATTATCCGTGATACTATTTTCCTGTGCAATCATTATGAAAAATGCTTTACCTCCCGCTCTTCCAATTCTCCCTCTTAGCTGATGGAGCCCGGCGAGTCCGAACCTATCTGCGTTTTCAACTACCATTATATTGGCATGAGGAACATCAATCCCAACCTCAATGACAGTAGTAGTTATAAGAACATTAAACTCTCGTCCTCTAAAACCATTCATAACTCTTTCTTTTTCCTCCCTTGCCATCCTTCCATGCAATACGCCAACCTTTAAATCGGGAAAGAAATTGTTGATAAGGAAGTTAGCTTCTTTCTCAATTGAACATAAATCCATTTTGTCTGATTCCTCTATAAGAGGCAATACTATGTATGCCTTTACACCCTTCTCTCTTACTTCCCTGTAAACCCAATTATATATGAGTTTCCTCTTATTCTCTTTTCTTACCCATCTTGAAAGGGGTGTAATCCGACCCGGAGGCATTTCATCAATGGTCGATAACTCTAGGTCTCCATATACAGAAAGAGCCAGTGTTCTTGGAATTGGCGTTGCAGTCATCACCAGAGAATCAGATTCACTTCCTTTTCTTTTAATTTTTGCTCTCTGTGCGACCCCAAAACGGTGTTGCTCATCTATTATTACCAATCCTAAATCAGGTATCTTGATATCCTCTTCCAGTAAAGCGTGCGTCCCTATAATGATACCCCTTTTCTCCTGTATATGAGATAATGCTTCCTTTTTTTTCCGGGAATTCATTCCACCTACAAGAAGCCAGATAGGAACAGACAATGAGGTCAAAAATTCTTTGATCACAAAGAAATGTTGATATGCGAGTATCTCTGTGGGGGCCATAAGAACAGAATAAAAGCCATTATCAACTGCAATTAGCATTGTGGCTATTGCAATCACTGTTTTCCCTGAACCTACATCACCTTGAAGCAGTCTATTCATTGAATCAGGGGATTGCATATCTTTCTTGATTTCAGCTAAGACCTTCTTTTGTGAATTAGTGAGTTCAAATTTCAGTGAAGAGAGAAATCTTTTCAAAAGATTGGAGTCCACATTAAAAGAAAAACCCCTATGTTTCTTTTTTTCTTTCTTTCTAAGAGCTAAAAACAATTGTAGATAGAAAAGCTCGTCAAAAGCAAGTCTCTTTTTCGCTCTCGTTATGAGTTTTCTGCTGGAAGGGAAATGTATGTTCTGTAAAGCTTCTGGAAGCGAGATTAAATCATGTTTTTTTAATATGTTAGGAGGTAGAGAGTCACTCACTTTATCCAGTACCTCGTTAAGAATGCAATTAATAGTTTTTCTCATAAATCTATGTCCAAGACCTTTTGTTAATGGGTATAACGGAATTATCCTTCCAGTATGTATTAGTTCTTTTTCTTCCTTAGATAAAAACTCATAATCCGGATTGATTAACTGTAAGCCACGGAAGTGATCAACTTTGCCACTCAAGAAAAGATGCTGTCCCTTTTTAAAATGTTTGTCGACCCACTCCTGATTAAACCAACGGCCCGTAATCATCCCTGTTCCATCATACACAATAATGTCAGTGATTAGCATATTCCTTCTACTCTTTCTAGAGTTTTTGGAAACTATATCACCCTCCACAGTCGCTTCTTCACCAACCTTTAGGTCTTTGATTGGTTTTATATCACTTCGATCAAGATATCTTCGTGGTGGAAGATAAAGGAAATCACGAATCGTTTTTATTGAAGATCGGGCCAGCAATTTTGCTCTATAAGGTCCTACACCTCTTACCCACTGAATTGAATCGTCAAGAGATAACTTAGACATAAATAACTAAAGGGCTCCAGTTAAAAGGAGCCCTTTAGTTAATCTTCAAGTGAAAACGTGTAAGGGAAAGCAATCCATACATCTACAGGCTGATCCCTTTGCATCGCAGGACTAAAGTTTATCTGCAATACCATCTCTATTGCAATCCTGTCAAGGGCTGGATATAAGGATCTCACCAGTATTACCTTTCTTACCTTTCCCTTTTTATCCACACCTAATTTTAATAATACGGTCCCTTCTATACCTAACCTCTTTGCTGATTCTGGATATGGAGTTCTTCTTTTTACATCTTCTAAGTTAAGCGCTTTTGGTGCAATTTCATAAGGAACAAAAGGTGGAGGGTTAAATTCAACTTCCGCTTCTTTCGTTTCATAGCCCGTAAAATCTGTTTCCTCAATAGTTTCTTGCTCGGCCTCTTCATCACTCTCTGCCGCAACTGGCATCTTGGGTTTCGGTGGTGGCGGTGGCTTAACGATATTTTGGAGCTGTGGTGGAAGTTTCTGAACCTGTATCACCCTTTGAATCCTAGGTTTATACTCCTTAATTTTCTGTTCGGGGATAAACATAAATCCTAAAATAAAAATAACTAATGTGAGAAGGAGTGCTATTCTCATGTGAAGAGGATAAAATTTCTTAAGGTCAACACCATTATCCATTTTTTAACCTCTTTTCTTAGTCGTGGCAAGTGATATCTTTAGCACACTTGCATCAACGAATTGATTAAATACATCCTCAACCAGTTTATAATCTGTCGCTTTATCACATCTCACTGAAACAATTATATCGGGATTGATCATTCTTTTTCTAGCCATTATTGCCGATATCTTGCCTTTTGAGATAAGAGCATCGTCTATAGAAACTATACCATTCACTGCGATCCATACATTTGTAAGGTTTTTGGTTGGTATCTTCCTGGCAGCCTCAGCCTGAGGTATGATTACTTTTAGCCCTGTTTCTGCTCTAAACACCGTTGTAACCATAAAGAATATAAGCAAAAGGAAAGCTATATCAGCCATTGAACACGTAGGTATTGTTGCTTGAAGTTTCTCTCTTTTTAATTTCATCTTAACCTCACTCCTCTGTCGATGGTGCAAGAGAATAACGTTCAGCGTTTGCTAACCTTAAATTATCTAAGGCATTTATCATATACTGATACTTCGCCCGCGGATGAGTCTTTATGGAGAAAATTGCATCTTTATTAGCTGCAAGGATCGCCTTCACCTCATCAACAAAAGCATTCTGATCAACGGCTTCTCCATTGAGCCTCAATCCCCCCATTTCTTCCACATATACCCTCTGGATGTTCTCCCCCTTAACTTTCACCTGCTGACCCTTCTCAGGGAGCACAATTTGTAACCCAATTTCATTAGCAAACACAGTCGTAACCATAAAGAAGATCAACAGAAGAAAGGCAATATCTGCCATTGACGCTGTTGGAATCTCAGCACTCCTTGCGACCTTCTCTCTCAGTTTCATTTACGCCTCCAGCAATGCGTCCATCAGAGCAGCAGAAGCTTCCTCCATTGATCTTGTATACGTATTTACCTTCTGAGTAAAATATGCGTGTGCACCTGATATAGGAATAGCAAGTGCCAATCCTGTAGCAGTTGTAATAAGTGCTTCTGAAATACCTGATGCAACCAGTGTTGGTTCAACCGTTCCAGCAAGTGCAATAGCAGTGAAGGCCTTGATCATCCCTGAAACTGTTCCAAGGAATCCAATCATCGGAGAGATATTAGCAACAGATGCAAGAACAAGCATACCACGATCAAGGAATGCTAACTCCTTGGTGGCTGTCCTTGTAAGAATCTCCTCAAGGACCTCTCTATCTTTACCTACTTGCTTATACTTTTCAAGGACTGGTTGAAGCACCTTAGCTACAGGGCTTGGAATTCTTTTGCAATAGTTGATTGCTGCTGGTACACCCTTTTCTTTTAAAGTCATTAGAAGTTCTGAAACGAACGCCTCAGGATCAATTCGAGCACGTAAGAATGTTATGAATCTTTCTATTATATAAGAAAACCCAATAATTGCAGCAATCAGTAGTGGCCACATTGCCCAGCTACCTCTAACAAAGAAATCAACAGCAGCGTGCATAAAACCTCCTTTCATTTTCACCTAAATCAAGAAATTCAGGCTTCCGTTTAGACAAAATCACTTCGATATCCATCTGTAGTATATAGAAACACCGATAAGTGTCAAGAGCGCAGCCCCTAATATCGAAAATGCTTCCATTGAATTAACTCTTAGCATACTATTTATAAGGGGAAAAAGGTCCTCTGGATCAGCTTTTGATAGGCCAATACCATAAAAGAACACTCTGTAAAAATGGATCACAGTGGAACCTATTAGAAAAATAGCTCCAATAATTGGCAATATCCATATCCCTCTTCGCCCTACAATAAGTAGGAGTCTTTTAATAATTTGTCCATATATAAATACTGAGAAAGTGAATAATAATATCCCAATTCCAAATAATAACTCAAAAGGAACATTAACTCTCATAATATTCTATTTTCCGTGGTGTTACTACTTTCTTAAATCGGAGAGCACCAAGTAATGAGAATATACCTGAGAGGAAGAATAGCGAATAGGCAACAATTTCTGTAACGCCAGCCATTTTAAGATTTCCTAAGATGACTGAAGAATAGAATTTAAGAATTGCATAGACAAGAATCCCTGAAGGAGCTACGAGAATAAACTGCCACTGAGTTTTTTTCCTTAGAACAAGTTCATATCTTTTTGCTATTATTCCAAAAATCAAAAAGGTAATCCAGAGAAAAACAGCAGCCACAATCATTGCATAACTACTGATAATTCCGGCCCGGACAATGCTTTCCGACCAGGAAAAAATTAGAGACAAGAATAAGCTCATCTTTCCTCCTCAATTACTTTTAAAATATCTTCTTCTAACTCACTTGCTTTTGTTGATCCGATTATCAAAGATGCGGCATTAAAAAGAGAATTTGTTACCTCAAGCACTTGATCTTTTGTAGGCCTCTCTCTATCTAACTCACTATCTTCTATAACGTTGGAAACAATATCCAGGGAAAAATCGCCAAGATATTTATGTGCAATTCCTTCGATCTTCTCAATAATTACAGTGTCCAGAATTCCTTTCTCTATGGTTATCACTTTGTCAGTTTCACTAACTTCTTCTCTCTTTTCGGGGAACGTCTTTTCCTCTTTAACTACTGTTTCTTCTTCGAGTACAACTTCTTCCTCTACGGGTACAGCTTCTCTCTCCTCGGTCTTTATTACTCCACTCTTTTTATAAATATATCTCCTCACCTCTTCAACATCTACCTTTTCGTCAAAGACAACGCCTATAACTTCGTTCTGATAATGTAAGATAAGAATAGTTCTACCTTCTCCAAAAATGACAAATTGCTTAAATGGAGGTATATCAAGTGCATCAAATGTTTGAGTTAAAACCAGCTTTATTCTTTCTAAAACATTATTCGTATTCTCAATATCACCAACATATTCCTGAGGCTCATTTAATCTAAAAGCCAGTTGAACATTTAAGGTGTTTTTTAGGTCCGTCAGATCAATCATTGTTACTTATTCTTACCCATCTTTTTTATCACTGTGTGAACTCGCTTTCTTGCCTCATCACTACCAAACTCACTTACTGCCTTTTTTACAATAAAATCAAGTAATAGTTTCATAAATTTGTTGATTTCTTCAGGAGTGAGCCCCTTTGCACTGGATACATTTAACTTCAAATCTTCGAGAGAAATGCAGTTCTTGATTTTACTACCCTTACTTAGAGCTACCAAACCCTTAGATACGTAATCTTGCCACATTGATTTATCTGAACCTTTTGCAAATTCATCAATTAGGATATTAAGCTGAGATGCCTTGGTCTTCAATAATTTATTTACTATTAACCGAGCCTTACCTTCCTCCTTGCTCAGCATGTCTATTATACTCGTTTCTATATGTCTTTTATCCTCTGTTATGACAAAACCAAGATAATTTTTATTATATGGAATTATGACTACACTATCTACTCCTATCACTTTTATGCATTTCGTTCCTTTCACACCGCATGATTCAGATATAATCTCTGCTGCAGAACCTATAAAGGCTACTATCTCATCTATATTGCCGGGTGTTACTCCACCCCTTTTGATTATGGAACCATCATCAGAGGACACCAAAGCGTAACCTTCTACTTTTGGAAGGGTTAGAATATTCTCAAACGGTGCCTCAGGACTCATCTATCTCCTTCATTTTTTTATTTACCAAAAGCCTTCCGAGTGTCTCTGTTGCCTTTACTCTTAAAGATTTCATAAAATTATCAAAGAATTCCTTAGTCTTGTCTAAATCTAAAGGGAAATTTTTTTTGAGCAGGACTAAGTAGTTACCAGCCAATGAAATATCATTTTCAAGTTCATTGTCTCTTATAAATTCTTTTGCCGATTCCATCCAGGGCCCATCCCCAAGAATCTTTATAAACTTATTAATCTTATCAACGCCATTATCTATAATGCGCTTCTTCTCTTCCGGGTCATATAGAAGATCTTCCTGAAACAACCATGATAAAGCTTTATAGGTGTCAAGCTCGGGCAAGGGGCTTACACCAATAATTTCCTCGATATTTCTTTTCCCATCAGCCAGAATAAGCACCCTCCAGTCATCTCTTTTTAGAGCCACTTTTTCACCTTCTGGCACTTTGGTAGATTTCTCAGGAACGGTTAAAAGGGGCGGGAGATCCTTGCTGTATTCCTGCAATTCTACTTCTCTGGTGTCTATAGATTCCAATAATTCAGACAGGGGTTTAGATATTGTATTTACACTTGCCCTTTCATCCGGTTGAAATTTAAAGTGTCCCTTTTTGACCATACTGAGTGCAAAAAATGCTTCCATTCCTTCGGAATGTTCAGTTTCAGCGTGAATCACTTTACCGTCAGCAATATATATATTCCCTCTCTCCTTAATAATTAACCTTCCTGTCTTCCTAAAACGAGAGAAGAGATAGAATATCTCAATTATTGAAAAATATGATAAATCACCCTCTATTGCAACCTGTTTCATATTGAAATATTAAGAAAAATAATATAAATGTCAAGTCAGTCAATATCTTAGATTACTATAGTTTCTTTAACAAGTTCCCGCTTTTTCATACGCGCGAGATTCAATGAGCGAACCTCAGGTATCGTTTTTGGCGCTCCTCCCAAAATTATCTCTGCAATTGACAAACCTGCTGCCGGAGATTCCATTACGCCATGCCCACTAAATCCAGTACAAATATAAAGATTCTTAATATCAGGATGTTCACAAATTATTGCGTTGTGATCTTCGGTGTTAACTGCATATAGACCACCCCACATATTTTGTATTCTGCAGTATTCCGCACCTTCTATCCTTGCCTGCATATATAAATTCACATAATCCTCATAATAAGACCTGTCTGGCTTTGTGTCAAAGCCAGGACTCTGATTTTCGTCAGCCCTTCCTACTATCAGATTATCTGCCTCAGGTCTGAAATAAACACCATTGTCTATGATAGTAAGGGGAATTTTATTGTAGTCTCCAGACTTTGGCTGAGACACTACGAATAGCATTCTCTTGATCGGGACAACAGGTATATTATGTTCTTTTGGAATTTCAGATCTGCTAAGTATTTCATTCGACCAGGCACCGGCAGCCAAAATAACCTTTTCACACTCAATCATCTCTCCATCCTTTGTTAAAACACCTTTGAGTATATTTCCCTTTGTCATAATCTTGTCAACTTCTGCATTCAGACGCACCTTTACTTTTCGAGCATACCTATCCTTAGAATAATCAAAATATGCCTGTGCGACAGCAGTTGCGTTTAATATCGCACAGCCCCGACCAAATAGCCCGCCTACAATGGGAGATATTGAAAGCATTTCAAGGACATCAGAATCAAGATGGTCTATTCCGGTCTTGAGACCGGGAATCATGGATTCAATATCTTCTGGTGAGAATAATTCTGTCTCGACACCTGCTTCATCCCAGTGGGGTTTGAATTTTACAATATTATCCCATTCGTCCTCATAATAGGTAAATAGATAGCCATTTGGTTCAAACCCAATATTTATACCAAAACGTTCTTTGAACTCACTAAATTGTTTGATAGAAAAAGATGTCATTTTCATATTTACTGTTGTAGACCAAATATTTCTTGCACCACCTGCAGATAGAGAAGTGGATTCTTGTGCAAGTGCGTCGCTCTTTTCAAGGACAAGAATGTCATCATCATACCCTTGCTCCAACAAATAATAAAGGGAAGCTCCACCTATTATTCCACCCCCAACTATTACTAAATCATTCATTATTCCCCCTTCATTTATCCTTCTACCACAGAGATACAGTTATACACATTGAAAAATGAAATTTGTAAAATGTAAACTACGAAACTTGCAATTTTCATTTTTTATTTTGCATTGGCGTAAAGCTTCTGTATCTATTCACTCTAATTTACTCCTTTCAATTTACCACTTGCGAAAGTTTTAACATTATCTATAATCCAAGAGTTAGAATATTTATAATAAATACGAGAAAATAGTCAATAGATGCTTTTATATTACTTAAATTAACGTATGGAAAAAGGAGGCTACCGTGAAATTCTTTTTAGATACAGTTAACGTAGATGAGATAAAAAGAGTAAAAGAATGGGGCTTAATAGAAGGTGTTACGACTAATCCTACCCTACTTGCTAGAGAGGTAAAAAGGACAGGAGAAAAGCCTTTTGATATACTAAAGGAGATATGTGAAATTGTAAAGGGTCCAGTCTCTGCTGAAGTTACTACCCTTGAGTTTTCTAAAGCTATTAAACAGGCAGAGGCTCTTTCCGAGATAAGCGATTGGATTACAATCAAGTCACCAGCAACAATTGATGGAATTCGCATAACAGGTGAATTGGTTAGGAAAGACATCCCGGTAAATATGACACTTATATTCAGCGCAAATCAGGCACTCCTTGCCGCTAAAGCTGGCGCTACTTTTGCAAGTCCTTTTATAGGAAGATTAGATGATATAGGAAAAGACGGTATGTCTCTTGTCTCTGAAATGGTTACCATATACAATAATTATGGTTTTGACACAGAGGTACTCGTTGCTTCCATCCGCCATCCACAACATGTTGTAGAGGCTGCACTTATAGGAGCAGATATTGCTACGATACCCTTTATAGTGATTGAAAAAATGATTAATCATCCACTTACAGATTATGGAATCCTCAGATTTGAGAAAGACTGGGAAGAAGTCAAAAGTCAGGGGTTTAAAATTCTCTAAGAATATGCTCTCGCAACCACGCAAAGGGAATTAATTAAATAGATAAATAGTCAAATAGTTAAATACGGGATGGCAAAAATCAGATTCCAAACCCAATAACCAAAAACTAACTTTCAACCTTATACACTCCAATTCTGTTACATCTTATATCTTTAACCAACGATGAAATTTCCACAGAAAGAAAAAGAGGCGGTTAAACCGCCCCTTTTTAGATACTATTTATAGTTCCTTATTTCATGATTACCGTTTTCTTGATTGACTGGAAGGATGAACTCTTCATCTTTATAAAGTATACACCGGATGGGATATCCAACCTATCAAGATGGACCTCGTAGTATCCGGGATTATGAACCTTATCCACAACAACACTCACCCTCCTGCCTAATTTATCGAACAGAGATATAGACACTGTTGCCTTCAGATGAACAGCATATTGGATAGAACCCACACCAAAAGAGATACCAGGTACTGTAAGCTCGAACATAGCGGGTGTGTTATCCTCTTCACCTACTCCAGAAATGATGGTGTAGTGTTCCAATGTATCGTTGGATGTGTTAACATCGAGGTCTGCTGCTGTGAAGTAACGGATGATGACAGAAAGTTCTTCAGGCGGTACTACTTCATTAAACGTTATGGAATCAGAATTCCCTGCACCTACCAAGGTGTAAACCGAATCACGGTAGACAATATTACCAGTTCCAGCAGAATCCACTTCAAAATAGACATAGAAGGAATCCTCCGGTGCATTAAGAATGGTTCTAACCCAGCACGGGAAAGTTCATGCACTTGGTGGTACAATGAGGTATATCATTTCCATGGCAATACCTTTTGAGTCTAATTCAGGACTTTCTGGAATTGTAGCAAGGGATTTGCTTCCTCCAATTGCAGTAACCCCTGCTACCAGTGCATCAAGGATGTCGTCTCTTTGCACCTCGTTTCGGCGATATAGAGATAAAGCATGCTTAATTATCGCATCTGTATAAGGATATCTTGCTTCTAATAGTTTTCTCCGCTCGTTAAAGCCTTCTTCTGTCTTTTTTGAGTGTGTAAGTGGTCCATTGTTTAGTGCCCAGAAGCAAATTTCTGGATGGATTTCCCTTATATGCGATCTTGCAGATTCATCCTTTGAAATAAGTAAGTCTACCTCTCTAATTTTAGGAATTATGTTCCAGGTTTGTAAGGTTAGTTTTCTTCCAGTCATACGCTCGTTGATCTTGCAAGCCTCGTGGTAATTTTGGGCAAATAAAGCCTTTCTACAGGGTGCTGGAAAAACACTCATAGCCCTTTTCCGACCGAGAAATTTTCTGGCCTCAAGATCACAAAGACGTTCTTTCTTTCCTTTTTCTCTTAGACCTATTGGAATATCAAGGAGTATGAGTGAAGCATCTTTCGCACTTTCCCATAAAGCTACAATATCTGGGAAGGCTGATGTCCCCCACCCCTCATCATCAAAAAGTGAAACTACAAACCAACCTCCACCACATCCATCAGCACCAATAACTTTCATCACTTATCCAAATTATATTCACCTTACTCCATTTTAAATAGAGAATCTAAAACTACTCCTTATTCTTTATGGCCTTCCTGTAATGCGTTCCTCCCTTTCTAAGTAACACAGAACCACATTTAGGGCATTTCTGCTCCATACATCGTGTTCCTCTCCTATGGGGCATCTCGAATCCACATTTTATGCACACGCAGGTGCCGCCACTGCCAAGTCCTTCACCCCCGAATCTGCCCTGCCCTGAACCTTGACCTCTTCCACTACCCTGGAACATCTATTCCTCCTTTCTCATCTTTATCATTACAAATGCACCCTTTCCATAACCGTCCCGGATTTCATCGACCTTTTTAAGTTCTGAAGGTTTATTGAAAAGAGTCTGTTTGACTTCAGGTCTCTGGAATCCATTTTTCTTCAGTTTTTCCAGAACTTCGCTTGCAGAATAAAAGTGTGCTCGCTGGTAGAATGGACTTTCGTCTTTTTTATCCAGATAGAACCTTCCTAAAAAACTCTCCCTGTCAATAAAACCTAAAATAATAATTCCTCCATTTTTTAGCACTCTCCATAACTCCCTAAATGTTAGCTCAATGTCATCTACAAAGCAGACCGTGGTAGTCAATAAAACAAAATCAACCATAGAGGAAGCAATGGGTAAATTCTCTGCTGTCCCTCTGAAAACTGTTATACCTCTCTTTTTAGCCCTTCGGGCCATAGAAAGCGAGGGATCAACCCCTATATTTATGCCAAGTGGTTTTGCAAACCTTCCGGTCCCTACTCCAATTTCAACCCCTTTTCCTCTGGGTAGCAATGATTTCAAGCCTTCTAATTCAGATAAATAAGCTAACCGATTTCTTTCAAACCACCTATCATATCTATCAGGGTATCTCTCAAAGGGCTCTATTTTGGACATAATCTAGAGCCTGTTGATATTATTTTTCCTGATTCAGGAGAACTTCCCATATCTTTTTTATCTCATCTGTAACTTTATTATCTACAAAATCAACTACAGGTTTAGCTTTAAGCATTGCCTGCGTAACAATTGGGTCATACGGGATTTTCCCAGCGATAATTATATCTTCATTCACACACCAATTTTCAATCCTTTCAGTCACTTCTGGATTAATATCAAACTTATTAATACAAACAAATGTCTTTACATTAAAATGTTTTGTGAGTTTAGCAATCCTTCCTAAATCATGTTCTCCAGAAAGCGTTGGTTCTGTAACTATTAACGCTACATCGCTCCCTGTAATAGATGCAATCACAGGACATCCAATTCCAGGTGAACCATCAATTATGATTAAATCATTATTTTCTTCCGCAGATAGATTAAAAGCCTTTCTTCTAATTTCAGTCACCAATTTGCCGGTAGTTCCTGCCCCTGCGTATAATATCCCATAGAAAAATGGCCCGTATCTTGTATCAGCAGTAATTATCCTACCTGTCGCAACATCTTTTAGAAGAATTGCCTCTTCCGGACATACAAACTCGCACACCCCACATCCTTCACACTTTATTTCTTCAACTTTAAAATTACTTATTGCATTAAATCGACAGTTTTCCTCACAAATACCGCATTTCGTGCATTTGTCTTCATCAATATACGCAATCTTTTGAGTAAAAATCTCTTCTTCTTTTTTCACTTTGGGATCTAATAAAAGAAACAAGTTTGCTGCATCAACGTCACAATCACAAATTATTTTATTTTCTGCTAATGCAGCGAATGAAGCTGTTAAAGTAGTCTTCCCTGTTCCACCCTTCCCACTAATAATTACTAATTCTTTCATTTTTTAATTCCACGATTCAGAGTCTTATCCATGGACTTTTGTTTTGTCCTCAATTACTTTGTACATCTTTCTAAACCTGGCCTCGTATTCAGGCATTACGGAGATTAAACTCTCCCCCCGCGAATATGCTTCTGCTATTTCCCGCATGAAGGGTATTTCCATCAAGATATCAATTCGATTATCACGACAATATTCCCCTACTCTTTTATCGCCTAAATCAGATTGATTAATGACCACTCCATGTTTTATGTTCATTTTTTTTAAGACGGAAACTGCCAAATTTAAATCATTCAAACCAAAGGGTGTTGGTTCTGTCACAAGGATACAGTAGTCACTTCCCTCAATGGACTCGATCATTGTGCATGATGTTCCAGGTGGTGAATCTATAATAACAGTTTTATCTTCCTGAATATAGTTTTTCAATCTTTTTATGACAGGAACGGCAGAAAGTTGTGCAATGTCAAGAACTCCATGAAGAAATTCTATTTCATCGGCTTTTCCTCTTTCAATCTTACCGATAGATTTTTCATATTCAGAAATTGCGTCATTGGGGCAAACAATCTCACATCCTCCACAATTATGACATAACTCCGAAAAAATAAGGACTTGTTCCTTGAACACTGCAATCGCATTAAATTGACAGAAATTCGCGCATTCACCACAGAAATCGCAAGACTGATAGTCCACCTCAGGAATTAAGACATTCACCTCTTCTACACTTTCGATTATAGGTTTTATAAAAATATGGGCATTGGGTTCTTCAACATCAGAGTCAATAAATTGAACATCCTTAAGTGAAAGTGCAAGACTTGTTGCTATGGTCGTTTTACCAGTCCCACCTTTTCCACTCGCAATAGAAATTATCACAGATTGACTATTGTACTACTCTAAACTGATAGCCTGAGTGGGACACACATTAAGACAGATGCCACATCCAGTGCA
>CAYZBF010000027.1:0-25152 GCA_964476585.1 uncultured bacterium | reverse complement strand
TTGTAGAACTTGACAGTCGGACAAGCATTACTAAATTACCAATATGGAAAAGATGGTTAATACCAAGGGAAAGATTTTAGGGATAATCGGTTTAGGATATGTAGGCTTACCTCTTGCAATAGAATTTGTTCGCTCAGGTTATAGGACAATTGGCTTTGATATAGACGAGAAAAAGGTTAAGACGCTCTCCTCAAAAAAGACCTATATAAAGCATATTGGTGAGGATAGAGTTAAGGGAATGATAGAAACCGGTCTCTTTGAACCTACCACGAACTTTTCCAGGATAAACGATGCAGATGCAATATCTATTTGTGTTCCAACCCCCTTGGATGCGCATAGAATACCTGAACTTTCCTATGTTATAGATTCCGCTAAAATGGTCGGTAAGAATATGAAGAAAGGAGCTCTTGTTATACTCGAGTCTACTACCTATCCAGGTACAACAAGAGAGATTATCCTTCCTATTCTGGAAGAGGGAAGCAGAATCCTTGATGAGGATTTCTATCTAGCATTCTCCCCTGAAAGAGAAGATCCCGGGAATAAAAAATATAACACGAGGAACATTCCAAAAGTGGTGGGTGGAGTATCCCTTAAGTCCACAAAAGAAGCAGTTGAATTATACAATAATATATTTGACACGGTTGTTGAAGTCTCCTCTTCTGAAGTGGCAGAAGCAACGAAGTTACTTGAGAATACTTATAGATCGGTAAACATTGCACTTGTGAATGAGTTGAAGATGATCTTTGATAGAATGGGAATTAATATCTGGGAAGTAATAGAAGCGGCAAAAACAAAACCCTTTGGGTATACTCCTTTCTACCCAGGCTCAGGATTGGGTGGACACTGTATACCAATTGACCCCTTTTATCTTTCATGGAAGGCAAGGGAATTCGGATTAAATACAAGATTTATTGAACTGGCAGGTGAGATAAATACCGCCATGCCAGAATATGTTATAGAGAAAACAATTATTGAATTGAATGAGCACAAAAAGGCTCTTCGGGGTTCCAATATTTTGGTTATCGGAATTGCTTACAAAAAGGATATTGACGATGCAAGAGAATCTCCAGGCATTCGAATAATGGAGTTACTAATTAAACGAGGAGCAAATACATCCTATTATGACCCTTATATTCCAGAGATAAAAGGATTTAGACAGACAGATCTTGTGATGAGGTCAGTGGACTTAACAAACGAAATCTTATCTCGTCAGGACGCAGTGATTATATCAACTGCTCATTCTTCTATAGATTATCAAAAAATTTATAAAAATTCTTCCCTCATTATTGACACAAGAAATGCTCTTTCAGGCATAAAGAGCGACAAGATTGTTAATGCATAGATGAAACTCATTCACGTAGTTGGCGCTCGTCCCAATTTCGCGAAGATAGCTCCAATTATGCGGGCTGTTTATGAATACAAAACTATCGAACAAGTCCTCGTCCACACAGGCCAACATTATGATGAGAACATGTCAAAATGTTTCTTTGAGGAACTTGGGATTCCTGAACCTGACGTAAATCTTGGGGTAGGTTCAGGACTACATGGAGAGCAGACAGGCGAGATAATGAAACGTTTTGAACAGTTCCTTATGAATGACCACGGAGATATCATTCTTGTGGTGGGAGATGTGAATTCAACCATTGCCTGTGGTCTCGTCGCCTGTAAATTACATATTCCCCTTGCTCATGTGGAAGCAGGCCTTCGTAGTTTTGATCGAAGGATGCCCGAGGAGATAAACAGACTCCTTACCGATGCAATCTCCGATTATCTCTTTACACCTGCAGAGGAGGCTAATGAGAATCTCATTAATGAGGGTATTCCAGAGGAAAAGATATATTTAGTCGGGGATGTTATGATCGATACCCTTATCTGGGAGATGGAAAGACTCGAGGATCTGGATAAACCGCTATTTAAAGATTTAAATAACAAGGAATATGCAGTACTCACACTTCATCGCCCGAGTAATGTAGATGATCCTCGGGTTTTCAAAGGAATAATGAAGGCACTGAATACGATAGCAGAAGATATCAAAATAATATTCCCTGCTCATCCAAGGACGAAAAAAAGGATGAAAGAATTCCAGATTTATACAGATAATGATAACTTTCGCATAACTGATCCCCTTTCCTATCGTGATTTCCTCAGGTTATATAGGAATTCCAGATTTGTTCTTACAGATTCAGGTAGCATTCAGCAGGAGACGACCTATTTGAATATCCCCTGTCTTACTATACGGGGAAATACCGAAAGACCCTTTACAATATCAAAAGGAACAAATATTTTGGTTGGAGTGGATCCAGAGAAGATAGTTCGTGAGTCCAAGAAGATCCTTGCCGGAGAAGAAAAAAAATCTGTTGGCTTTACTCTCTGGGATGGTAAAGCAGCAGAAAGAATAGTTAAGATACTATACGAGGGTTTCTGAACAATATCACCTCGCACTAATTGAAATATACTCAAAGTTTAATAAAACAAGAAACTCCAGAAATTATACCAAATCATACAACTTTGGGACAATGCCTATAGTTAACTTACACATCTATATTTTTAGTCTTCCAGGACAAAATAAAATAAACTTCCCGCACACTTGAAAATAAGGCGTTATGGAACTTATGTCAACATTAGTACGTCTATAAATGAAAGGAGGGCATAAAAATCTGGAAGAAACAGGGAATCGCGCTTTTATTCATTGATATAGTATTTGCCTTTTTTGCAATTAGTCTAACTTACTTCATTCTCCAAAAAGAGAGTCTTTACGTAGATAATAAAGGACTGCTTGAGATAATTTCATTCACCATAATAGTGATAGCTCTTTTTTCTTATACTGATTTGTACGATTATGCTGTCTTCTTGAACCGCCTCAGATATCTTTATAGAACAACCAGAGGAATCTTATATTCTTTTATTGTATATCTGATATGCGCATGGTTACTCAAATCTTACCACTTACAACATACACTGTTTCCCTTAGTGCTTTTTGGTATCTTTGCCGGGCTAACTTATTTCTCCAGGATAGCCCTACTTCCTCTTCTTTCTTTCGTTTTTCCAAAAAGAGAGGTTATACTTTATGCTCCTGAAGGAGAATATAGAGAGATAGAAAACTGGATTAAAAATCATAGGGAATCCAATATAAACATAAAAGAAATAGTAAAGGATGAAACTGAAATAACTAAATATAAAGAAAAGGGATTACCTGTTATCCTTTCCACTGTAACAGGGAGCTGGGAGCGCTTATTTAAATTACTTTTGAGTTTTAAGGATAAATCACCGGTGTTATTATACACTCCTCTACTCTCAGGGATTGAAGAAGTTGATTACTGGCCATATGTGAATGAAGTTCCACTTATTCCATTCAGGTGGAGTAGAGACGGAAGAGGATACAAGATAATGAAGAGAATTATTGACATTTTAGGAGCACTCATTGCAATCATTATCTTTTCTCCTCTAATGGTAATTGCTATAATATTAATCAAACTTACTTCAAAAGGCCCTGCACTCTTTTCACAGGAAAGACACAGTAACCATAATAAAAAATTCAAGATGTTGAAGTTCCGATCCATGTTCACAACAAATGATCATAGAGCGCACAGGGATTTTGTAAAAAATTTTATAAATGGCAGTAATTGTGATAAGAAAATATATAAGATGACCGACGACCCTAGGATTACACCTGTTGGTAATATTCTTAGAAAAACAAGTATCGATGAATTCCCTCAATTTTTCAATGTCCTGAAAGGAGATCTCTCCCTCGTGGGTCCAAGGCCTCCAATCGAGTACGAGATTAAAGAGTATTTAGACTGGCAGGAACTTCGCCTCTCAGTAACTCAAGGATTGACCGGCATGTGGCAGATCTTTGGGAGATCACAACTACCATTTGACAAATCCTGTTTTCTTGATATATATTATGCTGAAAATCAAAGTCTGTGGATGGATCTTCACCTATTGGCACTGACACTCCCCACCATTGTGTTTGGAAAAGGAGCATATTAGGAGGGACTATGGGTTATATAAATCTGAGAGGAGAAAAGAAAGAGATAGAAAGTGGATTATCCCAGGATTTGTTTATTCCGGAGTATAACATTGTTATAAAGGATACAATCCTTGGGGACGGAGTTACTATATGGAGCAATGTAAATATCTATGGGGCTAAGATTGGTGAGAATACAAAAATAGGAGCATTCGTAGAGATTCGAAAGGGGGTAGAGATAGGAAAGAACGTAAAGATAGAACCCCTGGTGTTTATCCCTGAGGGAGTAAAGATTGGAAACTGTGTATTCTTGGGACCAAATGTAGTTTTTACCAATGACGTTTATCCCCGGTCGTGCACTGAGAGAGGTGATTTGGTAAAAGAATATAAAATAACTCCTACAATCGTTAAAGATGGGGCTTCAATTGGATCCCAATCGGTCATAATGTGTGGCATTACAATTGGAGAAAACGCTCTAATAGGACTTGGCTCAACCCTCATGAATGATGTTCCTGCAAACACCATTGTATACGGAGAGAAAGCCAAAGTAAGGAGATTTTCAGATGAATCAAATCCCTCTTGTTGACTTACACGCTCAATATGAAGAAATCAAAGATGAAATGTATAAACTCTGGGATGAAATATTTGAATCTATGTATCTCTATCTCGGTCCCAATGTTAAAAGTTTCGAGAAGGAATTCGCTCTTTTCAATCATGTTAAACATTGTGTTGGGGTTGGAAGTGGAACAGAGGCTGTCCACTTTGCACTCAGAGCTTTAGGAATTGGAGAAGGAGATGAGGTCATCGCTCCTTCTCATACGTTTTTTGCTACCATTGAAGCAATTATCCATGCAGGAGCATATCCTGTGCTACTCGACATTGATCCCAAATGGTATATACTATCACCAGAAGCAGTTTCAAATTATATAGAGCGCTATTGTTCAAAGGAAAAGAATGTACTAAAGGATAAAAAAACAGGCAAGATTTTAAAGGCTATATTACCTGTCCATATCTACGGGCACACTGCCGATATGGATACTTTCAAGGATATTGCAAACGAATACAATCTTGCGGTTATTGAAGACGCCGCACAAGCTCATGGGGCAGAATATAAAGGAGAAAAAGCGGGTGCATTGGGTGACATTGCAGCCTTCAGCTTCTATTTCTCAAAAAATCTTGGAGCCTTTGGCGAGGGTGGAGCTGTAACCACAAATAACGATGAATATGCAAAGAGGGTTAGGAGACTCAGAGAGCACGGACAGAAAGACAAGTACCATCACCAGTCCATAGGTTACAATTCAAGACTGGATGAACTTCAGGCAGCAGTGCTCAGGTGTAAATTAAAATTGCTAAAAAAGTGGAATGATAGGAGAAGGGAGGTTGCATCTTTCTATAATGATGCTTTGCAGGATTTACCTGTAAAGATCCCCGCTGAAGCAGAATGGGCCCATCATGTCTATTATCTGTATGTAATACGCTCCGAAGAAAGGGATGAGCTCTTTGGATATCTCAAAGACAGAGGTATCGGATGTGGCATACACTATCCTATTCCCTGTCACCTTCAGGAGGCGATGAAGAGATATAAGTACAAGAATGGGGATCTACCCGAAACAGAAAAAACAGCAAAAGAGGTCCTCTCACTGCCAATGCATCCACATCTTTCAGAAGATGATACCTCATATGTTGTTGAAACAATAAGAGAATTCTATAAATAGGAGGATTGATGAAAATCGCTGTAATTGGACTTGGATACTGGGGCCCGAACCTTCTCAGAAATTTTCTTGCTATTAGCGAATTGGAAGTTTTAGGTTGCGAAAAGGATCGGAAGCGATTGGAGAAAATCAAAGAAATGCTTCCAAGCGCATCCTATATAACAGACTATAATGCTCTCCTTAATGATAACGATTTGAAAGCAGTAGCAATAGCCACTCCAGTTGGATCACACTATTCATTGACCAAGGAGTTTTTAGAGAATGGGAAAGATGTTTTTGTAGAAAAACCCATGACAAAATCATCTAGAGAAGCAAAAGAACTGATAAAGATTGCAGAGGAACAAAATGCTATTTTAATGGTAGGCCATATATTTGAATATAATGATGCAGTTTTGAAAATCGGAGAATTAATAAAGGGTGGAGAAATAGGCGACGTGCAGTACATCACCTCAACGAGAGTCAATCTGGGGATTCACCGGAAGGATGCCAACGTCCTTTGGGACTTAGCTCCTCACGATTTCTCAATTCTTTTCAATTGGCTGGATTCGGATCCAGTGTCAATTGCAACAACAGCAAAGGAGTCGATAGTTAACGGAATCCCAGATGTTGCCTTTATCCAAGCCACATTTCCTTCGGGAATGATTGCAGATATTCAGGTTGGATGGTTGGCTCCATCAAAGATCAGGGAGACTGTTGTTGTGGGAAGTAAGAAGATGATAGTATATGACGAAACCAATCCACAGGAAAAGATAAAGGTATACGATTCTGGTGTAGAAATTGAAGACCCGCATGATTATGGTGAGTTTCTCTTATCCTATCGATCAGGGGCTATTCATTCACCTACAATTTCCACTAGAGAACCATTACGGACTGAAATGAACCATTTTGTCGAATGCATAAGAGAAAGAAAAAAACCACGGACCGATGGTTTCAACGCACTCAGGGTCATAAAAGCTGTTGAGATGGCAGAGGAAAGTCGCATGAAGAAAAAAATGATAACTATTTGATATGCTCTTTTAAAAGAACCGTTCTTCCTTTCTATTTCAGGTGGGAAAAGCCTTTAGAATTTAGGAAAAGTTAATTTCTTCCAAACCTTCTTGATGCTAGTAATTATTGGATAACGAACGAACCTACGAAAGCAAGACCTTAATTTAAAACTTCTCTATATATGTTTAAAAGGGGGTTCTTCTGAATATCCCAGTGGAGAAATTTCCTTACCCTTTTCATTCCATATTTACCCATTTCTTTTCTCTTTTTCTCATTGTTTAATAGGTAAATAATCGCATCTCCAAAAGCACGTTCATCATTGCTTTCTATATAAAGAGAGGATTTTTGGGCAGAATATTTTCCTTCAACGCTTTTATATTGCACAATTGGTTTACCTAACGCCATATATTCCATTATCTTTATCGACGTGGACTTACTTGATATCTCCGATTCTTTGCGTGGCTCTACACAAACATCAACGCTTGATAATAATGTGAATAGTTTTTCCTTATTATATTCAGATCCATAAAAAATAAAATATTCTCCAAGTTTTTCATATCTTACCATTTCTTCTATTTTTTTGCATTCAGTTCCATCCCCAATAATTAAAACTCTGAAATCTGTAAAATCTCTATTATTCACCATATATTCTATTGAATTGACCAGTTTTGATAAACAATCCTGTTCATCTATTTTACCAACATATCCAATAAGATATTTTCTTCCATTCCTAAAATCTTTTTTAATAGAATATGGATGAACCACACTTAAATCAGGTCCATTTCTCACTACAAATATATTCTTCTCGTCGGTATTGTCTCTTTCAATCCCCACCCTTTTAACAGAATTATTGGTAGTTATAATTACATTTGCAAATTTATAAGATAACCTCTCGAAAAACAACACCATCTTATATATATAACTTCTTTTGCCGAACTTTTCTATAAATAATTCCGGACAGAGATCATGATGGTCAAATACAATTTCAACTCCAAGCAGTTTAAAGAAAAAGAAAATCACGATTAAAAAATCTGGAGGATTTGCAAGATGGACAGTATGAAAGGGCTTTCGTAGATATATTTTAATCGCATATAAAAAAATAAAGAAAGAAGATAGAAGATATTCAAGTAGTAAACCAAAAACAGTAGACCCCTCAAAAAAACTGATATACTGGAAAATCTCTATGTTGTCTAATATTTTATGACTTTCCTTTTCTTTTCTAATATCAGGACAGATAACAGAAACATCAAATCCATTTCCTTCCAATGCTTTTGCTTCTAACCAAACCCTGGTATCCTGGGGGACCTGATTGTTTTCTACTACAAAAAGCACGTGGGACTTGAAATTTATTTTGTATTCTTTAACCTCCATAAAATAATAAATATGACTAAGTAAATACTTCGCAAGGGTCAAGTTAAATATATATTATAAAAAGGAAAATTGGAACTCAGGCTTATGAGATAATAGAGAAAATTACTCGTGCTAGGAAAAAGATAAATTGATCGAACAGACAGAATGCATAAGTAATAGATGGTTTTCTGGATGAAATTTCAAATAAGTCCCTTAATATCCGGAGTATTGGCTGCAGAAGCTAAATAGAAAAATTCGTGAAAGTAGCTTTAAAATAGTGAATACTATAATAATTCACTGAAGACTTGACAGGGAAGAGTATCTTTCTATATTTCCACATATGAAAGAAAAGAATAATGACTCGGATAAGATTATAGGTATGATTGGCTTAGGATATGCAGGATTACCCTTTATGATAGAATTTGTTTGCTCACGATACGCAGAATGCTCTTCCCGAAATAAGAGATGATAAGAAAATCTTCACATAGTTGAACCATGGAATATAGATCCAGTGAAGTAGAGTTCTGATCCATGAGGAAGTTATGATACTGAAAACAGAGTAGTAACTGTACGTGAAATCACCAGAAAAGAATTTTCAAAGGAAGATATTTATGCGGCCAAATACACATAGACTTAAGAAAATATTCTCTTTCCGTGGTTTTACTACAATTGTTCAGGTTATGATTTGGATCGTTGACTTTCTAGTACCCAAAAACCCAAACTTATGGGTATTTGCAATTGGACCGAATAAACATTGGGATGGAAATCTGCGTGCTCTTTATGAGTACGCAAGTAAAGTGAAGAACATTCGTCCTATGATTTTAATCGCTAATCCAGAGAGTGACCTTCCCCAGGTAAAAAACGAGAATATCGTTTACGCGAAAGGTTTTAAAGGCTTATGGCTACTCCTTAGTGCCTCTACTATAATCATTCAATATCATTGCCATGATTTTGTCTGGAAAGGCATTACTAATCGGAATCACTTTATTGTTGATCTTTGGCATGGTATGCCCGTTAAGGGAGTAGGGTTTACTGGAGCAAAAGGCTATTCAATGAGAGAACTTAAATTTTATGAAAAGGAAGCACTTAACTATGATGTAATGATTTCTTCCTCTAAGATAGACCGGCTTGCAATGTCGGCAAGTTTTCATATTCCCTTTTATAAGGTTTGGGTCACAGGGCTTCCAAGGAACGACTGGCTACTTCAAAAGAGTCAGCAGCTTCCTCGGGATTTATGTGAGGCTGAACAGGCTTTGAAATGCCAACTGGATGGCCGTCAACTTGTTCTCTATGCACCAACATTCAGGAAAAATAATTCCGGTTTTTATAGATTCTCAAGTGCAGAAGCTGAAGAACTTGCATCCTTCCTCAGTAAAAACAATGTGGTAATGGGCTTCCGCCCCCATATCTGCGATCGAGTTTGGCCATTTTTACTTGAGAAACCTGAGTTTTTAGATCTTGGTGCCGATATCTATAACGAGACACAGGTCTTGCTACGTTTAACAGATGTCTTGATCACGGATTACTCTTCAATCTGGTTAGACTTCTTGCTTTTAGGAAGGCCTATTATCGCATTTATTTATGATTGGAATGAATACAAAGAAGATCGGGGACTAATTTATGATTATGAACAAATCTTCCCTGGCCCGCAGATACACAAATTTTCAGAGCTCACACCTGCGCTCAAAAAGGCTCTGAAGGATGGAATGTCTGAATTCTTTAAGCGGAAATATCGAAATGCTCTATCAATGTTTTATGCTTATAAAGACGGTAGGGCTTCAGAGCGTACTGTTCATAGAATTCTTGAACGAGGAAAAAGATAATAACAAGCGGTCAAAATATAGCCATATGTATTTAAAGGAACACTCCATTTATAATTACCTTCAAAAAACCCAAAAGAGGATTTGATGAGAATTAATACTGATAGACTCAAAGTGGTTATCCTTGCAGCGGGTATGGGTTCAAGGTTAGGGCAATCATGGCCAAAACCATTAACTAAACTTAAAAATGGTCGTTCTATTCTACAACAGCAATTAGAAAATATCTCCCATTACCTGAATGAAAAAGAGGTAATTATTGTGGTTGGTTATAAAAAAGAGATGATAATCCAAGCCTTTCCGGATAATTTATTCGTGTATAATGAGCGTTACAATATGACTAATACAGCAAAAAGCTTATTGAAAGCACTCAATAAGTGCCAGCACCACGATGTCCTTTGGATAAATGGAGATGTGGTATTTCAGAATGAAATTATCAAGAAATTGCTTGAAAAGGGTAGTAATGCAATAGCTGTAACTCTGGGAAAAGTAGACGAAGAGGCGGTTAAGTACAGAACTGATCGGAAGGGTAAAATTATAGAGTTGTCCAAGGAAGTAAGTGATGCCAGAGGCGAAGCTATAGGGATAAATTTAATAAAGAGACAAGACTTGAATTTACTAATAAAATCTCTTGAACAATGTAATGACCAAGATTTCTTCGAGAAGGGAATCGAAATAAGTATCAAGCGTGGACTAACTATATATCCCGTTGATATTACTGAGTATAAGTGTATAGAGGTGGATTTTGTTGAAGATCTGAATAAAGCTAATGAATTTTTTACGGTGTGACAGATGAAATTTTCCTGATTAACTAAGTTCATATAAAGTACTATGAAGAGGGTATTTATTGCTAAGGGTGAGTTTCCTAGATTGAAATCTTCACCTATGGGTGTTCATAACCGAGTATGCCGAAGTTTGGAAAGTGTAATCTATGCGGATTATAGAAAGGCTTAAAACAACTATTCTACAATTTGATGAAAATCGGTCTTTGAATCTGGATCTCTATCCGCTTGTGCATGTCAAGAGGGATACAGGAGATGATGAAAGAATTCAATATTTATCCAGATAATGATAATTTTCGTATAACCAATCCCCTTTCTTATCGTGATCTTCTCAGGTTATATAAGAACTTAAGGTTTGTTCTTCCCGATTCAAACAATATCCAGCAGGGGATCTTCTGTTATACTATTCCCTGTTTTCCCATACTGAATTTTCTGTAATATGGAGAAATCAAGTGGTTAGTTCAAACACTCCCAAGAATTTTATTCGGGTTGGTTTTGCAAATTATACATCTCATTTTATAGGAGCCTTAATATCTATACTCCTAGCAAGGTGGCTCGGACCCACAGCTTTTGGTATCTTTTCTATAGGATTCTATGTACTGACGATATTCGGAATGGGTTTTTCTGGATTTGATCAGTCTTATGTATACTTTGCCGTACGGTTTCCCAAAAAGGAACAAGATATATTTATGACTTTCTGTACTCTGAAAATTGGAATTGCCTTCTCCATCATATTGCTTTACTCTCTACTTCTTCTTACGCCGTTCCCCTGGAATCCTTCAGGAGCAGGAGAGAAAATAATATTATATGGTTTAATCGGTGGATTGGGAATGCAATTTTTATTGATTGCCTTATCTGCTTTTCAAGCAAGGGAACAATTCCACATCTACAGTAGAATAAAACTACTATACTATGTATTCTTATTTTTTTTGATATTAATGGGAATTCAATTCAACATTGAGGATCTTCACTATTATTTGTTAATGTATATTATACCCGGTATTCTTATTATGATAATATTTAAAAATTTGTGGATTTTCACTTCAAGATTTAGACCGGAAATAGCTGGAAAACTGTGGAGATTCGGAAAATGGTTAATCATAACACACTTTATCAGAATGATAAATTTGAGGATGGATTTTTTCTGGTTAACCCGATACTATTCGGGAGATATACTCGGACAATATTCCGCTAGTCTTAAGCTGGTTAATATATTCGTTATTTTAATAGGGACTTTTTCTGTTTTGCTTTTACCACAAGCTTCTTCAATGAAAAGTACAAGGGATTTCAAAATATATTGGAAAGAGAATAGGAAGATAATAATATTTTTGCTAATATCCTGGGGAGTAGTTTTTTCTCTCTCTCCTTTCCTTATTATAATAATGTATGGTCCTCAGTATCTTCAAGCAATTCCAATACTGCGGATACTTCTATACTCCGTTATTCCTTTAATATTTGCTCTTCCTATAAAATATATTTTCTTAGGTATGGGGAAAACCGCTTATTTATTATTTGTAACTGTGATTCAGGCTTTGTCACTCATAGTAATAATCCCATTTTTAGCAAATAAAATGGGTGTAATTGGTATCGCATATGGAAAAGTTTTATCTTTTTTCATTACATTGATTTTTTATCTGTTAGTATATAAATTTAGTAAACCCTATCTCTTAACCCAACTCCACGCGGGATAGATATACCTATTTGGTTAACAACAGGCTGGAAATTTCTTAAATCCTGCTGATTTTCTATATTTTGGGAATTAAATATGACACTAAAGGAGTAAAATTAAGGAAAGTATTTATATTACTGGATTTTCAGGAATTTAGGTTTTGGGGTCCGTGAAATTGGGTATATACTGACCATTTTTAATAACCTTGAACGTTATAAATTTACAAAGTTTCTTGAGGTTTCTTTCCTATACTTACAAGCAGACCTATCCCCGCAAAAAGTATGAATGCTGGGAGTGAATCTTTGTAGACCTGGCTGGCAAAAGATTCAACAGCATAGTCTACGAATAATATGATATAACCGATATATAACCCCCGTATAAAAGGACTTTCACTATTCTTGCGGTATCCTTGGGATAGAGCACCGAATAAAATTAGCAGTAGTAAGATCACCGTTAAAAATCCTAATATACCATATTCGCCTAAAATATTAGCCCAATATGTATCCATCTTGGCATTATCTTCAACGACTATATTGTATTTCTCGTACGTATTGCTATTAGTTAAAACGGAAACGAAGCTGCCATACTTACCAGGACCTTCACCTAACAGGGGCTTGTGCATAATAATCTTATATGCCCCATAATATAGCCAATAGCGAGCTTGGGTGGAAGTACTATATTCGGCTTCAGTTCTTTGCGTAATTCTTGCTATCCGTTGGCCAAAAATTGCAACTAATCCTATGAACAGAATTATAGAAAGGTACATATACTTTTTTTGAACTTTTAATTTTTTATGATTCAAAAAAACAAACAACAACCCCAACAGTAGTCCCACAAAACTTCTTCGAATTGAAGAGGCCATAAGGCCCACTGCAAGTATAATTGTAAGAAATGCCCATTTAATCTCGCCCGTTCCAAGTAAAAGTCCGATTGTTAGAGCAATACCCACAGCCATTAGGGACCCAAATATTCCATGATGAGCGAATATTGAATGGGCGACTTCTAAACCAAAACGTTCGCTTACGCCGAATTGCAAAATTGGTACCCTAAAGAATTGCAAAATACCAACAAATGCTGCAAAAACGAGGATATATATAATTGCTTTAAAGAATAATATAACCTCCTTTTTATTTATTGATAGATTAAGAGTAATCCAATACATGATAAAACCTTTTAGAGCAAGGAAAATAGCAATAAATGCCCAGAATAATGAATTATGATTGACTAAGGTAGAGATTATACCAATCGCAGCGAAGGTGAACGCAACTGGCTCCAATTTAGTTTTTCTGAACATCCAGGTATCACCTTTATAATTATGGAATAATACATAGCCAATAAAAAGAACCCATATGAACTCATCTATTCTCTTTATTAAATTTATGAGATTTTCGGGAGCTCCAAGGACGTACATGTTCCTGGCAATAGCTGCCTGGAATATCAAAAAAATGCCGATACTAAGGAATGCTTTGGCGGGATCTAGTACCCCAATTGTCAACAACGCCAATCCTATTACAGCAATTAAGGTGTAGGAAGGTTTTATGGCAGATATTATTCCTATACCTATGATTATAATCGTAAAGCCTAAAGCTTCTTTATTCCCGATTCCTACTTTTATTCTTCTTGAAAGACTATTTGAAAAATTCACACTCTTTGATAGGTCCGTTCCTTAAAGTAAATATATAAGAGTCCTAAGGCTAATCCTAATAATCCAGCAATACCCATATTCATCTTGGTTTTAGGGAATGATTTCTTTTCTGGAAGATAGGAAGGACTGATCACCTTAACTACTGGAGATTGTGTGGTCAATTCAAATATAGTATTCAGTGTTTCAAGGTTCGAGAGGTAAAACTCTACTATTGACTTACTCATGTCTGGAGAGTATGCTTCTACTGATATCCTTATCACACCTTCATTTGAAAGAAGTTCAATTGAAGTCATTTCTTCTTTTATGAATTTCATAGCCATCCCTTTCTTTTTGAACCCTAATTTTTCAACTAGATTAAAATGATCAACTATATCTCCCAGCATTTTGTCGCTTTTAAGAAGAGCTATGACTGCTTGAGAACTTATTATATTTTGCCTCAGATTGCCTGCTGAAAATCCTCCAAAAGGCGTTTGAATTATTCCCCCTCCCGCTGCAACTTCTGGGGCCAAAACTGTAGCACTGGAAGTATATCGCTTAGGAAGTAATAGGCTGACTATTAAAGCAATAATAGCGGGTGCAAAGAGACAGAATAGTAAGAAAACCTTTTTCTCCCACAACTTACGAATTATTTCTAAAAGATCGAATTCATTATTATTCAATTTAGACCCCTCCTTTATTATGTTGTAACTTCTACAACTTTTCTATTCTAATGCGTAATATCCACTAAACCTTGCCAAATATTAAATAAATTATCTATATTTCTCTTAATTCTGTTGTAAAGACTCCGTATATAATAATCACATTTTCAAAGAATTGCATGCTAAGAAGAAGTATAATATATTATCTAAATAAAAGGGCTTTGTATCTCTACTTAATTTTTATTTCCATCATTGTTAAGACTATAAATCCAATTAAGTTCATTAGCTACTTTAATTTTTGTATTTTGCAGATTAATATTTGAAATAAACATTCTCTTTATAGTTTTAGTATTTATCAAAATGCGTCAAAATATTATCCTTACTTTTTCAATTAAGAAGACGAGTATGAAATGCCAAAAGTTCCATTATTTCTGGATTCTGGCATTCAGTGTATAGCTTTACCTATTTTTGGATATTAAAATTCTTGTAAAAAACATGAAAGGAAATTTTTAGATAAAACATTGATTATTCCAATCTTCTTATTTTCTCACTTGATTTTTAGACCAATTTTATTTATGAATTGATACCAAGACGAATATCACTGTTTTGGTTGCTAGCTATAGCAGAAAAAAGAGGCTTAAAGAAGTACTACGAGTATTTTAGATCAGGAATACCACGGTTAAGAGTTATTGAGTGTTAATAACGGGCCTAGTGAGTCCAACCTGAAATTCATTCAAAATTTTGTAAGTAAACACAAAGACAAATTTACTCTGATAAAAAAATAATGGACCGTTTCTCCTAGAACATTAGGAGTAAAAAAGATTCTAACTGATTACGTTTAATCCTTGACTCAGCCGATCTTCTTTACAAAGGTGCCTTAAGGAAAGTGGTAGAGCTGTTCAAAGAGGATGAATATGTGGATCTTATTTATGTAAATATCATTGATTTCTGCGATAATAAATCTAAAAAGATCCATAGGTACAAATCATATAACAGGGTGTCGCAACGCAATGAGCTTCACCCTGGATTTTATATGACTCCATGTTGTATGTTTTTTATTTTGAGAGAGAATTAATTGCTATTATACTAATTGCTAACTGGTAGATAATTGTAGAGGCAATACCTAAAATTTCCCAAATAGATTTTTCGAGCTTTATCTTTTCTGGGACAATAATAGTATCGCCTGGCTTTATTTTTTCTGGGTCTTTTGCAACTTCACCAGATACTCTTCTCACATATATATCCTTTGTTTCAGCAGTTGGTTTTGCCCCCCCCGCTATTTCTAAATAACCATTAAGTGACAAACCCTCTTGATATCTGATTCCTATTGGGTTATATACACTCCCTATAACTTCAACAGTCGAAGGCTTTTTAGGAACGAAAAGGCTGTCCCCATCTCCGAGAGGAACATTTAACTGAAGTGGCTCTGTTAAGTCTATCACCACCCTACCCGGAGTCTCTAACTTCATCAATTCATCCAGCTGTAATAGGAGTTTTTTGAAATGTGCCATAAGCCTTGATCTTTCCTCTGCTGATACATCAGCGCTTAAAAGTCTACTTTGCTCCGATATAATATCCATCCTTGTCTCTTGGGTTAGTTTTAGAAGAGCTTTCATTTGTTTTTTAGCTACCCTCTTTTTGGCAAACACTACAGCCTCTGGGTATGCCTCTTCTGTGAAACCCCCAGCAATATTAATTACATCTACCAACAATTCGCCATCCCTAATGAAATATTTACCGGGACGCTTAAATTCGCCACTGAATATTACATGGCCTACCTTAGGATATTTTTCTTTCTTATTGACTGTAATTTCATCATAATGTTCAAGGTATAGTGCACAATCTACACTATCATCTCTATCTATAGTTTTTCTAATTATGGCGCCATCAGGGTCTATTCTGGAAAGCAAAACTTCTTGTGCAGCCGACCTTTTGGGAATGCCCTTGAAAAGAAGGTCATCAACCGTCATATTTGGATATAAAGGATATCGACCCGGGTTCACTACTTCACCTGTAATTTGGACAGTAAATCTTTCCTGAATTTCATCAATATTATATATTCTTAATCTATCCCATTCTTCCAGTCTAATATTCTCTGTTGTGTCTCCATCAATCAGTTTCTCAAGGTCTATTTCTATTATTTCAGGGCTTTCTACCCCTTTAAATCTAAGGAGCTCTGACCTTTTTAGGTATGTACCTTCAAGAAATCCACCCGCTCTTTCTATGAGTTCAAGAACATCCATACCTTCTTTTAAGCCATAGACCCCTTCCTTTTCAACATTTCCTTCAATTGTAACATAATCATGAACATAAGGAGGGACTTCGAATACTCTTAGTAAATCTCCATTTTTTATCTTGATATCCTCAGTTTTCTTTTTGAAATCCTTCTCATCTCTAAAGGTGAAATCCTCAATTACCCTTCTCTCTCCTTTGGATATTCGCTCTAATTGAATCCGAAAAGTTCCACCGGTAGGGAGCATTTCCCCTGCCACGTGGAGTATTTCAGATACACTTTCTAACTTTGTTATTTCATAGATAGAAGGTCTGTTAACTGCACCAGTTACTCCTATAACATTACCTATTGGGGGGATATAAATAATATCGCCTGATTCCAATTTAATTTCTGGTATCTTTTCGCCTTCAATTAAGAGTTTGTATAGATCAAGGGTTAGCTTTTCTCCTTTACTTGAAATATATTTTATTCGTCTTAAACTCCCAGATTTTTTAGGTCCTTGTGCCCAGAAGAGCGCAGAGAGGAGATCTGAAAGTGAACTTAGATTGTATAATCCAGGCTTATTAACTTCACCTAAAACATATACATTCACACTTCTGAGTTCTCCCAGAGTAACGTTAACCTCGATACCATAAAATTCTTCCATAAGTCTCTCTTCTATTATTTCTTTTGCTTCTTTATATGTTTTTCCCCAGAGTTTTATTGAACCAACCTTTGGGATTACGATTTTACCATCCCGACCAATCCACTTATTCCACGATTGGTTGACCTCACCAGATATCTCGATAATTACCTGATCCCCTGGACCAAGTACGTATTCCTCTGCAATTGGAAAAAAAGGAGCGAGTGGAGCTATCGTCCTCTGAAACATATCGTAACCAAATTGATTTAGTGTTTCAGTGGTTAACAAATATCTTTTATTAAACATTTTTTCGATGGTAGAGGGTGGTGTTATTTTTTCTAAAGTATCCTCTTCCTCGACTTCTTTCTCTTTCTTTTCTATATTGCTCTTCTCTCCTTTTAAATTTCTGGGAAAAGCAATAAGAAGTAGCAAAAGTATATATTTGATATATCGCATAATTTTTGTCCTCAACAAAACTATATAATTAAATTTATTGCTTGTCAAGCCTTCTCTCATGTTGGAGTTTCTGTATCATTCGTAGTTTGAATTAGTTTAAGACTAAAATGCTAAGGTATTAAAAAATTCAAGCAAGTAGCATTTCTTTTCCATCAGGGCTGTAAATAGAGAGATATAACTCTCCCTTCTATTTTATGGGAATCACTGTATGAATATCACATGGAGCATAATTTAACGGAGGAGTCAAACTGACTATTTAAAAGCTTCAAATACTGCTAAATATATTGGAAAAGAAAGGTTAACTATTAAAATTTTAAACCTCCCATTTTTCAAATAAAATATAACAAACAATTATACCGTACTCCTAATGAGTATTGATTTTAGAGTATTACAATTGAAGAATACTTTGATCTAAAAAATTTCACGAGTGTGTTATATTTTCTGTAAAAGTTGATCAAAAGAGTTTGAATGGGACATCCAGATACCTTATAATTAAAAAGCAAGTGGGCACTTGATGATCCAAATAAAGGATAAGGCATTTAAGGAAATTTTGCAAGGGGGAATCGAGGAAGTAGGGATAAACTTATATATGCTAGGTTTCGTCTCTTTCGCAGAATAGTCTCGAAAGTACTCAATTTATTCACTGTTCACAGCACTTATACTTACAATCATGCCAATCCCTGTGAATAGCATGAATGCAGTTAGAGAACCTAAATATATAGGAGACACAAGAGATTCTACAGCGTAATCTACAAATAGTATGATGTAACTAATATGTAAACCTCGAATAAAAGGAGTTTTGTCATCCTTAGGGTAACATTTAAGTAAAGTTCGAAATAGAATAAGTAGAAGAAAGAATATGATTATAAACCCTAATAACCCATACTCACCTATGATGTTGGGCCAATAGGCATCCATTTTGTTATCATCTGTAATAATTATGTTGTATTTTTCATATATTTCACTTTTTGTGAGAACAGAAATGAAACTACCATATTTTCCAGGGCCTTCGCCAAAAAAAGGTTTGTTCTTAATAATCTGACTTGCTCCATAATATAACCAATAACGGGCAGCAGAGCTGCCAGAAATGCCGTATTCTGCTGTGGTAGTTTTGGCTACTGTTGATATTCTTCCTCCGAAGAGTACCAGGAGTAAAGTAAATATACCAGCAATACTATAGATATATCTTTTGGAGATTTTAAATCTTTTATAATTAAGGAGGACAAAAAGCAACCCCAAAAGAAGTCCTGCAAGGCTTCTTCGGACTGAAGAAACTATTAAACCTAATAAGAGTATGGTAGCGAGAAATGTCCATTTATTATCCCCTGTCCCTAATTTAAGTCCAATGGTTAAAGCGATACCCACAGCCATCAATGTTCCAAATATCCCATGGTGTGCAAATATCGAAGGGACATATTTTATACCAAGACGTTCACTCATACTGAGTACGCCAATCGGAATACCCAAGAATTGTAGAATTCCAATAAATGCAGCAAAAACGAGAATGAATATTATTCCTTTAAAGAATAATATCATCATTTGCTCGTCAAACTTTAAATTTTTGGCAATCCAATACATAATGAATCCCTTTAGGGTAAGGAAAATGGCAATTAATGACCAGAATAAAGAATTGTGATTAACCAGAGTTGATATTAACCCTAGTCCAACAAAAATAATTGCAAATGAATCTAAATTGGTCTTTCTGATTTCCCATGTAGTTCCCCTATAATTATTGAGGACTATATAAACAATAAATAGTAGCCATATAAACTCATCTATTCTTTTCACTAAATTTATCATATTTTCAGGAGTTCCAAGAACAATCATGTTTCTAACAATAGCTACCTGAAATATCAAAAAAATTCCCATGCCGAGGAACGCTTTGGGGGGATTTAATGCTCCAATTGTTAAAACTGTTAATAAGCCCAACCCTATTAGTGAGGTTAAAGTATAGGAAGGTTTTATGGCAGATAATATTCCAACAACCATGAGTAAGATTATAAAGACTATGATTTCCTTCTTTCTAATTTCTACTTTTATTCTTCCTGGAAATCTATATGGGAAGTCCACGTATCTTAATGTGTTCTTGCCTTAAAGTAAATAAATATAAGTCCCAGGAATAGTCCGAAAATTCCAGCAAGTCCCATATTCCACTTGATTTTTGGTGAGGATTTCTTATCTGGGAGACGGGGTTTGCTTATTACCCTAACTATTGGAGATTGAGAAACCAAGTTAAATTTAACACTAAGTGTTGCAAGATTTGAAAGATAAAATTCTACAATTGATTTACTTACTTCTGGAGAGAATGTTTCTACCGATATCCTTATAATTCCTTCATTTGAAAAGAATTCAATTGAAGTCATCTCTTCTTTAACGAATTCCATAGCTATATTTTCCCTTTTGAGATCCAACTTTTCTACGAGATGAAAATGTTCAACAATATCTTCCAGCATTTCATCACTTTCGAGGAGAGCAATTACAGCTTGAGAACTTAGTGCATTTTGCCCAAGATTGCTTGTTGAGAATCCTCCAAACGGTGTCTGAATTATTCCTCCTCCCGCTGCAACTTCTGGGGCTAAAATAGTAGCACTGGAAGTATACCGTTTAGGAATTAATAAGCTGACTATTAAAGCAATAATAGTAGGTACAAAGAAATAAAACATTAAGAAAAATTTTTTGCCCCACAACTTACGGAATATTTCTAAAATGTCAAACTTATTATCATTCACAGTGACCTCCTTTATGATAGAATTATTTATTAAATAAATAGTATCACATATTTAAACAGATCGATTTATATCCAGGCGTAATTGGAATTCTTACATTTTTCACCTCAAGCATCTTTTCTTGTTTTTTCCCATTTCTAGTAAAATACCAGATTTTATAAACACCTTTTCTATCCACATTGAACCAGGCTCTTCCCTCCTTGTCACATAAGACTCCATAAACTGGAGTATTACGATCAGAAGAGTGTTTTAAATAAACATAACTAATACAGTTAGGTGCAAAAACAATAATATCTCGATTGTCTGTTGAGTCAATAGAGGGCAAATCATTTCCAGTAATTTCTCTATATGCCTCCTTAACTTTTTTGTGTACTACCGTAGTAGTATATGCAGGTTTCTTCTTGTCAAACCAGTTAAATTGAGATGAATGCCAACTCCAGAGATAAATATTATCTACCTTTGGATCAGGCCCTGACAAGGCAGGCCAGTATACTGGGTATAGAGTTTTGTCCAGATTAGTAAAATTAAAGGGTCCTGAAACAAAACTATCAGGGGTTACTGAACCCCAGTAGCCAAGGGTTAAAGTTTTGTGAGGGGCAGCACCTTCAGCTCCAGCAGTTCTGGCTCCCGTTACTGATCTTTTGAAATAAGAAGCAGCTTTATTATATCTTTCCCATGCATATTTTTGATCCATAGCAAGTTTTTTTATCTGATTCATCCAGCGATTCGCATTGCAATAAGAGATTTCTCCGATAAGAAGTGGAACAGAGTCTTGATAGTTGAATTCCTTCTTATATTGCAATATTCGATTCTTAAGAGGGTCACCATAGGGGTGCATATTGAATACCTGGGGATAGAATTCCACTCCCCATTTATAAGCAAGTCCAAGATAAACATCACCCTGATGGTCAATCAATCGAACTGGGTCTATCGAACGTAGTATATCTGACATCTTCTTGTGTTTTTCAAGAATTTCCCTGTCTATTTTTCTTATCTGACTTACTGATTCGTTATCCAGACTCCACATAAATATAGATGGATGGTTGTAATACTCTCTTACCACTTTCTCCACTATATCTTTTTCATATTTCATAAAATTGTCATCTCTGCTAATAACAAACTCAGGCTCTAAAAGCATACCCAATTTGTCGCATTCTTCCATCCATGATTCAGGAGGGATAAAAGTATGCGTCCTTATATAATTGATATTAGCTTCTCTTTCCGCTTTTATCATATACCTCACCCATTGTCTGTTAAGGACCCCAAGGAATGTAATCCCAGAGCCTGGATTATCCCCATATAAAAATATTTCTTTCCCATTGAAATAGAAACGATTCCCTTCATTCCATAATTCCCGAAACCCAAACTTTTCATATGTGTTGTCGATGATTTTCCCATCGGAAGATAAGCGGAGAGTCAGCTTGTAAAGATAAGGTCTACCGTAATCACCAAATCCCCACAGAACAGGATCCTTCCATTTTTTTACAAGTGTATCTGAAAATCTGAAATGAGCTGGAATTTTAATAGCGTAAGAAGGGAAGGAAAGGGCAATGGAGTCATTATTGTTGAAGATAGTGGGAGTTACATTTACAGTCCTGATTTCATCTGTAGAATTAACTAAAGAATATCGGATCTGTATCTCCTTTTTCCGAACAGATGTATCTATGAAAATTTCATCTACCCTGAGAGGGGGTATTGATTTAAGTATTACATCCCCTTCTAATCCCCCAAGTTTTTTAAGATAATACTTCGTTACTGAATGGGTATTTCCGATATCAAAATTCGCATGCTCTCCATCCCTTACATAAACAATCAAGGTGTTATATCCATTCTCTTTTAATACTTCGGTGATATCAGCTCTAAAAGGAACATAGGCAGTGTTATGAGAACCAATTTTTTTTCCATTTAAGAAGTAATCTGATAAGTGATTGGCACGCCTAACTTCCAAAAAAATCCTGCCATTTTTCTTTAATTGCTTTGGGGTGGAAAATTCTATTTTATACCATCCTTCGGTAAATTTTATAGTCCAGCTTGCATTATTTGAAGAATAATCGGAGCCTGCAAAACCATAATTTGTATTAAAGTTAAATTCATGGTTTTTCCAAGTGCTAGGAACCCTTATAGGCACCCACTTTCCGCTGGGTTCCTTACCAGGAGCAAATTGCCATTTATCCCCGTTTAAAAAGATAGTACTTCGATCAAAACCAAGTAAGAATATCACCAATAGTAGCATTGTTATTCCTCAAAAATACCATATATGCGACCTACTCCTTCCCTATTCTTAGTGTTTACATGAAGCATCAAATTTTCGGAGGATATAAGCCTTTTAAAGCATCTGATAAGGTCAAGACCCACTTTATTTGCATCATATTCCAGAGCAGTCTGCCGTGCTAATTCTTGCATTGCTTTCTTTTTTCTGTTCCCAAGTCTATGAAAATCGACTATCTTTCCACATAACTCTGTTAAGGAACTCTGTGTAAACAAGAATCCGTTCCTCCCTTCCTTAATGTAAAAAGGTAAGGCACCAATCCTACTTCCGATTACGGGCACTCCACAGGACATTGCTTCTAACCCAACCAAGCCAAGGCTTTCAAACTTTTGAGTAGGGAAAACGAATATATCAAAGCAGTTATAGAAATATGGTAATTGCTTATGTGATTTTGGTCCAAGATAATCCAAAACGTCATTTAGTGCTAATTCCTCTTTTAATCTTAACATATCATCTACTTCTTTCCCATCCCCAATAATTACTCCACGGAAGGGTTTGTTTAATTCTTTTTTCAATTTATTTATAGCATTCAGGAAAACATCCCATCCCTTTCCAAGATCTATCCTGGAAACAAATCCTATAACGAATTCTTCTCGATAGTCTGGCAAGTATTCTTTACGATCTATATCCATAATTTTGAAAGTCGAAGTATCTACACCACCGGATGGAAAAACTTGCACTTTCTTCCTTTCTAAACCAAATTTATTGATTGTTATTTCCTTAAAATAATCCGAAGGGACAATTACTAAATCCGCAATCCGCAAAGCTAGAGCAGTAAATAGATAAAAGAATTTGGGTTCTTCAAGAATATCACTGCCATGAACGTGAAACACAAATTTCCCCTGCCTCTTAAAGAATTTTATTAATAATGCAGGTATAGCACTGTGGGCTACATAATGGACGTAAATGATATTGTAATTGCCAGTGACCCCGCGATAGATACTATAGCAAAAAAATAATAAATAACGCCAAGTTTTAACAAAAAAACTCTTCGTATTTCCATACTTAACAGCATGGTCGACCTCGAACTCTGTTTTTTGCAAGATATTCTCTATATTCCTCACAAATACTCCTATACGAGGTTCAGCGTCCGTAGGATACATATTGGAGATGAGAAGGATTTTAGGTTTCAAGGTGATTCCTGATTAGATAATCCAATAACGATATAGTTTGCAATGCCCCTTTTGAGGTAAGAGAAAAGGTTCTATATCGGTTCCTTCACATTTATCAAAATAAAATCTCCTTATAAATTCTTATGCGCTCTTTCCTGAATATCCCATTGCAAATCTCAACCCTTTTCCTGCCAAAGAAGTCCGAATCCTTTCTCCTCTCTTTGTCTTTTAAGAGATAATTAATAGCTTCTCCCAAAAGACTTACATGGTTGTTCTTTATGTAAACAGATGCCTTTTGGGCAGAGAATTTTCGTTCAATACCCTTATATTGCACAATTGGTTTACCTAAGGCCATATATTCCATCATTTTTATAATCGAAAAACCCCTTTACCATAAATAATATAGGGGAAAAGAGTATAATGCACAACAAATCTAGCGGATTTGCCATGTGGACAATATTAAAAAACTCCCCAAGATATACTTTACGAGAGTAAATAAAAATGGGCGAAAGAATGCATTCAAATAATAAGCCGAATACCGTAGCTCTTTCTGTGAAACTGAGATATGGGTAGATCTCAATACCATCCAGGACTTTATTATTAGGAGAAAGTTTAGAAACTTCGGAACTATTTTCTTTTAGTGCTTTAGCCTCCGCCCATACCCTTGTGTCCTGAGGAATAGAATTATTTCCCACAACAAGGAGTATTTGTAGCTTGGAGTTTATTTCTTTTTGTTTATCTTTCACACAATAAAAATATAATATATATAAGAGCCCGCAAGGGTTAAGTCATTTAGGGATTAATGATTCTTCACCTCTACCCTTTGTAAATGCAATTATATAAGTGAGTTCTTAAAAGCTACATGTGGATAACACTTTTTCACAAGGAATGCTCTTTTCGTAATAAACAGCAACAAGATTGTCTATGCATAAATGAAAATCATTCACGTAGTTGGCGCTCACTTAATTCCATGCAGATTGCCCAACCACCCCTCTTGACAAGAATATTTACTTACTTATAATCCCTTTATGGATGAGGAACTTGATCAGGTAGAGTTTAGAAAGAAAACCTTATTTACCCAATTTTCTTCCGCATTTTATCTATCATCTCCCCCAATCAAATATAATAGAAAATTCTACCTGACTTTCAGAGGGTAATACCAAGGTA
>CAYZBF010000026.1:0-25180 GCA_964476585.1 uncultured bacterium | reverse complement strand
CAAATGACGCATATAGCGCAACACCCTCTTATGATTTACTTGCCAACCCAAAGCAAACTTAATGTGAACTTAATGGGGTCAAATCTCGACACTTGACAACAAGTATATTTTAGGTATTATTTATTCAAATTAAGACCATTACGGAATCAAATTCTTGGTGCATTCTGTCACGTTACCCCTCGAGGTAATAGGTGTATGAGGTCAGGCTGTAGAAATAACTATTATTAATATTTAGTATTTTTAATAGTAATGTCTTTTTGTTCTTGTAACTTGTGCTCTTGATATCTGCGTCCAATTTTGGGATTGGGATTTAGGATTTAGTTATATTAATTCTCTTTGTGTCTTTGTGGCATATATTAGGGTTTTGTATTTAGGCATTGGGGGTTAGGTTATTTTTTTATTTTAAATTTTGCAATTTTCAATTTGCACTCTTTAATGGAGCGAAGCGGCTATTTCTATATCTGTATGGTTACTTTATTAGTGTTTATCTGTATTCATCTGCGTCCCATTACATTTTTTCACTTGAGCGTAGCAGCCGTCTCTGCCCTTGGACCATAATGAAATGACAATGCGTCCTGTGGGCATGCTTTTATGCATCTACCACATCTTATGCAATCAAGTGAATCCGGATGCTTAAATATTATGACATCCATAGGACATACATTCTGGCATATATAGCATTCAGTGCATTTATTTTTATCAACATGGATTTGAAAGAAGGTGAGCTTATTGAATAACCCAAAGAATGCTCCGAGGGGACAGCCAAAACGACAAAATGGTCTCTTTATAAAGATAGAGGCGGTTATTACAAAGATCGTAATTGAATATTTTAAATAAAAGAAGCCGCCAGCTAGACCCCGCAGAGATGGGTCGAGAGCCAGTTGAGGAATTCCCGCCTCAATCCCCCCAGCAGGACACAGTCTGCAAAACCAGTTATCGCCCGTGATAAAGACAATAATCGTTGCCACCACAAAGAGCATAATATATTTTGTATATGTATGCCGCTCACTTACTCTAAACTTATAGGTCTTCAGCTTATATAGAAGTTCCTGAAAGAAACCAAATGGGCAAAACCATCCACAGATTATCCTCCCAAGGGATATTCCAATGAGACCAATAAACCCCAGAGCATAGTAGGGAATAGTTCTTGCCCCAATAAAGTGCTGATAAGTCCCGATAGGACAGGAAAACCTTGCGAGAGGACATGCATAACAATTTAAACCAGGGAAGAAGAAATTCTTGAGGTTACCTTGATATAATCCCTTGTGGAAGTAATTGTTACCTGCAAAGAATGCACCTATTAGGATACTAAAGCGAACATATCGATTGTAAAGCCACCGAAACATTAACCTATACCGATGCAGTAGAGACAGATCAAAGAACCATTGATCCCTGTTTCAATGAACTGTTTGAGTAGTATTCCTCCCAGGAAGAATCCACAACTTATGAGGAGTCCTACTAAAAAAGCTAAAGAACGCTTGTTCATCTCTATCCTATTACAATGATTTTAGGAAGCTAGCCCTTATCTTATCCTCATATCCTGGAGCATAGCCAATAATTTTATCCTTAATTTCACCCTTTCTGTTGAGGATGAAGGTAGTTGGGATTGGTTGTATACCATACTTCTTAGCTGTAGCCCTATCACCAATTAGGATAGGATAGGTTATTCCCATTGCCTTAGAAAAAGCTTTTAGTTTTTCCTCTCCATCCAATCCGACTCCTAAAATCACTAACCCATCATCTTTATATTCATTGTAAAATTGAATGTAGTGGGGTATTTCTAGCCTGCATGGAGCACAGAAAGTTGCCCAGAAATCAATGATTACTACTTTGCCCCTGTAATTTGAGAGCGTGTGTTCATTTCCATTCAGATCCACCAACGTGAAATCTGGTGCTAAGTTTACAATCTTTTTTTCTTCTCCTACCATGGATTCACTATTATTCTCTCCTCCACAACTGATGAGTAAAAGTGCAATAATAGCAAATAAAGTATAATTCTTCAATATTCCTCCTCTGCTATTGTGCCACAGAAACAATCGCTTCGCTCCAATGAAATACTGAAGTTTGTCAGTTGGTTTGTTCGTGGGTTGGTCAGTAAGCTGAAAGCTGAATGATGATAGCTGTTTGTTATAATTACTTTGCATTTTGCAATCTTCATTTTGCATTGAAGTAAAGTGGTTGTGGCTATTATTCAATGTTTTTCCTCTTTATTTTGAGTATCCTTCTCAATTTTTCCTCATTAAAGCCAACGATTTTATGATTGCCTGTGAGGGTTACTGGAACTCCAGTCTGACCAGTTTTCCCCCTGAGCTCCTTTGCAGCAGATGGATATTTAGATATATTTATCTCCTTGAATTTCACCCCGTGTTTCTTGAGGAAATCCTTTGTCTTCCTGCAATAAGGACAACTCGAGCTGGTATATACCAATATCTTCATCTTTCTTCCAGATATTCTCTAACGCCATGAGCTGCTAGGGCTCCATCACCTATAGCTGTTGCAACCTGGCGAAGAGATGTAGTTCTTACATCACCGGCTGCAAAGGCTCCTTCTTTTGAAGTGCTGAGTTTAGGGCCGGTCTTTATAAACCCCTCTGGATCCATATCAACTGCATCATTAAGGAAGCCTGTGTTGGGAACTAATCCTACGTAAATGAATGCCCCCTTTACATCTATTACCTTTTTTTTCTTTGACTCCCTATCTTCTACTTCAACGCCAGTAAGTTTTCCTTCTCCTAGAAATCTTTTTACCTCATGGTAGAGCAATAATTCAATCTTATCGAATTCCTTAATTCTATCCAGTAAAATCTTTTCTGCAGTGGGGTGGTCGAGGAATTCGACAACCTTGATACTCTTTGCGAATTTTGAGAGATATAGAGACTCCTGTATCCCTGAATTCCCTGCCCCAACCACAATAATATCCTCCCCTTCAAAGAAGGGAGCATCACATGTAGCACAGAAGGATATCCCTTTGCCGATTAATTCCTCCTCACCCGGGACATTTAACCTCCTTGGAGAAGTTCCTGAAGCAATGATAATAGCATAAGCAGTATATGCCCCACCATTGGTTTTAATCTCTATGGGATCGGAGTTAAGATCAACGCCTATTATCTCTATAGCCTCAATCCGGGCTCCAAACCTTATTGCTTGATCTTCCATTAGTTCACTCAATTTTTCCCCAGATGTCCCATCTGGAAAGCCCGGGTAATTCTCTATCCAATCTGTTGAAGCAATAAGACCTCCTGGGGCAATTTTCTCGAAAATTACCGTATCTATCTTCGCTCTCCCAAGGTAGATGGCAGCTGTTAGTCCCGCAGGACCAGCACCTATGACTGCTGCATCATGATGGGTGTACTCCCTTTCCTTTTCTTTCCTTAGGGTGAAAATCATTTGATTAATATTCCCTCCTTAACCTTTGCCAAAAACTCCTTTGGCGGCAAAGCTCCAACGAAACTACTCCTGTCATTCACCACTATATGGGGAACGCTGCTAACCATAAATTTCATGGAGAGCTCAGGAAACCCATTAGCATCTACCATTGATCCTCTTATATTCTCGTTTACCATAGAGAAAAGATGAGCGGTTCTGACTGCCCTTGGACAATAAGGGCAGGCTGCAGTAATAAAGACCTTAAGATCTATTGGGTAATCGATTTCTGAAATTTCTTCTATTACATCATCAGGTAGGGCAAGTTTATCAGAACCCATATCAATTATGTCCTCTACCAGGGATGAAAACTCATAACCAGCAGGAATACCATAGAAATTTACAAAACCTTTCCTTGCAGATTTAACCTTAATCGCTGGACACAACTCAAGACCCTCCGCCTCGCGTTCTTCTTTATCTGAGCAATCCTTCACTGTAAGGGTAAGATGGTCGTCCAATTCTACCAGTTCCAGAAGCAAAGTTTTCATCGCGAGATTATAATCCGATTGATCATTCTTGTCAGCAAAATACAGCAGTTCTACATCTTTTATGAGACCCTTGCTGAACTCCTCTCTCAGATACTTCTTATCTTCTTCTCGAATCAACCCCATTCTTCCTCCCTTTCGTAAAAGAGCCATTTATTTTAAACATTCAGTATTCCAGTTTTTACTTTTCTGTCTCTAAACTACCTGAGGCTTATAATATCTTTTGGATTCATTCTCGCAACCCCCCATTTTCGCTTTAGCTTAATCGCTACGCTCCACAATGAAAAATGAAAAATTAAAAATTAAGAAATTTTGTGGGAAAAGGAGGAATTTTGCACTTTGCATTTTACAATCTTCATTTTGCCATTTTTATCATAGATAAGTGGGGCTTGACATCTTTCTGTTAACTGGTAATATTTTCTTCAGGCGGGCATAGCTCAGATGGAAGAGTACGAGCTTCCCAAGCTCGGGGTCGCGGGTTCGATTCCCGTTGCCCGCTTTTTATTGATGGATAATAGTCATTTTGAGATAAAAGTAAAACATAAAAATGCCAGAACAGGTATTCTTAAAACAAAGAGCGGTGATATCAAAACACCGGTGTTTATGCCGGTTGCGACGCTAGGGGATATCAAAACTCTTCCTGTATGGGATTTACATAAATTAGAGGTGCAATTATTCATCACCAATACATATCATTTACATATTCGTCCCGGAGAAAAACTGATAAAGAGTCTTGGAGGGCTGCATTCATTTATAGGTTGGGAAGACCCAATTGCAACTGATTCAGGTGGTTTTCAGGTATATTCTCTTTCGAGTATCCGGAAAATCCAACCTGATGGTATTTTGTTCTCCTCGCATATAGATGGAACACCCCTATATTTTACTCCAAAGAAGGTTGTTGATATACAGGTTAGCCTTGGGTCAGATATTATGATGCCCCTGGATGAATGTGTTGGATATCCGATAGGTAAAGGATATGCAAAGGAAGCGATGGAGAGAACAAATAGATGGGCATTTGAGGCTGTTAATTATTACCGAGGACTTGATTACAAAGGCTTACTCTTCGGAATAATACAGGGATCAACTTATACAGACCTTAGAATCAAAGCGGCCAAGGGAATTACAAGTCTCGATTTTGATGGATATGCTATTGGAGGATTGGTAGTGGGTGAGTCGAAGGAACAAACATGGGAGGTCATAGATGCCACAGTTCCCCATTTACCTCTGGAAAAACCGAGGTATGTGATGGGGATGGGTAAGGTTCCTGATATTATTAGGGGAGTGCTAAATGGATTTGACCTATTCGATTGTGTGATACCAACGAGAAATGCAAGGACTGGAGCTCTCTATACTTGGGAGGGTAAAATAAACATAAAGAATTCTCGCTTCAAAGATGATAAAATGCCTATATCAGAGAAATGTAAATGTTCGACTTGCCAGACTTACTCAAGAGCTTATCTTCATCATCTCTTTAATGTAAATGAGCTCCTTGCGAAATACCTGGCCACTGTGCATAATATATCATTCTATATGGAATTGATGAGAGAGATTAGAAGGCATATCGAGGAGGAAACAATAGAAGAATGGGCTAAAGAAGTTCTAACTAAATACGAAGGGGGTTTTGATGTTTAGTTTTATTAATCTTTTACTCTCACAAGGTTGTCCCGGACTACCTCAAGGAACTGGAGGAGCGCCTCCAGCCGGGGCATGCGGACAGGACGGATTCACATCACTTATATTTATTGCGCTTATCTTCTTCATATTCTATTTTCTCTTTATCCGTCCTTCTCAGCAAAAGCAGAGACAACACCAGCAGATGCTCAAATCGCTTGACAAGGGAGATAAAATTGTAACGCAGGGTGGAATACACGGAAAGGTCGTCGCGATAAAGGCGAACACACTTAAGCTGAAAGTAGATACTAATACTGAGGTAGAAATAGAAAAGAATATGGTGGCGAGTGTTTTAAAGAGAGAAAGCGGGAGTGAATGAGGACTATATTCTTTGGGAGTTCTACTTTTTCGTCAATCATCCTGAATTCTCTTTACAGCAAGGGAGTTGAGTTCCCTCTTGTAGTAACTAAGAAACCGAAGAAGAAAGGTAGAGGGAAGAGGGAATACCCTACACCTGTAGGAATTATAGCAAGAGAACTTTCTCTTCCCCTGTTAGAAACTGACAACCCTAATACTAATGAGGTGGAAGGGATTATAAGAGAGACTGGGACCGATATTTTATTGCTCGCCTCATATGGGGCTATCCTCAAAGAGAATATCCTCTCAGCCGTTACCTATCCCCTGAATGTTCACCCATCACTCTTACCGAAATATAGAGGGGTTGCTCCTGTTAGAAGAGCTATTATAAATGGAGAAAAAAAGACTGGGGTTAGCATTTTCATAATGAATAAAAAAATAGACGCAGGGAGTATAGTTATTAAGAAAGAACTTGATGTTGAGCCAAATGAAGTAGCCAGTGAATTGGAAACTCGCCTGGCGAATATTTCAGTTGATCTTGTGTTGACTGTGCTAAAGGATTTGGAAGCAGGAAGGCCTCTACAGCTTACTTCACAAAATAAAGAGAAGGCAGTGTATGCACCAAAGATTAAAAAAGAGGAACTCCAGATAAACTGGAAGGAAAATGCTCTGAAGGTGGTGGGTAAGATCAACGGTCTATCGTATAGACCCGGTGCTTACACAAACTTCCGAGGCAAAAGGCTTAAGATTCTGAGGGCGAGTGCAAGAGTAAGGAAGCCTGGGGATTCAAGGCCGGGAGAAATAGTGGAAGTGGGCGATACAATAGTGGTGGCCTGTAACGTGGGCGCTGTTCAGATAGGAGAACTTCAACTCCCGGGAAGGAAAATGATGGATGCCAGATCTTTCACAAATGGCTATCATATAGAACCCGGGGAGGAAATGGAGTAAAAAGTGTGCGGGTTTATTGGGATATTTGGAAAGGATGACGTAGCTGCGGATATCTATATCTCTTTACTAAATATACAACATCGAGGACAGGACGCTGCGGGAATAGTAACATTCTCTAATCGCTTTAATCTCAAAAAAGGCGATGGATTGGTTCGTGATGTATTTAAAAAGAAGAATTTCTCATACTTAAAAGGTAACATAGGAATAGGACATGTAAGATATCCTACAATAGGCCGAGGAACAAGTACAGATGCCCAGCCATTCTTATCAAATGTTCCTTATGGGATAGCGCTTGCGCATAATGGAAACGTGATAAACTTTTACTCGCTTAAGGAAGAACTGGAAAAGGACAGACTGAGAGTCCTTAATTCATCGAGTGATGCTGAGCTTATTCTAAATGTCCTTGCTGATGAAATCTTTAACCAATTACCTTTTTCTGTTGAGGGATTGTATAGGGCTGTGGAAGAAGTATATTTGAAATTGAAAGGTAGTTATTCAGTGGTTGCTTTTATAAAAGATAAAGGCATGCTCGCATTTAGGGACCCTAATGGCATAAAACCAATTATATACGGGGTTAAAGGGGATAGCTTTGCGGTTACATCGGAAGATGTAGTTCTACATACCCTAGGATATAAGGTCGTGAGAGATGTTCTTCCAGGGGAAGTTATCTTTGTGGATATGGATAGAAAAATTCACCATAAGAGATTGCGGGAGGAAAAACCTTATCCCTGCATTTTTGAATATGTTTACTTTGCCCGTCCCGACTCAGTCATAGATGGGATTTCAGTATATGAAGCAAGGCTTAATTTGGGTAAGGAACTATCTAAGCGGGTACAAGAGAAGTCATTGGACATAGACCTGATAGTCCCGGTTCCCGATACATCAAGGCCCGCTGCTGTAGCATTATCGGAAGAGCTCGGGATAAAGTATAGGGAAGGTCTTATGAAGAACCGGTATATTGGAAGGACATTTATAATGCCATACCAAGAAGAGAGAGAGGAGTCTGTGAGAATGAAACTCTCACCAGTAAAAGAGGAACTCCTGGGCAAGAAGGTTATGCTTGTGGATGATTCCATAGTCAGGGGGAATACATCAAAAGAAATAATACAATTAGTTCGTGAGGCTGGAGCAAAAGAGGTTCATTTTGCAACATCTTCACCTCCACTTCGGTATCCCTGTTATTATGGTATAGATATGCAAACAAGAAATGACTTTATCGCAATGGATAAGTCCATAGAGGAGGTTAGAAAGAATATTGGGGCTGATTCTCTCACATACCAATCAATGGAGGGACTAATTAGGGCTGTTTCCTGTAATTCGGATAGGAACTTTTGCACAGCCTGTTTCAACGGGAATTATCCTGTTCCTATATCCGAGGTTGATTTAAAGCGAATAGAAATAGACCGGGCAAGTAAGTAGAATTTTAATGCTTGTTTTCCTTTCCGTATTTCTTTCCTATATTGATATAGCAGTTGATACTAAAGGCAGGGTTCTTTTACTTTCTACCACTGAGCCAAGAGTTGAAGCCCTAAACGACTCAAGTAGTATAATTCTCGATTCAATATTTTATCCCACTTCACTTACGGCCGGTCCCTTCTCTATATGGGTTGCCGCTAGGAGTCAGAACTTAATACAGAAATATTCTCTCTGGGGTGAATATCTTGGATCAATTAGTCGTAACGCGAAAGATTTAGATGCAGATAGAAAAGGACTCCTTATTGCTGGAGAATACTCTTTTCTAATAGAGTTATCGACGGGGAGGGAAATTCCTTTGAGTTTCCGGGAGACCAACTGCTGTGCTCTTGATGACGACTCTATATATTTATATGGCGATGATACATTATATATATTTGAAAGGAATAATCGTCATCTTATACGTAAAGAGTATATTTTAGGAATTCGGGACATATCTATATCGCGTGGGGAGCTTGTATTTATCCAAGGTGATTCAATCTTTATGAGTGATACAACTATTTTTATGCCACATGCAAGAAGGCTGGATGCAAGTGAAGATCGAATCTGGATACTAACCGATTCAGTTTATTCCATTTCACCTAGAAGAAAATAAATATATGCAAGCGGGGAAAACGTAAATGAGTAAATGGGTGGATGAGTGAATGGGTTAATGACTAAAGACCGACGACTGGAGACTGAAGACATAAAGACTATGTTTTGCTTTCTCTATGCTTACACTTAATACAGTATAAGTAATTCCCCCGTCTTCCCCTTTTTTCTACCATAAATGGAGCATCACATTCAGGACATTTTACTGGCAGGGGTTTGTCCCAGAGCACATTATTACAATCCTTATTAGAACAGGGATAGTAGGTCTTACCCTTCTTTGATTTTCTCTCAATAAATTCACCCTGATTGCATTCCGGACACTTCACCCCGGTTGTAATTGGTTCTGTATATTTACAATCAGGGTATTTAGAACATGCTTTAAATCTCCCATATCGGCCTATCCTGATAACAAGTTTAGAACCACATTCGGGGCATTTTTCGTCAAGCACATCATCAGGATGAGGCCCTGTCCACTTGCATTTTGGACAATAAAGGAATTTTCCATACCTTCCCCATTTAACGACCAATGGGCCTTTACATTCAGGACATTTAATACCACTTACCTTTAAGAGTCTTTCTTTGATTTCGGGAATCTTCTTTGCTACAGATTCCACCTTCTGGATAAATGGTTTATAGAACTCACTTAAGGATTCCTGCCAATCCTTTTCTCCTCTTTCGATCTTGTCAAGTGTGTTCTCCATATTTGAAGTAAATTTGCAGTTTATTATTGAATTGAAATGAGAAACCAGTACTCTGTTGACTAATTTTCCCATCTCAAGGGGAACGAGAACCCCAATTTCTTTTTTGATATATTCCCTATCAAACAATATGGATATTGTTGGTGCATATGTACTTGGGCGTCCTATTCCCTGTTTTTCCATCTCTTTTATCATTGTACCTTCTGAATATCTCGGAGGTGGAGTCGTAGTTTTTGATTCACTTTCCAAACTTTTTAATTGGACTATATCACCTATGTCCATTAATGGTATTTCCCTTTCTTCTTTGGGATGGCGCAATATCTTGTAAAAACCAGGGAATTTTAAATTTTTAGAAGATGCCTTGAATTCGCAGCCATTTCCTTCCACGAGGGTCATTCTTGAATCAAATATTGCCTGTTTAAATTGACTGGCAAGTGTTCTTTCCCAGATAAGTCGGTAAAGTTTGTACTCATCCGTATTTAGATATTCTTTTACCGATTCCGGAGTCCTCTTTATCTCTGTAGGGCGTATAGCTTCATGTGCTTCCTGTGCAGTTTTCCCTGATTTGAAGCGATTTGGCTTAAGGGGGAGATATTCTTCTCCATATTCTTCCTTTATATAGTCCCTTATCTTTTTTATTGTCTCATCTCCAATCCTAACGGAATCTGTTCTCATATAAGTTATAAGACCGGTCTGCCCTTCTGGTAATTGTATTCCTTCGAAGAGTTTTTGAGCAAGGAACATGGTTTTCTTCGGTGAAAAATTAAATCTATTAGAGGCTACTCTCTGAAGACCACTTGTTATTAAAGGTGGGTAAGGAGATTTTTTTGTGTTTTTCCTTTGGAATTCTTTTATACTGAAGGTAGAGGTTCCTAGGTTCTCTTTTATAGAATTTACCTGTTTTTTATCCTTTAATCTTGTCGTTTCTCCATTGATCTTCCATAGTTTTGCTTCAAACTCTCCGTTATCATGTTTAAATAGAGCGTTTAACTCCCAATAATCCTCGGGAACGAAATCCTCTATTTCTTTTTCCCTCTCCAGAATGAGACGGAGAACTACACTTTGAACCCTGCCTGCAGATAAATTTCTTTTCACTATCTTCCATAAAAGAGGACTTATTTTATATCCAACAAGTCGATCTAAAATCCTCCTTGTTCTCTGCGACAAAACCTTATTTTCGTCTATATCTCCTGGATTAGAAAGTCCTCTTTTTATTCCCTCTTTTGTCATCTCGTAGAATAGGACCCTCTTTGCTTTTACAGGGAGTTCCTCTTGAAGATGATATGCAATAGCCTCTCCCTCTCTGTCTGGATCTGTTGCTATATATACTTCCCGAATTTTTTTGGAAGCTTCCACAATCTCCCTTATCCGCTTACCTTTACCCTTTATAATACTATAATGGGGAGTAAAATTATCATCTACATCTATCCCCAATTTAGTCTTTGGCAGATCCTTTATATGCCCCATTGTAGCCATGGTAGTTACCTTTGGTAGATAGTTAGTTATAGTTCGAGCTTTTGTTGGTGATTCAACTACTATTAATTTCATTTAGAAATCTGATTAATTTCTTCATGTCCTCATAAAGAGGAGCATTGAATCGTATTTTCTCCCGCGTAACTGGATGCGATATAATTAGAGATGCTGCATGGAGTGCCTGTCTATCGATGATTTCAAGTGCCTTTTCAAACTCTTCTCTGTAATTACTCCCTATTCTTCTGAGGATTTTACGCTCCCTTCCACCGTACCGGTGATCTCCAATAATAGGATACCCAAAATGTGATAGGTGAACCCTTATCTGGTGTGTTCTTCCAGTCTTGGTGATAATCTTTAAGGTTGAAGCGAAGGGGTAAGAATGGAGCACTTTAAAATAGGTGAGTGATTCCTTAGAATTCAGAGGTGTAACAGCCATCAACTCTCTCTTTATAGGGTGTTTTCCAATTGGAGCGTTAATCTCTCCCTTCTTCATGGGGGGGGTACCCCAAACAATAGCTAAATACATCTTTGAAACTTCTCTTCTCTGAAACTGTAGGGCAAGGTTTGAAAGTGCCCACTGGCTCTTTGCGAAAATAATGACACCTGTTGTATCTGCATCCAGTCGATGCACAACACCTGGACGATCCATTTCAGATCCCTTTGCGAGTGTCTTGCAATGATATAGAAGAGCATTTATAAGGGTGCCATTTAGATTTCCCTTTGCAGGATGGACAACAAGATCCGGCTGTTTATTAATGACGATTATATCTTCATCCTCGTATATAATAGATAAAGGAATTGGTTCTGCCTTAATTTCAAACGGTTTTGGTGGTGTGTAAATTGCTTCTATTAAATCACCTCTTTTGACTCTATAGGAGGGTTTGGAATATTCACCATTCACAAGAATTTCCCCATGCCTGATTTTTTCCTGTATTTTGTTTCTGCTTAGACGTAACTCGGAATGGAAGAGATAAACATCAAGTCTTTCTCCACTCCCTCGAACCTCGTTTCTCCAGCAATTATCATTTGAACAGAGTGAACTTTGATCCTGATTCGTATTATTGTCCGTTACACAAACCATAAAGAATTATTTAATCGATAAACTCGTCGATCACCAGCTATCACTTGATTTTAAGAGTTTTCTTTTGTATAGAAATGATTTCCTTAATTCCTATTGATGCAATACTAACCATTTTATTGAGTTCTTCTAAATTGAAGAGTGAATGTTCTCCGGTTCCTTGGATTTCCACTATCTTCCCATTTTCATCCATTACAAGATTGGCGTCAACATCAGCAGATGAGTCCTCTTCGTAGTTGAGGTCAAGATAGACCTCCTTATCAATTATCCCAGTGCTTACAGCTGCTATCCATCCTTTGAGAGGTATTTTTGCTATTTCACCCATTTCAGCCATTTCCCTAAGGATCTCATACACAGAGATAAATGCTCCAGTTATGGAGGCTGTTCTTGTTCCTCCGTCAGCCTGCAAGACATCACAATCGATGAGAATTGTTTTCTCGCCAATTCTCTTGAGATCAAAGGCCTGTCTGATTGAACGTCCAATAAAACGTTGAATCTCGTAGGTTCTCCCAGAGATAAATTTTCTCTCTCTGGCCTTTCTTGAAAGTGTACTCCTTGGTAGCATAGCATACTCTGCGGTTATCCAACCCTGCCCTGACCCTTGAAGGAAGGGTGGTACGGTGTCATTTAAAGTAGAATTAATCAGAACAATAGTATTACCCTGTTCTATAAGGGTAGAAGCAGGAATCTGATTGAGATAGTTTACTTTTATAGTGATTGGACGTAGTTCATCCTTCCTTCGGTTTTCCCTGAGCAACTTTTCCTCTATTTTCTCTCATTGTTATGCTACCATCAACAATTACACCTTCTTCAACAACTAGTTTCTTACACTTTACGTCACCATCGAACTCAGCTGTTGATTGGAAAACTATTAGATTCTCTGCTGAAATAGTACCCTTACACCTACCTGAAAGGTTTACCTCCTTTGCTTTGAGATCTCCATCTATAATCCCAGTCTGTCCAATTACTATCTTCTCACTTGCTTTGACTTTGCCCTTTAGTTTCCCGTCAATTCTAACTGATCCGTTAACCACAATACTACCTTCGACTTCAGTACCTCTATGAAGAACATTCATTATAGCGTCCTTATTCATGATTACCTCCTGATTGGTAAATAGTTCATTGGATTCACCCACTTACCTTGCATCTGTATAGCATAGTGTAGGTGGGGTGCTTCACTTCGGCCTGTGTTCCCACTTAAAGCGATAATGTCTCCCTTTTTAACCTTGGCACCTTTCTCTACAAGATTCTTGCTGTTATGTCCATAAAGGATCAGGAACCCTTCTTCATTATGAATTTCTATTGTCTTACCTAAGTACTGATGATCACCTGAGAAAGAAACTACCCCTTCCATAGTTGAGAATAATGAGGTCCCTTCTTTAAGACTTATATCAATAGCCTTGTGATCTTCTGAGAAGACTTTGCTTATCCATCCGCCTTTACAAGGCATAATATTAGGTACAAACTCGCGTAACTGCCTTGCCTCTTCTTCCATTGTTCCTTCATTTGAATTTTCTATTCTTCTTGAGTGAAGGTTGTTATTTTCTTCTTCACTTACTTCGTTTGGAGAGATATCAAGTTCTAAAGCCTCATTTAATTTGCCGGATAGCATATAGAATTTCCTGATTTCCTGTGAGAGATATTCGATCTCCTTTTGTCTTTTTTCGAGCTGTTCTACCTCCCTTTTCATAAGGGTGTATTGGATGTTCTTTAGATATACTTTACCAATGTTCACACCGAAATAAATCAAAGCCCCAATAATGACAGCTACAAGAATGGTGAATAACAAGAGTGTCCTGAGGTTTATGTTTAATTGTTTTATCTCTCCTTCTGAGGGAATGATTTGTATAGTATATTGTTTCACCAGTCCTTCTAGTTCTTGATTAGGGAGAATTCAGTTGATTCTCTGTTAATTTTACTCATAATCCCCCCTTATAATATCGTAGATCCTCTCTAAGTCTTCATCCGAATAGAACTCAATTATTAATCTATTTCTTTTCTTTCCCAAGTTTATTTTAACTTTGGTATTAAATAATTCTATTAATTCTTCTCTAAGGCTTTGATATTTCAAAGGCAGTTCTTTCTTTTTTCTTTCAGATACTCTTAAGGTGGCTTTTTCAACCTCACGGACAGTCTTTGAACCATTTATTATTTTTTTCAATTCCTCTATAATCTTATCTTCATCCTCAAGAGTGAGGAGAGCTCTTGCATGTCCCTCGGTTATCTTTCCCTTAAGTAAGGCTTTCTTCACCTCGTTTGGAAGAGAGAGTAATCTCATCTTGTTAGTGATGGTGGAGCGTGCCTTTCCAACCTTCAGAGCGATTTCCTCCTGAGTAAGGTTGAACTTCGTGTTTAATTTTTGATACGCATTAGCCTCTTCTAATGGATTAAGGTCTTCTCTCTGAATATTTTCAATTATTGCAAGTTCTAGGACTTCTCTATCAGAAAGACTCTTGATGACTGCGGGAATCTCAGTAAGGTTTGCTCTCTTTGCTGCCTCAAAGCGTCTGTGGCCATAAACCAGTTCATAACCTTCGTCAGCGCTTCTGACAAGTACAGGCTGAAGAACTCCCTTATCCTTGATTGAGGATACAAGGCCCTTTAAAGCTTCTTCATTTATTTCCTGTCTCGGCTGGAGTGGAGAATGGAATATCTTATCCAGAGGTATTTTGTCTTCGGATGTTTTCGGGATTAAGGCGTCAAATCCCCTGCCAAGTGCCTGTCTTCCCATTTCTTTCCATTACCTCTTTTGCCAGTTCCCTATAAGTATTAGCACCTCTTGAGCGGTAATCGTATGCAAATATATGCTTCCCGTAACTGGGTGCTTCTGCAAGTTTTACATTCCTCGGAATTATAACCTTATATACCTTATCTCCAAAATATTTCTTGACCTCTTCTGTAACTTCATGAGAGAGGATTAATCTGGTGTCATACATTGTAAGTAGGACACCTTCAATTGTGAGACGGGAATTCAATTCACGCTGGATGCTCCTTATAGTGCTTAATAATTTGCTTAAGCCTTCCATTGCATAGAATTCAGCCTGAATAGGTATTAGAACAGAATCAGATGCAACAAGAGTATTTACGGTAAGTAATCCAAGGGAGGGGGGAGCATCAATCAGGATGAAATCATATTCACTTTTTAAGGACATTATCTTACGCTTAAGTTGCATTTCCCTTCCTTTGGTTTCTACCAGTTCTATCTCAGCTCCCACTAGGGATATATCAGAGGCAATAAGTTTGAGATTCTCTATATGGGTAACCCGGATGACCTCTCTTGGGTCGGCCCCTTTAATAAGGACATCATATACTGAAGGGTATATATTGGAGAGCCCCAAACCGCTTGTTGCGTTTGCCTGGGGATCCATATCGACAATTAAACATTTTTGTTCATAGTATGCAAGAGCTGCACCAAGATTTATTGCTGTGGTTGTCTTCCCAACCCCACCCTTTTGATTGACAATGGAGATGGCTTTCCCCATCCTATTCGAGAACCTCCGCAACAGAGTGAGATGAGAAGAATATTAGTTTATTGCCTTCCCGAGAAACTACTATCTTTGTTCCCTTTTCCCACTTACCTTCAAGAAAATCTTCTGCGAGTTTATCCTCAAGGTATGTCTGAAGTACTCGTTTCAGTGGCCGTGCCCCATATTCCGGATCAATTCCCTTTTCAATTAAGAATTCCTTTGCTTCCTCTGTGAGAGATATCTCATAACCTTTCTCCTCTACTCGCTGTTTTATTTCTGTAAAGAATATCTCAACTATCTTTTTCATCATATTATTATCTAAGGAGTGAAATACTACGGATTCATCAATTCTATTCAGGAACTCAGGACTGAATGTATTTTTGATTTCTTCCAGGAGGTAATCCTTCATTTCTTTATAATCTGATTCCCTGTCAGTCTTTTGGAATCCCAAATGGGCTCCTCTCATTATATTCTTGGTTCCAATATTAGAAGTCATTATGATTACTGCATTCTTGAAGACAACCTTCCTGCCATAAGCATCAGTTAGAATTCCATCATCAAAAACCTGAAGAAGTATATTATATACATCGGGATGAGCCTTTTCTATCTCGTCTAAGAGTATAACGGAATAAGGACGTCGTCTCACTGATTCAGTCAATATTCCACCTTCTTCATATCCAACATAACCAGGAGGAGCTCCAATGAGTTTGGATACATTAAAGCGTTCCATAAATTCACTCATATCAAAGCGAACGAGAGCTTCTTCAGTGTTGAAGAGGAATTTTGCCAGTTGTTTGGCAAGTTCTGTCTTCCCGACGCCTGTAGGACCTAAGAATAGAAAAGCACCGAGGGGCCTTCTGGGATCTCTCAAGCCTGCCCTCCCCCTTCTTATTGCCTTTGCTACAGCTCTCACTGCCTCATTCTGTCCTACTAATCTCTTTTTTATTTCGTTTTCCATGGCAAGTAGTTTTTCTGCCTCTTCCTGTTTCAATTTTGCAATTGGTATGCCTGTCCATATAGATATTACTTCCCTTATATCCTCTTCCACAACTTTCCCTTTTTCTTCTGTTTCATTCTTTTCCAATTTGGCAGTTTCTTCTCTCAGTTTTTCTTCAATCTCATCCCTTCTATCTCTGAGTTCGATAGCAATTTCGTATTTCCCTTCCTCCCGGGCTCGTGTGAGTTCTTTTTTAACCTCTATCAATTCTTCTTCTAAGCCAATCAAACTGTCAGGAATCTTTGAATCCCTTAATTTAACTCTTGCACCGGTTTCGTCCATAACATCGATTGCCTTATCTGGAAGATTTCTATCAGTTATATATTGATAAGAGAGCCTCGCAGCTGACTCAATTGATGATTCAGTATAGGTGATATGATGGAACTCCTCATATCTTTCTTTTATACCTTTAAGTATTTCTATGGTTTCCTCAACTGTTGGAGGGTCGATAAGTATTACCTGGAATCTTCGTTCAAGCGCACCGTCCTTCTCAATATGTTTTCTGTATTCTTCAGTTGTTGTCGCCCCGACGGTTTGAATCTCTCCTCTTGCCAGTGCTGGTTTCAACATATTCGAAGCATCAATTGCACCTTCAGCTGCCCCTGCTCCAACGATTGTATGTATCTCATCTATAAAAATAATGTCACGAGAATTCTTTAGATTGCTTATTATTTCTTTTAACCGCTTTTCAAATTGCCCTCTGTACTTAGTACCTGCTATTACGGAAGCAAGATCAAGAGAGAGGATTCTCTTTTTAATTAAAGCTTTAGGCACTTTTCCTTTTACTATTCTCTGCGCAAGACCTTCAACTATGGCTGTCTTACCTACACCAGACTCTCCTATCAATACTGGATTATTCTTTTTTCTACGGCAGAGCGTCTGTATTACTCTTTCTAACTCCCTTTCCCTGCCAATGATAGGGTCAATTTTACCGTCCCTTGCCAACTCTGTTAGATCGCGAGTGTAGTGTTCTATAGAACGATCTTTCTTAGATTCTTTTCCCATTCCTTCTCTTTCTGAGGCGGAGCCTTTTGTAAACAGGTCAAGAAGTATATTCTTTACTCTTGAATGATCGAGGCCCTCAGACTTTAATATATCAGGGACCGCACTGTTTTTTAATTCCAAAAGCGCTAGAAGTAGATGTTCTGTCCCGATTATCTGGCGTCCCATAACTACTGATTCTTCCCTTGCCTTTTCAAGTACAGAAATAGCTTCGTCAGATAACCCTATTGGTTGATCCAGGAGAAAAACGCCTTTAGTCTCTCTAATATGTTCTTCTATTCTTTCTTCAAGAGCTTCAAAATCTACTCCCCCTTCCTTCATTACCGTTATGGCGATACTACTACCATGTTTGATCAGTGCAAGTAAAAGTATTTCGGGTGTCACTGAGGGTAGGCTACTTTCTTCTGCTATTTCTTTTGCAATTTTGATTACATCTAAAAGTTTCTTTGTGAATCTTTCATCCATAAACATTTTAAACCCCTGTATTCTTTCTAATAAGCTTAGCCCGAAGTATATTCTCTTCTCGTTGGTCAAGATCTACGCCACTTTCTAAATGTAGATGTCCAGGCTGAGATAGAATAGTCCATCTATTTATATCCAATATAGATATATTCTTTATTAATCCCAACCCCACTCCCAATCTAACTGCTGAGGCTAGATTCAGAAAATCGCCTAAAGTCAAGTATCTTGCATTCGTTATTATTCCATAAGAACGCCAGATTTTATCTTCCGTTTCATAACGTGCATTTTCCATTATATATTCGCGGGCATCTATTTCTTTCTGGATCACTTCTTTTATTTGTTTTTCGGTTTTTTCTACTATCTCCTCCTCACCCACACCTAATGAGAATTCATTTTGAATCTTAAATACACTTCCTTCAATTCCTCCACCAGTTAGAAATGTTCCTTCCATTGAATAATTATTTTTCTCCAGTTTTCCTATCAGATCACCTGCACCACCGGTAATAACCACTGCAGGAAGGTGAATAAAGACTGAGGTCTCCAGACCAGTTCCAACCCTCTTGGGCGAGGACGTTAGAAACCCAAGTTTTTTATCAAAAGCGAAATCAAGTTCGGCATTTAGTGCATCGTCAAGCTGATCACATTCACTATATGGTTCCTGTATTTTGAACCCAGGGAAAATCGAGGATATTTGGAGATGATCATTGGTATTTATAAGTAGGGTATTATTCTGAGTGCCATTTGGCGCAACCCCAGAGTAAATTCCATTCTGCACTAGTGACTCAGGTATAAAGTGCCTCTCAAGGAGGAATTCCTTTTCATAACCAGAAAGCTCCTTAAGAAGAAATACATTATTAAAGTCTGGGAGAGTCTTGATGCCTTCTAAAAGGAGTTCGAGTATTTCTGCCTTTTCTTCATCCGAAGCGCGTGTATTAAACGGAAATCCTTCAATATCTCGATAAAGAACGGCCTTAGAAAGGAATACTATATCAGCGTAAGGACCTATGCTGTTCAACCACTGTGGTAATGTTCCTTTAAGGGATTCAATCATTTCGCCCCCTGATACTCTTAAGTTCCGCTTGGCATTTTTCTATCGTATCCCTTATGCGAACCGCCTCTTCGAACTTTTCATTTTTTACGTAATCCTCTAATCTCTTCTGTAATTCTTTGATCTCCTTTTTCATCGATAGCAATCGGACATCCTTTACCGGGGTTTTCCCTTTATGAGTAGTTCCTGGATGAATCTGCATGAGGATTACATCTAATTTTGATTGGAAATTTGAGTAGCATTCTGGGCATCCCAATAGACTGGTTTTTTTAAATTCCCTGAAACTCAGTCCACAATTCAGGCATTTAATATTTTCTTCTTTTGATTGTTGCACTCTTGATGAAAAGGTAATTCCTTTCTTCTTTGCACACTCGTTACAGATGTGCAATTCCCTTATACCCTCAGAATCTACTTCATAGTACTTATATTTAGCCTCATTCTTACCACATAGATCACACTTCATTTTTATTCTCCAGTTTCCCTTTAATAAGATTATATGTCTTTTTTGCTATTTTTGCAACCCTTTTGTTGTGGGTTACTAATATTATAGTCATTCCCCGCTCTTTGTGGAGATCCATTAACATCTTGAGGATAGTATTAGCATGTTCCCAGTCAAGATCTCCTGTAGGTTCATCTGCGAGGAGTAGAGGTGGCTGGTTGATAATTGCGCGAAGGACTGCAACCCTCTGTCTTTCTCCTCCAGAGAGTGTTCGGGGTTTGTGATATGCTCTATTTTCGAGATCAACTATTGAAAGGAGTTCTCTTGCTTTCCTCTCTGCTTTGCTCCTATGCGATCCTTTTATTAGTAGTGGAATCATTATATTTTCGAGGACTGTAAAATCAGAGAGAAGGTAATGGAACTGAAATATGAATCCAATCTGCTCGTTCCGTATTCTCGCCAGTTCTATATCAGAATGAGAATATAGTAATTCCTCGTCAAGAACAACTTCCCCTTTATCCGGATGTTGCAGGCCTCCTAAGATATGAAGCAAGGTGCTTTTACCAGACCCTGATGGTCCATTTATCGAAATAAAATCTTCTTTCTTGACTTGTATATCAATGCCCTGAAGAACCCTTATCTCCTCGTCACCCGAGTAAAAACTTTTATGTATATCCGTAGCCGTGAGTATATTATTCATTTCTGATAGCCTCCACAGGGTCAAGGGAAGAGGCTTTCTTGGCTGGATAGAAAGCAGCAAGAATAGATAGTGCTAAAGCAGAGATAGATACCACAAGGAAGTCCTGCCACTGCATAAGCACGGGGAGTTTATCCAGGAAATAGACATCTGAAGGAAGGTTGACGAAATGATACTTACCCAACAACCAGCATAGTACATATGCAATTAATACACCTGCTATAGTTCCTGTTCCCCCTACTATGAGACCATCTATAAGGAAAGTCTTCATGATAGAGTGAGATGTTGTACCTATGGCTTTTAGAATTCCTATCTCCTTTATTTTCCCTATCACAATCAGTATAAGTGAACTGATAATATTGAAGGCAGCAACTATTACAATAAGTGTTAGAATTACAAACATAGTTATTTTTTCTATCCTCAGGGCACGAAGCAGTGTACTATTAGTTTGCATCCAGTTGGTAACACGATAGGGATAACCAAGTATTGCTGCTATTTCAAGACTTACGTCCGGAGCCTGATAGATGTCCTTGATGGTAAATTCTATTCCTGTCACCCCATCCATCCTGAAAAGGGTTTTGGCATTCTCTATTGATATGAGTCCAAGGGTAGCATTATATTCATACATTCCCATATCAAAGATACCTGAGACAATAAATTTCTCTGACGATGGTAGGAATCCAAACAATGTGGGAGTTGCCCCAAAAGGAGATGAAAGATTAACAGTATCACCAATATGAGCTCTGAGTCGATCCGCCACATATCTTCCGAGAATGACACGTTTTCCTTTAAGATCAAAGGAACCAAGCACGATATTATCTGGGAGTTCGCTTACCAGCGAAACGGTAGGCTCATGTATCCCTTTTATTACGATGCCGTCTGTATATTGATTGTGTTTGATAAGCCCCTTTGAATAGATATATGGTGTTCCTTCTTCTATTTCTGATACAGCAACCTTTAGAGTATCAAGTAAAGACTCCCAATCATATACAGATTCATTATGGAATTTTAGTAGGTTGACATGCGAGGTTGCTCCAAGTATCTTGTCTCTTAGGTCTGTCTGCATTCCATTCATTACCGAGAGGACAACAAGCAGAGTTGCAACGCCCAGGGCAATCCCGATTCCTGAAAAGAGTGTTATAAGTGAACGAAACCCTTCTCCCTTCTTTATCCTGATATATCTCCTGGCAAGGAACGACTCAAAATTCAAGAATCTTTTCACAGGAGAAAGTATAATATAATTTTATGATAGAGCAAGGGGAGAGAGGTTTACCAATGCAAAATGAAAAATGCAAAGTGATAATCATTGCAGAAAAATATACGTAAAATACGTGGATTAGTAGTTGTAAATTAGGATTTGTTAGGCTTCCAGCCTCGATCTTTTACTATGGGAGAGACCTTCCGGTCTCGATTTTTCTGGAGCAGTAGAGCTTGCTCTGCGTATATTTTGCGAAACTGTAGGGGCGTATTGAATACGCCCACAGGAGGGTGAACTCAGTTCGCCCCTATGAGTATTCCTCCAATACGAAAATCCCACTAGAAAATATGGGAGAGGTTTTCTAACCTCGATAATCGCGACAGGGAGTCGGTCCCACGTTTAGCGAAATAATACGGTGAAAATATTTTCTTCGTTCGAAATGTTTAACTCGCAATTGTTTTTATCAGTTCCAATCTGTGGTAATCTGCGTCAAATAAATGGCTGGGTGGAAAAGAAATAATTTTAAATTTTTCATTTTGCACTTTGCAATCTTCATTGGAGCGAAGCGAATATCTCTGTGTCCTCTTTTTTAAACACATATTTCTTTCTCTGTGTTATCCTCTGTGCTCTTTGTGACTCTGTGGCTATTATTTTTTAAAGTAATGGATCAGGATTATTTAGAGATTATCTTCTTATACCACAAGAACCAGGGGGTGTCAAGAATGCCAATGAGGTTCTTACTTACAATCTGGCCTATAATTAAAGGAGTCAGGGGCATCCTTCCATAGAAGGCGAATGTTATGAATATGAGACTATCGAGAGTAAGGTCTACTATATCAGAGGTTACACTTCGGAGTAATACCCTTTTTTCGAACCTTTTCTTAAGGCTTGAAAATACATATGCATCTATATTCTGACATACGAGGAATGCCACCCAGGAAGCAGCTGTTACCCTGATGCCTAGGGAAAATATATCCTGCCAGGCTTCCTCATACGAGAAGAAAGAAGCAGGGGGTAGTTTTTTTACGAGAAGGATGAATATAACTAGAAGGACTTGTGTAGCGAATGCAATCCCTATTGCAAGATGGGCCTTTTTCCTGCCGTAGGCCTCATTAATCATATCTATCGCCTGTGCAATAAATGGGTATAGAAATACAGCTGCAGGTGCGGTGAACTTGTAGAATCCTATATCAAAGATAATAATCCTCGTTGCTGTTATCTGCGATGCGGCAAGGTAAATTACATAAAAAGCAAGGAGGACAGAGAATCCTACTTCACGCTGATTACGGACAATATATCCACTTATTAGGGTAACTAAAGTTAAACTTACAGCCCAGTAGAGAAAGACAAGGGGTATTTTATTCTCCCTCTTCTCGATATAGGGTAGTCTTTATTCCACCCCTTACATTAACCCGTAGTTCTACGCGTAAGAACTTTGGGGACAGGAGTGACTTGAAATCCTCGAATATTATATTGAGAAGGGTCTCATGTGTGGTATGCAAATTTCTGAATTTTTCAATATATAGTTTGAAACTCTTAAGTTCCACTATGAGTTTATCGGGCTTATAGGAGGTAATGAGGGTATAAAAATCTGGATGTGATGTAAATGGGCAGAGAGCAGTAAGTTCAGAGGTTTCAAGCTCTACTGGATAATCTGCCTCTGGAAAATTATTTGGAAGAACCTCTAAAGTATCCCGTAGTTTTTTGAGTTTCTTTAAGTCCTCTGTCATTTTACCTGAGGAGGGGAAAGAGAATCACATCCCGGATGGAGGGTTTATCCAGAAGAATCATAACAATACGATCTATCCCAAGCCCTAATCCCCCTGTGGGCGGCATACCGTATGACATCGCAGTTAAGTAATCCTCATCTAAGGATTCAGTTTCTACGTCTCCTTTCTTTCTTAGTTCGGCCTGATATTCAAAGCGCTTTCTCTGTTCGATCGGGTCATTTAACTCTGAGTATGCATTACCTATCTCCATACCACATAGAAAAGGTTCAAATCGTTCTACCACTCCTTCCTCATCTCTTTTGTCCTTTGCCAGTGGAGTAATATCCTTTGGATGATTCATAATGAAGGTAGGTGTTTTAATAGTTGGTTCTACTATCTCTTTAAATATTGCGTCGAGTATCTTACCCTTAGTGTAAAAGCCTTCGACATTTATATCACGCTTGAGTGCTTCCTTTTGAGTCTCATCAAAAGAGAGCAGCTTAAAGTCTATTCCTGTTTTATTTTTGAGTGCATCAAAGAAGGGGAGACGCTTCCATCCTTTTTCAAAGGAATACTCCTCACCCTGGTAGGTAAGAACCCTCGAGCCCACGAAGCGGTCGAGGAGCAGGTTAAACAGTGACTGGACTATTTCCATTATATCTTCATAATCAGCGTAAGCCTCGTAGAGTTCAAGCATGGTGAATTCTGGATTATGAAGCCTGTCAAGACCCTCATTCCTGAAATCCTTGCTTATCTCATAGACCTTTTCCATTCCACCTATAATCAATCTCTTTAGATAGAGTTCATCAGCGATCCGCAGGAAAAGGTCTTTTTTTATAGATTTCTGATGAGTTGTAAATGGTTTTGCAAATCCACCCCCATACTCCATTTGGAGTATGGGGGTTTCCACCTCAATGAATCTCAGGTCATTCAAGAAATCCCTTATTGTTTGAATGATCTTGCTACGAGTGGTAAATACCCGAAAGGTCTCCTCATTTGCTATAAGGTCGAGATATCGCTTTCTATATCGTTCTTCTCTATCAGTGAGTCCATGCCATTTCTCAGGGAGTGGATACAGTGATTTCGACAGGATGGTAAGGTCTTTGACCCAGATTGTGACCTCTCCCATCTTTGTCTTTATAAGTTCACCTTTTACTCCAAGAAAATCCCCTATATTGAGATAATCGATAAGTTCGTATTCTAAAGGGATAGTATCTGCTTTAAGATATATTTGGATGTTGTCAGAAGAATCCTGCAGATCCATGAAGGTGCTTTTCCCATGGACCCTGATAGCTTTGATTCTACCTGCAACAGAGACCTCCTTTCCCTTAAGCGACTGGAAATTTTCTTTTAACTCACATGAGAGATGGGTTCTGTCAAACTTATAAGGATAAGGGGATACTCCCTTCTCTTTTAGCTTCTCCAAATTCTTCTTTCTAAACTCTACCTGATCAAGTTCCTCATCCATAAAGGAATTATAGGTAAGTAAAGATTCTTGTCAAGAGAGGTTTGGTACGAGCACAAACTTAATGAATGAGTTTCATTTATACATGAATTTATTCTTGAAATTTTAAAGTTTCTTACTTAAGTAAATAGCAAATTCTCAGATGCTATTTATCTCTAAATATCTGTTCTGTGGTTATCATGGACTTTGATATTTCCAGCCAGAGTACAATATTAGCTTGACAATTAAAAAAGATTTATAATCATAATAATAGATTTTTTTAGAAATTACCTGTAAGAAAAAGGGGGCGAGGATAAAGAAAGCATTCGTTTTAGTAATGTTAGTGTTTGTTTGGATACTTTACTTATCTGCCGACATACTTGATCTTGAAAAGAACTATAATGTTCAAGATAGTTTTGATGATTGCTTATTGCTATTCAATAGTGATAATTTATTTAACACAGATATAAATTTTAGATATATCTCTGAATTTTATGGCCTTAGTTGTAGGAAAGTAGACCTTTCCGTTGCTCCTCTCGTAGATAGTCTTTTAAAAAACAAAAATGGGAATTATATTAAAT
>CAYZBF010000025.1:0-26604 GCA_964476585.1 uncultured bacterium | reverse complement strand
GATTGGAGAAGAGGATGGGGAAGACTGATAAGGACTTTGAGGAGTGGATGATAGACCATCTCTACCCACTACGAGGAGCAAATGGAAGCATAGTCTATTTGAGTAATATGGCAGTAAGGGATATCATTGTAACATCTCTGGGGGGAAAGCCAACTATTGATGATCTCTTGATGCCTATCGATTCCTTTGTTCATAGATATATCAATGAAGATTATAATCCTACAATAAATATCTATTTTGCAGCTACCGTTTCCAAGGAACACAGGAAGGGATATGACAATCACCTTTTAATGGAAGGATTTGCGTTCCGTCTAACTGGAGAAGAGGGAAGGAATATGATTGATGAAAAGGCTTCCTATGATTTTATTATGAATAAATTTTCTTATCGCTCTATTGAGGATCCATCCATCTATAAAGGCAGAACTGCCTGGAGATTGTTGGGTAATTATGCATCTCTTTGTTTCGCGCTAGGGAGAACCTTACGAATGGATGTGGTTAGTGCTGAGATACTTATGAGACCTGAGGCGTATATTCATACCTTAACTGAAAAAGACAGAGAATCACTGAAGAAGGCAGCTGGCGTGCTCAGAAAAGGACTTATGTTTTCCAATGATCCAAGAATCCTTGCTACCTTGTTTATTGAATTAAGGGGTATATATTCAATCCTTGGGGAAGTAGAAAATTTAGTAGCGATAATAGATAGATTTCTTGAAAGTAAAAATTATGCAATTTTTCACCTTTTCAAAGGTCAGGCTTTACTTGATGAGTTGAACTTAGGCACCACCTTAACTGAAAATAAGAAGGAGAAATTATCATCCACTTCAGAGAAGGAGTTTGAGGAGGTAGTAGAATCATCAGGAGAAGCAGTTGTGGCTGCTTATCTCGGTTTATTAAATCTTTATTCTACAGTGGGTGATAGTGAAAAGATGCATTCTCTGGCGTTAAATCTCCTAGGACAGCCTGATATTTACCGAGCAATATTTTCATATAACTTAAGATACGATACGAGTAAAGCCATATATTTACTGGAACAGTGGAAGGAGGCTAACCCTTATGATAAAGAAGCTGCTTCTTTACTTGAGCGTCTTCGGAATTCTACTCGTTAGTGCATGCAACCATCGCGCATTACCACATTCAGCAGGCAGGAGAGATGATATTGTTGTTATTGTGCCGCAGGAATTCAATACTGATAGTTTGAAGAAAGTTTTAGAGCAGGCAGAATACTACCCTACCAGAGAGGAGGTTTATCGAGTTAGAGAATTTCCTCCCGCTTCATTTGAACAATACAAATACTGGAGAAATATAATTGTGATTGGAACATTGCAGGATGATTACATAGATGAGCTCCTCTCAGATGAAGCGAAGAATTCAGTATCTGGTGGTGTCTTTACTGAGGAAGATATGTGGGTTACACTCCAATCAGTTGTAGTTATAGCCGGCAGGGATAGGGAAGAGACACAGATGCTAATAAATCAATACGCCAATGCGATATATCGAACATTCCGAGATAGAGAAAGAGAAAGATTTGGGAAGATTTTATATTTGGATGGTTTTGATAAGGGTAAAACTGAAAGGATAGAAAAACTTTTTGGGGCATCTTTCAAGATCCCTTACGGGTATTATATGAGTAGAGAAGAAGATCAATTCATAACTTATATTAGAAAGAGTCCGGACCGTTTGGTTACCCTCCTCTATAGAAATCAACCAATTCGAAACCTGATTGGATTCAGGGATAGTTTATTTGCCGCCTATTTTGAAGGCGATAGCGTATATTTTCCTTTGACAACTGTTGATACGGTAAAATTTAAGAATGAAACCGCTTTTAGAATACAGGGCGTATGGCAAAACACTCAGAAAGTAATGGGTGGACCCTTTATATCATATATATTTGAAAAAGAGGGTATATGGTATTTCCTTGACGGTCATGTCTTTGCACCCGGGAAGAAAAAATGGGTTTATTTAGAGGAAGTGGATATTATACTTCATACCTTCAAAAAGAGCTTTTAATGAGTGAATTCGGCGAGAGAGTAAGCGGTAGAGTCCACGAAGTTATCATAGGGCAGAAGGAAATAATGCAGTTGTTACTTATATCTATTCTTTCTGAAGGGCATGCGCTAATAATTGGAGTCCCGGGTCTTGCTAAGACACTCCTTGCTAGCACATTGGCTCGTGCGCTTGGTCTTTCATTCTCACGGATTCAATTCACCCCTGATCTTATGCCAACGGATATAACAGGGACCGAGATTATCCAGGAGAGCGATACAGGAGAAAGGTTCTTTAAGTTCTTAAAAGGGCCTTTGTTCACGAATTTTGTCCTTGCAGACGAGATAAATAGAGCTCCTCCTAAGACCCAGTCAGCTCTACTTGAGGCTATGCAGGAGAAAAAAGTCAGTTACGGTAAAGAAAACTATGTTATAGAATCGCCCTTTTTTGTTATTGCAACGCAAAATCCAATAGAGCAAGAGGGTACCTATCCATTGCCAGAAGCACAACTGGATCGTTTTATGCTATCTATTAATGTGGACTATCCTGAGTATGAGGATGAACTTCATATTGTGGCGAGTTCTCCCAGGAGTCTTTCTCCTGATATCGAGTCTGTAACAGACAAAAAGGAATTACTGAAGCTCCAAAAGGAAGTCAAATCCATACCAGCAAGTAGAAAGGTAGTGGATCACATTGTGAAGCTTCTTCGGAATACAAGACAAGATGGTACACATATAGATTTTGTGAAAAAATATGTGGAGTGGGGAGTGAGCCCCAGGGGTGGGCAGTATTTACTTTTAGGAGCAAAGGCCAGAGCGTACCTTTTGGGAAGACCAACACCATCGATAGAGGACGTTAATGCAATTATACATCCTGTCTTTGATCATAGAACTATTGTGAATTTCTTGGCAGAAGCTGATGGAATTTCATCAGGTGATATAACAGAGAGGGTTCTTATTGAGACGGATTAATTTACCAAAAGGGCAAAGGAAGATATTAAAGATTGTCGGAGAACTGGCGAAGAAACTGCATTATTCGGCTTATCTGGTGGGAGGGCCGGTACGGGATCTTTTGCTCGGCAGAACGTCTCAGGATATTGATATTGTGTGTATCGGAGATGCAGTGAAACTCGCAAGACAATTTAGCAAGAGGATAAGGGGAGAACTCCAGTCCCATCATGATTTTCCAAATGCTACAGTAAAGTGGGGTCGCGCAAAGATAGACTTTGTCACTGCAAGAAGCGAAACATACCCGAAAGGTAAAGTAGGATTACCAGAGGTAAAAAGGACAGATGATATAATAATTGACCTAAAGCGTAGAGATTTTACCGTTAACGCAGTTGCCTGTGAACTTCTGCCACGTCATTTTGGCAGTCTAATAGATCCATTCAACGGATTGAAAGATTGTGATAGACGACTGATTAGAGTTCTACATCCCAATAGTTTTAAGGAGGATCCGACCCGTATCTTCAGGGCTATTAGATTTATAATGGAATTAGAGTTTGGTTTAGAAAAAGATACGGAAAAATATCTAAAGCAACATCTGAAATACTTAATGGAATTAACGCATGATAGATTGTGGAAAGAAATTAAGCTTTGCCTGAATGATGGTTCGTCTATCTTGAAATTATTGAAGGATTACGGTGTGCTGGATGTTCTTGGTTTGAGTTATCCTGAGGATAAATTTATAGGAAGGATTGATATTGGAGCTGTTCAGTTTGGTGTTGATTGCTGTAACACATTTATACTCGCTCTTTGTGAAAATAAAGCTCCCAGGTTATTAGATTTTAATAATAAATTTACTCGACAGATGGAGTATGTGAGAAAAATAGATAGTAATCGTTTGGTGGATGTTAAAATAGTTCATGAACTTTTCAATTTCGAGGACTATTCACTTCTGTACCTCTTTGGAAAATATCCTGCGAATTCGATAATAATTGAGAATTTCTTTGATAACAGAGGAGAATTAAAATGCGAATTAAATGGAACTGCAATCAGGAGAATGGGTATAAAAGAAGGACCGGAGATAGGAAAGGTATTGGATAAGATAATTGAGAAAAGATGGACTGGGAGGATATCGAGTAAGCAGGATGAAGTAGAATTTGTGACGAAATACTTAGAGGAAGAGAGTGACACTTAAGAAACTCCGGGAACTCATCGCAAAACTCGGGAGGTATATTTGATATTAAAGAAGAAGAAGAAACTTTAAGAAAATTAAATAAAGAGAGTTCCCGGGAAAATTTCTGGAATAACAGGGAAAGAGCAGAAAAAGTTATGAAAAAGATTGGAGAGATAAGTGAACTTCTCAATGAGTGGAATGGATATAAAGAGGAATTAGATTACCTATCTGAATTAGAAAGATTGGAGGAGGACCAAGATCTAATAGGAGAAGCTGCAGGTAAATTAGAGAATAAGGTAAAGGCATTTGAGCTAAAGTTGATATTATCCGGAGAGAATGATAAAGGAGACGCGGTCTTATCAATTCATCCAGGTGCTGGAGGGACCGAATCATGTGACTGGGCTCTTATGCTATTTAGAATGTATTCAAAGTGGATTGAGAATAAGGGTTATAAATCCAAACTCATTGATTATCAAAAAGGCGATGAGGCAGGGCTAAAGGATGTTACCCTGGAGGTTACGGGCAGATATGCATATGGATATCTAAAAGCAGAACGAGGGATTCACCGACTTGTTCGCATCTCACCCTTTGATTCAGGTGCGAGAAGACATACTTCATTTGCTTCGGTTTTTGTGTATCCACTTGTGGATGATAACATAGATATTGAAATCAGTGATGAGGATGTAATCTTAGAGACGTTTAAATCTTCTGGTCCGGGTGGTCAACACGTAAACAAGTCAAATACTGCGGTGCGTCTTATTCATAAGCCGACTAAAATAGTAGTAACTTGTCAGAGTGAGCGTTCTCAGATGCAAAATAGAAGGATTGCAGAGAGAATATTGAAATCGAAATTATACCAGAAAAAGTTAGCGGAGTTACAAGAAGAAAAGAAAGAGATAGAGGAGAAGAAGAAGGATATTGGGTGGGGACATCAGATAAGATCCTACGTTCTACATCCCTATCAAAAAATTAAAGATCATCGGACCAATCTGGAGATAGGAGATGTTAAGAAGGTTCTTGATGGCGGTCTGGATCCATTTATTAATGCATATCTACGCTCAGGGTTAAACAAAAATGAAGAATAAGGCAATAGTCACTGGAGGTGCAGGTTTTATAGGCTCTCATCTTGTAGATAGTTTAATCTCAGACGACTTTGAAGTTCTTGTGATAGATAACCTTTCAACAGGCAAACGAGAGAATTTAAATAGACGAGCAGAATTTTTTAATAAAGATATAAGGGATAAAGATATTATTTCCATTATTGAAGATTATTCCCCCGATTATATTTTTCATCTAGCGGCTCAGATTGACGTTAGAAAATCGCTAAAGGATCCCCTCTGGGATGAAAGTATAAATATACAAGGTACCCTGAACCTATTGAGTGCAGCTTCTCATTCAACAATCAAAAAATTTATATTTGCCTCCACTGGAGGAGCTATATATGGTGAGGCAAAAAATGCAGGAGAAGATCTCCCGCCTAATCCACTATCTCCCTATGGAGTTGCGAAATTGACTTGTGAACATTATCTGCGGGTTTATTCAGAGTGGAAGGGATTGTCTTTTACGGCCTTGAGGTATGGTAATGTCTATGGTCCACGTCAGGATCCGTTAGGGGAAGCAGGAGTCGTTGCCATCTTCTGCAAGCAATTAATCAGAGGCAAAAAGGTAATCTTATATGGATATGGTGAGATGATTAGGGATTATGTCTTTGTCTCCGACGTAGTTGAGGCAAACATAAAGGCAATGAATAGCGGAGTTGGAGAGGTATTCAACATAGGTACAGGAAAATCTACATCAGTGAATAGACTTTTTGGAATCCTTAAGGATATGTCGGGAAGTAATGTTGAAGTTGAATATGCAGAAGCCAGGGAAGGTGAGATTAAAGAAATCTGGCTCAATCCGAAAAGGGCTTCACGGGAACTCGGTTGGAGGCCAGAAGTATCCCTGGAGGAGGGACTTTTACACACATACAAGTGGTTTCAAGAGCATTTTAGTTGATAGGTGGATACACCCACAAATACACTCTCTGTGTCTCTCTTGCGATTAAATTTTACATTTTGCAATCTTCATTTTACATTTATTCACATTACCCCTTGACAAACAATCCGTCGATGATATTATTAGGGATGCCTAACAATTTTTGAGGGAGAAGCCCGGAGGATTAATGAATGAATTAACGCCAAGTTTAGAGGATTATTTAGAGTCTATATGGATGGGAAAGCTCAAAAAAGAAGTGGTAAGAGTAAAGGATGTTGCCGAACACTTAGGGGTTAAGGCTGCTTCTGTGGTAGAAGCGATGAATAACCTACAAGAAAAGGAGTTGGTTGTTCATGAAAAATACGGGTATATAGAGCTTACCTCCAGAGGCGTTGAGATTGCAAAAGAGATATATCATAAACACAAAACCCTTTCCAAATTTTTTCATGAAATACTTGGCGTAGAAAAGAAGACCGCTTGTGAAGATGCATGTAAGATTGAGCACGATATCAGTGAAAAAACCATTGATAAGATTATTAAGTTTATAGAATTCATAGATAGCTATCCCAAGGGAAAACCTATCTGGCTTTCGAAGTTTCATAGTTTTGTAAGGGATGGTACCCGGTTAGAGAGGAATAAAAAACAATGAGAAGTAAAAAGTTGGCAAATTCTCACACAAAGATCGAAAAGACGCAAAGGCTCTTTCCACGACTCAACTAATCTCAAGTGCCTCGACTTCCATTTCTGTCGCATAAATATATTGACATTTCCACATATCCTTTATTATAATATAATGACACGAAATTTATCGCTCAAGGATATGGCAGTAAGGTCAAAATAATTAATAAAGGAGGTATAATGAGATTTTTACAAAAATCGGTTATCATTGTTTTATTACTAACCGGGTTTATCCATATTTTTGCAAGAATTCCAACTGAAGCTAGTTTGACAGAAGACCTGATCGAGGAGATAAGGAATTCAATCTCTCTTGGTCCACGTGATCGTGCAATGATGAATGCCCTTACCAGTAATGAACTTCCTGAAATTGCTCTAAACAGGGAATTTCTGACAAAACACAACAATCTTTTCAGCCACAAGATAGAAACCAGTGGAATAACGGATCAGGAAAAGAGTGGTAGATGCTGGCTTTTTGCAGGTCTAAATACGTTACGGCCAAAGGTTATAAAAAAGTATAATCTAAAGGATTTCGAATTTTCAGAGAATTACCTTTTCTTCTGGGATAAGATGGAGAAAGCTAATTTCTTTCTTGAATCAATAATTCTGACCGCAGACCTTGATCTCCTTGATAGGGAAATGGAAGAACTTCTGAGGTGGCCTATAGGGGATGGTGGATGGTGGTCCTATGTTGTAAACTTAATAGGGAAATACGGTGTTGTTCCCCAATACGCTATGCCTGAAACCTACAACAGCAGTCATTCCTGGATTATGAATAAAATCATATTCGGAAAACTCCGTGAGGATGCTACCATTCTCCGCAAGATGACACAAGAAGGAACAACAAAAGAAGAACTACACACCACGAAAGTCGAGATGCTAAAAGATGTCTACAAGATGCTAGTGTTAAATCTGGGTGAACCTCCTGCTGACTTTATCTGGAGATATGAGGATAAAGAAGGGAAGGTCTCTCTACCGAAGGGATATACCCCAAAGGAATTCTACAAAAAGGTCGTGGATGTTGATTTGGATGACTATATTGCGCTAATGAACTACCCGGGGAAAGAGTATAATGAACTCTTACAATTCGATAAGGCTAGAAATATCTATGAAGCAACTGATCCCACATTCGTAAATCTTGAGATGGAAAATTTAAAGGAACTCGCGTTAAAATCGATTCTTAATGATGAACCAGTATTTTTTGCCTGTGATATTATAAAGGATGGTGACTTTGAGAAGGGAATACTCTCACCAGGAATAATAGATTATCAATCAGTCTATGGGATTGATATAGAGATGAATAAAGAGGAGAGGATTCTTTACAGGGAGAGTTCTGCTAATCATGCAATGGTCTTTACAGGTGTAGATGTCCAGGATGGAAAGCCAGTAAAGTGGTTGGTTGAAGATAGCCATGGGAAAGAGAGAGGACATGAAGGTCACTGGACTATGTACGATGATTGGTTTGATAAATACCTCTATGTAGTTATAATAAACAAGAAATATCTACCCCGGAAAATTATTGACCTTTTGAAAGAAGAGCCGATTCATCTACCACCTTGGGACCCTATGATTGCTATACTGAAGAGAACCATATAGATTAAAACGGACGGAGGCACCCCTCATTTGATTTCTCGCAAAGCTGCAAAGGTTTTTACCACAGAGAAACAAAGAGCACAAAGGGGAATAGTTAAACAACTAATCCCAAAGGGGTTGTTTAAATGAATGCTATCAAAAGATTGGCAGCAAAAGCTCTTGATGAATATAAGGAGGTAGTTTATAACACATATCTCTGGGTTGGATAGGATATTAAAAGACCAGAAGATTGAATGGCGAAGGTACTCAAAGAAGATAAGATTAGGAAATTTTATGGTTTATCCAGGGAAGGAAAACTATTGAGTGGTATGAGTTGTCCTGAATGGAGAATTCAGAGTTGTCATTGAGTAGTATAAATAAGTCGGATTTCAGTCCAGAAAGATTAGAAAATTTATATCAAATTTTACCTGAAAGGGTTATAATAAAAAATGACCCTAATTTTAATCCCGAGATAGTTGCAGGTTGTGACGTGAGTTACGGGGATACTGCTATCGTTTCCTGTGTAGCCTGGAATATCCCCAAAAGATGTGTTGTAGAAGAGGTAACCAAAAGTAAAGAGATACCAGCAGAATATATCCCCTGTAGATTTGCCCTACGTGAATTGCCCCTTATAGCGGAAATCCTTTCAGAGATTTCAACAAGAATTGATTGCCTTATTATTGATGGACACGGAATTGCACATCCGGAAAGGGCAGGTCTTGCCTCTTTTGCAGGGGTTTTATTTGACCTACCTACTATAGGGGTAACTAAGAATATACTGGTGGGGGAATATGAACCTCCAGAGGCAACAAGAGGAGAATATTCTGATATTATCTACAATTTAGAGAAGGTGGGGGAGGCGCTCTGCACAAAGGATGGTGCCTCTCCTATCTTCGTATCACCAGGGCATCGAATCGGATTTGAGTCCTCGAGAAGGCTTGTATTAGAACTTGCAATAAGCAGTAAATACCCGGAACCACTACGTCTGGCCGATATTAATGCGAGGAAACATAGTCCTTAGTCCATAGTCGATAGTCCATAGTCAAATATAAAGATAAAAAGTTTAATCAGTTTAAATGTTAAAAATAGGACTTTTGACTAATGACCCAAGACTAAAGACTCTCTTTATTAATGATAGAGCAGAAAACTCCTTATATATGAGATAATTTTCTGTTTGAATATTGAAAGAGAAAGATGCCCGGCAGGTAACCATCTAATTAGTGGTTCTCCAAGTGCTTTATGTAATTTAATTGTAGATTCTCTAGGAATCATAATATCAAACAGTGCATTTATCATCAGGACTCTTTTTGGGTTAACCAAAGGAGCAAAGGAGAGGGTATCAAAGTAGAAACATATCACATCACTCTTTATCTCATCCGGATAGTTCCCATTTTTAACAGCATGAATAAAATCAGGGAAAAAGGAACGGCATTTCAAACATTTAGCACGCGTGATATGTTCTACTCGATGTTGCTTCCTAACCTTAAACATAGCGGGACTTTTCCATGTGATAAGTCCTTGATCCCCCCCAGAGAGGAGCAAAACTCCCTTTTTAATCCGCTCATCAAGCCCCATTGCCATTAAAGAAAAAAAACTGCCAAGACTGATGCCTATTATGTCTACCTCTCTGTAACCCAAATTTTTCAGTAGGTCTACGGTTCGGATGATATCTAACGTCCCCTGGCGGAAAAAAATTAGACTGAATATGCCATCCTGAAAAGCAGTCAATAGATCTTTACCTGTATCGCGGTGACGATGGTAGGGAAGGTCTATTGAGCAAGCTCCCATACCTTTCGGAATGTAGTGGATGGATTCATCCCACTTTGAGCCCGTCCTCATTCCCAATCCATGAACAAGAATGCATACTCTCTCTTTATTTTCCGTATCCTTTAATAAACAATAGACGGTGTCATTTTTCTCATTTTGAGTATCTACAGGGGATTTAAATCTAAATTCATACAGATTTTTCCCGAACTGTTTCTTTTTGTAAGAAAAATTCCGGTCTTTTATTTTATACATAATATTAGTTTTAAATGTGTTTTATGTAAAAATCAAGGGGTCATTTCAGGATTATGGATTAGGGAGTAAAAAGTTTAAAGTTTCAAGTTAGGATTTATGATTTGGGGTTTGGAATTTAGAGATTGCTTCGTATAAGTCAAGCAAGAAGACAAGCTCACAATGGCAGATTGTAGGGATGGGTCAATGGGTAGATGAGGTGTGAAACTAAGACCTAAGACCGAAGATTGTGTTAATCAGCCCAGTAAAGAATGCGCCCGCAATTGGGACAGGTAGTGACTATCTCGTTCTTTTGCTCTGGTGAAATCATCTGAATGGGTAGAACTAAATAGCACCCTTGGCAGATATTATTAACGACTGGAACAACAGCGTTTCCATATCTTTTCGTGAGCCTGTTATATTTACGGTATATATGATCCTTAATAGAAGAAACAATCTTTGCCCGAGCTTTCTCCATTTGTTGCAGGTCTTCGAGTTCAAATCCTACTTCTTCTTCCTTCTCCTTATCCTTTTTGAGTATATCTAATTCCTGAAGAGATATTAATAGTAAGAGTTGCTTATTCATCTTTACTTACTGAAGAGTTTACATAACTCTTCCTTAAAGGCTTCTTCGTCCTGAAATGTGAATAACTTATCATTTGAGGATATTTCCATAAAGGTTTCTGCTATCTTCCCGAGAAGTATGAGATACTCACTCTTTGAACCATAAGGTGGTGCAACTATGAGAAAGATAAGACGAACAGGTTCACCATCTATTGCATCAAAATCGAGGGGTTTCTCTGGCCGACCAATTGCTATCATCATATCGGTCACTACCATACTTCTGGTATGAGGAATTGCAATCCCATTTCCTATTCCTGTTGAGCCCATTTCTTCTCTTTGTAAAACAGAATTGTATAGTAGATTTTCATGTAGTTCATCAAGTTCGAAAAGTTTTATTAATTGTTTTAAAACGACTTTTTTGTTAGAGACCTTAAGATCAAGGACTAATTTTGCATTTTTGATTAAATCCTCTATAGACGTTTTGGTCATTCTTAGTTTATATATATATTTTTTTTCTCAAATGTCAATTGATTTAAAGAAATTCCTTATTATTTCAGTTTTTTAGAGGCCCGATTCCTTAACTACCTTATCAATCAGACCATCATCTGCTATATTTGGCATTGTAATGTGTGCTCTATCTTTATTTTGCTCATTCCAGTATATTGCTACTTCCAGCGCGTTGTGATTCCTTGCCCAGGCTCGTCTTGCTATTCCCCCAATGACATCCCATTCAAGTGCTGTTTTAATTATCCCGTCGACACGTTTTGACCCATCGAGAACGAGTCCAAATCCTCCGTTGAATGCTTTTCCTATACCTACACCTCCACCATTACTTAATACAACCATAGTCATTCCGCGAATAGCATTGCCTACAAAGGAATGAACAGCCATATCAGCGGTTATATTACTTCCGTCTTTTATATTGGCAGTCTCTCTGAATGGAGAATCAGTGGATCCTGTATCGTGATGATCCCTTCCAAGCATTATAGGTCCTATTTCTCCCATCCGTACAGACTCGTTAAATTTGAGTGCAACCTTTATTCTCTCTTCATGATCTGCATAAAGGATACGTGCCTGGGAACCAACGACAAGATTGTTCTTTATGGCATCTTTTACCCATTTATAGTTATCTCTGTCTTGAACTCTTCTTCTTGGATCAATACAGCTAAGAGCCAGTTCATCGGTTTTCTTAAGATCAGATTGTTTGCAACTAAGGCATACCCATCTAAAAGGACCATATCCATAATCAAAATACAGGGGTCCCATAAGGTCTTCAACATAAGAAGGGAATATAAACCCTTCGGACGTATCTCTCTTATTCTTGGCGATTTCTTTTGACCCTGCATCGAAAACTGCTTTCATAAAACTGTTTCCGTAATCCCAGAATTTTGTGCCCCTCTCAACTGCGACTTTTATCAAACCAAATTGCTTTATGAGGGATTTGTCTACCAGTTTCCTGAATTTCTTTGGTTCAGAGGCAAGTAGTTCTCTCCCTTCTTCGAATGTAACACCCTGTGGTGTATATCCTCCGCTGTATGGCGCATGGCAGGATGTTTGATCGCTGGCAAGCTCAATCTTTATATTATTTTCTACAACATATTCCCAAAGATCTACAACATTACCATAATATCCTATGGAAATGGGTTCTTTCTTCCTTTTGTATTCGTTTAACCATTCGAATACCCTTTTAATGTCACTTGAGGTTTTGGAGAGCCATCCCTGCTCCATTCGTTGTTTAATTCTTGATTCATCAACCTCGGCAATGATCCCGACTCCTCCGGCTATTTCTATCGCTTTTGCCTGGGCACCACTCATCCCACCTAGGCCAGAAGAAAGGTATGTATAGCCCTTTAAATCCAAGTCAGCAGGTATTTCAAGGTATTTCCTGCCTGCATTTAGAATAGTTATATAGGTGCCGTGTACTATTCCCTGAGGACCGATATACATCCATCCGCCTGCTGTCATCTGACCGTAGTTGGAGACACCCATTGCTGCAGCTTTATTAAAATGTTCTGAATCATCGAAGAGACCTACAAGTAGTCCATTGGTGTTTATTACTCGTGGGGCGTTCTTGTGGGTTTTGAAAAGTCCAAGAGGATGTCCTGATTCAACTACAAGGGTCTGTTCTTTCGTTATAAATTGTAAATATTTCTTTATCAGTTGATATTGCATCCAGTTCTGGCAAACCTGTCCGGTTTCCCCATAGGTTACCAGTTCATAAGGATATAGAGCTACATCGAAGTCAAGATTATTGTCTATCATCAATTGTATTGCCTTTCCCTCTAAACAGTTCCCCTCATATTCATCTATTGGTTTTGCAGATATTTGCCCTTCCCCTCGATATCTATATCCATATATTCTGCCTCTACTTTTTAACTCTTTTGCGAACTCAAGCGCTATCTTCCTGTGGAGATTCTTTGGAATATAACGAAGTGCATTCTTTAAGGCTATCTTAATTTCGTATTTACTGAGGTTTAAGTCTCTGGCAGGTGCCCTTCTTATTCCATCTTGCATTTTGGGATATTCAGGTAGTTCATTTGGAAGTGAATATTTAACAGGATCCATTATTCCCCCTTTTTTTATTAATATTCGCATGGAGTTTATTGTCAAGTGTATAAGAAAGTACAAAGTCCAAGGTCCGAAGTCTATAGGGATTAGGTCTTGGGTGTTAGGTCTTAGGTTCAGAGTACTGAGTTCCGAATCTGTATTAAGGATTAGAAGAGAATAGATAAGAGGAGCAAGGATTAAAAGGGTAAGTGTTGGGTTCTGAGTTCGGAGTACTGAGTTATTTTAATTTTTAAATTTTCAATTTGCATTTTTCATTTTGCATTGGAGCAAAGCAACTTCTCTGTGGCATAAATTTTAGATTTTTGTTTGACAAATTTGCGAAACACTATATTATAGAAAGAAAAAAGGAGGCAGTATAGATTTTCAAACAGTTTATTTGAGATTAGAAGAATTTTGGGCAAAGAATGGTTGTCTTATAGGATTCCCTTATACTTCTGAAGTGGGTGCGGGCACATTTAATCCTCTGACATTTTTTGGTGCCCTTGGTAAGGACTCATCTAAGGTTGCTTATATAGAAACTTCAAAGAGACCAAAGGATGGGAGATATGCTGAAAATCCTAATCGGATGCAGCAATTCCGACAATATCAAGTTTTGTTAAAACCTCCACCTCTTGGCATACAGGATCTATATTTAGAAAGTCTTGATGCATTATCTATCAATATAAAGAATCATGATATCCGATTTGTTGAGGATGATTGGGAGTCTCCTACACTCGGAGCTTGGGGATTGGGTTGGGAGGTATGGTTGGATGGGCAGGAGATAGCGCAGTTTACATATTTTCAGCAGATGGGAGGGATAGACCTTGATCCAGTTTCGGTTGAGTTAACCTATGGACTTGAGAGGATTGCAATATTTCTCTCTGGTTCAGACTCAGTATTTGCTCTTCCCTGGTTAGCCAATAAAAATTGGAGTGAATTGAACAGAGAACAGGAATACCAGTTTTGTGTTTATAACTTTGATGAGGCCAATGTGAAATCATTATTTGAGTATTTTGATGAATGTTTGAGAGAAGCAGAAAGATTAATCGATAAGGATCTGTTATATCCTGGTTATGATTTTGTTGTAAAGGCATCCCATACATTCAATCTCCTAGATGCAAGAGGAGCATTGTCTGTGAAGCAAAGGAATAGTTATATCCTTGAGATTAGGAAACTTGCTGGAAAGGCAGCCAGAAAATGGTTAGAACTCTACTCATAGAGATAGGAACGGAAGAGATACCAGCGGGGTACCTTGAAGATGCGGTCTCTTCTTTTGCTAAGGGGTTGAAAAGTCTCCTTACTGCGAAAAGAATATCTTTTTCTACAACGAAGACATATTTTACACCCCGAAGACTCACAGTTATTTTAGAAGCTGTTGCTGATATACAGGATAAGATTGTTAGAAAGATCAAAGGTCCTCCTGCTGATGTAGCCTTTAAGGATGGGAAACCCACACCCTCGGCAAAAGGTTTTGCTTCTGGGAAAAAAGTTCCAGTAGAATCCCTACAGTTAGAGGATTTCAATGGTAAAAAATACGTCGTAGCCGAAGTTGAAGAAGAGAGTAAATCAACAGTCGAGATACTTCAGGATAATCTACCAGACATTATAGAGAATATTGAATTCCCTAAGAAAATGAAATGGGAAGAAACTAACTTTCTATTTGCAAGACCAATAAGATGGATAGTGGCACGCCTCGGCGATGAGATCCTCGAGTTTTCCATAGCTGGAATAAAAAGTGGAAAGTTTAGCAAGGGGCATCGTTTGATCTCAGCGGAAGAGATAGAGATTGAACCTTCAAACTATATAGAAAAACTCAAGAGTTCATATGTTTTGGTTGACCCGAACGAAAGAAAGGCAAAGCTTAAGGAAATGATCATAGAGAAAGCAAAACAAGCAGGCGGGGAACCTGTTTTAAGAGAGGAACTCCTTCTTGAGGTTACAAATCTAATAGAATATCCCTTTGTTATTCTGGGTTCTTTTGATAGGAAATTTCTTGACCTTCCCGATAAAGTTGTTATTACCGCGATGGAATCTCATCAGCGTTATTTTCCGGTTAGGAAGGGTAGGGAACTTTTGCCTTACTTTATATCAGCAGTCAATAATTTTCCAAACGACATAATATGCAGGGAGAACGAAAAGGTTCTTGAAGCAAGACTTGAAGATGCTGGATTCTATTTGGAGATAGATAAAAAGGTTCCTATTAATGAAAGAGTATCCCAATTGTCAGGGATAATGTGGCATAGATCTCTTGGGACGTTGTTGGATCGGAGCAAAAGACTTATAAAACTCAGCGAGTGGATAGGTAAGAAGGTTAAAGATGTAGATCTGAAAGTAATAAAAGAGGGTGCTAGGTTAGCAAAGGCTGACCTAACTACACTTATGATACGAGATGGAAAGGAGTTTACCAATCTTGAAGGGTTCATAGGGGCTCGTTATGCAAAAGAGGAAGGAATAGGAGAAGAGATATGCAGGGTTATAGAAGAACATTACAAACCACGAAATGCAGGAGGGGAACTTCCTACGACTTCCGAAGCGGCAATAGTATCACTTGCGGATAGAATAGACCTTATTGCAGGTGCCTTCCTTGCTGGAGAGAGACCAACGGGTTCAAGAGATCCTTTGGGTTTGAGAAAATCAATGAATGCATTCATACGTATTGTTGTCGAGTTCGGTTTTGATCTATCGTTAGAGGAGTTGGCTGAGAGAAGTATCAAAGGTTTTTCAATCGAGGCAGGTCCTGAAACTGTTAGAGACATAACGAAATTCGTCAAAGACAGAATAGCGGGATATTTACAGTCAATAGGTATTAGATATGATATTGCCAATGCTGTCCTTTCCGAAGGGTGGAACAATATTCGTAGTGCTACAGGGGTCGCCAGGTCTATGATGGAATTAAGGGAGGATAAGGATGAGTTTGAGCGCCTGGTGATTGGTCAGAAACGAGTTTCGAACATACTTGAGGGTCAAGAAGCTGGAAAGATTGATGAGTCATTATTACTTGAGAAAGAGGAGAGAGAACTCTATAAACAGGCAAAAAAGATTGGGCCGAATTTAAAAAAGCTTATAGTAGAGAGAAAATATTTAGAGGCACTCGATTTACTTAAGGGACTCCGTCCCTTTATAGACAATCTTTTCGATAATGTTCTTGTGATGACTGATGACGATAAGTTAAGGAATAATCGACTTGCCCTCCTTTACTACGTCAGAAGCCTATTTCATCTCCTGGCTGACTTTGAAGAAATAGTAATAGATTAAATAAATAGGACGCAGATGAGCGCAGATTATCAAGAATTTAAATACAATAATTTGATTAATAGAGTAGGACGCAGATGAACGCTGATCTTAAGGAATTTAAATATAAAAATCTGACAGAAAGAATCATAAATATTTTCTACAAAGTGTACAATAATCTTGGCTATGGGTTTTTAGAGAAAGTTTATGAGAATGCAATTATGATGGAATTAAAAAAAGTGGAATTTTTGCGCGTTCCCAAGTTCCAATAGAAGTAATTTACTATGGAGAAACTATAGGTGAATACTTTGCAGATATCCTCGTTGATAATAAAGTGATTGTTGAAGTTAAAGCAGCCAAATCTTTAGTGAAAGAGAATGAAGCGCAGTTATTAAACTACCTAAAAGCAACTAGAATAGAAATTGGTCTATTATTAAATTTTGGATCGAAACCGGAGATTAAACGCAAAGCATTTGATAATTCAAGGAAGTAATGGGGTTGTGGTGAACATGGACTTCAACATTTGAATTAAAAAATTCTCAATTAATATCTGTGTCTATCTGCTTCCAATTAAATGGAAGGTGACAAGGGTTCAAGTGATTTTTAAGATTGCTTCGCCAGAGTTAAGCGAGAAGATAAACTCACAATGACATTAATTTTGATAGTAATTAATCCATTAAAATCTGTGTCTAAGTTATGTGGTGTTGATGTTTCTTTTAATCAATTAATATCTGCGTCCAATTAAATAGGAGGGTTAAATGGGTGTTGTTAAAGAAACCGAACTTTCTGTTTCCACGCGAACAAGGAATGAGTTCGTAGATATTACCGATAAGGTTGGAGGAGTGGTAAGTGAGAGTGGTATAAGGGAGGGGTATGTATTGTTATATGTGCCTCATACCACGGCAGCAGTGACCATTAATGAAAATTATGACCCTTCGGTAAAGAGAGATATACTGGATAAATTATCCGAACTGGTTCCCCCGAATGCAGGATATGCACACACAGAGGGTAATGCGGATAGTCATATAAAATCCAGTATTATTGGAGTAACTGAATTTATTCCTATTATGGATGGAAGAATACAACTGGGAAGATGGCAGGGAATATTCTTCTGTGAATTTGATGGTCCTCGCTCGAGGAGATTACTGGTAGAGGTTATCGATTGAGACGGTCGATAAGGAATAGATAGATAATAAATCCTACAAATATAAATAATGATAAGGGATTGGACTGAATAATTGTCTTAGGTTCAAATTTGGCGTAAATCATACCAGCAATTACGATACCTGCTATGGCTTCACCAGCAATCAATCCAGAACTTACTAAAATTCCTTTATTTGCTTGCTTAACAGTTTTTCTAATTATGCCTCCGATAAGTATCGGGACTGCAAGACTCAAGGGTAGATAGATACCAACGGCAACAGGCATTACATAGGTCCTGAATGAGGATTTTTTACTTTTTAAGAATTCATCGATTATTATTAAGGCTATAGCAAGAACTCCACCAATTATTACCATATTCCATGGGAGTTCTCCTCCTTTGGTAAATAACCCTTTTACTATAGATGCGAATAATGATGCCTGAGGAGCCTGGAGTGCTCCAGGTTCACCTGTGCCAATACCGTAGGCCTTATGGAGGAGTGTTAAGATTGGAGCAATGACGAAGCTTGCTGCAACAACTCCAAAAATCTGAACAATTTGCTGTCTTCTTGGAGTCGCTCCAACAAGCCATCCGGTTTTTAAATCCTGAGATATATCACCTGCTGTGCAGGTTGCGCAACCTACTACACCTGCAATTCCGAGAGCTGCTATTATTCCTTTTGTCCCTGTTATACCAGCGAGTAGTATTATTACAGAGGTGAAAAGAAGGGTAGAAATAATCATACCTGAAACAGGATTATTTGAACTGCCAACCAATCCAACAATATATGACGATACAGCTACAAAGAAGAATGAAGCTATAACCATTAAAATAGCTGAAAGTAAACTTAACTCTGGATTTTTTGTTACATACCAGTAGAGTGAAAAAATTGCTATTACAATCCCTGAAATTAATGAAAATATTACTCTTTTGGATAAATCTTCAGTTGATTGTAACCTTCCGAACAACTCTCTTAAGCCCTTCTTGATTCCCTTTCTGATGCTAACTATCGACCAGAGTCCCCCGATTATCATTGCCCCGACCCCCATGAATCGGACCTTAAAACTCCAGATATCCCAGGCAGCTTCTAAGAGATTTCCGGATACTGGGTGAAAGAATGAATAGATAGGAATACCTATTAGCCACCCGAGTGCTCCTCCTATAAATACAAGGACCGATACGTTGAATCCAACAATGTACCCCACACCAAGGAGAGCAACTGAACAGTCGCTTCCAAGGTAAAAGAGGCTTTTACCTATTATTATTGCTTTTTCTACAGTCCCTTTTATCAAAGAAAACGCAGTTACAAAAAACTTAAATACAAAGCCAAAGCCCAAAGCGATAAAGATATGCTTGGCTCGTCCGCTTTCTCCTTGCTCTCCTGTTTTTAAGACTTCCGCACAGGCTACACCTTCCGGGTATACTAATTCCTTTTCTTCTACAATCAGAGCCTTTCTTAATGGAATCATAAAGAGAACCCCCAGAAGTCCTCCAAGGAGTGCTACGAGAGAAGTTGTCCAGAAATCAAAATCAAGCCATACTCCTACAATAACAAGGGCTGGAATGGTAAAGATAATTCCCGCTGCAAGGGATTCTCCTGCAGAAGCTGAAGTTTGAATTATATTGTTTTCAAGGATTGTTCCCTTTTGAAAGATTCCACGGAGGATTCCCATGGAAATTACAGCAGCAGGTATGGAAGCAGAAACTGTCATACCTGCATACAGCCCGAGATACGTATTGGCTGCAGCCATAACAACGGATAGGATAATTCCCAGTATTACTGCCCGGACTGTAAGTTCCCGAACTATACTTCTAATCCTTCTTCTTCAAACAGATATCTTTTTATTTTTTCGGTTGTGGTCTTTGGGAATTCCTCATCCCTTAATTTTATCCTTCTTATCCTTTTGTAATCGGTAAGATCTTTGTTGAATTTCTTTATCTCCTCTGTAAGGATTTTATGAGGATTTGGTTCCTCAATATTGAGTGTATTCCCAAAATGGTCTATATTCTCATAATTTGGATAGATATGTGCAATTAATTCTCTAATTCCAGTATTTGGATTAATCTGTTGTACAACTACAACCTCTTCAATAAGTGGAGAACTATCTAGGAAAGTTTCGATCTCTTCTGGATAGATATTTTTACCCCCCTTTGTTACTATAACCGATTTTTTTCTTCCGGTTACATAGAGAAATGAATCATCGTCTATTTTACCCATATCACCTGTTTTGAACCAGTCTCCATCAAATACCTCACTAGTTGCTTTTGGATTATTCCAGAACTTACCGAACACAGAAGGTCCACGAACAACGATTTCACCAATACCCTCTACATCAGGGTCTATTATTTTAACCTCTAACCCAGGTAAGATTAAACCTACGGACTCGTTTTTAGGATTTTCTGGAGGATTTACTGAAATAACAGGAGAAGTTTCTGTAAGTCCGTAACCCTGTATGATTGGAAATCCCCATTTTTCTAAAGCTTTTGCTACCCAATTGGGAAGTGCAGCACCGCCCGAAACAAGATACCTAAGATTCTCCAATCCAAGGGCTTCCCGGATAGAGGAATAGAATTTACCACCGCTTCCTTTCTTAACAGAGTTAAATAATGAAGCCATCCCATTCATCAAACCAAAGGCCGTCTTTTTTGGTCCCTTTAGTTTAGTTAATTCTCTGTTAATGCCCTCAACAAATTTCTCCAGAACAAGTGGAACTATCGGGAAAATAACAGGTTTAGCCTTTTGACAATCTTCTTTAATCTCTGTTGATTTGTAGGAACGAGCGATTACTATCGTTGCACCCACAGATATAGGGCTAAGGAGATTTATGGTCTGAGGGAATACATGATGAAAGGGTAGTAAGGCATAGAAAGGGTCGTCATGGTAGAATTCCATTGTCTGGTATATCATTTCAACATTAGACATCAGGTTTTTATGTGTTAGTACTACCCCTTTTGGTGCTCCTGTTGTGCCTGAGGTGTATAAAATTACAGCCGGATCATCCAGAGTGAGGTCTGCCCTTTCCAGTGTTTCAGTCTCAGTAACACTTTCAGGAATGTATATAGGAACACATATATCAATTTCTTCGCCTAAACCCTCGGAAGAAGCGAAAAGAATCTTTGCGCCTGAATCCTTTATAAGATAATGAACCTCTCGATAGCTAAGACGGTTATCAAGGGGAACACCAATTGCTCCAATCCACTGGATAGCAAGATATGTAACAATCCATCCTGGACTATTAGAACCGTATAGAGCTATTCTGTCGCCTTTATTTATTCCCTTAGATTTCATTTCAATACCACGTTTTATAACAAGATTTAATAATTCATCGTAGGTCCACTTTTTCCAGCCCGAGGGTGTGAGTATTTGCATTGCGATTGAATTGGGGTGATTTTTTATGGTTCGCTCTAACATAGATGGCATTGGCAGTATTTGACGGGGTTCACGAATTATTTTTAATGTTTTCATAGTAATTAATTATATAGAAAAAAATTTTATTTGTCAAGTATAAAATGCCAACTCCTGTGAATGCCTATGCAGAAAGAAGTCGGGAGTCGAGAGCCTTGAGTCAGGAGTCAAATGACAGTTAAATGGTGGAGTGGGTGAATAGTTAAATGGGATAATAAAGAAAAGGGATTTGGATTTAGTTATGTTCTGAGTAAACCCTTGAAACCTTGACACCTTTAAAATTATTCTTTGCGGTCTTTGTGAGAAACTAAGGGGGTGGCATGGAGCGAAGCGACTACTTTGCGTTCTTTGCGAGAGAAAAATGGGGGGTTAGGTGGAAAATATGCAGGACTTGACATATCTTTTTTATAGGATAAAATTAAATGTGTGATAAGCCGGAGTGGCGAAATTGGTAGACGCATCGGACTTAAAATCCGATGGAGAGTTTTCTCCGTGTCGGTTCAAGTCCGACCTCCGGCATAATATTATTTATTAATACGGAGCAATTAATGAAGTGGTTTGAAAGAAGAAAAAGTATAGAGAAGGAGAGCAAGAAAAAAGATATTCCAGATGGTGTATGGATAAAATGTGATAGTTGTGGGGAGATTTTGTATAAAAAGGAAATAATGAAGAAATTTATGGTATGCCCGAAGTGTAATTATCACTTTAAGGTAAATGCTTCCTTCTATAAATCAATCTTACTCTATGGAGATTCCTTTAAAGAAGAAGATAGAAATCTATTTCCCAGCAATCCATTAAAATTTAAAGATTATTCGGAGAAGCTAAAAAAAGCACAGAAAAAGACCTCCCTAAATGATGCAATTATCTGTGGCCAAGGAAAAATAGATGGAAGAGACATTGAGATATGTATAATGGACTTTTCCTTCATAGGTGGATCTATGGGTTCGGTTGTTGGTGAAAAGGTAAAAAGGGCTATCCAGCGCGCATGCGATATGGAACTGCCACTCATTATAATTAGCGCTTCAGGAGGGGCAAGGATGCATGAGGGAATACTTTCATTGATGCAAATGGCGAAGACTGCAACTGCACTTAGCAAATTGCATACACCGTTTATATCTATATTGACAAATCCTACCACTGCAGGTGTTATGGCATCGTACGCCTCTCTTGGGAATATAATCGTCGCTGAGCCTGGAGCGCTTATTGGATTCGCAGGGCCACGTGTTATAAAGCAAACCATAAAAAGAGAACTTCCTGATGGGTTCCAACGTTCGGAATTTCAGCTTGAACATGGTTTCGTAGATATGGTGGTTCACAGGAAAAACCTTCGAGAAACTGTTAGTATACTACTTGGACACCTTTCGTAATGTTTCAGAAGAAAGCAAAGATAATGAACTCGTTAGGTATTCATGCCCGACCGGCTTCAATGTTGGTAAAACTTGCATCTAACTTTGAATCTACAATAGAACTTGAAAAAGATGATATACACGTAAATGCCAAGAGCATTATGGGAGTCTTGATGCTTGCTTCAGAGAAGGGGCAGGAGATTATCGTACGGGCTTCGGGAAAGGACGAGAAAGAGGCGATTGATTCGATTGTTGAATTGATAGAAAAAAGGAAATTTGATGAAGAATAAAATAATCAGAGGGATCCCTGTTTCCCCTGCTATAGTAATAGGAAGGGCCTTTTTACATTCACAAAAAGACGCGGCCTTTACACGGTCGAAAAAGAAGGGAAATATAGATGAGGAGATTTTCAAACTCGAAAAAGCAAGAAAGAAATCACTAAGGCAACTCAGATCTTTAAAGACTGAACTTAAGAAACTTCCTACTTCAGAACCTGTGAGATTGATAGATGTTCAAATCCTATTTTTGCAGGACCCATTATTCTTAAATAGTGTAGAGAAGAGAATCAGGAATAATCAGGAATCTGCTGAGGAATCTATATTCAATCTTTTAGAATCATTAAAATCTGATTTCGAAGAAATCCCCAACAGTTATATTAGCGGACGATACCTTGATGTGAAAGATGTGGGAGATAGATTATTGAGAAACCTCAATGATGAGGAGATTGAAATGGAGTTAGAAGGACGTAATAACATTATTGTTGCAAATCGTCTATCTCCGACAGAGACGGCTCAGATGAGTATAGATAAGGTTAGTGGGATTGTAACCGAGAGAGGAGGTAAAACCTCACATACTGCGATTATAGCTGAAGCATTAAACATTCCAGCTGTTGTAGGAGTAAGTGGATTACTAAACGAGGTTGAATCAGGAGATGAGATAATCGTTGATGGTATAAGTGGCATAGTAGTGGTTAATCCGGATGAGAATACAAAGAGAAGATTTGAGCAAAAGGAGAAAGAAGCAAAAAAGATACAACAGGAATTCCTTAAACACAAGGATCTCCCTGCGATTACCCTTGACGGTTATTCTATTGATATCTGTGCGAATATTGAGTTACCAATGGAGTTAGCCTTTATAGAAAAATATGGTGCAAAGGGTGTAGGTTTATTAAGAACAGAGTTTTTGTATTTTACTTCCGATAGCATACCCGACGAAGAAGTTCAATACCGTTTTTATTCAAAGATAGCAAAAATGTGCTCTCCTGATTATGTAATTGTGAGAACACTCGATCTAGGCGGGGATAAGGTATTTAAAGCAAAAGCAAAGGAAGAAGCAAATCCCTTCTTGGGCTGGAGGGGGATAAGATTTGCGCTTTCTAACGAGGGAATTTTTAAGACTCAGCTCAGGGCTATTCTTAGAGCGTCTTCTATGGGCAACATACGTTTGCTGATTCCTATGGTATCTCAAGTAGAAGAGATGATTGAGGTTCGTAGGATTTTGGAAGATATAATGGAGGAATTAAGAAAAGAGGGTCATTCCTTTGATGAGAATATTGAGATTGGAGCTATGGTAGAGGTGCCGTCTGTCTGTCTGTTAGCTGACCATTTTGCAAAAGTTGTTGATTTCTTTTCGATAGGAACTAATGATCTTACTCAATACGCTTTAGCTGTGGACAGGGGGAATAAAAGAGTATCTGGGCTTTATGATCACCTTGACCCCTCTGTGTTAAAACTAATGAAGATGACAATAGAGCAGGCGCATCATAACAACAGATGGGTTGGGGTATGTGGTGGGATAGCTGCCGACATTGTAGCTATACCATTACTGGTTGGATTAGAGGTTGATGAGCTTTCTTTACCCCCTAGCTATATTCCACAAGTGAAAAATGTTATACGAGGCTTAAGTTTAAAGGAGGCCAAGGAATTGTTAGAACAGGTAGAGAATAAGGAATCGGCAATTGAAGTGAGGGAATTCATGAGGAATGAATTACTTAAAAGATTCCCATCACTTAAAAATATATTATTGGAGGTTGAAAAATGATAGAGATTATAGATGACTTGCCTCAGGATATTAGAGAAGCTATCGAACTGGGAGCACGTTTTGACATCGCGTTTAAGAACATTAATAGAGTGTGTATAGGAGGGATGGGGGGATCATCTATAGGAGGAGAATTACTACAGACACTCTCATCTCGATATTCTACTATTCCTTTTTCAGTGATAAGAGATTATAATCTTCCAAAATTTGTAAATAAGAAAACCCTTTTAATAGTGGTAAGTTATTCCGGAAACACAGAGGAGACACTTTCATTGTTCGAGCAGGCTAAAGGAAATACCAACATACTCTGTGTAAGCAGTGATGGAATTTTGGAAGACCAGGCAAAGAAAGAAAATACTCCGTTGATATCTATTCCAAAGGGATATCCCCCTCGAGGGGCTATTGCTTATCTTTTTTTCCCTCTTTTGGAAATTCTAAGGAAATCTAAGATAATAAAAATTAAAAAAGATGATTATCAGGAGTGTATTGAAGTCTTGGAGAAGAATAAAGATACGGCAAAGGCATGGGCAGAGGAGGTGAGTGGCAAGTTAAAGGAGAAATTGCCCTTTATCTATTCTATTTATGATTTTCGTGTGGTAGCAAGGAGATGGAGCACTCAGATAAATGAGAATTCAAAGTCGCTGGCTCATTGGGCTGTATTCTCAGAACTGGATCACAACGAAATAGTGGGATGGGGAAACCCTAAGGAAATTCTAAAAAGAACATTTATCTTCATTCTGAGGAATAGAAATGGAGATGAAAGGATCAATAGACGTATTGAGATTACTTCTGAGTTAATCAAGGAATTCTCAGGAGAAATTATGGGTGTATATGCAGATGGAGATTCATTACTGGCGAAGATTTTCTCTCTGATTCAGAAAGGTGATTATTTGTCTTTCTTTCTTGCCAAAACTTATAAAGTAGATCCCCTTCCCGTGAAGAGAATTCAAGAATTGAAGAGGAGACTCGCCGAGTGACAGTAATAATACCTCTTGCAGGGTATGGTACACGACTCAGACCATTTACCTACGAAACTCCCAAACCCCTTCTATGGGTAGCTGGAGATACTGTTCTTGGGTGGATATTTAGGTCTCTATCTTCTCTTAGGATTTCCAAGATTATTCTAATCATTGGTTATAAAGGCGAAGAAATTAAGGAATGGGTAAATGAGAATTACCCTGAGCTCAATATCAAATGGATATTACAGAAAGAGACCAGGGGGCTTGGACATGCAATATGGCTGGCTGGAAAAGAAGTACCAATGACCGAAGATGTGTTGATCTATCTTGGAGATACTGTGTTTGATGTGGATTGGAATGAGATAGATAGAGGGGGAAAAAACTTTGTCGCTATTAAAGAAGTCTCAGATCCGAATAGGTTTGGTGTCGTGGAAATAGAAAACGGAGAAATAATAGATGTGATTGAAAAGCCTGATGACCCTTCTTCAAACCTTGCTCTTGTTGGGCTGTATTATATTAATGAGTGGAGAAATCTGTTCCCGTGTCTCGATAAGATCATACAAAAGGATATAAAAACTGCGGGTGAATATCAATTAACTGATAGTTTCAGAATAATGCTTGAGAAAGAAGGTCTCGTCCTTGAGCCACTCTATGTTAAAGGATGGTTCGATTGCGGCACTAAGGAAAATCTTCTTGAAACCAATGCTCTTCTCTTGGAAAACTATCAACCAGAGAAGGTTCATGCGGAGTGGATAAGAGGTCCTTGCCACATCCAGGATTTGGCGGGAATAAAGAATTCAATAATTGGTCCTTATGTTTCGATCGGAAGTGGTTCTGTGGTTGAAGACTCTCAAGTTGTTAATTCAATTATTTGTAGTGAAGTAAGTATTTTAAATTCACATATTTATGATTCGATAATTGGGAATAGAGTTGAAATAACTGATTCGAACGGTATTTTTCATCTGGCGGCAGATTCTGTAATAGTTGGAAAGGAGGAGAAGTGAAGAGAATAATTACCAGTGAGTCAGTAACCGAAGGACATCCCGATAAATT
>CAYZBF010000024.1:0-33685 GCA_964476585.1 uncultured bacterium | reverse complement strand
CCTCAAAGTGCTTTTCGTCATAGTCAATGATTGTAATCTTCACTATCTCATCTCTCTTTTTGCCCACGTAGACAAGAGTCCCAGGAGGAAGTCCAGCTTTTTTTGATAATTTTTTAGTGAATCGTGGCATATCTAATCACCTCCCACGCCGAGTAATATGGTAGATAACTTGTTTATATCAGATAGTGTCGGATATCATTCTATATTGGGAGTATATGCGACTATGTCGGATATATATCCCTATCATAGAATAAATTTGTTCTTTCATAAATCCCCCTTATCCACTTTTATATTGTCTAATGGACTTTTTATCTTCTATAGATCTCTATTACTCACATGTGTATAGATTTCGGTAGTCTTTGAACTCTTATGTCCTAGTAACTCCTGAATATATCTGAGATCCGTACCCTGCTCTAAAAGATGGGTAGCAAAACTATGCCTTAAACTGTGAACGCTCACATCTTTCCTTATTCCTGCCTTTTCACAGGCTTTTGAAAATATCCGTTGGACCGTTCTTGTAGTTATGTGTTTTTCCTTATCTTGACTCTGAAATAGCCACTTTTTTGGTTTATATTTTTCCCAATAAATTCTCAAGGTTTCTAATGTCGCCTCAGAGAGCAGCGTATATCTGTCCTTTCGCCTTTTAGCATTTCCAATATAAACTAGCTTTCTTTGACTATCGATATCTTGGGGTTTTAGTTTTACTACCTCACTCACCCGTAACCCAGCAGAATATATAAGCATTAAAATTGCCTTGTGCTTGATATTAGAAACTGTAGATAAAATCTTTAGAACTTCTTCTTGTGAGAGAACTACTGGTAACCTTTTGTCTTTGCAGGGTCTCTTGATTTCATAGATAAAATGCTTCTTTAATATTGTTCCATAATAGAATTTCAAGGCGTTTATGGCTGAGTTAAGCGTTGATGTTGCAACTTTCTTTTCCTCCACAAGATGGAAGAGGTATTCCTTGACGTCTCCTTCTGTAATATTCTTAGGACTCTTACCGGTGAATTTGAATAAATCTCTGTTATAATGAATATAAGCTTTAATTGTTTTTAAACTGTATTTCCTCGACACCATCTCCCTTCTCAAATCTTCAAATAGAATTTCACTTTTTTGTCTTAAGGAAGGGTCTATCCAAATATTCTCTTCTCTAAAAATGTCGCGCAATCTTTTTATTACATTATCAGAATGAGGAAATAGCCAGCATTTCTGATCGGGATTCCACCTGTGTCCTCTTATACCCTTGAGTTTTTCAATATAGACCGGATCATAGCGAAATGTAACTATAATCTCTCCACTTTGCGAACGGACAATTTTAACTCTATCGGCTCTCATTTTACTTATTAAATAGTATAAAAAAAGGGGTGGTAAGTCAAGATGCTCATACACTCGGAGGTAGACAGATATGACAAATTAGTCTATTGTCCAAAGTCCAGAGTCCAAAAGAAAATATCCCCCATCCTTCCTAAAGAAATAAAAGTTAAGCGAAGATGTCATACTGTACCCTCCGAGCTATTTTCAAGTCCGGAAGGACTTTCCTACAAAAAGAAAAGGCGCAGACCAAGGTCTGCTTCTCCAGAAAGAACAGAGCGACCTTCTCCTCCTTGACATTAGGTGCAAATAACAATAAAATGTATCTAAATTAAGTGGAGGGAATAATGAAGGTGACTACAGTTTCAGAAATGAAAAGCCTTGACCAGAGGGCAGTAAAAAAATTCGGGATACCTGAGTTAATTCTAATGGAAAATGCTGGAAATTCAGTTTTCTATGTGATTCAAAAGGAATTAGGAATAAAGGGAAAGAGATTTGTGGTCTTATGCGGAAGTGGGAATAATGGCGGAGACGGAATGGTTGTAGCACGAAAAATATACTCGAATAGAGGGCTTGTCACTCTGATTCTCCTATCAGACGAAAAAGCACTTAAGGGCATTGCAAAGAAGAATTATGAAATTCTATCCAATACAGGTGTTGACATTCTAAATAAACCCTCTTTCAAGGATATAAAAAAGAAAGTAAAAGAATCTGATATAATTGTAGACGGAATGTTAGGAACTGGACTTAAGGGGAATTTAGGAGGAATATACAGGGATGTTATACTGTTGGTAAACAGCTCCAAGAAACCTGTAGTTAGCATAGATATTCCTTCCGGCGTAAATGGAGACACCGGTGAAATAATGGGAATAGCTGTAAGGAGTGATTTAACCATCACTTTTGGATTACCAAAGATAGGAAATCTCATATATCCCGGGTACGAACACTGTGGAAAACTTTTTGTATCCCATATATCCTTTCCTCCATCACATTACGAGGATGATTCTTTAAAGATTTCGATAAATGAGCCAATCCCTCTTAAAGAAAGGGGAAAAGATACTAACAAGGGTAGCTTTGGTAAGGCTCTTTTTATATCTGGCTCGAAAAAATACCTCGGTGCACCCTATTTTTCCGCTTTTTCTTTCTTAAAAGCAGGAGGTGGTCTTTCGTATCTTGCGACACCTAAATCCATCTCATCATTTATTGCTAATAAAGGTAGTGAGATCGTCTTTTTACCACAAGAAGAAACAGATTCAGGCTCCATATCATATGATAATAAGAAAGAACTTCTGGAATACTCAGAGACAGTAGACTTTGTCATAGTAGGGCCTGGATTATCCCTGGGAAATGAAACACAGAGACTCGTCCGAGAACTGGCAGATAAAATAAAGAAACCATTGCTAATAGATGGTGACGGATTAACTGCTATAAAGGACAGTCTTAATATCATAAAAAACAGGGCTTTCCCAACAATTCTTACCCCCCACCCCGGAGAATTTGCAAGACTCATAGATAAAAGTATAGAAGAAATACAGAAGAACAGAATAGAAATAGTCGGGGACTCAGCAAAAAAATACAACTGTATAATTGTTCTAAAGGGTGCTCACTCACTAATTGGCTATCCAGATGAGCGAATATTCATCAATATGACCGGCAATCCTGGCATGGCTACTGCTGGTTCGGGTGATGTTCTTACCGGGACTATAGCAGCATTATTTGGTTTATTCAAAAATAAAGAACAAACTATGTCTGTAGAAGAGGCTGTTAGGATGGGTGTTCTTATCCATGGATTTGCTGGAGACCTGGCTTCAATAGAAATAGGAGAGGATGGAGTAATTGCCGGTGATATTCTAAAATTTTTACCTCTGGCAATGAAAATATATAGAAACAATCCTGATAATATAATTAAGAATATCTCAATTATATAGTAATAAATTAGAAATAACCACAAAGGCGACATTCAAGTGCACCTACATAATCACCTGTTTCTACACCCAACTCCCAGAATTTTCAAGCTTCTTTTAATTCTGCTATCCAAATAGAGTTCTCTAATAACCTCTGGATGAAGTGTGCAATTTGTCGCATATCCTTCGCTATTTTATCATAATCAATTGTTTTACCGCTCATTAAAGATAAGAATATAAATATCCCCTATGCTCAATCATCTTTTCCCTACCCATTTAAAGTAAACCTTGACCTTATACCCTGGAGATATAAAATACAAATATGAGTTCCTTTGACAACATAAGGGAAATCTTAGAAAAAGGAAACGTTGTTGCACTAACGGGAGCAGGAATATCAGAGGAAAGCGGTATTACCACTTTCAGGGGAAAGGAAGGCATCTGGGAGAAGTTTAATCCTGCTATCTATGCAAACATCCCCGGTCTTATTGGAGTGTTTGTTTTTAGACCTGGGAGGATGAGGGATTTTATCCTTGAATTCTATGAAACTATCCATAATGCAAAGCCCAATAAAGCCCATTACATACTTTTAGAGATGGAAAAAAGGGGAATCCTAAATTGTGTAATCACCCAGAATGTGGATAATTTACACGAACGAGCAGGGAGTAAGAATGTTATTGAACTTCATGGAAATATGATCAGATTTAGATGTATGAAATGCAAAAAGGAATATACTCTCGATGAAAAAGGATTAAAAGAATTGGTCCACAACCTCAAGAGAGCATCAAGGTTTCAGATAATAAAACTAATTCTACCCAGATGCAATTGTGGCGGTAGATATAGGCCAGATGTAGTACTTTTTGGAGAGGCTCTTCCTCAAGATGAATTTACTAAGGCATATATGGAAATTGAGAGAGCGAACTCTTTATTACTCATTGGAACATCCGGGATTGTGTATCCGGCTGCCTCGCTTCCATATTATGCCAAGGAAAAAGGGATAATGATTATTGAAATAAATCCCTCTTACACCCCACTTTCTCGCCTGGCAGATTATACAATATTCGAGAAAGCAGCTGAAGCTATGCCTCGAATATTTGAATAATTTGTGTTAGGAACAACGAGGGCGCAAGGAGTAATTGTGTAATGCGATATACAGAGAAGGAGTCAAATCTAAGCCTACTTCATTCCATACCAAGGTTCGGATTCGAAATCATTAAAGAAAAGCTCCCTATCCCCCTTTCTCTCAATCTTCTCACCTGCTTCTATTGCAAGTTTTATGTACTTTTCACACTCAGATTCTTCACCATTAACTGCGTATGCCCTTGCCATTCCTTCATAGGCAAAAGCAAGGTCAAAATCAATAAAATTATGCTCATTAGTAATCTCCATACACTTATGTGCGTGATATAATGAAGGTTCCGCTCTATTTAGAACAGCATAGACATGAGATATCAACCATTCACCTCTCTGTAGATTTATAGGCTCTCCAATCTTTCCCCAGTGATAACAGGAACCATGAGCTGCATGAATCATCTCCTCATCCTCTTCTCCAGTTCTTGCTCTTTTTTCAAGAAGATTCCAAACTAAATTATTCAATTCCACTGCAAACTTCTTATGACAGTCCTCAATTGTATATTTGTTTTCCTCCTTTTGTATCACTCTACCTCCTTGGTTTGTTTGACCCAATAGCGATTCAGTGCTTACCACTATTAAGATAATAAAGTTAGAAATGAACCAGTTAAACAGAGGTCCCTCCCATTCTTCCACTCAACAAGAACATTCAATCAGGAAGCTGTAAGTGTGGCTTATTCCATTGCTTTAAATAACGCTCGAATCTCTCTTTGATTTGGGGATCTGTAGACTCCACCTCCATAGTTTTAATTTTATTCTCAAAGCGCTTTCCAATAAATCCCACTGGAAGAGTAATTATACCGAAGAGAAAGAGAATAAAGTCTACTTCGCCTTTCGTCCCTTTTGTATACGGTTCATTATCATAATCATCCCCAAAATCTTTGTATAATTCTATATACCACTGCTTATCCAGTTTCTTATCTTCCTGGTTTTTCAACACTTCCCCCGTAATATTCTTTTCGAACCGTGAACCTTCATAATTCTAAATTACTTCTGCTCCTCTATCCATTTTACAAGCTGGGGAATCTCCTTCTCACCTGTTTTAACAAACCTATCTTCAGTGAGCTTCAGCTTTTTAATTACATAATCACCGTAATAGTTGTTTATCGCCAATTTCATCTCTTTCCTTCCTTCTACTGGTACTTCATCTCCAAAAATCTCTCGAATCTCGTCGACTTTTAAAACGAGGGAGTATATTTCGTTATTGTAGGGAAAAACACACCATAAATCCCGATAGGTCACATCCCCCTTCCCCAAACCCGTTATAGCATTAACTAAGGCCCCATCAGCATTAGTTACCTTAAGGTATAGAACCCTGGCCACACTGTCCATTTCATCTTTTGAGTAATCCTTTGAAAGTGAACCAACTACCCGATCCATATCTTCTTCCACTCGCACCTTTCTGAAATCCGTTTTTAAGATCTTTCCTTCCGCTATCTTTATGTAGGCATATTCACTGTGCTGCATTTCTCTTTCGGGCAAATCAGCATTTATATACTGCACTACTAAACTCAAAGGCTTTCTTAGAACATGCACCTGGACGTACCCATATGGGCAGTAACTACTAGAATAGGTAATAGAACCAGTGTTGATAAGGAGGGATCCACTATCTTCGTACCCGGGTATTACTTTCCTCTCAAAGAAGTGAGTTGTTGCAGAAAGCACCAGATCACACTTGTCCATTACCACTTTCTTCTGCTCATCCGAAAGTTGGTCTATCCAGAAACCGGTTCTTGAATGAGCGCCCGCTATGATAATATCCCTGGGACCTTTTTTGATTGATTTGAGAACATCAAGGAGATATTTTTTGGAATCTTCTTTAAAAGCAATATTAGCTTCTTCTGGTTCGTCAGAATAGTGTAACTGAATCAGGTGGACGATATAACCCTTTACTGGAATTATCGCGTAATATTCACACCTGTTATCCCGTATCTTTACATTAGGCTTTTTAGAGAGATCCACCTCATCAAGGATTGGTGCGCCGGCTCCCCAATCACCCTGACTTTTTCCATAAAATTCATTCTCTCCATCCGCAACATTTGGATAAAAGTTCTCATGCCACCATTTATCCTCTTTTAGAAAGTTTAGAAAGCTATTTTCCCATCCTTTTTTAACATGGTCTCCCAGGCCAATAACAAATTTATCATCACTTTCCTTAATCCATTTTACCATATTTTTAAATTGCTTACCGTTTTCTGGAGAATCTCCTTTATTATCACTCATTATTGCAAAGCTAAAGACCGACATCCTGTCCAAATCCAGAATCGTGTTGACACCCTCGATTTTACCATCCTTGAATCTAATTCCCTTTGTACAACTGACCACAATAATGATTAAACTCAAAATGACAAAAAGCGCTTTAAATTTTTTCTTCATATTCCTACCTCCTTCAATCTTTTGATATCTTATTTTTCTTCTAACTTAACTAAAACTCTGCAGGGTATTCAGTCTTTAAAATCTTTTAGATTCGCTATAGTTATCACCCTTCCAACACCAACTTTTATGAAATTTTTCTTATATTCTTTTTCAAACAAACCTCTTGCGGTACTCCCCGAACAATGACAGGGGCCTGCGTATCGAACCCCTAATTCCTTGAAATCGGAAAGAATCTTTTCTATTTCTCGTTTACTTTCACCACCTAAATGGAACCCACCCATTACAAAAAGTACGTCCTCATCAAGTAAATCTTTTGCCTTACTCACAATTTTTACAATACCAGGATGAGCACATCCAGTTATTACTATCAATCCTTTTTCTGTTCGGAGAATTAAAGACTGCTCTTTTATCAACACCCCAAGTACTCCTGTTGAATATGCATTCTTGGTTATCTCCAGTGGATTTTCTACCTCGACTATTTTTGTGCCATAATTCTTTATATCGTCTTTAAAACTTCCAGGAAAGGAACGTAGTAAATACACAACAACTTCTGGATTTTCCTCAAGCAAGCTTTCAAGTCCTCCAACATGATCTCCATGAATATGAGAAAGAACAACCAGCTCAATTTCTCCAGGATTGACTCCCAACTTTTCCATATTATCTAACAATATCTCACCGTCTCCGCCTGTATCAAAAAGAATAGTTTTATCGAGTCCTTTTATAACACAGGAAAAACCCCATGCAGTTTCCAATATTTCATTATATGGATTATTATCATAAACAACTGTAATAATTAAGTCTTTACCCAGAGATAATGATTTTTTATTATTCTCATCCATCATAACTCCTTCTCCTTTGTTATCACAATATACTAATAATAGAAACGCCCCAAAAATTATAACAATCAATATTGCTTTTGGAATTGCCAACATACTTATAATTCTAAACATTTCTGAATCCATAATAATGCATTCTCCTCCATCTTTCCCAATATTTTCCCCCCCTTTTCTCTATTTGCAGATGATGGATAACCCTGGCATCCGGGAGAATCAGGTATCGGATCATCTCTTTTATGATATAGATAGTCCTTAAATTCCTCGAATGGGGTTTCAAAATCCTCTAATTTATCCTTGCGAACTATTTCTGGGAACAAATAAAGCATGACTGATGTTTCTGCTTCTCCTGCATGTTTAACATTCTTTTGGTTCTCTAAAATTTCGCCTAAATCAATATCATAGAGATCTAAAACAAAAACTCCATCGTATCCTGTTTCTCGCAATGCTTTTAAGTGGAAAGGGTCTCCATGGGCAGTAATCAAGAAGAAATTTTCAAAACCCTGCAACTTCCACCAGCTGATCAGCGATGAAAGCGTGTCTTTCAGATTTTCATATTGAATGCTGGATGAACCCGGATAAAATCTATCGCAAGGCAATCCAACTCCATAATTGATTGTCGGAGCCACTAATATCTCTGTACTCTCGGATAAATAACTGCTGATATATTCGGAAATTAGGGTATCGGTATTCAAGGGAAGATGTTTTGAATGTTGTTCACACATTCCTATCGGAATGATTAAGCTATCTTTCTCTCTTAGATATGAACCTACTTCTTCCCATGTAATATCTGATAGAAACATCTTGTATCCCTATTTAAATAATTTATTAAAGCATTATTCATAAAGATATATTAAATCCTGATTTTGAAGTGTCAAGGATTATATCTTAAATTCGGCTTTGGAGACAAGAAGAGAGGGTGCATATTTAGATCCAATTAAATAATGGAGAATGTCCCAAAGTTGTATGATAAACTGTTTAATAAAAAGTGATTTTATGCTCGGTAATATTATTCAGAAATCGCAGTCAATTTCCCCGGCTCGCCCTGTGGAATAGATGTCTCTACCTGCTGTACTCCTATTCCATTGGGCGAGGAAATCGCTGCTCCCGCTCTCACTCCTGCCCCATGGAATAGAAGAATATCTTGAAAGTTTATCTATTCCACGGGGTGAACTCTTTATGATTTCCAAAGGAAATCATAAAGCCATGCCCGCTCGAGTATTGATGAGGGTTTCTGAATAATACCACATCGCATTTATTCCAGATATCAAGTATCAAATGGATTAAATTTTTAAATAGAGATAAATCATACAACTTTAGGACAAAGCCAAATAATGAATTATGATAGGATTTCTTATATAATTACGTTATTTAGATTTTCTAAAAGGGGAGATTCTTTCAAGTTTATCTGTCGCATAAAAAATAAATATCCATCCTGAAATCAAGAACAGTGCAAATAGGTAAAATCCAATCCAACTGCCAGTTAAAATAAGAAAATCGTAAATGCCATGAGCGATAACTGCTCCGAAGAAACCTGATATAAGAAGAGCTTTCCTTTTCTCTCTATTGAAGTGAGCAAGTCCAATAAAATAACCCATTATAACACCAAAGAAAGCGTGACCTGGTATCGCAGTTATTGCCCTTAATATTCCTACCCGTGCTCCAAGTGAAAAAACATAAAATATATTTTCAATGGTAGCAAATCCAAGTGAGATTGCAACACTATATATTACACCGTCATAGGGTTCATTAAAATCGGATTTTGGCCAGGCATAATATCTCAAAACAATATACTTTGAGAATTCCTCGCTGAGACCGACAATGATGAAAGCAGCCAACAATATACCAAATAGATTAGGCGTTCTTGTAGGTGATAATACCAAAGGCAAGAATATCTTCTCGACAGTCAATGCTAAGAGCATGGAAACTGCACCCAGTCCAAAACATTTCCATAGTAAAAGCCAGGGCTCTTTTTCGTATCTATCCCTGTAATAAAAGAGGATGATTATGGCAATAGATGGTGCAACAGCAAGTATCAATAGGAACATTTATTCATCCTAATATTTTTATATGTTTTTCCTTTTTTATCCCGATATTTACCAATCAAAGTAATTACCCTTATCTATTGAATCAAATCAATCCTGTCCGCTCCTTCAAAACTACCCAATAAGTGAATATTCCCCAGATGAACTCTTGTAAGCCCTGCACTCTTTGCTACATCTAATGCTTTCATTGCATAAGGCATCTGGACTGTAGGGTCACCCCCGAAATAGCAGATACAAAAGGTATCATCATCTACAGAGTTTGCGAGTTCCTCTGCAGAGGTAAGTTTCCCTTGAGACCCGAGTCTCATTATCCGCTTTGGATTCATTGGTTTGGAGCCCACAGAATCCTGATTTTCCCTCCTGGAAGGAACATTCATTCGCGCAGATTTTGCATGTAATACCTTTTCCTTTTGGAACTTCAGTTTCTAAAGAAAATTCTTCTCTTGATTCTCGGTGAACCTTTTTTATCTCGTCAAGGATACTATTGCAATTTTCCTTTATACATCCTGCGCAAACACCAAACCTCTCTGCAATAATCCCTTCTTTTCCACAGATTTTACATTTGTTCATTTGCTTTTTCATTTTGACTATCTTTGTTTCTTTATCCTTATAACTGTGATTCTCTATAAATTTATCTAATTAAAAAATTTTGCAACCCACTTTTAGCCACTGAGATAAATATGATACATAGTTATTTTCTGATTAGTTAATTCGTTAATTAGTTGAATGGATTCAGGATTCACTAATTAGACCAATGATTAAAATCACTTAATCCACAATCCTAGACCATATTCTTGAATCCTTTTGTTTTTAAACATATTGACAAAATAATTCTATGTTTTAAAGTAATTATAATAAATAAAGGTTCCTTATGAAAAAATATTTGTTATTAATTCTAATATTACTTATTACTAACTGTGCTGTGGCACCAATAACGCGATACTCTTCACCTATAAAGGAGGATGGTATTGGTTTCGAAATTGATATATCATACGGAAGAAGACTTGAAACAGGTATTAACTCTGTCGGTTCTATTGACTCATTAAATCAAGATTAATTCAGTGTAGGCTTATACCCGTGATTCTACTTTGTATTCAGTTTTTAGGAAGTTTTAACTTATGCCAAGAGAAACTCTAACGATAGAAGAAATCCCACTTGGAAACCCACGATTAAAATACTTTGTTAACTTCCCATGGCAACTCTTCAGAGGACATCCATACTGGACACCACCCCTGAATGGAGAACTATTGGGAAATCGATTCTTGGGCTTGATAGGTCTATTAACCCCAGAACATCCATACCATAGAAGCTCCGAGGTTACCCACTTCTTAGCCTGGCGCAATGGTAAGCCAGTGGGTCGTATATCAGCGGCTATCAACCACCGTTTCAATGAATATCATGGTTCAAAAATGGGATTCTTTGGGTTCTTTGACGTTATCGAAAATTATGAAGTTATGGTGGCACTGTTGGATAAGGCACGTGACTGGGTTAGCAATAGAGGAATGAAGATTTTGCGAGGTCCTGGAGAATACTCGAATGCCACCCATGAACGTCAGGGAATCCTTATTGAAGGATTTCAGTACCCTCCAACCGTGGAATTAACACACAATTTTCCTTATTATGCTGATTTCCTTGAGAAATACGGTTTCCATAAGGCAAAAGATTATTACGCCTACATTACGGATATCAATAACCCTCCTCCTACCAGTATAAAGAAAATCGCGAAAAGAATATTGAGCCGGGGAAATATTACAACAAGGATAGCGAATCCCAAATATTTTAAGGCAGAATTGCGTTTAATTGTCAAAATCTACAATGATGCATGGTCGCAGAATTGGGGATTTCTTCCCTTAACTAATGCGGAAGCCGATGCGTTAGCAAATACCCTTCGTGTAATCCTGGATCCTGGATTGGTTCGTTTTGCATGTGTTAAAGGTGAACCTGTTGCTGTTATAGGAGCCTTTCCAGACCCCAACTTTGCCCTTCGTCCACGCTGGCAGTGGTACGGTGATTCAGATCTTGTTCGTCTGATAAAATTATTCTTGGTTCGGAAACACAATCCACGCGTGCGTTTGATGTTCTTCGGAATCCGACCTGAATTCAGGCACCGTGGAATCAATGCTGTTCTTTTTAATGAACTCAGCGAGTACGCAATGAGAAAACATTATAAAGAATGTGATATTTCATTGCTCTTGGAAAACAATGACTTGATCCTGAGTGCCGCAAAGTTTATGAATGCAAGACATTACAAGACCTGGCGCATTTATGACCTTTCTTTAGAATAACATCTTGTATAATTTAATGCTGAGAGCTCTCTCTTATTGTTTCCCTTTTTCCCTCTAACGAATTGATACCGGCTCTGCACCCGGAACTCTAACTGGGATTCAGTTTTTAGGAAAACTTATTAGTCACAAAGGCACCCGATACAGTCGTTTCCTCCTTACGGGGCAGGCAGAGGACACAGAGAAGAAATTAAAGGTTTCAAGGTTTCGAGGGTTCAAGGTTTCAAGTATTGGTAGGAGGGATTTCCAAGTCTCAAGAATTTTAAATTTCTCGCAAAGTATGCAAAGAGGTATCTGTATAATTAATCTAATAGTGGAGCTTCTTCCTCAAATTGTAAAAAAGCTTTTATTTCTTTTCTGGTTTTCTCATAATGAATAGGTATTTAAATCCTCTCAGATAGAAATTATAACCTTAGGATTTGTCACCATATTTTTGAGTTGAGGGATCCTATAAACTACTTTTTCAAATAATGCTTAATCCTTCCTCTAATCCAGTTCCATTCGGTTTTATTCTGGGATAATGAGTGAAAGAAACTTTTATAATTTTCTTTTAGCCACTCGTAGTAGTCATCTTCTACATATATGCAGAATGTTTCCACAATATCTGATTTTTTAATTCCTTTTGGAATTTTCCAATATCCATTTTCATCATGGCCATAACTATTATAATGTTTGAAGCATTTCTCGCAAAGTATATACCCCTCAGTTTGATGATAAACTTGTTGTCCATTCAGCACATGGACACAAACTATCACTAAATTACTGTTCATAAACCTTGCCCTCCATTCCTCTAATACTTTATCAATGAATGAAATATTGTCAAGTTATGAGAATTTAATGTTTACAAGCATAAAAGAAAATGTGGTTCATGCCATGACTTTTTGATAGTAAATTCTTTTTAAGAAGTAATTTCATGTAAATGAGATTGCTTCATTTATAAAAATCAGGAAGAGCAATCTGCAATGAATCTTTCTACTGAGATCTTCTTTTCCTTCGCAAACTTTGCGCACTTTGCGAGAAAAAATGGTGGGCTGGAAGATGTCAGGAGCGCTTCTATTCTTCCCCTATCCTTCCCTCATGCAATATTGTAGAGCGCTTCCGGCGTGGATTTTTGAGGTATTTAATCTGTAAAATGAAAGCTTTCCATAAGAAATGAGTTTACTCGTTTTAAACCGCGTCGTCATCCCCATAAATATCATTGGCCTCCCCTTTGGGACTCAAGATAGTACTCCATCAAAAACAAGAGTTCTTTTTTTAGGTTTTCTTTCACCCATCTTTTCCGCTCTTCAGCCAGAACTTCCCCGAGACCTTGCAAAATATATCTTTCACTCACTTTCCTTACTGATTTAATACATTTTTTAAGATAGTTTTTAAACGGCTTATTAGTTCGCAACTCCACTATTTCTTTATTAATTGGCCAATTGTTTTCTAAAAAATACCACAAATCAAACAGGTCCCGGTTGGCAATATCACTTCTATCTAAAAGTGCTACCAGTTTATGAGCCAGCATATCTTTTTTTTCCATTACCAACATCGGAATTCCTAGATAATTTTTAACTTCATAATTCTCAGTGAATTTCCTCTTTGAAATTTCTACTTTGATATTAGTTGATTCATCCCCATAGGATAAGAGAAAAAATAGGGTATATCGTTTCTCCCTTGCTTCTTTTAATTGGCCGTACTTCATCAGAAATTTTTTGATTTTTTGAAAAACTACATCTTTTTTATCTTTATCTAAAAGATTAAAGTCAAGATCCACTGAGAACCTTGGCAAATTATAAAATAAATAACATGCCGTGCCACCCTTAAAGCCAAGGATTGGAGCAATTTCTTTATCTGAATAAATCTCCTTTAGAACTCGAACAAGAATAAACTTGTGCTTTTGAATATCAATCATTTTTTAGAATTCCTTTAACTTTTTTAGTTAAATTTTTGGATTGGTAAATGCTAAGTAACTGAAAAACCTTCTCACTGTCTAAGGCATCAAGATTATCAAAATAATAATTCTTATAGAGATACAGGGCATCTAAAAAGGCCCTTTCTATCGTAGCGGTAGCGTAATTTTCCTTCTGAATAACACCCTGTTGGTTTAAAAGAATCCTTTCCTTAATTCGGCGATACTGGATTTGACACTTATCAACCTCAATTCTTCGGGTCAAATAACTAACCACAAAAACGGTCTTGTAGTGTTGAAAAATTACTCCCTCCTTCTCTAAAACAGTTTCCAGGCTAATATACGAGGGCGTATATATTTTTGTAATAAGTTCTAAAGGATCATATTCTATCTTTGTGTAAATTCCCTTTCTCACATTTTTTAATCTTTTTCTCTTTACATAATAATTAAGCTTTGCCTTCAAATTTTCCCTATTGGTTTCGCTCAAGAGCAAGGAAATCTCATTTATTGTAAAAACCGTATTTTTCGACTGATATAGCTTTAAGATAAAATTTTCTTGTTTTTTCATATCTTACCTCAATCATGAACTAATAGTAATAATTTCCCTTACTATCAGTTTAAGAAAAATCAATTGTTTGTCAATATCTTTTTTAATTTATAGGATAAAAAATAGTCTCAATCAGAGGATTGGCTGTAAACCCATAAGCTTTTTCATAATACTTACGTGCGTCCTTTAATTTCCCTTCCTCCAGATATAAAGCGCCCAAGCCATTAAGAGCGTCAATACATTCAGGGACTTTTTTCAATATCCCTCTAAATATCTGTCTTGACAGGGCTGGTTCACCATAATTCAGTGCTTCCCATCCATCATAAAGGAATTCATAGAAATCTCTGTTTATCAACATTTGCTTTTCTTGCTCAGTCATAGACTCAATATCATAACCCATCTTTTCAGTATGTTTTTCTGTAAATAAGTTTCTCTTCCCCATAAAATCTTTCATGTCATCCTCCTATTTCATTTTCACCTAAACAACGACGTAGGGCACTTTTGGCATGGATTTTTGAGGTATTCAGGAAAGGAATACCTGAATACTCATCTTCTGAAAGCATGAGAGGGATCTCTGTGCATCCTAAAATTAACCCCTTGATACCATCTTCATCTATCATTCTTTTTGCAATTGTAAGAAAGCTATTTTTGGTTTCTTCTATTATCCTATCAAATATAAGCTCATCAAATAATTTATACTGAATGTAATTTTGCTCGACTTCTTTGGGAACCAAAACTTCAATACCTTTTTTAGAAAATACCTTTGGATAGAAATCGGCCTGCATTGTAAACTTGGTTCCGAAGAGTCCTATTCTTCTTATTCCCTTTTTTCCTGTAATCTTTAATGTTTCTTCAACAATGCTTATCATTGGAATAGGAGATTTCTCCTCCACTTCGTTAAAAACAATGTGCGGCGTATTAGACGCTATTAAAGCAAAGTCAGCTCCAGCTCTATAAAGCGAGGTTACCGCTCCTAACAAATAGCTAATTACATTATTTTTCTCCTTATTAAAATCTTTCATCATATTAGAAAATTTATTTAAATCCAGGCTGTAAGTAATTATTTCAGGAGTACTTCCCTTCAATTTTTCATAAGCAGCCTCGATAATAATACGATAATAGTCTATAGTTGACTCGGGCCCTAACCCACCAACAATTCCTATTTTTTTCAATTTAGCCCCCCCTTCTCTTTTTTTGTAAGCCATATCTTCCAATCTTTCTCAAAGCCTTTTATATCTTTGCCGAGTATGTTAAATACATCTCCATCTTCACATTCTTTTACAATCCGTACTATCATACCGGGAGTATAAAGTTCTTCAATATATTTCACTATTGTCCAACCCCATTGGTAAGACAGTCTCACGTCTTCTTGAATCTCTTTAAATTTAGGAATTTGTTTGTTTTTGAGCCCTTTAAGAACCAACTCCCTAAACTCATCTTCGTATTTCCATTGTTCTGATAAGTAAATTGCCAGACCTTCACCCCACCATCGCTGTTGCACTTCTATCTCAGGTGATAAAAATTCTTCGAATATATGGGTTAGCTCATGAAAGAGTAGCCTTCCATATTCATCTGGACAGTATTCATATATTGAATCCTTTTTATATGCAGAAGGAGAAAGTATAACAAGGTCGGTTCTCTGGGTCTGGGCAATTCTACCGGGTCTCGAAGGTGTTTCGATATCGACCTTTAATAGCTCCTTTACAAGACGGTCAAATTCATTTCTGCCAGGAACTATAACTGCTCTAATGGATGGGAACTTCTCTTTTAAGCGAAAATACAGAGATAGAGATATACACGCTTTCTTTAATGCATTATACGTCTCTTCAACGAAAGCAATGTCTTTCCTTGTATATCCTACCTCTATATAATCTTTGCTAAACCATAAATAATTATCTAACATATTGTTACTGCCCAAGGAACATTATATAAAATTAATCTCCTTACTGATATCCATTCACTTTCTAGTACCTATCTCAATATTAAAGTAATAAGGAAAGGAACTATCAATGTTAGCACAACACCATTGAAAATTGATATAACCGCAAATTCCTTGCCGATAAACTTAGCTATAATTGGAAGTGTTGTATCCATTGATGTTGCGCCACCTGAAGCAATTGGGGCGAGCTTCCCGAAATATTTCACCAGTATTGGTGTAAGGAGTAGGGTTGCGATTTCCCTGGAAATATTAGAAAGCAGAGCAATTACTCCCAATGTTTCATTTCCAAGCTGTGTAATCAAAATACTGGATAGACTGTAATATCCAAAACCCGAACCAACTGCTAAAGAGTCCCTGAACCCAATCTCGGGAATAAAGAAAGAAAATACCCCAGCAAAAGAAAGTGTCCCAATGACCACAGATAATGGAACTAAAACTATTTTAATATTAACATTCTTTACTATCTTCCATGTGTTTCTGTCAGCTCCTATTCCAATGCCAACGAAAAACAGCAGTATATACAGAGCGTAAAGACTAACGTCCATCTTACTTGAAAATTGTCCTAGCAAAGACCCCATTCCGACGAGAATTCCAATCGCAAAGAATGTCAGCATTATTAAACTTTTTCTCATTCTGATTTCCTGAAAAAGATTCTGAAAACAAAGTATGAAGTGATAACACTCCCCAGTATAGCACCAGCGGTAAGGACAATGGCTTGAAAGCCGAGCTTTCCAAAATTCTTAACAATCTCTTCATTTGCACCAACTGAGATTCCCAGAAGCAATAGAAACAAATAGATGAACCATGTAGTTAATCTATCCACAACTATGATCAATCTCTTTCTTTTCTGCAATAAGAAACCAATCAAAACACCAGAAAATAAAAATAAAATTACAACTATCATATGCATTAGTTTAAAAACTGCTTCAAGATAGTTCCAATCATTCTTATAACCTATTCAATATAGAAGCTTAAAATCTCTTGAATATAAAATCAAGCCCAAGTAATTATTATAAAAGAATAGTCACATATGCGTATTTACAAAAGGAGTTACAGTCTAATAAGAAACACACAAAGCTTCGGACTTTAAAACCCTTCGTTAAGATTCGCCTATAAGACGCTTTTGCTCATACATCGATTTATCTGCCTCATCCAGCAGTTTATCAATAGAACAATTAGATCCTGGTGCGCATCTCGCAATTCCTACACTCAATGAAAGTTTATAGGGACGAATATTATTTTTATTATGGGCTCTTAAATTTCTTTCGAAACGGGCAGAAAGTTTTTCACCAAGAGACTCTTTAACTAGCCTTGCAAGAATGACAAACTCATCCCCACCTAAACGAGCAATAATATCTGACTCACGAAAAGTCTTTTTAATGATATTGGTAGTGTCGATCAATGCCTGGTCTCCATTTTGATGGCTAAAGGTATCATTAATGTCCTTAAGTTTGTCCACATCAATAAAAAATAAAATCATATTGTCCTTTGTCCGCTTAGAGACTTTTATAAGTTGCTCAGCATGGGTATAGAATCCTCGACGGTTATAAAGATTCGTAAGTTCATCCCTAAGTGTCATTTCACGAAGTTCTTCCTCTTTTTGTGCGTGTTCTACAAGTTTGGTGATATCTTTTAAGTCAACTATAAAAAAAGTTGCTCCATGTAATTCTGTTTGCGCAACACGCATTTCTGCATTAACAGTTTCTCCTCCGTGTCGTACAATCTCAATCATTTTTGTTTTACCAGGCTTCAGAGGGAAGTCGAACGATTCATCTATTAGCTCTTTTGCAGTACGGCCAAATATTTCTTCTGCAGTTGGATTGGCATATTGTATAACCCCACCACTGTCTACAATGAGTACACCACCTGAACTCTTTTCTATGAGGTCATGAAAACGCGTTTCGCTTTTCTGTAGCTCAGTACTCATCCGACTCAATTCTATACGAAGTCTGTGCCTCTCTATAGCGTAGCGTATGGCACGCACAAGCAACCTACTATCAACTTCTCCCTTAACAAGATAATCCTGTGCTCCCTTTTGAAGTGCTTTGACTGCGAGATCCTCATCCTCGAGCCCTGTATACATCATTACAGGAACCTCTGGAGATGCTTCCTGTAACTTCACAAAGGTTTTGAATCCTTTACTATCCGGTAATCCGAGATCCAACAACACAACATCAACCTTTCTCTCGCCAAGGATTTCTATTCCCGCTGAAAGTTTGTCAGCTGTCACCAGATTGAACGTAAGGTCCGAACTCTCCAGCATTATCTTTATAGCTAAAGCATCGTTAGGATTGTCTTCTATCAGCAAAACTTTAATAGGCTCATCAGCCATTTCTATATCCTCGATAGTAGCTTAACAACTGTAACCCCTTATTTCACATTAATATCAATTAATATATTTCCCGCAAATATATATACCATAGTTGCTAGTTGCCTTAGCATTATATTTGCTCTTCCTGTTTCTTTTCTATTATTTGCTTACTCACATAATGTGGGTAGAAACACCTTTTACTGAATTTTATATAAAAAAGTTTGAATGTCAACATAGTGTGCTTTTAAAAGTGGAAAAGTTCATGCACTTTACGTTCTTAGAGCCGAACATTAGCAAATTGAAAAGTTATAAGGAGAAAATCGGAAAAGTATCCAGGAGAGAAAGTCAAATTAATTCTTAATAGCTACTGACACGTCATCAAACAATATGGCAGGAAATGTTCCTTCATAAGCCTGATGATAAGTATCTTCAATATCAACAACATTTTTCATTGTATTATAAATATTTCCAGAAATCATTGCATCCTTTACACAACCCACTATCTCTCCATCTTCTACACATATACCCGGTGAAAGACCTATTGAAAAATCACCGTTTGGAATGTTACCGCTATGAGCTCCAAGGGCTCCAGCAATTATGATTCCTTTATCAATGGAAGATATAAGTTCGGATAAAGATTTATTACCGCACTTTATATACAAGTGTTCAAGAGAAGGAACTGGTTTTAAGGAAATCGTCTCTCCACCCCACGTGGTAGTTTTGAATCCATGAGCGGTTGGCTTAGCTTTCATTTTTTCAGCATAATACAGGTCATAATAGAAATTTTTAAGGATACCATTCTCAACCAATGAGAAATATTCACAAGGTGTCCCTTCATCATCAAATCCTCGAGCATCCTCCATCTTGTCATTTAAAGGGTCGTCGTAGATGGTAAGTTTCTCATTAAATATCTTCCCCCCTATTTTTTTAGAAACAGGAGACTCCTTCTGATAAATACTCCTACCATTTGTTGAAGTCAAAAGTCTCCACATAAGCACATACATAACTTCCGGCAAGAAAAGAACTTTCATTCTTCCACCCTTTGGGTTTACTTCTTTTAACGACTGGTTATAAGTATCTAAAAGAAAATTTAAATATTCATCAGATGCCTTTTCAAATTTTTTACCAATTAGTAAACGCTGGATTGCAGAATAAGATGCAGGGTAAAGTATCTCAGGTTCAAAAGAGTACATAGAAAACTTCGCTCTTAGGTCGTTACCATTATTATTTATAATCCTTATATCTCTTATTTGGCACTCCACATATAAATTGATTTGGCCTTTGGTCTTCGACGCAAGTATATCATTAACTCTTTTGCCCTCCTCAACCATGATATCACTGGAGAGAGACTCAACAGAAGGGTCGTAAGTATCCAGTTCCGGTGAATCCAAGGTATTAGGAAAATCAAATGCTACTTTAACACCACCGACGAGAGAGCGTAGAGCATTCGAAAGGAGTTCTTCCCTATCAACGAGGTTCTTGGTATACGCAAATCCAAGATTGCCACCCCTTATTATTCTCAGACTGACCCCTGATTGAATTTTAGTATCAATACCTTTTAGTTTTGAATTTTCAAATAGTATTGAATCTGTTCTCTCCTCCAGGGAATATATCTCTACCTTATCACTCATGGTTCTAGCAAGTTCCATCAATTTTTCCATTATTTACCCCCCACAACAACTTTATTTATAAGAATATGGGGTGCACCATTGCAGGAACGAATATTAAGTTGTCCTTTACCGCAACCACCTATCTTACTCAGTTCAAGATCGTCTCCTACAACATTTATATTTTGAAGAGTTTGATATAAATTCCCGGAAATATTAATATCACGTATCATTTCTCCTACTTTCCCATTTTTGACAACATAGCCATATTGTGCACCAAAGGTGAAGTTTTCACCACTTGTTTGACCTCCCTTTGCATCCAAAAGATATAGCCCATCTCCTAGCTTTGCGAGAAGGTCGTTAAAGGTATTGGAGCCAGGTTCGATAAAGATATTTCCCATCCTTATGATGGGAGGATAGCGGTAATCTTCCGCAACGCAATGACCACTTAGTGGTTCGCCAAAGGAAGCTGCTGTCCTCCTGGAATGTAATCGTCCAACAAGAACTCCGTTTTTCATGAGTTGTGTTGGTCTAGACCTTACCCCTTCATCGTCGTATTTGTAGAATCCTAACTGGTTGGGCATTGTTGGATCATCAATAATACTCACTATATCATTCCCTAATTTTGCTCCGATCTGCATCTTCTCTCTCATAGATGGGTTATCTTCAATCAGGTCGGCTTCAGAAAAATGACCAAAGGCTTCATGGGTAAAAACCCCAGCTAAATCGGGATTAAGAATTACGTTGTAAATGTCACCTTCAACAGGCTTCGCCTCTAAAAGATCAAGAACTATAGAAGTCCTTTTTTCAAATTCCTCTTCTTGACCTCGGAGTATTGCAAACCCATTACTTCCTCCAGTTCTAACTCTAACACTCTGGAATATATTCCCGTCGCTCGAAGTAATTGTTCCGCCAATCATAGTTGTTACTAAGTCCTCTCTAATCTCGCTCCCTTCGGTACTCAAAAAATATTTTTCACGTATAACTTCCCTGTAACCTACATTCGTTGTGGTAATTCCTTTGCATTTCAAGGGGATACTGTTGTATTTCCCAGTTAATTCAAGTTTCTCATCAATTGAAATTTCTCTAGGGTCCTCATTGAGTTTGGGTATAAATGTGTCTTTTACTACCTCGGCCTTTGCAAACCCCACAGGGTTTTCAATATTTTCAGAGATTAGCATTGTATTTCGAACGGCTTTTGGGACAGCTTCTTCAGCATCTTTTTCCCTGGTAAAGGCAACGGAGGATAGACCTCCATTTTTTAAAACCCTTATAATATGACCATCAGTTGAATTAGAGCTGATCGTTGTTAATTCTTTTCCATTAAATACGATTTGGGTCTCTTTTTTTATTTCATAGCGGATATCTGCATAGTCAGCATCTACTTTAGAAAGTATGGATTTTAAACTTTCAAACATTTTGTCTCCTTATTTTACTAGACAAAATCATACAGTTGAAATGTCAATATACAAATATTGAGATGTATTAGGTGGATGAACCAAATAATGAACGAGTGTCTGCTTTTTCACTGTTTTATTCCTTTTCATCCTTCAAATAGCGGTCAAACCAGCGAAGTATATGCTTTAGTCGCTGTATCCGTCGGTCTGTACGTCCTCCACGGGAAAGTCCATGTGGCTCATCTGGAAACCTCACCATTTCTGTATCTATACCAAGTTTCTTTAGTGCTATGAAAACTTGCTCCCCCTGCTCGATTGCGCATCGTAAATCCTGTTCGCTGTGGATGATGAGGGTGGGTGTCTTAGCATTGCCAATATATTTCATAGGCGATTGCTGCCAGAAGTTTTTCCAACTCTCCCATGGAGGTTTATCTCCAAACTCCGCCTGAAAAACCCAATTGAAGTCACTAGAACCCCACATACTGATTAGGTTGCTAACACTCCTCTGCGTAACCGCTGCCTTAAATCGGTCTGTATGCCCAATAATCCAGTTGGTCATATAGCCACCATAACTGCCCCCGGTGACACCCATTCTCTTCTTATCAATATAAGGTTTTTTCTGAATGAAGTCAGTCCATGCCATCAAATCATCATAATCCACAGTGCCCCAGTTATTCCAGATGGACTTTGAGTGTTCTTCTCCATAACCCTGTCCACCTCTGGGGTTACAGAAATAAACGACATAACCCTCAGCTGCCAAAAAGAAAAACTCATGCATATAGAAGTTGCCGTACTGTACTCTTGGCCCACCATGAATCTCCAGAATGGAGGGATACTTCTTCGATTTATCAAAGCCGGGTGGCTTTAGAATCCAACCCTGTAAATCATTATTATTAGCCCCCTTGAACCAGATTTCTTCTATTTCTCCAAGGTTTATAGCCTCTAAGAGATTCCCATTCAATTTGGTCAGTCTTTTTGAAATTCCAGATCTCCGGTCACGAACCCATATCTCTCCTGGATCCTTCATATCAGCATGGAAATATGCAAGCTTTGTTTGCTTTCCATCAAAATTGAATGAACCTACAATTCCCTTATCCCCTATGATAGTTTGAAGACTATCACTATCACCTTTCCGGGATATCGATTTAAGAATAGTATTTCCGTGATGAGAAACCTGAAAATAGATACTCTCACTATCCTTTGACCATACTGGAGGCATATCAAAAGACCCGACTTTCAAATCGTTAATTGTATCGTTGCCTACATTGAAATCAAACTTTTTCGTCAAATTTCTCGCTTTACGGTTACCGTCAACAGGAATCACCCATAGAGAATTTGATTTCCACCACTTATTTTTGCCCTCTCTTCCAAAGTATGCAATCCATCTCCCATCTGGCGAAAAAACAGGATGAGCTTTTGGACCCGACGGCGTTTCCATCTTATGTATTCTTCCATGGTTTGACGGAATTATGAATATATCTATAGCATCAGGATCAAGATCAGGGTCTTTGCTTCTGTTCGAACAGAAGATGATTTTTTTACTGTCCTGGGACCACCGAGGATAGTACTCGTCATAGACTTCACTATCTGTCAATTGTTTTGCCTTACCGGTTCGACTATTAACTATCCAGATATGCCAGCGTTCTTTTGGTAAAAATCCTGATCCATCTTCTTTAAAAAATGCTCGTGTTATTTGGCGTGAAACGACTCCTAACTTCTTCATTTGCTCGTTTTTTTCGCGTTCAATTTCCTCTTTGTCCTTTTTCCGTAAGTTGCAGACAAACTGCTTTCCGTCCGGCGACCACTCAAATCCTCCGATAGTCCCTTTAAAATCTGTTATTTTTCTGGCCTCTCCACCATAGAATGGAATGATATAGATCTGTTCCTGTTTTTCATCATTTCGATTAGATAAAAAGGCAATCTCATTACCATCAGACGACCATTTCGGATGTCTATCTATCCAATCGCCAAAGGTAAACTGCCTTGTAGGCCCTCTGTCTGTAGGAACAATCCATAGATTGGAGTATTTCTTTTCAGTCTTTTTATCCACCCGCTGAACACAGAATACCACATATCTTCCATCTGGAGAGATCTGTGAATCAAAGCTTAATTTAAAATGATAAAGATCCTCCGCCTTGATATGCCTTATTTTCTTTTTACTCATATCACCCCCACCTTGTAATGCTTCTTAAAAACCATAAATATTGAATACTTCTTTAGTGTATCCTGTCTTTCATTCCGAGTTGATTATAAATAAAATATAAGTGTTTGCACATTTTATGTCAAGTAATCTGTAATAAAAGCAGGAGGTATTACGTCTTGACTTTATATTCAAGAAATTTTATAATATCAAAAAAAGGAGGTAAGTGTATGGAGGAAATCATTGAAAAAATAATTCTTGCTGGGCTTGGTGCCATATCTATCACAAGGGAAAAAGCAGAGAAGATAGTACAAGATCTTGTGCAAAAGGGAGAGATCGCAAAAGAAGAACAACCAGAATTCGTTAAAAAACTTCTGGAAAGAAGCAAACTAACAAGAAAAGAGATTGAGGACATAATTGAAGAGTCCGTAGCAAATGTTTTACATAGAATGAATATCCCAACAAAATCTGATATAAATGCCCTTGTGGACAGAATTGAAGCATTAGAGAAAAAGATAAAGAAGAGGTAGTTAGGCAAAATGGTGAAATGATACCCGTTAATAGGGGATTAAAAAATATAAGAAGACTCCGACAAATCATTGGGGTATTCATCAAATATGGATTTAAGGATATAGTATATCGACTCCCTCGAGCAAGAAGTTTTATTCCTTCTAGAATTCAAAGCCGATTCCTTAGGGGTTCAAGCGCGGAAAGACTGCGCCTTGCCCTCCAGGAGCTCGGGCCAACCTTTATAAAATTAGGTCAAATTCTTTCTGTTAGGACAGATATCTTTCCGGAGGAGTTCCTTAAGGAACTCTCAAGACTCCAGGATGAAGTAGAATCAATACCTTTTAAAGAGGTTAGAGGAGTTATTGAAAAGGAATTAAATGCACCGATAACGACGCTATTTACTTCTTTCGGCCAAAAAGCCATTGCATCTGCTTCTCTTGCTCAAGTTCACAGAGCAACCACTAAAGAAAACAATAAAGTTGTAGTCAAGGTTCAGCGTCCAACTGTTAAGGAAATCATTGAAACGGACCTCTCGATACTTGAAGCAATTGCTGGTTGGATAGAAAAGGAAATTCAGGAGTCAAGGTCGTATGAACCATTATCACTGACAAAGGAACTAAAAAGGAATTTAATATCCGAACTTAGATTTACCGAAGAAGGCAGGGCTATAGATAGATTTAGCCACAACTTCAAGGATGATGACTCTGTTGTCATCCCACAAGTGTTCTGGGAACTTTCAACTTCGAAGGTTCTCACAATGGAATATATAAAGGGAATAAAGATTACAGATCCTTCCGTCCCCAAAAAAACAGGCCTTTCTAAGAAAGACGTTGTTCAAAGAGGAACAGATTTTGTTTTCAAACAGATATTTGAACATAGATTTTTCCATGCAGACCCCCATCCAGGTAATATACTCATCACAAAAGATGGAAAAATCGCGCTCCTGGATTTCGGTCTTACAGGCACCCTGGATGATGAAACATTAGATCTACTGGGAGAATTATTAATAGCAGGAAATAGCAAAAACGTAAATAGAATTATGGAAGCATTTATGGAACTCGGGATAGCAAAGGAAAAAGTGAACAAAAGAGAACTGAAATCCGATTTACACAGCTTTGTTGATAAATATTATGGAATGACACTTTCTCAAATTTATCTAAAGGATTTTTTTAACGACTCATTTAAAATTACTCGGAAATATGGATTGAAAATGCCAAGAGGCTTACTATTACTTGGGAAAACGGTATCTACCCTGGAAGGGGTAGTTCTTCAACTTGATCCTGAATTTAATATAATAGAGGAGTTAAAACCGTACATAAGTCATCTAATAAAACAACGATATAGCCTGAAGCATCTTCTCGGAAATGCGGCTAAGATTCTCCGGGCTTATTACAGCCTTTTAAAAAAACTCCCTGATGATTTAACTTCGATCTTAAGAGAAATACGTGATGGAACACTCAAAGTTGAATTTGAGCACAGGGGATTAGAGAACCTGATTTTCCACGGGGAGAGATCTGCCAATAGGTTGTCTCTCAGTCTAATAATCGCAGCACTTATCGTTGGTTCTGCTCTAATTTTGCAGACCGGAAAACTCTTTCTTCTCGGTGTCCTTGGTTTTACAGTTGCAGGTATCTTTGGAGTTGGGCTAATAATCTCAGTATTAAGATCAAGAAGGTTATAAAACTTCTATAACTTCGGAAACATCTTGGTTAATTTGTCTTTTTCTTCGCCTCAATAAGTCTCTGATCTACTTTATAGAATATTTCATCTTCTCCCATTCTCGACCTTGATTCATACTCTGCAACCGCATAGGAGCATGAAAACTTAATTTTAGTGTTTTTATTAATTTTAAGTTCGCCGCTAAATTTCTTTGCGATTCTGTTCCCTATATCCCTCGCCTGTTCTTCGGAGGCTTTGGGTAATATCAAAATGAATTCGTCTCCACCCCATCTGGCAGAAACGTCAAAGGGCCTGGAATAATTCTTTATAGTTTTTGCAAAATTCTTCAATACTTCATCTCCAATCTTATGCCCAAAATTATCATTGACGTTCTTCAGTTGGTCAACATCAAACATAACGAGTGAAAAGCACTGGTTTGTTCTATCCGCCCTGGAAACCTCTTCCTTAAGTCTAGATTCAAAATGCCTTCTTGTATATAAATTAGTTAATGGATCCCTGATAGAAATCATATACATCATGGCATTGCTTAAACTTACGGATGCCTGTTCAGCAATATTCTGAACTATCGCAATTTCATCCTCGCCAAACTTCCTATCTGTAGTTATCTCTATAAATCCTAATTCTCTGTTTCCACTCTCCAGGGGAATTATTGTATTTCCTCGACGCGCTTTTATTTTGTCAGGACGTTGTTTCTTTACTACCTCACCATCGTACGTGTGCGAATATTCTTTTTTATCATAGACGCTTTTAATACAAATGGAACAGACTTTAGGTTTTAATATATTATAGATTTCTTTGAGCACTGTATCCATTAAAGTGTTCAGTTGAAGAATGCTGCTCAAATTTCTGGAAATCTTATTTAATCTGGAAATATCTTTTAGACTTTTTATAAGTTTTTCCTGATAATTTGACATTACCTTCCCAAGAATTGATAATAATAGTATTCCAATAATAAATGGAACTGTGTGTATAAACCCATTACTATCATAAAGAAAATACATAGAGATTCCAAAGGGATACACCCCAATTTCAATTAGGTCAGTCTTTAATCCCTCTCTTTTTAAATACCTAAAGTATTCATTACCCGAAAGCACAGTATAAATTGAAAAGAAAATCTCGTTCAGAAAGATTAAAATCAAAATCCCAACAATCATTGCTATCCACTCACCAATATTCCTTAATAAACTCAAATATATAACACCAACAATTAGATATAAGAAACCGTATACACCAGCATTGTAAAAACCAAGTCTTACTTGATTAAAGAAGTATTTTCTATCTTTAACTTTTATAGTAAAGAAGGCTCTATAAAACCATATTACCAGTTCTACCAAAATAGCTGTTAGACTGGCAGTAATTGGACCGAACATAAGTAAAAAGAAATAATATATAGCAATTTCAAAGGATATCATAGCCCCGCCTATAACTATCCCAAGATAAGATGAAATTAGAGCCAGAGCAAAATAAATTACATACTCATGTGAGGGGGGGAATAAAAAACTCGTCCTTAATGCTATAAAAAGAGGTATTCCAATTCCCGCTAAAACAATAATTAATTGATAAATCGGGAAAGCATTTTTTCTCATTATTGATATTATAATATTGTTTTTTTAGTTTTTTGTCAAGGTTTTAATAAAATTTTGCCCTTTAAATTGTAGATTTTTCAGGAAGGGGTGTTCAATTGAACGCCCCATTACTAATGTGAGAATCAGTCTAAAAACTATCTAATCAGCATTATCTTTTGCGTGGACTTTAATGATGGGCTCTCCATCATAATGAAATAGATACCAGATGGGAAACTCATATGTTTAAGTGAAACCTGGTAATATCCGGGTTCATGGGTCTTATCCACCAGTATAGTTACTCTCCTTCCCAGTTGGTCAAAAAGGGAAATGGTAACTCGAGCTCTCTCTGGAATTGCATATTGGATGGATATCTTTCCTCTAGTGACACCAGGCACGGTGAGTTTAAACCCGATTGGGCTCTCACCTTCTTCTATTCCTGTATTTAGTCCCCCCCATGTAGAAGGACAATCAAACAATGTAAACCCTCCCCCTGAGGATACCCAGTCATACCCATCATTGGGTCCAGCACCATCAGGATACCTTTGGAAGGAGAAGTCATTGTCCTCCCCATACCATCCTAATTGGTCTATTCTAACTGAATCATCAGTGAATAAATAACAGACATCACAGTCGGTAAAATTTACAGTGGCACTCAAATCAACATCGCAATCAAGAACGGCAAAACCACCAGCGGGAACAGTTATATCTGTAACAATAGATTCATAATCATCTCCATCAGAAAGGAACCATCCCTGTATATCATAAGGAGTACCCGTTGGATTATACAATTCCACGCTATCTCCCCCACTAGTAGGACAAGGTCGGATTTCATTGATGATTAGAGAACTGCCCAGCAAAACGGAATTAGGATCATTGGGAGCTTCTAGCGTGGGACTCCCATCAAGGTTGAAATCTCTTGCATCATCATCTGTGTCCAATCCGTCTGCTATTCGTGAGGTAGAGAAGTACGAAGGGCAGAGGGGGGCTCCGCCCTTATTTCCATATCCAACCATATCAACGGTATCTTTAGCCGTATTAACGAGACATATAATATCACCATCATTATCTAAATCAAACTCAACAAGTAGAGTATCGTAACCATGTGTTCCTATTGTTCTGCCATTCAGAGATCTCTCATGGGAACTTGAGTTTAGGATCTTCCATCCAGCAAGGTTAACAGAGGATTCACCAGTATTATATAGTTCAACTAATTCTTTACTAGTTCCACCTTTAGCGACAAATTCGTTGATTTTTACCTGCGCATCGGCAGTGATGTCAATTGACAACAAAACAACTATCATCCAAACAAAATATTTTTTCATAATTACTTCCTTTTGTAGCAGCATAGTCTTTTTTTTAAGCCTGTAAAGGGCTTTCTTCGTTTATAATCTGGAAGTTTACGAATTACACTTGAACTTTTTTCCATTTTCAATATTATAATCATATTAAGTTATCGCTCTTTATGAAAAACGTGAGGTTTTTATGAAATTTTTTGAGGGTTATAGAAAAGGTAAAATTTGGATAAGAAGTCAAATGGGCTCTTCGGAGTTAATTTTAATAACTCCATTCTCTTCAATAAATCTAAATAACCAGACAATAAAACAATGGGATCCTCTAAAAACCTATCCCTACGAAGACCTCACTATCTCTGAGCATGGATATCTTATAATTGAAAGAAATTCAATCATACAAACTTAACCTATTTGGAGGGAGCAAATGTCTTCTGTCAAAATAGAAAATGTAACAAAAAAATTCGGTAATGTTGTCGCAGTAAAAAATTTATCACTGGATATAGGAGAGAGAGAATTTATGGTCTTCCTTGGTCCCTCAGGTTGTGGTAAAACCACAATCCTTCGAATTGTAGCAGGTCTTGAAAGCCCCACAGAAGGGAAAATATATATAGAGGATAAAGATGTCACTAAACTAAGTCCAAAACAGCGGAATATTGCCATGGTCTTTCAATCCTATTCACTGTATCCTCATATGACCGCTTATGACAACATTGCATTTCCCTTGAGGATTGCAAAAGAGAAAAAAGAAATGATAAAGAAACGTGTTATAGAAACGGCACAACTACTTAGTATAGAGGATCTTCTCCATAAAAAGCCCAGAGAAATGTCCGGCGGTCAGAGTCAAAGGGTAGCCGTTGGACGGGCCATTGTAAGGGAACCAACGCTTTTCCTTTTTGACGAACCGTTATCCAATTTAGATGCAAAACTGAGGGTTCAGATGCGAGCGGAACTTGCGCGTTTGCACAATGAAATAGGAATCACCTCTGTATACGTTACCCATGATCAGGTCGAGGCAATGACTCTCGGGCAAAGGATCGCCGTGCTCAAAGATGGGGTGCTTCAACAAGTAGGAAAACCAATGGAAGTGTATGAGAATCCGAGCAATGCATTTGTTGCATCTTTCTTAGGTTCACCTGCAATGAATCTCCTGGAAACGGAAAAATTCGAGTTTCTATCTAACTATGGTAAGGGCAGAATTGTGGGAATACGGCCTGAGGATATAGAAATTGTAGAATCTGGAATAGAAACCACACTTGATGTAGCCGAGGTGATAGGGGGTGAAATCATCCTTTATCTAAAGTTAAACGGTGAAACTATAACAGTGAAAACTGGTGCAATCGAGCAATCACGTCTTAGTCCGGACACAAAATTCAACATCAGATTAAAAAAAGATAAGATATACCTATTCAACGCGGACACGGGGGAAAGAATAAGAGAATGAGATTTCGTAGCCGAACTTCGGGTGGGGAGTGGCTTTTATCAGTGATTATCTATATCTAAGTCTTGGGAGTGTTGCTGGGTCTTTTAATCAGTTAAAATCTGTGTTTATATGTGTCTAATTTTCCTCTGTATCAATATAATCTGGCTCTTGACTTGTGATTACATTCGTCTAAATTAAACCGAACTTATACGAAAGAAGGTCTAAGAATGTTAAGACTCGTTAATATTGAATACTCTATTGGGAAGCGAACTTTATTTTCAGAAGTAAACCTGAATATAAATCTACACGATAGATTTGGACTGATTGGTGCTAATGGCACCGGCAAGACAACCCTGTTACGTATTATTAAAGGTGATATCACACCAAATGCAGGCCGTATCGAAAAAACATCCAGCATAAATATAGGATATCTACCCCAGGAAGAAATTGTTTTACATGGAAATGCATTGATTGGTGAAGTATTGAAGGATTATAATTCTCACATCAGCAATTTATCCCACTTGAGAGAGTTAATCAGTGAAAATTCTCATTCAAAAGAATTAATGAAGAAATATGAAGCTGCCGAAGATAACTTCCATAAACTTGGCGGCTATGCTTATGCATCCGAAGCTTACAAAGTAATTTCTGGATTAGGTTTTGTCCAGACTGACCACAAAAAACCGGTCCAGGAATTCTCAAGCGGCTGGCAGATGCGAATTATCCTGGCACGGCTCCTCCTAAAAAAGTGCGATTTATTATTACTTGATGAGCCAACGAATCATCTGGATATAGAGTCACTACAGTGGCTTGAAAATTATCTGCAGAATTTTAGCAATGCAATGATAATAGTATCTCATGATCGCTATTTTCTTGATAAAATTCTTGAGGCTTCAAGCGGTATGAGTGGTATCCTGGAACTTGATTTGGGCACATTTCGAAAATATCACACGAATTACACTGGTTATCTCCGTGAATCAGAGATGCGAAAACAAAGATTAATTCAACTTGCAGAAACACAGAGAAAAAGAATCGCAGAGATTAAAGATTTTATTGAGCGAAATAGAGCAAATAAGGCAAGGGCAAGACTTGTCAAAAGCCGTGAAAAATATCTCAAGCGTATGGAGTTTATTCAAGCTGAAAGAGAGAGAAAAAAAATTAAATTGAATTTCCCCGTTTCCGAAATACATAGTCAACGGCTTGTCGAGTTGAAGAAAATAAGCAAGGGTTACGATGGAAAAATGGTCTTTAAGGATATAAACTTGTTAATTCAAAAAGATGATAAGATCACACTTATTGGTAAAAATGGTGCTGGAAAATCCACACTCTGTAGAATCATTGCTGGATATGAAAAACCGTCAGGGGGTGAGAGAGAAGTTAGTAAAAAATTGAAAATTGCTGCATTCTCACATGAAATTTTACTAAAGGTTAATCCCAGGAATACAGTTCTCGACGAGGTTGCAAAAGATGCTAAAGATGAAGTAAGTCAAAACATCCGTAATTTTCTTGGCCTTTTCCTCTTTTCAGGAGATGATGTTTTCAAAAAAGTTGGGGTATTAAGCGGAGGAGAAAAAACAAGACTTATTATTTTACAGGCAATGATAGAGCCTTCAAATCTTTTGATCCTTGACGAACCGACGTACCATCTTGATAGGGATTCATCCGATGCAATAAAAAAGGCTATAAAATCCTATAACGGAACAGTTATCTTAGTCACTCATAATCGAGATTTGATTGAATCATTTGCCACTAAGATACTTGAGTTGAAGGATGGACACCTAAATTCTTATGAGGGGGATTTCTCGTATTATCAATGGAAAAGGAAGAGTGATGATGTATTCCAGTCCACCAGGAAGGAATCAAAAGGTAAAAAATCACATTCTGAGATAATAAAGGAGCAAATTATCCAAAAAAGCAAAAGACGTGATGAATTGCGTAATATCTTTACTCGCCCTTCCCTTGCCAATAACCCCAAAAAGGCAAGAAAACTCTTTAAAGAATACCATCGACTGACTGAAGAGATAGAAGAGTTGGAGAAGACGCTGGAGAAGAACTAATTTCTGAGTTCGGAGTGCTGGGTTTTAAAGTTAATTAGTCGATTAGTTAATTCGTTAATTAGTAAAAATAGTCAAATAAAACCAAAACCTCTAAAAACCCAATAAACTCATTCACTCATCCATCCAATCCTTGACATTTAGTCCAACTTAGCTAATCTTTAATATAAGGAGAAATTATGGGCTTGATATTAATGTTCTTAACTGCTTCTACCGGTTATTCTCAAAATTACAAAATTCTTAGGGAAGGGATGGTAGAAGACCAGATAATCGCGCGCGGGGTCAAGGATCGTTCGGTAATACAGGCAATGCTAACAGTAAAGAGACACCTCTTCGTTTCAAAAAAGTATCAGCCATTTGCTTATGAAGATTATCCTCTACCTATCCCATATAATCAGACGATCTCACAGCCCTATATCGTTGCACTTATGGCTGAATTACTCAGCGTTAAAAAGAAAGATAAAGTCCTTGAAATTGGAACAGGTTCTGGGTATCAAGCAGCCATACTATCCCTCCTTGCCGATTCAGTCTTCACAATCGAGATAATCTGTGAACTTGCAAAATCTGCAGAAGAGAGATTGAAAGAACTTGACTACGATAATGTTATCGTAAAATGTGGTGACGGTTATAAAGGATGGAAAGAACACGCTCCTTTTGACGGCATCATTGTCACCTGTGCCCCAGAAGAAATCCCTCCCCCATTGTTGGAACAACTTGCCATTGGTGGTAGATTAGTAATACCGGTTGGTTCATACTATCAGAACCTAATGCTCGTTACTAAGGACTCTGCTGGGATAACAAAAAAGAATATCATTCCAGTCCGCTTCGTTCCCATGACCGGTGAACATTGACAGCGTAAATTTAATAATTTACGCTTCATTGAAAATTGCAAATTGTAAATTGTAAAATCTTCACCTCACTTTATCTCTCTGCAAAGACGCAAATAAACTCTAAAACCCTACAAACTCAATTAGACACAGAGAAATTTAGATTGTCCAAAGTCCTGAGTCCAGTGTCCGAAGTCCAATTATAAAGAAAATGTTGAATTGGTGAATGGTTAAACGGTTAAACTTAATCTACTAATTTACTTATCATCAAACGCTAATTACCAACATCTAAATACTATACCCTACTTTCGACTTACGACTCGTGACACAAGACTTTATGACTCAGGCGTAAGACCTAAATCCCAACCCCTACATCCTAATCCCTTAGTGAAAACACAGATTGAAACAGACTTTTTGATTATTGCTCAAAAATTCAAAGAAGACCTGACCCCTATCTTCGACCCTTATTTTCCTATGTAACTCAATATACGCTCCTTGACAAAACTACTTAATTTATGCAATATATTACCTACAAAGTAATGAAACAGATATAGGAGGTAGAAAATTAACATAAAAACACTTGGGCGCATAAGTGCAAATTTGATTACGAAACTATATGAAGC
>CAYZBF010000023.1:0-35374 GCA_964476585.1 uncultured bacterium | reverse complement strand
TTTCTTTTGGGATGTGGCCTCCTTATAAATATAAAAACGATACCTCCTATAGCACTTGCGACCACAGAAGCAGCAAAGAAAAGAAGTGATAGGGAGAGTGCTTCTTCTTGCGCAATACCATAAGAAGAAAACAGAAAAACATATGCAGATTCACGCATTCCCAAACCGTTAATAGTTATTGGAATGAGACTGATTACTGTTATCAAGGGTATATAAGCTATTAGTGATATAAATGATATGTCCATTGAAAGGCTCCTTGAGAGAAAGAAATTAATGCAGATTATCGTCATCTGTACCAAAAGAGAATATCCAATTCCTATTAGAATCACCTTTCCCTTTTTACTATAGAGTTTCAAAGCATGATAAAAGGCCCTTACTGATTCTCCTAAATTGAGAAATTTGATGGATAGTATCTTTTCCTTTAGCCATTTTGCCTTAAGGTAAATCAGAAGAGAATATACTCCACCAATCAAGAAAATCAGGATAAGATAAAGAAGGGCTAAACGAATAAATTCACTCCTCAAGGAAAATATTGCAAAAAGACCTATGCACATCATACCCACCATACCTAACATTCGCTCCATTAGTGAAGTACCAAAAGCCTTACTAAAATTATCTCGTCTCCCCACATACCCCGAACGAATTATATCCATTCCTAAACCACTCGGCAGAAAATTATTGAAAAAAAAGGAAATAAGCATATATGAATAACCTATGCCGAGCCCTATCTTAATATTCTGAGATTGCAATAAAAATCTCCATCTTAAGGAGAAGAAACCATAGTAGAGAAAAAAGAGCGCGATAGAGAAATAGAAGTATTGAATTTCCATTCCTTTGATTGTTTGCAACACTCTATTAACCGGAACTTTCTGGAAAAGATAATAGAGAAGGGATATAGTGATTAATAGTTTCAGAAATTCCTTTCCAAGCCGCTTCATATTCATAGGTATTATTTACAAAGTTAGGAAATCTTTTGAATCTTTCTTAGCTCTCTTTCAATATCTTGAATATACCAGTGAAAATTTATATCTTTGAAAATATTCAGGGCTTTATTGAATTGTTTCTTTGATTCATTCAAGTTCCCTGTATTTAAATAAAAATTTCCTGCTCCCCTATGGACCTCTGCTACATTGTATACATCTTCAGACTTCTTGGCATATTCCATTGCCATTTCAATATAACGCTCTCCCCATTTCCCCCATTCCTTCTTTGCGTAAAATTGTGCCCATAATATGTAGATAGAACTCAGTAAAGTGAAATCGTCTATTTTCTTAGCCAATGGGAGTAAAGAATCCTTTATTATATTTATTCCCCCTTCAAATTCCCCAATTGCAAGACTGTGTCTTGCTTTTGCCAGGTAAAAATGGGATAGGGTGATTCCCGGATCTATCTTCGGGAGCCATTTCTCTGCTTTTTTGAGATTTTGCTCTGCCTTCTCTAAGTTCCGTAGGTACTCTGTATATATCGTTACCATGGTTGCATATGTTCGGACCAGATCCTCTGGTGATTCTGTCTTTTTTGCTTCTTCCTCTGCCTGCTTATATAGGTTTATGGCGTCCTTCTGTGCGCCCTTGACAAGAGATATATAACCGAGTGAATCGAGGAGTAATACCTTGCTTTTTATTCCCCCCACCCACTCTTCCATCTCAAGCGCTTTACGTAGATACTCCTCTGCCTGATTTAATTTGTTTCTTCTCATCTCTAAATTGCCAAGGGTGAATAAAGTTCTTATCTCCCCTTCTTTAAAACCAGTATCTTCATATATCTCTATTGCCTTCTCTGAATATTCCTTTGCTTTATCCAGTTCATTTATGCCTAGGTATACATTAGCCATATTAGTGTATAGATCGCCGACTCCCTTTTTATATCCGATCTCTTCTGTTATTTTTATTGCCTCATCGTATAATTTTAAGGCCTTATTATTTTTGCCCCTACGGCGGTTTATAGTAGCCATTGTGTTAAGAGCCTGTGCGTACTCCTTGGGGGAACGCTCCTTATCGATTCTGGTAATTGCCCTTTCAATACTCCGCATAGCAGATTTTTCTTTTCCCATCTCCATATAAACCCAAGCCATATAAGGATCACAGCTGTATTTATCCTGTCTGCTTGAATAGGTTTTTCTTGCTTCCCGGAGGTTAAAAAGAGCCATTGTATAATTGCCTAGGTCCACATAGGTATGCCCCAACTCCTTATAAATCCCAGCTTCCTCTTTTTTATTTTCAATATTCTTTAATGCTTCGTTGAAACTCTTAATAGAATATTCATACTCACCTTTTATTGCCAATTCTTCACCGATTTTCCTATATATTCTGCCGCGTTGGTCAGATTTCATTTCACCTTTTAGTGCCCAGTTATAAAATCTTATAGCCTCTTTATGAGCATAAACAGAACGGGCATGGTCTCCTGCCTTTTGGGCATATTCACCTAACTTCTTATTGTTCTCTGAGTTATAGTAGTGGTAAGCCAATTGTTCAAACTTTTCCGGTGAATCCGGAAGGATTTTTTCTATAGTCTCTGCGATCTTTTCATGCAACACCCTTTTTGTGCCAGTAAGAATTTTATCAACAATAACCTGACGGAATATATCTTCTTTGAAGGAATAAACATGCCCCACTTTTTCAATTAGAAACTGAAAAGCCTTCAGTTGATCTAGTTGATCGTACAGTTCACCTTCGTTTAATTCTGTTATTGAGTGAATTAGTGAAAAATCAAAATCTTCTCCGATTAATGCTGCAATATTTGTAACCTCAAGAAGTTTCTTATCAACTAGCGATAACTTATGAATAACTGTATCTTCTATCGTTTTTGGGATATGAAAAGTCACTCCTTTATCGAGTTCATATCCATCTGCTGTTTTGTAGAGTGTTCTAGACTCCTTCATCTCCTTTAAGATTTCTTCTATGAAGAATGGATTACCACCACTCTCTTTATAGATGAATTTTACGAGAGAAGGATAAACTCTGTGATTTAATATGGTTCCTATCATTTCTTGAGTGGAATCCTGGCTTAATGTCTCTAAGGAGATTTCTTTGTAGAGTCCCTCCCTTCCCATAAATGCAATTTTTTCGCTGAAAGGAGTTCCTTTGATTTCTTCTAATCGGTATGTTCCGAACATTGGATAAAAAGATTTTTTTGATTTTAATATAAAATGCAAGAGGTCTATTGTGGATTCACTTGCCCAGTGTAAATCATCAAAAAGTATAGCCAGAGGTATCTTTTCCGAAAGTTTATCTGTGAATTTTGTCACAGTGTCGAAGAGCATCAGCCTATCCCCTGTTGCTTTCGAGAACCCTTGTGTTAGATTAGGCAGAAAATTTGAAATTATACGTTTTTGAGGCAGGGTGAGATGTTCGACAAAAATCTCACGTGCCAATTCCTCATATTTTGTAACTATCTCTTGAAGGACATACCTGGCTGCATAATATGGGGATTGGGACATTGCAGGAAAAGATGCACCTGTGAATAAAATTCTATCTGGTAGTAGAGAAATCACCTCGTTTGCCAGTCTCGTTTTTCCTACCCCAGCTTCTCCACTTATTATAATTAAAATATTCCCATGGGTTTTTGTGTGTTCAGAACAGAGTTTCAGTTCATTCTTTCTCCCTATAATCTTTGGAGTGGGGATCTGCAACTCTTCTCCTGATATCTCTTTAATACCAATTCCTCCCTTACTGGCTCTTTTAACCTGATACATTCGGCGATCTGCAATCTGGAATAACGATTCCCAGTCAGAACCATCATCAGGAAAGGATGAAATTCCACAGGAGGCTGAAAGAGAATGTCCGTTGAAGGATGTTCCTTTTGCCTTATTTAACAATCTTTTCATAACTGCGTTAGACTGTTCTTTCTTAGTATTGGGGAACATAATAATAAATTCGTCCCCGCCATATCTTACGATCATATCAGCAGCCCTTAACTCATCCTGCAGAAATTGTGCGAATTGTATTAGAACATTATCTCCAACAAGATGCCCTTTAAGATCATTTATTTGTTTAAAATCATCGAGGTCTAGCAATGCTAAGGATAAGGGTAAATTGTATCTTTTACATCCTGCTAATTCAGTATCTATCCATCCCCCAAGATACCTTCTATTGTATAAACCGGTAAGCTCGTCAATAAAACTCTTTTGCATCATATAATTATATTTAGAAAAAAATAATAAAATGTCAATGATTTTTCGTAAATTAAATTTAAAAAATATAATAAAAATGTCTTGATTACGCATAAATTTAACAAAAAAAACCTAACTTGCGCCCTAATTTCGAGCAACATTCCTGATTAAGTAGCAATTCCAAGGTTTTAAGTATGGTATTGGAAGAGAAAAGTACTCGAGAGAATCTTCCCTTTTAATGGTTGAATTAATCTGGAGATAAATGTGCAAGAACTCATAAGACCTTTGCAAGTTTTACTTTCTTTGCGCTTTAACAAATGATATTAAAGTTTTTTTTATGTCCTTTGTGTTGCTGCGAGAGAAAAACGGGGGAGGGAGTCAGAGATTTTCCCTTGACATTCAATGCTTATTTTGATATTGTTACCTCGTGAAATTAGGTATTATAGGCGGAGGTCCTGGTGGATATAGCGCAGCCCTTCGGGCTTCTCGGAAAGGATTGGATATTTCACTCTTTGAGAGAGAAGAAATTGGTGGTGTTTGCCTCAATGTAGGTTGTATACCCACAAAAGCCTTAATTACATGCGCTAACGTTCAAAATTCCTTTTTAAAAGCAAAGCGTTTTGGGCTCAACATAGAGATAAATGAACCAGATTGGGAGAAAATCCAGCGATTTAAGACGCGCGCAACAAAGCGTATTGTGCTTGGTGTATCTAATCTGCTTGGTAAGCGAGGGGTAAGAGTAATAAAAGAGGATGCTAAGTTAAAGGATGATTGTATGATTGAGGCGGGAGGGAAGAGTTACGAATTTGATAGAATTATCATAGCAACCGGTTCTATACCTAATGTGCCAAAATTTCCTGTAGCGGAGGGTATTTGGAATAGCACAGATGCTATCAATGCCGCAGAGATTCCCTTGGCCTTGACCATTATTGGTGGTGGAGTCATAGGATTAGAGTTTGCCTATATATATGCTTCCTTTGGAAGTGATGTTAGAGTCCTGGAGCTTGAGGGCGAAGTTCTTCCAGGTGAAGATAGAGATTTATCCTCAAGCCTCAGAAAGAATCTTGAGAAAAAAGGTATCCGATTCTATCTTTCTTCGTTTGTCAAGGAAGTAAAAAAAGAGGATAGTTTCAAAGTAAACTTTCTTCATGACGGAAAAGAGAAGGAATTAAAGGCGGATAAAGTCTTACTTTCCATTAGGAGAAGCCCTTTTATTCAGACATTCCCGAAGGATCTTCTGATCGAGCGTGGAGCAATTAAAGTAGATAAACACTTAAGAACAAGCCTGAAAAATGTCTATGCGATAGGCGATTGTATAGGCGGTAATTTACTTGCTCATGCTGCATATAAAGAGTCAGAAGTTGTTGTTCGCAATATTATTGGAGAGGATACTGAAATTAATGAGAGGGTAGTTCCAAGGGTTGTGTATACCAACCCTGAACTGGCTTTAGTGGGTTTTACGGAAGAGGAACTGCAAAAAGAGGGAACGGACTTTGAGGTGGCGAGGTTTTCCTTTTCTGCAAATGGTCGAGCAATAGCATCGGGTGGATCTTTTGGAGAAGTCAAAATAATATACAATAAAAAAGGAGAGATATTAGGAGGGGGTATCATTGGTAGAGAAGCTTCTGAGTTGATCACTCAAGTTTCTATGGCGATGGAATACGGGATTAATGTTAAAAAGCTCTCAAGGTTAGTTTTTCCTCACCCTACACTTTCTGAAGCTATTAAAGAGGCTGTCGCAATTGCAAATGGGAATCCGTTTCATTGAATAAGGAGGTATCCGATGACTTCTATAAGTAGGGCAATGGTGAAATTCGCGCTATCTCTTGATTTTAATGATATACCTCCTGATGCGATAAAGGAAGCAAAACGTTTCCTCCTTGACTCCTTGGGTTGTGCCCTGGCTGCCTATGGTAATGAAGATATGGAAGCAGCACATAGGTATATAAAGAATCTTGGGGGAAAGGAGCAAGCAACAGTCATTGGCTATGGAACGAGTACCAATGTAGCAAATGCCGCTTTTATGAATTCACTCTTGATAAGGGCATTGGATTATAATGACATTTACTGGGAACAGGATCCATCCCATCCTTCAGATCTTATACCAGCTGCTCTTTGTCCAGGAGAGTGGCTAGGAAGAAGTGGTAAGGATATCCTTGTAGGTATCTTAATTGCTTATGAATTGGAGATGAGACTCTGTAATGCCGCAGAACCGGGTATAAGAGAAATAGGATGGCATCATGCATCACTTACCCAATTAGTATCACCAATCGTTTCCGGAAGGATGTTGAACCTTTTAGAAGATCAGATAGTGTCTGCAGTTGGGATTAGTGGTTCATCGCATTTTACCCTTGGTGGAGTTGTTGCAGGAGCCCTTACCAATATGAAGAATACAGCAGACCCAATGGCAGTTGAAGCAGGGGTTCGGGGAGCTTTACTTGCAAAGGAAGGTTATGAAGGACCCGAAGAAGTTTACGAAGGTAGAGAGGGAGTGTTTGAAGTAATAAATGCTGTCAGGTGGAATAAGGATAAATTGATTGATGGATTAGGCAGTCGATTCCTCATAACGAAATGTGGATACAAAGCTTTCCCAACTGAAGCGCTTACTCATCAACCAATAACTGCGGTACTTTCGGTTATGGAAGAGAATAACATAAATTATGAGGAGGTTAAGGAAGTCTTAATTGAGGCAACAATAAGAGGTAGAGATATACTCTCTGATCCTTTTAAATATGAACCAAAGAGAAAAGAGACTGCAGATCATTCTCTTCCTTATTGTATAGCTTGCGCCGTGGTTAAGGGTAATGTTCTCCCATCTGATTTCAAGCAAGAAGCACTGTTTGACAAGAGGGTTAGGAGTATTCTGCCACTCATAAAAGTGAGAGCTAATCCTGAAATTGATTCTCTATTCCCCAGGGTTAAGAGAGCTATTGTTACTGTAAGAACTAATAGAGGAGAGTTCACCAAGGTAGAGGATTATGCAAGGGGGAGACCAGAGAGGCCCCTAAGTGATGAAGAACTTATAGATAAGTTCAAAGCCAATACAGAGGTTAGACTCTCAAAGGATTCTGCATCTAAAATAATTGATGTCACTATGAATCTGGAATCCGTAAATAATATTCATGATTATATAAGGAGGTTAGTAGTATGAAAGAAATGTGGGATAATCGATTAGCTTTTATTCTTGCTTCGATTGGCAGCGCAATAGGTCTTGGAAACCTGTGGCGTTTTCCATATATAGCTTACCGCTATGGCGGTGGAGCATTCTTGATTCCTTATTTAGTTGCTCTCTTCACAGCAGGGATTCCCCTTTTAATACTGGAATTTACTCTTGGACATAAAACGGGACATGGAGCACCATTTGCCTTTGGGAGTTACAGAAAGAGATGGAAATGGTTGGGATGGTTTGCAGTAGCTATAGCCTTTGGAGTTGTGTGCTACTATACTGTTATCATGTCATGGTCATTTATCTATTTTTTCCATTCCTTTTCTCTTTCGTGGGGAAATATTCCCGAGTTCTTTTTCAACAATATGGTGCTGGAAGGTTCAAATTCCCCATTACAATTGGGTGGAATCAACACTCTTGTGCTTGTTTTTCTCGTAGTTACTTGGATGGCTATTTATTACTCTATATATCATGGGGTTAAAACTGTTGGGAAGGTGGTGTATGCTACAGTGATCCTGCCATGGATAATTCTAATAGTCTTTATTATTAGAGGAATAACCCTTCCAGGAGCTATTATGGGCTTAAGTTATTACCTTACACCGAATTTTGCTGCCTTAAAGGATCCGATAGTCTGGATAAATGCATATGCACAGATCTTTTTTACGCTTTCAATTGGTCTTGGTATAATGATTGCTTATTCCTCATATCTACCTCGGAAGTCAGACCTGGTTAACAATGCCTTTATAATTGGATTTGCTAACTGTTTTACCAGTTTTCTTGCTGGCATAGCGGTGTTTTCATCTCTTGGATTTCTTGCTCATCAGACCGGACAACCCGTCGCTAATGTCGTAGCATCAGGTCCTGGGCTTGCTTTTGTTGCTTATCCCACAATCATCAATATGCTTCCATTTGGAAGCCGGGTGTTTGGAGCCCTCTTTTTCATGATGCTGCTTACCCTTGGGATTGATTCTGCATTCTCACTTGTTGAATCTGTTTCAAAGGCAGCCTTAGAACAATGGAAAAAATTTCCGAGGAGAGTAGTAAATCTTCTAATTGCGGTTATTGGTATCCTTGTAGGGCTTGTCTTCACCACCAGGGCTGGTGTCTACTGGTTGGATATTGTTGACCATTATCTCTGTTGCTATGGACTTGTAATAGTAGGATTTTTGGAAGCTGTCTTTGTCGGTTACTTAATAAATACTGATAGTTTTAGAAACTATATGAATGAGCAATCTGAAATCAAGGCTGGAAGATGGTGGGTGTTTTTCGTAAAGATTGTGGTACCTATTGTATTATTGGGAGCGATAGGATATAGTGCATATAATGAGCTTCGGATTCCCTACGAAGGTTATCCTGTTTCCACGTTAATCCTTGGGTTCGTCTTCCTATTAATCCTCATTATTGTATCGGTAATACTTTCCAGGAAAGAAGGGAGGTCATAGTGCCTGTTTCCGCTTGGGTTATGCTTTTTGTGACTCTTTTCATCTTCATAGGCGGGTTTATATTTTGCTTCTCCAGGCTTAGAAGCAAAGCTGATGAGTAGAGTCGAATAAAGGCTTTTAATGAGGTAAGAAGGGGTTTTTGAATTCCCCTCTAAAATCAATGATCTGGACTGTTGATCATTGTGATATATCTTCTCGGAAACTTTTTAAGTTGCGCATACTTTTATATTAGATTACAATTGTACTGTCTACTCTAAGGGATGTAAAACGCCAATCAGGGTAAAGAGGAGGATACAATATGAATACAGGAGACCTTAAGTGATGGTTCAAAAGCAGATAATTCTGAATATAAGAAGGGACGATATGAGGATTGCTCTACGGGAGAATGGGGAGTTGACAGAATTTTATATTGAAAGAGGTGGGATTGTATCCTCAGTAGGAAATATTCTTAAGGGAAGGATAGAATCTGTGAGAGAAGAGCTTAAAGCCGCCTTCGTAGATATTGGTGAAGATGAATCAGGGTTCCTTCCGCTTAAGGATCTCTATGCTTCCTTATCGGATAAGAAAAAAGCAGATACTGGGTTAGATATAATAGTCCAGGTAAAGAAAGAGGCATATGGAACTAAGGGAGCCAGGTTAACAACTTTTATTGCTATCCCAGGTAGGTTTCTTGTCCTTCTGCCCTTCAGAGGGTTGATTGGTATATCACGACATATAAAAGATAAAAAGGAAAGGAAAAGACTTCAGAATATTGCTGAGGAGATACTGCCAAAGAATATGGGCTTCATAGTAAGGACTGTGGCAGAGGGAAAAGATACAAGGGTCCTGAAAGCAGAGCTCTCTGAACTGCTTAATGTGTGGCAGAGGATTAAAAGAAGGATCAGAGTCGAATCTTCACCTGCCCTGCTCTGGAAAGAACAAGAATTACCTATTAAGATCACCAGAGACCTTCTTGATGATTCTGTACTCGAATTAATTGTTGATTCAAAAAAGGCTTACAAGAGGATAGTTGAATACCTATCTGTCAGGAAATCTACTTTCTTAGATAGAGTAAAACTGTATGAGGAATCTATACCAATATTCACCCACTTTGGAATTGAGCAGGAAATGCGTAAGATATTTAGAAGAAAGATATGGATTAAGAGTGGAGGATATATCGTTATAGATAGGACGGAGGCCTTTACGGTCTTTGATGTAAATACCGGTAAGTACAAAGGAAACAAAAAAACAGAGGAAATGATATATAAGACTAATTGTGAGGCTGCTTTTGAAATAGCAAGGCAACTCCGCCTTAGGGATATTGGAGGTATAATAGTCATTGATTTCATAGATATGGAAGATAAGGGTAAAGAGAGAAGTCTAATTGATAAATTCAAGTCATCCCTGGAGAGGGATAAGGCAAGGTTTAAGATTGCAAGTAACCTTTCTCACTATGGGTTATTAGAGATGACAAGAGAGAGAGTAAGGAGGAGCGTATCCAAGCGTTTCATAGAACCCTGTCCTTATTGTGAGGGAAAAGGTCATGTGCTTTCACCGCCATATTTGTTCTCTAAATTTACATCTTGGGTTGAAGGGAAGAAAGAATCGCTTTATAATACTAAGGTGCGAATTCTCGCTAACCCCAGGGTGGCAAATTATTTTGAAACCGAAGGCAGGGAATCTCTCGAACATCTCTGCCATACAAACAGGATGCATATAGAGGTTATAAGTAAGCAAGACCAGTCAATAGAATCTATAAAGATTATCACCTTAAAGAGAGACGAAACTATAACTGAAGAGATATGAACAGGCTTTTTCTCTTTATTCTTCTACTTCTCAATTGCGCTTATTACAATACCTTTTACAATGCCCAAAAATACTATTCTGAGGGTTTAAGACAAAAGAAAGAAGGCGGTGGCGGAGCACAATCTTTTCAAAAGAGCGTTCAGAAATGTAATAAGGTCATAACAAGATATCCGGGATCCAAGTGGATGGACGATGCTATATTTCTGCTTGGTAAAAATTTCTATAACTTGAGTCAACTCACAAAGGCAGAGGAAAATTTTAGAAAAATTATCGATTATTACCATGGTTCTCCTTACTTCGAAGAGAGCATGCTATATCTAGGTAAAGTTGCAGTGGAAGAAGGTCGGCTGACCGAGGCGGTTATTTTCCTTGATAGAGCTACTGATTCAGAGGATTTGGATATCAGAATGGAAGCCTTTAAAACAAAACTTGAGATATACCTCAAAAGTGACTCTCCAGAGGAAGCAATAGCTGCAGGAAAGGACTTTATAAATAAATACAGTGCTCACAAAGCTGAAGTATATTATATAATGGGGTATGCGTATAGCAGGATAGAAGAATATAAAAAAGCCCTCGAGATGTATAAGGAATCAATGGAAGAAGCAAAGGGTTGTGAGGTAGAAGGGTTACGATACAACCTTACCAGTATCTATATGAAGTTAGACAGTCTTCCGGAGGCTCTATCTGTGATTTGTGAATATGAAAAGACTGACTCCCTTGTTATCCTTAAGGGAAGGATTCTCCGAAAGATGGGAAGATATAAGGAAGCGGAAGAAGCTCTGAAGTTTGGTAAAAATTGGAGAAACAAGCTTGGTGCGATTGCAAATTATGAACTGGGTTTGGTTAAAGAGGCAGAGGGTAATTTTGAAGAAGCAGAGAAATTGTATTCTAAAGTAACTGGATTTGAAGATTTCGGTAAAATAACAAGTTTAGCAAGGGCTAAAAAGGATATTCTGGGAATGCTGTCTGTCCTCAATAGAGATTCGACTACTATTGATTCTACTGGATATGAAATAGATCCTGCATATATCTATTTTAGAATTGGAGAGCTCTATTATGTAGAGATTAATGATCTGGAAAGGGCTGTAGAAACTTATAAAAAGGTGTTTAATGATTTTCCAGAGAGTTTATATGCACCCAAAGCCCTTTATGTGCTTTTAAATATATATTCTAAAGAGCTTGAAGATCCTTCACAAGTTTCATACTATCTTTCTATACTTAAAGATCGTTATCCTGACACCGAATTTACAAAAAGGGCTATGGGGGAGTTTAGTGAATTCCTTCCGGATACTACCAGTAATTGAGAATAGAGTTCTGGGACCTTATAACTTAATCAGGATAGAAGATGAAGATATGCATCAACAGGCTAAATGTGGGCATTTTGTTATGGTGGGGATTACAACTTCAATAGACCCTTTTCTTCTTCGCCCCTTTTCCTTTCTATCCATTGAGGAGGACTCTTTTACGCTACTTATAAAGGCCAGAGGGAGAGGTACAGAGAAGCTAAGTAAGGTGAAGGAGGGAGAAAAACTGAAAATATTAGGCCCCCTTGGGGAACCTATTAAACCCCCGGAGAGAGGAGTTTTAATTGCCGGAGGGATTGGTATCGCCCCACTTTACTATCAATCTCAATGGATGAATCAGGGGATTCTTTTTTATGGTGCAAAGAAGGAAAGTGCTCTTGTATTAAAAGAAGAGATAAAGGAAAGAGGATTTATTGTCAATACGATAACGGAGGATAGAGAGGGGAAAGTTACGGACCTCGTGAGTGAAAACTTAGATTTATTAAAGGGTGAGAAAATCTTTATCTGCGGCCCAGAGTCTATGATAAAGGAGCTAAAGGATATAATAGGTGATTATGCAAAAGAGGCTTTTGTTTATATGGAGAGGAGAATGGGCTGCGGACTTGGTGGTTGTAAATCCTGCGCTGTTAAGACCGATTCTGGATACAAGTATGTATGTCAGGAAGGACCTATCTTCTCTCTTTCTGAGGTAAAAGTTGATTGACCTTTCTGTTTCTTTTAATGGGATTGAGTTGAAGAACCCAGTGATTCTTGCATCAGGTGTATGGGATCTGCCATATACAGAAATAATAGATTTCAATGAATTAGGGGGTGTTGTTTATAAAAGTGTCTCTCTAAGACCACGGGAGGGCAATCCTCCCCCAAGACTCACAGAAACTCCCTGTGGGGTTATTAATTCCATTGGTCTTGCCAATAAAGGTGTGGATAGTTTCAATAAAGAGATACTACCTCGTTTAAAGAAATTTGATACAGCAATATTTGTCAATATATTTGGCGAAACAATTGAAGAATTTTCACGGATTTCGCAAATGATCGTGGATGTTTCTGGTATTGAAGTAAATATAAGTTGTCCCAATGTGAGAAAAGGGGGGGTCTCTTTTGGAAGAGAACCAGAGACTGCATTTCAAGTGACAAAGGCTGTTTGCGAGAACAGCGATTTGCCAGTAATAGTCAAACTCACACCTGCTGCTTCTAATATAGTTGAGGTAGCAGAGGCTTGCCTTAAGGCAGGTGCCTCGGCTGTCACTGCTGTAAATACATTCCAGGGACTTGCGATCGATATAGAGAGTGGGGAACCACTGTTTAAGAATGTTGTTGGAGGAGTCTCTGGACCCGCAATAAAACCGCAAGCTTTATACAATGTATATCAGATTTCCAGAAACCTTGAAGTTCCAATCATTGGTTCTGGAGGTATTACAAACTTTAAAGATGTTCTAGAATATTTTATTGCAGGTGCAACTGCTATTCAGCTGGGAAGTGCAATCTTCAACAACCCACTTGCACCAATAGAAATTATTGATAATATAATAAAATATATGAAGGATAATGGATATAGAAATCTAAAAGAATTGAGGAAATATATAGATGAATAAAGAGGCCAGAGATTATCTGATTGTTGCACTAGATGTGCCGACTTTAAAAGAAGCAGTAAATGTTGTGGAGGAACTGGGTGATCTGGTGAGATACTATAAAATTGGTCTTCAACTGTTCACAAAATTCGGTCTGAAGATTATTGAGATTTTAAAAGATAGAGGGAAAAAGGTCTTTCTCGATCTAAAGTTACATGATATACCGAATACCGTCATGGGAGCGGTTGAGGCTATTATAGATATGAATGTAGATATGCTTACTGTGCATTCCCTTGGAGGATTTGAGATGATGGAATCTGCACAAAAAGTGACATGGGAGCGTAAGGCAAAGAAACTTCTCATTCTGGGGGTAACAATACTGACGAGCCTCGATGAAGCGTTTTTACAGGATTTTCTAGGAATTAATAAGTCAATTAAGAGTCAGATATTAGAACTTTCTGTTCTTGCCCAGAGTGCAGGCTTGGGTGGTGTTGTAGCCTCGCCTAAAGAAGTCTCTTTAATCAAAAAAAAGTGTGGAAAGGATTTTGTCGTTGTGACTCCAGGTATAAGGCCAAAAGGCATTAAGCGTGATGATCAGAAGAGGATTGAGACCCCTGATAAGGCTATCGCAGATGGTGCAGACTACATTGTTGTGGGGAGAGCGATTATCAATGCTTTGGATAAAAAAATTGCAGCTTTATCAATAATAGAGGGTGTTGAGAATGGATTACATATCATTACTTAAAAAGGAAGGTGCACTTCTTAGGGGTCATTTCTTGCTAGCTTCTGGGCTTCATTCTGACAGGTATATAGAGAAATTCAGGCTTCTCGAGAATCCTAAGAGTTTGAAACCGTTTATTGGAAGAATTGTTGAACTTTCACCAAAGGTAGATTGGGTGGTAGGTCCAACCTTAGGAGGTGCGATCATAGCGTCTGAGGTAGCCAGGATTATGGGTGTGAAGAGTGCTTATTCTGAGAGAGATGACAGGGGAAGGGTCCTTCGGAGAGGTTTTAACATAAGGGGAGAGGACAATATTCTAATAGTTGATGATATACTTACCACCGGAGGGTCAATAATTGATACAATGAATTCTGTAGAGCATGGTAGGATTTTAGGAGTGGTTGTGATGATTGACAGGAGTGTGGAGGATGTCGATTTAGGCGTTCCTCTCCATTCAGTTCTACGTTATCCCATAATAAACTATGAACCTTTGGAATGCCCCCTATGTAAAAAGGGCATACCCTTAACAAAAAGAGGGGGTGGAAATGGATATGGAACCTGATAGAGAAGTCAACATACGTAGTTATATAAGGATCATAAGAAGAAGATTTTGGATAATTTTAGGTGTATTTAGCGTTTCTCTTATACTGACTTTTATGTATTTCATTTACTCACAACCTCTATATACCTCAAGTTCAACAATCTTAGTTAAAAAGGTTGAGACATTATTTGGAGGTGGATATTTCTCATCTCCAACCGAGGAAGAACTCACAAATCATATATACCTACTTAAGAGTGATCCGGTGCTGCGTAAAGCAGCTTTGAGTTTCAGCGGAGAGGAACTGCGGGAAATGGAATTTGAAAATGCTAATCAGGCCGTCCAGAGAATTAAAAGTGATATTAAAAATGGTAAAATTGAAATTGGGACAGAAGGAGAGTCCCGTATTGTTAAAATTAAGGTAACAGAAACAAATCCATACAGGAGTTCACTTATTGCAAATCAGCTGGCTCTTACCTATAGAGATTTTGATATTCAGATGAAGAGAGAAGATGCCCATTCCACCTGTTCTTTTATTGGGAATCAGATCGAACTGGTAAAATCGGATCTGGAAGACGCAGAAAAGAAGTTGAGGGTCTTCAAAGAAGAACATGGTATCCTTGGTGTATCAGCAGAGGTGGAAGGTTTTATACAACAGATGGCAGAGATAGAAAAGGAATTCAGGAAAGCATCTGTAGAATCCGATGTCCTGGATATGCAACTCAAAACAGTAAAATCCAGTCTGAGTGATCGAGAAAAGAGACTACTTTTAGAGGCATCGGAAACTTCTTATGAACTTCTTCTGGATCTAAAAGGACAGTTGACCAGACTGGAAAACCAGAAGGCAGATTTTCTAATACAGGGTTATTTAACAACTGACCAAAAGTTAGTGAGTATTGAACAATCAGTTCGTTCCACAAAAGAGAAGATGGACGAAGTTATCAGGAATTTGTTGGAAAAGAAGGGTATACTGAATCCCCTTGACGAGATCAAGGATTTATTACATAAATCACTTTATCTCACGGTTGACTGGACTGTTGCAAAGACCAGAAGAGAAGCATTTGAGGATGTATTATCATATTACAAAGAAAAACTAAAAGAAATACCCAAGAGAGATCTTATGTTGGCAAGGCTTGAGCGTGAGAAAAAATCCAATGAGAAGATATACATGATGCTCCTTGAAAGAAAGGAACAGGCACAGATAACAGAGGTCAGTGAGCGAGGGGATATCTCAATATTAGATTCAGCAACCATACCCAAGGAACCCAATGTATTATCTAAGGTAAAAAAGTGTATTTTATTCATTATTCTTGGGCTTCTGCTTGGGGTAGGTGTTGGATTTATAGTTGATTATATTGATTCTGCAATTCGTGATGAAGGTGAGGTAACAAGGCTCACAGGTTTACCTGTCCTTGCTTCTATTCCTGTGATAGATGGAGGCCAAAAAGGGACCTTTATTCTCACCGATCAGAACCTATCTAGCTCTACAGCCGAGGCATTCAGAAGTCTGCGAACCAATATAAAGCTATCACGGGCAGATGGTCTCCCTTCTTCCTTGCTTGTAGCAGGTCCCGATAAGGGTTGTGGCAAATCAATGATAGCGATAAATCTTGCACTTTCTTTTGCTTCTGTTGGAGAAAAGGTGCTTTTGGTAGATACTGACCTTCGAAGGCCTTCAATAGAGTCCTACCTCGGAATATCAAATGTAGGAGGGCTTACAGACTTGCTTATAGGGCAGGAGAAAGAGGCTGATATTTTTAAATTCAATGGTGTGGATGTGATATCTTCAGGAGTTCTTCCCCCGAATCCGTCGGAATTACTTGATTCGACGAAGATGAGAGAGCTTCTTAAAAAATGGGGAAAGGCTTATGATCTTCTAGTCTTGGATTCCCCGCCACTCCTTTCAGTTAGTGATAGTAGCATACTTGCCAATGAAGTTGATGAGACAATTATTGTCATATCCTATGGTGAAACCAGTAGGGGTATGATTTCTCAAACAGTCGATCTCTTCAAAAGACTTTCCCTTAAGACCCTTGGATTTGTTCTAAATAAAGTATACTTCCATAGAGAGTATGGATATTATAATTATTACTATAAAGAATATAAGTAATTAACCTCTACCAATGCCATAGTATTCAAAGCCCAATTCCCTTAAACGCCTGATATTGTAGATATTTCTTCCGTCAAAGATAACCTTGCTCTTCATAAGTCTGCTCATCTTTTCAAAATCCGGATTCCTGAATTCGTTCCATTCTGTTAAAAGGACAAGGGCATCTACGGTTTTTAAGCACTCATAAGGAGTTCTTCCGTATTCTATTTTGTTCCCGAATATCTTCCTTGCGTTATCCATTGCTACTGGATCATACGCATAAATGCGTGCTCTTTCTTTAAGAAGAAGATTAATCGTGATGATGGAAGGGGCTTCTCTCATATCATCGGTTTTGGGTTTAAAAGCCAATCCCCAGATTGCTATCCTTTTATTTTCAAGATTTCCCAAATGGGATTTTATCTTTTTAAAAATAATCTTTTTCTGATTTTCATTGACACTATCTACCGCCTTTGTGATATGCATTTTTAGTTTGTGCGCTCTACCTATATGAATGAATGCCTTTACATCTTTTGGTAAACAAGAACCTCCATAACCGACACCGGGAAATATGAATTTGGATCCGATTCTTGGGTCAGACCCCATACCCCTCCTCACATCTTCTACATTGGCCCCAACCCTTTCACAGAGGTTAGCGATTTCGTTTATAAGAGAAATCTTTGTGGCTAATATTAAATTTGAAGCATACTTAACCATCTCTGCACTCTCTATACCCATAATCAAAATTGGGTTTCCTGTTCGGACGAATGGCTCGTATAGTTCCTTCATTAGTAGGGCAACCTCTGGATTATCAGTGCCGATTATTATCCTGTCAGGTTTCATAAAATCTTCTACTGCATTTCCTTCTTTTAGAAATTCAGGGTTGGAGACGACGTCAAAGGGAACATTAGTCCTTTCTTTTATTATCTCTCTAACTTTTTTTGCTGTTCCTACTGGGACAGTGCTCTTATTTATTATTATCTTGTATTCATCCTCTATTGCATCTCCTATCTCTTCTGCAACCTTATACACATCAGATAGATCTACAGAACCATCATTATTTGAGGGTGTCCCGACGGCAGAGAATATCAACTCTGACTTTATGACCGCTTGCTTGAGATTGTCTGTAAATGAAAGCCTACCCTCTTTTTGATTTCTTTTTACCAGTTCTTCAAGACCCAGTTCATAGATAGGTATCCTATTTTCCTTTAACGCTTTTATCTTTGCTTCTGCTTTGTCCACACAGATGACATCATTTCCACTGTCAGAGAGACCGGCACCTACTACTAATCCAACATATCCTATCCCGATTATAGATATCTTCATATGGTCCTCCTTAATTTTTTATAAAGACGATATCTTTTAAGAATTATTTAAAAGTATATAGAATGAAATTCTTTTGTCAATTCAACCCAAGGCTTTTGAACTCTTTTAATATCTAAATCTTTTAGTAATGAATCCCTTTTATTTGCCTCAGAGACAGGCATTTTGCATTGATTTTGTTGCCTGATAGCTTTCAGTTTCCTTTGGCTCTCAACTAAACGATGGATTGTAAAGTCGCGATCTGGCACTTGTTTCTTTTGCTATGGGGGGAAATTCTTGACATTTGCTCATTTTTTTGTTATAGATATAATACAATGAAGGTAATGATCATAGGTAGGGGAGGACGGGAGCATACCCTTGGATGGAGTCTTGCAAAGAGTTTTGAAGGTAGGGATTTCTACTTTGTTCCGGGCAACGGTGGGACAATCACGATCGGGCAAAATATCGAAGATCTAAAAGATTACGATGATATGGTTAAGTTTGCAAAGGAAAAGGAGGTTAACCTTACAGTAGTAGGTCCAGAGAAACCATTAGTCGATGGCATAGTAGATAAATTCAGAGAAGCAGGGCTTTCTATATTCGGCCCTACAAAGAAGGCAGCACAATTAGAAGGGAGTAAAGCTTTTGCAAAAGAGCTTATGAGGGATGCTCGTGTGCCCACTGCATCCTTTGAGATATTTGAGGATTTTAATGCGGCGAAGAACTATATTGAGAAAATAAGTAGTGAATTTGTCGTAAAGGTAGACGGTTTGGCAGGTGGGAAAGGGGCATTTGTATGCGCAAACCCGGGTGAAGGGGTTCGTGCACTTGAAGTAATAATGCAGGAGAAGAAGTTTGGAGATTCTGGAGATGCGGTTGTTATTGAAGATTGCCTTAAGGGGCAAGAAGTTTCTGTTCTTGCATTGGTTTCCGGGGATAAAGTTCTGCCATTCTTGCCTTCCCAGGATCATAAGAGAATCTTTGATGGAGATAAAGGTCCCAACACAGGTGGTATGGGCGCTTATGCTCCAGTACCTTTTATGAGAAGAGGTGAGGTCTTAGAGATCAAAGAAAGAATATTTTTACCAACAATAAAAGAACTCCTGAAGAGGGGAATTGAATATAAGGGTGTACTTTATGCAGGTTTAATGATCACCAGGAGGGGGCCAAAGGTGCTTGAGTTCAATGTTAGATTTGGAGATCCTGAATCACAAGCAATCCTTCCCTTGTTGAAGGAAGACTTTCTTGATTTATTATTCAAAACCAATGAAGGTAAGCTGCCAGATCGAATCAACTGGAGTAAACAATCAGCAGTAGCGGTAGTGGTTACCTCCTGTGGGTATCCTGGTAGGTATGAGACAGGGTTTGAAATAGTTATCCGCGACCAATCCTGCATTCTACTCCATGCTGGGACCAGGATAGAAGATCGTGTTCTCTATACCAATGGTGGCAGAGTTCTATCTGTTGTTGGAATAGGCAGTGACCTTCAGAGTGCTAAAGAAAAGGCATACAGATGCATCAAGAAAATAAAATTTACCAATATGTGCTTTCGGAAAGATATCGGAGATAAAGGCATTAAGAGATTTAAGTATAGAGGTTAAAATGCACTGGATTTTAAGGTGTTTCTTTCTATTTATTCTGGTTATAACATTCTTCCTTTTGCTAAACTTATGGAAGTAGTCAGAGAGTTCCATCTAATTTTTAAATATTCAGCTTGGATAGGTCTAAGATTTTAGCAGATTTATTCTCAGTATCAAATACAAATCTGCCTCTTTCAGTCCGGGTACGCCCCACCTCCTTTGACGGCTTTATCGGACAGGAAGAGATCATAGGTGAAGGAAAACCTCTTAGGAGGATGATGGAGAAAGGAAAGGTTCCATCTCTTGTCCTATGGGGTCCACCAGGATCAGGTAAGACTACATTAACCTATATAATAGCTAGACAAACGAATGCAAATTCTGAACGGCTAAGTGCTACTGGCAGTGGCGTCAGAGAAGTAAGGGAGGTAATAAAGAAGGCAAGATATCTCCTTGAGAATAAGAACAAGTCTACTATTCTATTCATTGATGAGATACATCGGTTCAATAAAGCACAACAGGACGTTCTCCTTCCTTGGGTTGAAAGAGGTACCGTAATACTTATTGGTGCGACAACTGAAAATCCTTCTTTTGAGTTAATATCTCCCCTTCTTTCCAGAGTAAAGGTCTACAGATTGAAACCTTTAAAACCCACACATATTAGAAAGATAATCGAGAGGGCGCTTAGAGAGGATGAAGAAATTAAAGAACTTAATATAAAGATAGAGGATGATGCAATGGATTATCTAATTCAAATATCCGGAGGGGATGCGAGAATAGCTCTTGATACCCTTGAATTTGGAATAAAAATCCTCGAAGGGAAAAAACGGATAATAAAAAAGGAGTTACTCTCTTCTATTCTACAGAAGCAGATTATATATGATAAATCAGGTGAGGAACATTACAATCTTATATCTGCTTTCATAAAGTCAATTCGCGGGAGTGACCCAGATGCTGCTTTATACTGGATGACGAGAATGCTGGAGGGAGGTGAAGACCCATTATTCGTTGCGAGAAGAATGGTAATCTTGGCATCCGAAGATATTGGGAATGCCGATCCAGAGGCGCTTCAAGTAGCAGTGGCGGCTAAGGAGGCGGTAAGTTTCGTAGGAATGCCTGAAGCAGGAATTGTTCTCTCACAAGCAGCCACATATCTTGCCTCAGCCCCTAAGAGTAATGCTTCATATATTGCTTATAGTAGAGCACGGAAGGCAGTAAAGGAAAATCCTGATTTTCCAGTTCCTCTTCACTTAAGGAACGCTCCTACGCAGTTAATGAAAGAAGCAGGTTATGGAAGGGATTATAAGTACCCACATGACTTCCCAGATCATTTCATAAAAGAAGATTATTTCCCAAAGGGTATAAAGAAGAAGAATTTTTACGAGCCCCAAAATGTGGGGTACGAAAGGAAAATTAAAAAGATGCTTAAGTCACTATGGAAAAAAGGATAAGGATCCCAACCTGAGGGGGGAAGAGGGATCCTTACCTTTAATAATCTTTTTCTTCGATTTGTTTTTTTAATAATTCAATTTCTTTTGAGAGACGAAGGAGCTGTTCCATAAATTCCTCCTTCATCGATTCCTTTTCTTCTTCAAACTGTTTTGGTGTGATTTTTTCGATTTTGAAATCAGGTGCCAGCCGTTCCCAGTCAATCCCGCTTTGCCTTTCTTCTAACTGAACTGGAAACTCTAACCGTTCCTTTCTCCTTATAATTGTAATTCTCACTTTTTCACCAGGAGATTCTGCAAGAACTAATTCTTTAAATCTTTCCATATTAGATATATTGTTGCCATTAAGGGCAATAATTAGGTCATGTTCTTGAATGCCAGATAATTGAGCAGGTGACCCTTTTATAATATCTTCAACTGTGACTCCCATACCACCGGGGGCATTCCTGACCACAAGTCCTAACCAACCTCTTTTGACAGTGCCCATTCTCTTTATTTGCTCTATCGTATTTAACAGATAGGCGACTTTTATTATCTCAGCAAAATTACCGGGATTGGTAACTCCACGCCAATTGAATAGAGAACTAGAACGGGTTACCCTACCTCCAACTATTCCAAGTAAACGCCCATTAACGTCAAAGACTCCCGCCCCATTATTTCCTGGAGAAAGAGGGAGAGAAATGTTGAAGGAGATCCCTTCGGGACTCTGGATAAATCCAATGCCTATCATCCCCATTTTTCCGAAAGAGTTGCCATAGACATAACAAAGTTGCCCTTCCTCCAGTTTCTTGGAGAGTGGAGGAGTACGAAAATCTTCCTCTGTCTCTATTAATGTGACTCCTGTGACAGGATCTAGACCCACACTTTTTGCTCTGCTGAGATTGCCAAACTTGTCTTCTATTTGTAGAGGTTCGCCTTCTCTTACAAAACATACTGTAACAACGCTATGAGCCTCAATAACCGTGCCGGTCATACTAATATTACCTTCTGGAGTGTGAACACTGACCACGTACGGCGATAGCTTGCCTTCTAGTTGTCTTATTTCCTTATCTACTTCTGAAAGATAAGTGGAAAGTAATAATAATAGGATAGTCATAAAACCCTTGCTTTTTACTCCCTAGAGACTTCCTCCTTCATAGTTGGTGAGTATATAATTTCCTTCTGTCTCATATAAAATTTCCATATATGGGTTCTTCTCTTCCTTCATGATATAGTATTCTTTTGGTTTCTCTTCAACGAGATGTGATGGGTGGCCTAAAGTCAGGATTAGGAGCGCTCCCAAACCAGTTAACAAGGAGGTGCTAAAAATGAAACGGAGAAAATAATTTCGACTACGTCTGTAATCTACTATCCTTTTCCCTATACTCTCTGACGGATATGGTATTTCTATTCCTCTTACCATCTCCTTTATGGATTGAAGATCCTCTAATAAATTTTTGCACTTCTTGCATTCTTCAACATGATTCTCTACCTTTATAATGTTATCTCGGTTTAGTTCGCCATCAATATATGGAGATAATAGTTCTTCTATCTCACTACATTTCACAATGCTTCTCCCAGAGAAATTCGTAGTTCTCTACGTGCTCTACTTAACCGGGATTTCACAGTCCCTATCTCTACACCCAGGATATTTGCTATTTCTTCATAGTTCAACTGATTGATTTCTCTTAGAATTATAACCTCCTTTAATTTTGGCGATAATTTTTCGATCTCTCTTTCGATGTCCAATTTTAGATCTACGTCACGTTTTTTACGGCGTATGAATGGATTTAAGTTTCGCTTTCTTTTTTCCCGACGCCAGTGGTCATAAACCGTGTTCCTTGCTATAGTAATAAGCCAAGACTTCATATTCTTTATCTCATTGGTATCCGATTTCATTACTTTTACAAATGTATCTTGCAACAAATCCTCAGCTTCCGCTTTGTTTTGAACCATCCCATATATATATCTATAAATATAGTCACCGTATGTTCTATAGATTGATTCAATTCCTAAATTCATAATTATAGACGATAGAAAACCCTAATATGTTCCGTTTTCTTCTCGCTTTCTCTCCGCGAACCTATATCATGCGCATACTGTAAATAGGTAATATGAAAGAATGAGTAGTAAGAGATTCGAATATACTCAATTCTCCCAGTCATAGGTGGCCTTGATAACAGAAAAAAATTCATGAATAACACCATATATACATTGTTAAAAAGATATTCCGAACTATGGATAAAATTTTTTCATTCTTAATTATTATATATATAAGACCACCGGTAGTCAACAATAGCTTTCCGTAAAGTAAATGGAATTTTTAACGTGTTTTTTGTAATCCATATATTTCATGGACTCAAACTTCCACACGTAGTTCGAATTTTATAATTTTATCTTTTATAGTGATATAAAGACTTTTCGTGGGTTCAAAAGTGAATGTTAATTAACTGATTCGAAGATATTTGATTTATCACCCCTTGACAAATCTGATAATCGTTGTATCATTATTATTGTTTTGAAGTCCACCCTTTGTTTATATCTCTATTAGGAAGTTGTTGGAATCAACAAAAAGGAGGTAAGTAAATGATAAAGCCAGTAGGAAGACGAGTGTTAGTGAAGAGGGTGAAAGAAAAAAAAGGGAAGGGAGAAATTATCATACCGGATACAGCAAAGGAGAAACCTCAGCAGGGTATTGTTGAGTCAGTTGCAGAGGTTTCCAAAGACGACGATCCTCTTCCAGTAAAAAAGGGCGACAGGATTCTATTTGGCAAATTTAGTGGAACAGAAGTAGAATACAAAGATGAGGAATATCTAATACTGGAAGAAGACGATATTCTTGCTAAGATAGAGTAAATAAGGAGGTAATGAGATGGCTGCAAAAGATATAATTTATGCACAGGACGCAAGTGATGCCCTGAGAAGAGGTGTAACCAAATTGGCAAAGACCGTAAGAGTGACTCTTGGCCCAAAAGGTAGGAATGTTGCCCTTGAAAAGAGTTGGGGATCTCCAACTATTACTAAAGATGGTGTTACTGTTGCTAAAGAGATAGAGTTAAGTGATCCATTTGAGAATATGGGTGCTCAGATGGTAAAAGAAGTTGCATCTCAGACCAGTGATGTTGCAGGTGATGGGACTACTACTGCTACGGTCCTGGCGGAGGCAATTCTAAAAGAAGGAATGAAGAATGTGGCGGCAGGTGCAAATCCTATGGCTCTAAAGAGGGGTATTCTTAAAGCAGTGGATAAAGTAGTGGTAGAGTTGGAGAAGTTATCAGAAGAGATTAAGGATAGAAAAGAAATAGAACAGGTTGCTACGATCTCTTCGAACAATGATAAGGAGATTGGAAAGATTATAGCAGATGCCATGGAAAAAGCAGGTAAAGACGGAGTTATAACTGCAGAAGAAGGGAAAGGACTGAAGACTGAACTTGAGGTAGTTGAAGGTATGCAATTTGATAGGGGATACATTTCTCCATATTTTATCACCGACCAGGAAGAGATGCTATGCGAGCTGAACGATGCATTTATTCTTTTGCATGACGGTAAGATATCTGCGATGAAGGATCTTTTGCCTCTCCTGGAGAAGATTTCACAGATGGGTAAACCTCTACTTATTATTTCAGAAAGTGTAGAAGGTGAGGCACTAGCAACTCTTGTTGTCAATAAATTGAGGGGAGTCCTCAATGCAGCTGCTGTTAAAGCTCCGGGGTACGGGGATAGACGAAAGGAAATGCTAAAGGATATAGCAGTACTCACCGGTGGTCAATTTATCTCTGAGGAAGTAGGAATGAAATTGGAGAATGTCAAGATTGATGACCTCGGGGGAGCTAAGAAGATAAAGATAGACAAAGACACAACCACAATCATTGATGGTAGAGGTGAGAGTGAGGATATAAATGGAAGAATACAGCAGATAAAAGCAGCAATGGAAACGACTACTTCTGATTATGATAAAGAGAAACTTCAGGAACGTCTTGCAAAACTCTCTGGAGGAGTTGCTGTTATCAAGGTCGGTGCTGCAACAGAAATTGAAATGAAGGAAAAAAAGGCAAGAGTGGAAGACGCACTTCATGCAACAAGAGCTGCAGTCGAAGAAGGTATCATCCCAGGTGGAGGTGTAGGTCTCATTAGAACCATCCCTGCAATTCTGAAATTCAGTGAGACCTTGGATGGAGATGAGCGACTCGGTTCTCGTATTATAGCCAAGGTACTTCCCGAACCTTTAAGATGGATTGCAAATAATGCAGGAGAAGAGGGAGCAGTTATAGTAGAAAATGTTAAAGTTGCGAAGGAGAAGAATATAGGATTCAATGCAGAAACCTTACAGATGGAGGATTTAATTGAGGCAGGCGTTCTGGATCCCACAAAGGTCACTAGGATAGCCCTCCAGAATGCTTCGTCTGTTGCATCACTGCTTACAACCACCGAGGCCCTGGTAGCAGAACGTAAAGAAGAGAAAGAAGAGGCTGTTGGACCAGGAGCAGGTGCTGGAATGCCTCCTATGTAATAGAAGGAATGTAAGTGAGAAAAGAGGGGCAAGTATTAACTGCCCCTCTTTTCTTTTGCAGGCTGAAAGACCTATTTATTCAACCTTTGCTACGTATAGAATTCTCTTTGTGAAACGGTCAACCCTGGCGTGTTCAAAACACTTAAAAGTCCCTAAAATCTTAAACCCTGCTTTACGAAGCCCTATCCTAACCTCCTCTTCACTATATCCTCTCTCCCGGTGTATTTCATCTATCCTTGACCAGAAATTACCTCTCTTTATGAATAAGGTTAGATGAAGGGTGAGTATCCTCTCTTTCCTATTATATAGGTTCCGCCAGACACTTATTAAATTGGTATTCTCACGTCTTATATCATGATTTGAGATAATTCCGAGTCCATAGGGAGTATTCATATCGAAAATAAAATGACTTTCTGGCAAAAGGGTCTCCCGGATAGAATCAAAGGCATCTAAAAGGTCGTTATAGTCCAGTGTATAATTGAGGGAATCAAATATTGATATCGCAAGGTTGAAGTAATGATAAAAAGGTAGACATTGTGCTGTGGCCTGGATAACAGATAGTTCAGGTATTTTTAGCTTTGCAATCTTTAACATCTCTAAGGAATTATCCACACCTATCAATTTTATGCCATTCTCGAAGAATGGGAGCATTGAGTTTCCCGTTCCACAAGTGAGATCAATCATAGGGGTTAGTTTGACATCATAAAGTTCTGCCATATCAAGAATATACTGAATCCAGCCTTCATAATCCACATCCTCCATAAGAATGTCATAGTACTTTGCTATTTTTGTAAAAGATTTGTTCGATTTACTCAATTATTATCTTATTTTCTTTTAAAGTAAATTTTCCAATATCTAATCGGGGTACAAATGGTATATAATCCGCTTCTACCATTTCAGAAAGGGAATGCGGATAATATCCTCTATCCTCCTTGAACTTCAAAACCTGATTCCTGAGAATAGTTGCTAAACCCTTAATCGTTTTTTCTTTCATAAGTTGACTTTTAGAAATATTGTAAAGCCTGAGCCATAATTTAAGTGCCACGTCAACACTCTCACCAGATGCCAAAGTCCAAGCGGCAAATTTAAGTGCCATATCCGGAGCATCCTCTTTCATTGAAGAGATGAGGAACCATTTTGAAGCTTCTCGATAGTCTTTTGTATAGAGGTAGTAAATGAACCCTTTTACAAAAGGGACTTCCCATCGATTTGGATTGTTGAACATCCCTTTGTTCAGTAATTTTATTGAGAGGTCTACCCTTTTTACATCATCGGATATAAGAATACCACCGATGGTATAAGCAGGTAGGAATCTCGGATCAAGGTCAGTGAGAACATTTAGAATATGGTATAGGAAGGGATATTCTCTGTCTGTTATTCTATGTTCTCCAAAATAAACACCTGATTCTATCCAGATGAAATCCGCAAATAGACTCTCAAACCCTGAGGCGATTCCACCTACAAATTTGCCTGAAGGAAAGAATAAAAATTCTTCGCCTTCTCTTCGCGGGATCCATTCAAAAAACTCTATCTCTACAACAACTAAGAGCCCAATAAGAATTACAAGGAGTATTAATCTCTTCATTTATATTCTTTAAGAGAATACAAAAGTGATGAGATTATAAGAAGTATCATTGAATAAAGGACAGAGTAAGAGAAGGACAAAAAATAAGAATTTATCGATATCGGGAGATGATAAACTACACTGGCCTTTACGTTAAAGACAGAAAAGTTTGGCAATATGAAATAAAGTGAGTTTACAAGAGCATTTAGATTGGGCGTTTTCATAACCAAAACCAAGTCTTTAAGGTAGTGGGTTAGCTGGCCGGTAAAGAATAAAAGTAGTGTTAGTATTCCTGCTGTTATCGGTGTAGTAAAACATGATAAAAAGACAGCTACTGCATTCAAAAGAAGGAATTCAAATAGATAGAAGTACAAGGCATTGAGTAAATACCAGTCGACTGTACCCAGATAGAATTTTGTAAATAAAAGGAATATAATAAATAAGATTAATTGGATAACTATAACAAGGTAGTATAATCCCAGAAACTTACCAAAAACAAATTCCCAATCCCTGACTGGTTTTGACATTATTGAGTATATCGTCTTTCTTTCAATTTCTTGATAAAGGACTCGGGTTCCAATAAGAACAACAATAAATACACTAAAAATCTCGATAAGTCCTACTCCCCAATCCTTAATTATCTTATGTGCCTGCCCAATTGATATTGGGACACACATCTTTGAAGCGGCAATTAGCAAAAGTCCTAACAGAACGAGACTGAGGAGAACTTTATCCCTTATGGATTCTTTGAATGTATTCAGTGAAATGGCAAATACTTTATTCATTTACGGCCCTCATGAAATGTTCTTCAAGGCTAAGTCGCTGTGGAACAACAGAAATAATCCTTCCCCCCCTTCCAGGAATAAGTCTTATTACCCTATCTCTTTTTTCTTTATCTAAAGTTCTAAGGTATATTACTTCCCCTTCCTTTCTTATAGTTCCGTATTCCTTTAGCCACTCTATTTCTTGTAGGTTCTCAATTTCAATGTCCGTATAACGGATTTCGCTTTCCAGACTTTCTCTTAGACATCCGATTTTTTTCATCTTTCCTTCAATAATTATTCCCACCCTGTTGCAGATGGCCTCGACATCGGATAGGATATGCGACGAGAGAAGGATAGTTTTACCCGAACTGTTTAGTTTTAGGATAAGATCTTTCAATTCTCTTCTGCCAATTGGATCAAGACCGCTCAATGGTTCATCCATAATCAAAAGGTTTGGATCTCCTGTTATAGCCTGCGCAAAACCAATTCTTTGAACCATTCCCTTCGAATAACTGGAAATTCTTCTATTTATAACCTTCTTGAGACCTACCAACTCGAGTAATTCTACTAACTCTTTCGTTTTGGGATTCTTATCATACAATCTGCTATAGAACCTTAGTAACTCTATTCCAGTGAGATGTTGGTAGAAAGTGGGGTTCTCTGGCAGGAATCCCATTCTCTTCCGTGCAAGAATTGGGTCAATACCTCCCCAAAGCCTTACACTTCCTGAAGTTGGTTTGAGAAGCCCCGTGATTATCTTTAAAGTAGTTGTCTTACCTGACCCATTTGGCCCGAGGAGCCCAAAAATTTCCCCCTCCTCTACTTCCAAATTAAGACCGTTTACACCAATAGTTTTTATTCTTATAAATGGTGATGCATATACTTTTATCAGATCTTTAATCTCGATTACATTCATTCCCACACTCCTGCAATATTCATTCCGCATGATGGACATTTGTTTTCTTTTATTTTGTTTTCAATGACAGAGAAGCCTCTTCTTTTAATGAGTAATTTACCACATCCAGGGCAATAAGTGTTAGACCCTGGATGATTGATTGGAACATTCCCAACATATGAGTAATGCAAACCCATTTCCAGGGCTATATCTCTTGCATCTTCTACCGTTTTAAGTGGTGTTCGAGGCAGGTTTTCAAGTTTATAGGTTGGAAAGAAACGGCAGAAGTGTACGGGAACATCAACTCCTATGTTATCAAGTACCCATTTGATCATTTCCGTTATTTCATCTCTTCCATCATTTATGGAGGGTACTACAAGATAGGTTATCTCCAGCCATACGCCACCCCCGTTCAAATTCTTTAGAGTCTCAAGGACTGGCTTTAGTCTACCACCCGAGACCTCCCAATAGCTCTCATCACTAAAAAATTTAAGATCCACATTAGCTCCGTCAAGATGAGGGATAAGTCCATCAAGGGATTTCTTTTTGATATAACCGTTGGAGTGATAAATGTTCTTTATTCCATTCTTGTGAGCGAGTTTGGCTGAGTCAATCATATATTCAATGAATATCGTTGGCTCAGTGTAGGTGTAGGCTATTGTTTGGATGTCATATTTCTTTCTATAATAGAGTATGTTATTTATCAAATCCTGTGGTGGTAGCTCGTAATTACTTGTGTTCTCAGGACTTGCCTGAGAGATTGTGTAGTTCTGACAGTATTTGCAATGTAGGTTGCATCCGGCTGTTGCTATTGAGAAAGCGATAGTTCCCGGGAGGAAGTGGTACAGCGGTTTCTTCTCAATAGGGTCGAGATGAACAGCACATGGATTTCCATAAGCATGCGTATATAATTTTCCATCTCTGTTTTCCCGAACCCCACATATTCCCCTCTGCCCTTCACTTAATATACATTGATGAGGGCAATTCTTGCATTGCACCTTATTGCCAGGCATTTTTTCCCAATACGATGCAATACGAGGCTCTACATACCCAATGGATTCTCTCCCCGTGAAAGCTTTTAGTGTAAGGGGCAAGGTGATTAATGTCTTCAGAAAATCCCTTCTATCCATTTTATAACATAATAGTTAATATTAACCCAATGTCAATAAATACCCCTTCCTATTTGACTAAATCCTCTGCACCTTGACGAGAGAATTTAATTTGTGATTGACTTTATTAAGAAATACTTTATCCTTTTGAGGAGAGATAATATGTTATATTTACTCTTCCTGATTGGTTTTGTGATACTAGTGAAGGGCGCTGATTATTTCATAGATGGAGCGGTTGAACTGGCAACTCTTATGGGAGTTTCTCCTCTATTCATTGGACTCTCAGTCGCAGCAATAGGAACCAGTGCGCCTGAAGCAGCAGTCTCTATTAAGGCTGCAATCATTGCACATTCGACCATATCCTTCGGGAATATTCTAGGTAGCAATATAGCAAATATCGGCCTTGTAACAGGTCTGGGTGCGTTTTTGTATACGCTTTCGGGGAGAAAGAGCACTATAAAAAGGGAGATCCCCTATAGCCTGTTTATCACATTGATTCTCCTCGTCCTTGTGCGTGATGATTGGTTCAGTGGCAAGATTCCCACCCTGTCACGAATTGATGGTGGGATTTTGTTAATTTTCTTCTTTTTGTATCTTTTATATCTCTACAGAATGGCTATTTCAGATAGGAAGAGATTATTACTAAATAGAGATCTCTCTTCCATTAAGTATTCTAGAAGGGAATTATTAAAAGCATTTGGCTTAACCATAGGTGGGCTAGTAGGTATTGTTCTTGGAGCAAAATTGGTAGTGGATAATGCAATTAATATCGCCTATAGGTGGGGAGTAAGTGAGACAATGATAAGTGTAACAGTTGTTGCCCTGGGTACATCACTACCTGAAGTAGTTACTTCCCTTACGGCGGCGAAAAAGGGAAGGTGTGATATCGCTATAGGTAATGTAGTCGGAAGTAACATCTTTAATATTCTCTTCGTGCTTGGCATAACATCCGCTATAAGACCTATACAATTCCAACTTGTTGCCTTCGTGGATCTTATTATTGTGATAGTAGTAACTGTCCTCATACTAATATTCATCTTTACCAGTAGAATTATCTCGAGAAAAGAAGGGGGTGTACTACTTCTCGCTTACCTTGCTTATATCGTGTTTGCAATTATACGTCGATAACAAAAAATTAAATTAAATTTTTGGAGTAAAATCTACCCCGTCATCTATCTTCTTTATAAACTCCCCTCCAAGTTTGACAGCATTCAGAAGGTCTTTAAAGGATACGATCTCAATGGGTGTATGCATATAACGGTTTGGGAAACTGATAAGACCAGTTGCTACACCACTCCTTGTTAACTGCATAATATTAGCATCTGTTCCAGTGCCTCTTGGATCACCGCTGATTTGATATTCTATTTTGTTTTCCTTTGCAGTCTCTATGAGCATATCATATATTATTGGATTTATATTGGCGCCACGCGAAATAACAGGACCTTTGTTCAATGCTATATCCCCATATTTTTTCTTGTCAGTCTTTGGATGGTCGGTTGCCGTGGTTACATCAAATGCCAATCCTATATCTGGATTTATCCCGAAAGCGCTTGTTCTTGCGCCCCGAAGGCCAATTTCTTCCTGGACAGATGAAACACAGTATAGATTAACGGAGATTTCAATTTCACTCAAATATTTAAGGAGTGCGCCGGCTGCGAAGACACCTGTTTTGTTATCTGTAGCTTTAGTCAATACAAGATCGTTTGGGAGTTTTTCCATCCCTGCTTGGTATGTTATGGGGTCTCCAATGGATACCATCTTTAGAGCTTCCTTTTTATCCTTTGCTCCGATATCGATCCAGAGGTCTTCTCTTTTTGGGGCTTTGTCTCTCTCGTCTTTTTCCATCATATGTATTGCTTTCTTGCCTATTACTCCTCTAAGTGTCCCCTCTTTGCTGTGCACGTCAACCTTAAGGCCAGGGAGAAGGGAAAAGTCAATACCGCCAATGGGATTAAAGTATATATATCCATTTTCATCAATATAGTTTATCATAAGACCCACCTCATCAGCATGCCCGGAAACCATCATTTTGTAATTCCCCTTCCCTTTCTTAAAAGCAATAACATTGCCATGGACATCAGTTTTTACTTCATCAGCATAATCTTTTACAAAATTCCGGTAAACCTCTTGGGCTGGTTGTTCAAAACCCGATGGACTGGGGGCCAGAACGAGTTTCTTCAGAAATTCTTTTAGCTCTTTATCCATAACTTCTCCTTTTTTGGACTATTATATCTTTTCCATTATAAAAGTCAACTAGTGTTAAATATAGTGTCGTTTTTTACTAAGAATTGAGGAAATTTCTTCTGATAAAAAATAAAAAACCTCGGTTTTTGCCAGGTGTAATATGCAATTTTAAATGTTATAGAAAACAACGTAAGTTCTATAGGGTAAAGCTTTAAAATGAATAATGCTATTCTACGGGAAAAGAACCCTGGATTTCAAGCGGCTTTTATTTATCTGTTAGAAATAAAGAGGTACAAAATTAACTAGTATACCTACAGGAAATTAAAAAAAATCCATTAAAAATAAAAAAAACTCTTGACATTATAAAAATTCTTACCTATAATGTTTGGATAAAAAGGGGGGTAATCTTTGAAAATTGTAGTGATAGGCTGTGGAACAGTTGGGAGAGGGCTGTTAGAGTTAATTAATGAAAAACAATTAACACTTACCCAAAAATATAATTTGGATCCAATAGTTAGCGCAATCTCTGATCCTGTAGTAGGTTCTGTTTATAATGAGGGTGGACTTGATTTGAATAAAATTCTTTCTCTATTGGAAACCGACAATAATATAAAAAATTATTCCAATGGAATAACAGGTTGGGACTCGTTAAAAACAATAAAGGATTCCAACGCTGATACAATAGTTGAAGCTACCCCAACAAATCTTGAAACAGGTGACCCTGGATTAACTCATATCAGAACCGCATTAGAATCTGGGAAGAATGTTGCAACAACAAATAAAGGTCCCATTGCTCTTGCCTACCATGAATTACAGGATCTGGCTTCCAGTAAAGGATGTGAACTTCGTTTTGAAGGAACTGTCCTTGCTGGAACACCAGCACTTAACCTTGTGGTATCTCCACTCGCTGGAATCAAGATCAAAGAAGTTAGAGGCATAGTAAATGGAACGACCAATTATATTCTGTCGCGGATGGAGTCCGGAATGTCATACGATGATGCTCTAAAAGAAGCACAGAAGAAGGGATATGCTGAAGCAATACCGGATGCAGATGTCAAGGGATGGGATGCAGTTGCAAAAATAATTATAATAGCAAATGTTCTTATGGAAGGTGATGTAACTGTCAAAGACGTAGAGCGAGAGGGCATTGATGGCATCTTGAAGGAAGATGTGGAAAAGGCGTTACGTGATAATAAACACTGGAAACTGATAGCGAGGGCGTGGAGAGAGGATGGAGGAATTAAAGCGAGCGTAACCCCCAAAGTTTTAGAGGAAGACGATCCACTATCCAGGATAATGGGAGTGACCAATGCCATTTGTTTTAGTACTGATGTCCTCCGTGAGGTGACGATAAGTGGACCAGGTGCAGGAAAAAGAGAGACAGGATTCGCACTCCTTTCCGATCTCATTGATATAAATCGAAGGAAGGAGGGTTAAATGGCAAACGATAGAGAACGATGGGGTTCCAGATCATCCTTTATCTTTGCTGCTGTAGGTGCTGCGATAGGTCTTGGTAATGTCTGGAGATTCCCATATATAACTTACCAGAATGGTGGTGGAGCATTCCTTATTCCTTATTTTATCGCACTTATTACCGCAGGTATTCCACTAATGATACTGGAGTATGCTGTGGGCCAGAAAACACAGGGAGCCCCACCTGTTGCACTAAAAAAGATATGGAAAAAGGCAGAGTGGATTGGATGGTTTGCTGTGGTGCTCGTCTTTATTCTTGCGACATACTACGCGACTATAATGTCCTGGGCTGTCAATTATTTCTATCATTCATTTACCCTTGCTTGGGGTAGAACTGGTGGAGAGGTAAACGCTTTCTTCAACCAAGCACTTTTAGGTAAGTCTGGATCTCCAGGAATTCTTGGTGGAATACAGTGGCCTGTTCTTGTAGGTCTTGCAATAACATGGATACTGATTTATCTCGCTCTATTTAAAGGTGTAAAGACCCTTGGTAAGATTGTTTATTTCACAGTAGGTATTCCCTGGCTCATACTAATCATAATGGTGATAAGAGGTCTTACACTGCCTGGTGCAGTTGAAGGACTCAATTTCTATTTAACCCCTAACTTCTCGGTTCTCCTACAGCCAAAGGTCTGGCTGGCCGCCTATGGTCAGATATTCTTTACCTTATCACTTGCTATGGGGACACTCATAGTCTATGCCAGTTACATGCCAGAGGATTCAGATATTTCAGCTAATGCATTTATGACTAGTCTTGCTAACTGCGGAACATCATTTTTTGCAGGCTTTGCTGTTTTCTCCACACTTGGATATCTTGCTCAGTCTATGGGTGTCAGCGTGCCAGAAGTGACCACCTCTGGGTTGGGACTTGCCTTTGTAACCTATCCCACTGCTATTAATCTACTCCCCGTAGCTTCTCAACTATTTGGAGCTCTATTCTTCCTGCTCCTTTTGACGCTTGGTATTGACTCAGCGTTTTCTCAGGTAGAGCCTGTGGTTGGTAGTGTCGTTGATAAATGGGGACTAAACAAGAAATGGGTCCTTCCTTCAATCTGTATTTTGGGATTCCTCGTTGGCATCCCATATACCACAAGGGGTGGTTTTTACTGGGTGGATATAATGGACCACTTCGTTTGCACATATGGTTTAACACTTGTGGGATTTCTTGAGTGCATAGTAATTGGTTATATCTTTGGAGCCTCTGAAATCAGAGGGTATATCAATAGTGTCTCAGATGTAAGGATTGGTCCCTGGTGGGATGTATTTATTAAGGTTATTACACCCATCGTTCTGGGAGTATCCTTTGTGATGCAATTCATCAAACTCGTTCAGAAGGGTTATAGCGGTTATCCCATGTGGACTGCATTTACAGGAATAGGCTTAGTAATCGTGTTTATCATTATATCGTTTGTCTTTTCTACTAGAAAAGGAGGTAACCCATGAATGGCTCTGCTATTGTGATGTTAGTATTTGCTGTGGTAATTTTATATGGTGGGTTAGTCTACTTTATGATAAAAGCAGCAAAAGGAAAACGTCCTAAGCCTGAGGAGGAGAGAGAATAATTGTATCAAAAAAAACTTAGGACCTCCAGATTATGGGAGAGTCTGGAGTAAGCCATATAGATGGTTTTGGAAAATATGGATTTTGGTTTTAAAATCACTAAAGGAGGAGGTTTTATGCGTAAGAGTTTTCTGATACTTGCACTGGTTGTATTCTTTGTTAGTTTTACGCTCCCAGGGGCTGAAAAATCAAAGATGAGTTTATGGGATGTTTATGAAAACTTCTTTGTAAATGCAAAGTATGTGGATTTAACACATGCAATCACACCTGATATACCAATATGGGTAG
>CAYZBF010000022.1:15211-37413 GCA_964476585.1 uncultured bacterium | reverse complement strand
GAAGGTATTCCTAAAACTCTAAGCATTTTCGATTTTCAACTTCCGTATAAATTTTGTCTATCTCTTTCTGGATTTGGATTGTTTTTTGAATGGCGGTGACAATTTTGCAATAATGTTTTATGTCATCAAGGGATAAGGTCCTACCTGCGTTTTTTCTGTCTCTAAGCCATTTCCTGCACACTTGATATCCGCCAATTTGATATTGCCAGACTTCTTCTGGGACTCCTTCAAAATACTGGCCTGCCTGTGCGTGTCCGCACGCAGACAGGTTTTCATTTATGTAGACTCGCTTTCCTTTTTTGTCGTATTCATATTTTTCAACCCTCTCATCTCCTTCACCCTGGAATTTTGCTATTGGTGGGTCTAGCTCTTTTGATTTTAAGAGGTGTAAATCAACCAATCTTTTACCATATTCTCCCATTTTACTAAACAGTTTATAATCTCTTGTGAAAGGAACTCTTGGGAAATCTATCTTTAAAAATTCAGCATATTTTTCTCTATAGATATTGGAATAAAAAACCCCATAAATGTAATAAAAAATATCCACTGGAGTTGGTTCTTTTACGAATATTTCTGAGAGCATTGAGAGGAGCCCAGAATTGATATTAGGCACCCTTTCTCTTAGCACATTTTTATGGCTGAAAAGATCCTTTTTATTTATATCTGGGTAAAGGTAAAGTGGCGCTTGTTGAATAATTCCTTTACTACTTAAAAATGTTCTGTTGTCAACAATAAGTTCACTCATAAGAAAATGAGTATAATCCTCATCTAAAGAAACTTGTCTCATAAAACAGATTGAAAGATTGTCAGTAAGCATATGGCGCATGACCTCTTTTCTGGCTCTTTCAATAAGTTGATCGTGATAAAAAATCCAGCGAATATCAAAAGGTCTATATAATATCTTTGTTATTGAATCCAATAAATTTTTGTCCTTCCTTAGACTTTCTCTTGCTTTCTTTAGATTCCAGTTTGATTTATCCTTCAAATTAAATGTCTGGCGGAGAAGCTTATCTGGCATTTCTTCATCGCAAAACATTCTAATACGACGTTTAAGTGCCTCTTTACTAGAGTCTATCACGAAACCATCTCTTGATGTTACAATTCCTACATTATTAATTGGAAAAATATCAGTTATTTTGGGGTAATTTTCATATAATTCCAAAAGTCTGATGTTCCTCGGAATATAAAAATAGAATTCAGATTTAGGGGAAAGTTCTTTCCATTTGGTTGTTTTTATCTCATTTTCAAAAAGCCAATCATACTTATACTTTCTCAATCCCCATACTTCTGAGTAATTGACTTTACATCTCTTACCATCGCCTTTCTTTTTTAAGAAAAGTGCAATAGCAACCCCCTGCATAATGTCAAAGACATTTTCATCTTTTGACCCGTCAGGGCACTTCTCTTTTTTTAAAGTGTTACCATGTAAATTTAAAATATAGCTCTTGTTAAAACTATTCATCAAGGATTCACGCATTCCTCTGAAGGTTGGATTATCAAGGTAACTATGGTTTGTGACAAATCCTAAAACACCCTCACCTGCCTGGTCGATCTTCCACTGCGCAAAACGAATAAACTTGACATAATCATCTTGGAGCCATTTGGGATTTCTCTCTCCAAGAGGTTTACCATCAACTTTATAATATCCATCATCTGAACTACTATCAAGTTTTGTGTAACCCTTTTTGAGCAAACTATCGATCCATTCGCCAACGTTAACAGATATCCCTGAATATGGTGGATTTCCGAGGATTACCAGAATTGGTTGTTCTTTCTTTACTTTTCCTGCTAAATGGGATTCTTCGGAGAGAGAAGCCATCCCGGGAAGCTGGGATTCTGCAAGTTCTTCCATCTCCAGTGTATTAGTAAGATAGAGTTTGAATCTATCATCTTCTTTTAGTTTATATCCAAGTTCTTCCAGAAGAAAGGACATTTTCAAATGACCTACTGCATAAGGTGCCATCATCAATTCAAAGGCATAGAAATTTTCAAGAATATGGTCTTTGATGAACTCTTCTTTTCCACCCTCGCCATATTTAGATACAAACTCCTCCACAGCCAGTTTAGCTGCTTCAGCCATAAAGGTAAGCGTTCCTGCTGCAGGGTCCAGAACTGTAACAGAATCAGATGCAAAGCCATCGGGTTTATTGAAATGTTCTTTTAAAATATGATGTAAGGAACGGACGATATAAGAGACTACTGGCTCTGGTGTGTAATAAACACCTCTCTTTTCCCTCGTTCTTGGGTCATATTCAGCCAGGAAGGTCTCGTAAAAGTGAACTATAGGGTCTTTACCTTTGCCTTCGTGAAAATACTCGTGAAGAATATTCCTCACATCAGTAACTGCTAATACTTCAGAAATATCGTCAATAATCCATTCCATCTGAGCAGGAACCTTACCCAGGGATATAAATTCAAAAACATCTCGCAGTATTCCAATGGTGTGGGGAATATTATCGTAAGCAAGTTTTCTATTAAAGCTATCCTCAGAACGGGTCCGTGCAGCAAAGAGTCCGTAGGTTATGGTCTGTGAATAAAGGTCCGCAAAATCTTCCTTTGAAAGACCGCTTATAAGACATTTCTTGAAGGCATCGTAAAAACCAAGGATGTAACCTTTCCCATTTCCCTGCCTGTGCGTGTCCGCACCTGTCTGCCGTGTTAGCTCAGGTAGACGCAGACGGGTCTCTTCTTCCTGTAATTCCTCTGCTATTACCTCATCCCTTAAAAATCGAGTCCTTTTTGCTAATTCAATAGCCAGTTTTTCTGCATTGTAGACTTTTGGTAGAGAGAAAGAAAAGAACTTTTCGAGTAGGTTAAAGAAATCGCCTTTCTTCTCCACAGGTGGAACTTTACCAAGTTCATGCATTATAAATGGTCTTGCAACATTAACTCTATCTACCACATTCCCATCACGATAGAGTCTGAATTCAAAGAAGTTTGTTAAGATAAGATTTGGGAAGGTATGACGATATCTTTTTAACTGTTCTGTAGTTTCTATATGGTCTAAATTCTCAGTACTCGGTGGTTTTGCTTCAATATATCCAACGATGTGCTGTTTTCCATCCCAGATTCTAAAATCAGGATTGCCAGCTTCCGTTCTTTTTGGTAAGGTTGTAATTCGAATATCCTTATCTACAGAAGAATCAGCATATCCAGATAATAACCAGGAAAGTGCTTCATAATAACTTTCCTCCCTTGCATCTCCCCTACCCGTTATATCAAGTAATTTCTTTAGATATGATTTCAGCAATTTGACTCCATTTGTTCACTATCTTTATAAAAATAGGAGGATTAGAGGGAAAGTCAAGAACAATTAGTCTATAGTCAGTAGTCAATAGTCGAAAATAGCTTACAGCCTCAGCATACAGCTAACAGCATCAGTGCAAAATACAATGTAAATGGGTAGATGAGGTGTGAAGCTAAGACCTAAAACCTAAGATTTTGTGTGAATCAGTGTCTAATTAAAGAGGCCAAGAGTCACCATTTACCACTCTATAGTTGAAGAGAGTTAAATGGTTAAATAATTGAATGGTGAATCAATATTTAATTAATTTTTGTCTATATACCTGCGGATAAAAGAAATAAACCGCCTGAAATCTTCCAAACGTGAATTAAGTATTTTAAATATGACATTCAGATCAACTTCAGTATATTCATGGACAAGTATATTTCTAAGACCTGCCATACTCTGAATTGAATTTGCAAATTCAACAGGGAGAACATCCTTTTCTCCCAGTAATTTTATTACATCAGTATAATTGTCTATTCCTCGTTCCCCTGCCTCTACTAAAATATGACTCCCTATATCAAGGAGTGTCTGTATAGCCAGTTGTAAACCGTGTTCAGCTGCCCACTGTTTCTGAAGGGAAGATGTGAGTGTTTCGTAGGATAGATCGCTTAGCTTTTCCAATTCTGTTAGGGTTCCCGCAAGTAGATTTAATTTCTTTTCAACTCTTTCTTTATCGATCATTAAAATTCTCTAAAAAACACCCAATGGTTGGAGATCGAGATACCGTTCCAGAGTTTTAATCTGAAATTCAAAACTCAGTCTATCATCCTTGCTATAGATTAACTCACCGAATTTTACAATTCTATGCTTCAGGAGTAAAGATGCATCGTTTAAGATAACAAGATCTATATCATTAAATGAGAGTAAAGATATCAACTCAGATATTAACTCAGCTTTGTAACCATATCGGTAATCTGATTCATTCACTCTAGTAGGGTCTACCATAATTGCAATATCAATATCACTTACACCTGTCGTCATATTGTTAGCCAATGAGCCAAAAAGGAAAGAAAAAAGTATTTCCTCCCTTTCTTTAAAGTATTCACACAATTTTTCATGTGCCTTATTAACTTCTGGTAATTTCCTTTTAGTCATAATTTCATTATACCTAAATTTGAATTTTTTACAAGGGATTCTAGGTATTTGGAGTTGAATGTCTTGTTTAGCTGATAGTTAGGGTGAGATTGTTTTATCGCTTTGCTCCTCGCAATGACAAATTAGTCTTCAGTCTCCAGTCATTAGTCGAGAGCCGAAGAGAGGTAAAAGTTGAATGGTCGAGTGGTTGAGTAGGACTAAATCGGTTAGTCAGTTGGTGCGTTTGTGTGTTGGTCAGTTGATTATCTAATATGTAATTTTATCTGCGATCATCTGCGTCGTAATTTAGGATTTAGGATTTGGGGATTAAAAAAAGATAGTAAAAGAATGCTTTATTTGCAAGACTTTCAAAAACTAAATCCTAATCCCCAATCCCTAACCCCTAATACTGTGGCTATTGAATCATGAACCCGGAATGGGTAATTAAAAGGTTTAGTGTATCATCTACCTCTGGATAGGTAAATGAAGCAGTTCCATAAACCGCGTCTATCCCTGGAATCTTCTTACCATAGCGCATCATGAAATTCCAGAATTTGGTAGTTTTATTTATCTCGTATATGGTTCGCTCATTATTTTTCTCATCTTCTATAGTTATATATCTTCCGGATAGTCTTGTAACTTGATATAAAGGTTTCATTCCTAAAAATGCGAAGAAATCTTTCCATTTTACAATATGACCTTCAATAAGGAACTGCTGACCATTTAACCTGTAGAATCGGTTTCTCTCTTTATTCCTATCCTCTGGAATAAGCTCTATCACAAACCAATCAACTTCTTTCAACTGGCACACTATTGTGAGTACATTTTTCTTATATGTGAAATGTTCATAATTTTTAAAACTAGTGTAGATAAGTAAAAGAGTTGAGGATAGTAGAAAGAAGAGGATTATGCCCAAAATATTAAATAGATAAATAGACAATCCCCCTTCCCTCTTTTTCAACCTTCGTATGAGGATAAATAAAAGTAGTAAAGCTATTAAGCCTGAGATTAAACCTGCTAATGGAATAAAAGACAAAAATTTCATACGACAATTATATAGAAAATTGCTCAAATACGCAAGGAGAAAAGATAAAAACTAGAGGGATCAGGGGGTCAAGTGATATTCAGTCTACAGTCACCAGTCATCAGTCTACAGTCATAATTAGCTCACTACTATCTACTTGCGGCTAACGTCGTCAATGCAAAATACAAAGTAAATGGGTGGATGAAGTGTGAAACTAAGAACTAAGAACTAAGATTCTGCGTCCAATTCTTGACTATTTAAATATAAAATTTATAATAGAAAAACTTAATATAGGATTTAGATGCTTAATAAAATTTATCTGATTATCTCATTGATAGTTATTGTCACGACGTTTTTTTTATTCTACCCTCCTATGTATGGTATTATGGATGAAGCTTCGTATCTTTCAACTGCATATGTAATGCAGAAAGGAACTTTCTTCTATGATGAAGCAAATGTAGAACCATCAATTGGCACAATAATAGGTGAAAAACATAACTTCTCAAAATATCCACCAGGAAATGCTATACTTTTAATTCCCTTTACCTCCATTCACTGGAAGTTAGGATTTTTAAGAACCTTCATATTTTATATTGCAGGATTCTTTATATTCCTTCAAATACTGAAACATTATTCTATTGATCCGGTGTTTTCTCTTCTCTACCTTCTCCATCCTGTCCTGGTTCTCTATTCAAGAACTATAATGAGTGATGTCCCTTCCCTATTTTTCATCCTGCTTGGCTTCTACCTCATTATTGAAAACAAGGACTTAGCGTCAGGTTTTCTTCTCGGAGTATCATTACTCATAAGATATACAAATGTTATTATCCTCATAGGAATAGCTGGGGGCTTATTATTTAACAAATCATATAAGAAGATTGTCCTTTTATTACCCGGCATAGTCTCTTTTTTTATAGTTTACTGTATTTACAACAATCACGTTCAAGGGGGAGTTTTTGCACCGTTCCTTTTAACAACAAGCAGAAGCGCATTCTCTCTAAAATATTTATTATCTTCTGGAGTATATTATATTATCGCATTGAACGTGCTTTATCCCCTAATGCTATTTATTTTTCTCTTTGTCTTTTACAAAGAAAAACATCTCCTCATGGCAACTTCAGGGGCTTTACTTCTTTTAATATTTTACTCCCTCTATTACTATCTGGATAAAGGGTTCTCAAGCATAGAGACCCTTGTCAGAGGACAACGATTCATTATCCCAGTTCTTCCCTTCTTTCTTCTAACCTATTCATTTTTCATTAATTCAAGGCCAATCTTAAAGAAAATATTTATTTTCATTATTCCATTACTTCTTATCTTTTCAGCGTGTGTCCAATACAAACATTTCCAATTTCTTAAGGAAAGAAAAGAACTACAGGTAACAGTATTGAGAAAAACAGAAAAATCAGATATAATAATAATGAATGGGGAGGCGGGCGAACTTTTCAATCCCTTTACAGGGTCAAGGAATTGGAATAATTTCTACGTAAATAACCAGTTAGTTCTTGATAAAGAGTTAATCTGTAAACACAAAAATCCATATCTTGTATATATAGAATCAGGTAAACACCCTGAGGAAAAAAGAATATTCTTCGACTATCTACTTAAAATATTCAACACTGAAAAGATATACGAGGCCCAAACACCTCGATATATTGTAATTTTTAGGCTTTGTCCCAAGGTTATATGATGGGAGGAACCGACCGTATCGGGGTGTCTCTGTGTCAGAATCCCTCTCCTTAACGCTTGACATTAGTAATTCCTTAAGATATATATACTAAAAAGGAGGTTGAATGGAATGTACAAAGGATATAAATTTAAAGGATTGCAACTGTACATATGAACCCTGCTCTAAGAAGGGTACTTGCTGTGAATGCATAAGATATCACCTAAGGATGAGAGAACTCCCTGCATGTGTCTTCCCTGAAGCAGTCGAAAAAACCTTTAATAGATCCTTTGAGAAATTTGGCGAACTCGTAAATAAAGGCATGATATAGGAGGTATAATGCCTAAAAGAATACCTTTTTTTCTTTCAATATTTTTTATTATACTTTTTACCTGTGCTATTCAGAAAGCTCCCTTATCACTAACAGAAACAAGAAAGGAAAAAACAGCAGAATTCGGAGAAAAACAATATATCTCCGCTTCGGAGCTGAAAAAACTCATAGATGAGAAGAATGAGAATTACCTACTAATTGATGTTAGAACAGAGGAAGAATATATGGGAGGGCATATACCCACAGCGATTAACATTCCCCACACAGAAATAGAAAGCCATATTGATAAAATTCCAAAGGATAAATTGATAATTGTTTATTGCAAGATTGGAGGTCGTGCTTCTTTGGCTGTTTCAAAACTTGAAGAATTGGGATATAAAAATATCATAAACTTTGGTGGTATTAATTCTTATGATTATGAACTTGAAAGATAATAAATCAAGGAGTAAATATAAATAATAGCCACAGAAGTACGTCAATGCAAAATGAAGAGTGCAAGATGCGAAGAATAATAGGGGTCAGGATTTGGGGATTCGGATTTAGTTAAGAGGTGCAATGTTTTAACATTGTTTTTATAGCTGCTAAATCTAATTTCAAACCCCTAAATCCTAAACCCTAATTTCCAATGGAGCGAAGCGACTGTCTTTGTGGCAAGAAAGGAGGCGTTATGAAATATTCACTTCTTAGAGACGAAGATAAAAAGGCGATAGATTCGATTAAGGAATTATATGGAGGGACAAGGAATATTAGCCAGATAATAAAAGAGATGCGTGATTATAAAAGGAGGAAAGAAATCCTGAAAAAAAAGGGCTTTGGAGAGATGGTAGAAAAGGCAGAAAAACTGGTAAGTCGATTTCCGAAATTAAAATCCTTTGAAGAGAATGAAGGTATTTCCTATAATGATAATTTAGGAATAGTTACCGCTCAGGTATCTGGATTCCAGGGTGAAGACGTGACTTTCCGATTTATGGAGAGGGTATCTGATAGTGCTGAGACTGGGAACGAGGTCTTTGCTCCAGCTGAGATGATCTCTATTATGGCTTTAAGAGAGGAGTATGTATATGAAGGAGGTCTCCTTGCTACTCTTGCAATGGCAGAAAATTTGATTGGGGTTGATAAATTCTGCAATACTAATTTTGTCGGAACACCACTATCCGAAAAAAGATTTAAAGCGATAGAAGATGCAACCGGGATGAAAATCCCAACTATTCCTACACCTGATGGGTTACGTCAGGTACAACTCATCAATCAGGGCACGCCTTTTGGCAATCTTGGTGGTGTAGAAGTGTCAAACAATAATTATCTGGTCTATATCGATGGTATAATCAGAACAGCATTAGCCAATGGCGCTGATTTCTTCTTAAATCCCTCCTGGAGCACAATAACCGCCGCCTGTTACTTTGGGAGAGATATCCCCAATATTAATTTCAAGATATCCATGTTACTTGCCACACAGAACGCAATCCAGTTCAGGATGTTATTAAATATTATGCAGGAATACTTAAGAGAAGATAAAACAAGCGCCATCTATGAAATAAATCTTGGAAACGCAATGAAACCGGAAACTTTCATCCAATGTAGCAAAGAGTTAAAGGAGAGTGAGATTAAGAATGTGAGTCTTTCTGCACACATCAGAATCAATCCGGACCTCGGGATCGAAGACTTCAACTGGTTTGACAATGCTACTATGGTGATAAATAGCGGTGAAAATATCACTATTAAGTATGAGAGTGATGGAGAAAAAAGAGATATGGACACAATGGAAGCTTATTTCCTCTCACCCTCCGAATTAAAGGAGAATGCATCTAAGATAGGTGATGTCATATACTATAAGACTCTTCGATGCACTAAGGATGCGAGAAAATTTATGAAAATGGGAGCAAGGGTTAAATTTGCAGGATGCGTGAGATGAGGAAATGATGATAGAAAGATGGGATTATCTTTTTTCAGAAAATATAAGAGATTTTGAGGGTTATACTATAGGCAAAATGCTTAAATACTTAAAATCTCCTGATATTATATCCTTCGCTGCGGGAATGCCCTCACCGGATACTTTCCCAAAGGAATTAATAAGGAAAGCCTCAGATATGATTTTAAGAGAGGATATTGGAAGTGTCCTTCAATATTCCAGTATCCCAGGAGAAGATTCATTAATAGAAGCTATAATTGATTTCCTCAAAATGGATAATATAAATATTGAGAAGGAGAATATTCTGATAACCAGCTCTGGACAACACGGTTTAGATATTACAGGCCGTCTCTTTATAAATCCAGGCGATTCCATTATAATTGATCGCCCAACATTTAGTGGTGCACTGGTAGCTTTTCAGATGGAAAGACCTCGCTTTGTTGGAGTCAACATAGAAGATGATGGATCTAATGTCAATGGCTTTCGAGATAAAATTGAAGAATCTAAAAAAGGGCTTATTCCCTTTCCCAAATTTATCTATGTTGTTCCCGACTTTCAAAATCCCGCTGGGATAACGATGAGTCTTAAAAAAAGAGAATCCCTTCTAGATTTAAGTTATGAATATAACATTCCCATTCTTGAGGATAGTCCTTACAGAACACTTAGATACTCTGGGGATTCAATTCCTTCACTATTTGCACTTGACCAGAAGAGAGAAGGTACAAATGTAATAGGCCTTTACACCTTCTCGAAGATATTCGCCCCCGGAATCAGACTCGGCTTCAATATAGGACATCCCAGAGTGGTTGAGAAGATGACGAATATTAAAGAAGCCAATGTCTTAAATAGCCCAAAGTGGAACCAGGATTTGTGTACTATATTCCTTCGAGATACCAACCTTGACGAATACTTTAAAAAAATGCAGGACTACTATGGGAATAAACTGGAACTTACTCTAAAATCATTAGATGAATATTTAGGACCCCTTGACAATGTCTCGTGGACTAAACCAGACGGTGGCTTTTTCCTGTGGATAACTTTACCGAAAGGTATAGATACAATGGAGCTCTTCTACCGGTCTGTGGAAGAGGAAAAAGTTGCCTTTGTCCCTGGAGAAGTCTTCTATGCAGAAAATCCAGAAAAGAATCATCTAAGGTTTAACTTTTCCTATCCAAAAGAGGAGGAACTAAAAGAGGGTATTCGGAGGCTGGCAAGCTGTTTTAAGAAACACTTGTGAAAATTCAACTTAGAATTTTGAGCCCTCGAATCCGTTAAATGTAATATAGACCCGTCCCTTTACAGCAGACTCATCAAAGGGAATGGCATATTCCAGAGAAACCTTATTAACTTTAATGCCAATTCCATAAGAATATCTCCAGGAGTCTTGGATCCATGAAGTATCCAAAAGTGGATAAATAACCAGTTGTCCTAATTTATTAACCCATTCTATCCCGAGCCTTAAACCCCGAGATGCTGTAACACCGGGATATCCTCTAATAGGCTTAAAAAATAATAATTCTTCTTCACGTGATGTTAGAACAAAATATTCTAAATCAATATTAAAATGGAAGAGCAAAAGTGAAGATGATACCTCCATAATCCAACCCCCTTCCCTTTTCCATTTATTACGATAAGAGAATTTTAGAAGGTTTGTATTATAGAAAAAATCTGCTCCAAAAAAAGGATACGAATTGCTCCCTTCTCCGCTTTGAGCATAATTCTCTATGCCAGGAATAACGGAAATTGTGAACTTTTTCATTGAATAACTAATTCCAGTAGATATTGAGGTTCTATTGCTAATGTTTTCAATATAAGAATGTTGAATATTAATAGCTAAACTTAAAGGTAAAGAAAGAATATAAGGCTCTGTATATTTAAAAAATTCCTCCTGATAGATATTTCCTTCTTTCATCCATTTAAGTTCGATAGAGCGACCACTTCCAAAAAGATTCTTATTCTCGGCCGAGAATTTTCCACTCCAGCCACCATTCTTAGAATAAGAAATAGCTCCGATGAGATTCCCTCTGTCTACTTCACTTATATAAAGTAATAATGATACGCACCCTTCTTCATTGCTTTTAATTATTTGAAAGGAATCGACCTTTATATAATCGAGTTTTTCGAGCCCTTTTATGGATTTCTCCAGCGCCTCTTCATTAAAGACAGCATTATATTTTAGCGGAATTTGACGGAGAAGGAATTCATCTTTGGTAAACTTATTTCCTTTAAAAATTACTTTCTTTATTTTCTGAATGTGCCCCGGTTCTATATATAATTCGAAACTAACTGATCTGGAGTCAACCCTAAAACGCATAGGGAAAACCTTTGCGAAGGGGAATCCTCTATCCACATAAAACTTCAGTATCCTATTAATATGTTCCTCCAATATTTCTTGACTAAAAGGCATACCCGCTTCAGGTAACAGTTTTTCAATTTCTTTCTTGGAGAGGATTGACTTTCCAGAAATAGAAATTTTGCCAAAGCTTAAGGTATCCTCTGTTTGGAAAGAAGAAAACCCCGTAACATTACGGGGTTGTGAAAAAAGAAAGAAGATCAGTATCATTCTAAACTTAGTTGTAAACCTCTCAACGCCCTAAAGGAATTGTCTCTGCGAAAGAATATGTAAAATGTATTGGCTTATTACCAAACAACATCAGGGAATCAGTGTATCTAAATGACAATGCCTTATAACCTTTCCACTCATCAATAACCAATTTAATGCTATCACTCTTCAAAGGTATGCCCCGGTTTTTAGCATGTTCCATTAATTCGCGGGGTATATTTTTAAAGTGAACGGGAGAAGATGGACTAAGCATACTCTCCGCCTTATCTTTAATATCGGAATAATTCAATCGTATTTTTATCCAATGAACACTTATGTAGAATCCATATCCTATTATCCCGAGCAAAACCAGCCATCCAAAGATTTTACCCATTAATTACCACCTGACTTTTTTAACCTCCTCGATCATTTTCTTTGCTCTTTTTATTCCCTTTTTGGCGTATTCTTTCCATTCTGGGTCACATGCCTTTTTGATAGTTTCATTCCAGATTGCTATGGCCTTTTCATATCTTTCTATTGCAGGATTCCATTCTTTATTGCCCATTTTAGCAAGTCCAAGGCGATAATAGTATTCTCCATATAATGCAAGAAGAATGGGATCATCTGGACAAATTTTGAAAGCTTCATCTATGTAAGACTTTGTTGCAGAAAGATTTTTTCGTGAGATTTCGAGATTGATTAGTTGATAATATACACTTAGATTGTTTGGTTCGATTTTCAGTGCCTCAAGATAGTATTTCTTTGCCTTATCATACTGTTTTAGTTCTCTATATGCATTTCCTATTTTGATTCTGCTACTTACGTGTTTGGGAATTATCTCTATAATCGATTTATACTCCTCGATTGCCTTTTCAAACTTACCCAGGTTATAATACGATTCGGCTGTTTTCTTCATTATATCTATATCACCCGGGAAGGTTTCTTTTGCTTTAGAGAAGAACTCCACGGCATCCTTATAGCGTTTGGCCTCAAAGTAAGCCTCACCAAGGCGAAAGGCTATACCTCTATTTTCTGGGTCATATCGATAGGCTTTTTCGTAATATTCTATAGCCTTATCAATTTTCCCCTTCTTCTCCAGGTAACTTGCATAGAGATCCCAGCTATTAGCATCTTCCGGGTCCTCTTTTATTATCTCCTCAAAGAGTTCATCAGCTTTTTCTGGTTGACCAGTTTTTGCATAGAGGTCTGCTAAAGCAAGGGTGAGTTTCCTGTCGGCCGCTGTAAGCTTCTCTTCCAATTCCTTCCCTTTGTATTCAAGAACACTGGATATACCCTCCAGGCACGTTTCTATCGCCTTATCTGTATCTCCAAGGGTGATATAAACCTTTCGTAGAGCTATATACGCATCCACATAGGTAGAGCTATCCTCTATAGCTTGGGTGAGTAAGTCCCTGGCTTTTTCGTAATTACCCTGTTTCATATATTCAAATGCAGTGCTATAATTTCTTTGTGCTTCTGAGTATTTAATCTGTTGCTCTTTCTGAGCAGAAGCTGTGCATACTAATAGAAGAAACCCCAATATCAATAGCAGAACATTGATAGATCTTTTCACTTACCTCACCTCCTTTCTTCCTCCTTAAATTTGGGTATTATAGTTATTATTGTATGTTCTTTATCCTTTGCATTCACCATCACAAAGAAAGTAGTGTTTGAATCATTTGTAGAATAGAAAGGCCCCGAAGAGAATGATTCCCTTACAATATCCTCATAGGTATTTATAAAAGCTACTTTTAAAACCAATGGAGTTTGAGCATTATCAAGTGCTTTGGCTTCTAATCTATACCCATTATCCTCCGCGCAAAGATATGGATCCGAAGATAAATCCTTCCTAAGCTCCTTCATATCCTCATCATCTTTAAATATAACAAAAAGGTTTCCTTTAGGTAGACTATCATTCTGGCCCACAAAAAAGTGTACAAGGGAGCGGAGATTAACGAGAGCTGCATACCCGTTGAGCACTTTATTTGCTTCCATAGCAATCTCTCTATCTTTGTTGTAGTAGTTGTTAAAGAGATTTATGGATGCAGGTAACTTTTTTTTAAGTTCGTTCAAATAACCCAGGAATTCTATATTATCTTTTCCTCGTGTATAATTCGTTATTCTTTCATCTAACTTCTTCAAATCTTTCATAAGAAGTGAATCTTTCTTAGGATTCAATCTTAAAGTCAGATTTTCAATAACATCGGAATGAACAGTTAAACTCTCAGCAGAGGGAACTGATTTGCCTTGAACTTCCAAGAGACTTTTCTTGATAAGGTCTTTCATCACCTTAGCGACATTCTCTACAGCCTTATTAAAGGTTGTATCCTCTCCAGTCATTTTAATTTCTAATTCATTTATCTCATCGTTCAGTTGTGTATACTGGTTCTCCATCCTTTCTACAATTTTTCTTTTTTCCAATGGGAGATTCAGATTAGAAGTAAACTCATAAAAACCCTTCAACTCAGGGTTTATATCTCGATAATCATATCTTCTGGCCTCAGTAACCTCATATTCTGCAAGGGTTAGGGCAGAATCAATTGGTCCTAGAAATTCCATAATATTTGCTTGAAGAGTAGTATCAGCATAATAGATCTTTCGCTTTAACTCCCTCAGTATTCCCTTTACCTGACTGATATTATTCTTTGCACTCATCACGCGCATCTTTCGTTTAGTTACCCATTGGGGGTCAGGCGATCTTTCCTTTCTAAAGTATGGGAGTAACTCTTCTTGCCAATGCTTTTCATCTGGATACTGCCCACTACTTATTCTGTATGCAACTAAGGCGTTTCGTATCTCTTTAAGTCCCTGCTCGGCACGTAGCCTGTATGCTTTCCCTGCGAAGATATCATCTCCACCGCACGAAATTAAGATCAAACTACAAAGGACAAAAAATATAACAAATTTTCGCATAAAGAAACTCTACCCCCCTTATTTTTGGAGCCGACGGGACTCGAACCCGTGTCCTCCTGACTGCCAGTCAGACGCGCTTCCAACTGCGCTACGGCCCCTTTTTAGATTTAATATAATCTGAAAAAAAATATTGTCAAGATGAATATTCAACTGATTACCCTATTATTTTCCCTTTAAAATTGTAATAGGAAGTTGGCTACAGAGAAAGGTATGTTTATATATTTTTCAGGAGAACACAAATAAGAATTTCGGGATTATATCGAATTAATAGATTAGTTGAACAGTTTTACTTTTTCTTCACTAATTTTTTGATATACACGACTGCATTTACTGCACTTTGTCTTGTCATTGATAAAGGAAAGTTTATTTCCACATTCACACATCCATCCTTTTATTTCGGCTGGAACGCCGTAGACTAATGCATAATCTGGAATATCTTTTGTTACAACAGAACCAGCTCCAACAAAGCAGTTTCTTCCAAGGGTTATTCCACAAACAACAGTAGCATTTGCACCAATTGAAGCTCCCTTCTTTACAAGGGTCTTCAGGTATTCGCTACTATCCTTTGGATATGCAGATCTTGGTGTCCCTACATTAGTAAAAACCATAGAAGGACCACAGAAAACATCGTCTTCTAATATTACTCCTTCATAGACTGATACATTATTCTGTATCTTAACATTGTTACCTATTTTTACATTTGGACCTATATGGACATTTTGCCCCAGAATGCAGCCTTCCCCTATAACAACGTTGGACATTACATGAGAAAAGTGCCAGATTCTTGTTCTATCCCCTATCCTTACATTTTCATCAATGTATGATGATTCGTGAACAAAATAACTCATCTTTCATTTCTCCTTTCTAATATTTTCTGTGCTTTCTCCAGTATTCTAATAACTCTAAGTCCATCAAAACCATCACTCCGTGGTTTTTTACCCTCTTCTATACATTCGAGAAAGTGCTCACAGGCCTCTCTCAGTGGTTCCTTTAATAGTATACTTGGAATATGAATATCTCCGTAACGAACACCGACTCCACCTTCCTCTGTCCATTCCGCACCTCTGTCAAAGATAGTTAACTTATTCCTCGGTTCCATATCATCAAATACAGCCATCTTTTTACTACCTACTATGGTTAACTTTCTTATCTTATCTGGATCAAGCCAGCTTAGATGTGCGTGGGCATCTACCCCTGAGGGGAAATGTAGATGGAGGAAAACTGTATCTTCTATATCTTTCTTATTCTGTATATACACACCCCCAGTAGCGGTTATCACATCAGGCTCTTCATTTAGTAAATAGAGGTATACAGATATATCATGTGGACCAAGACTCCATAGTGCATTCTCATTTGGACGGATTACTCCAAGATTGACTCTCTGACTATAGATATAGTAGATTTTCCCCAGTACCCCCTTATCTATCAAACCTTTTAATTTCAAAACCACTGGATGATATTCTAGGATGTGATCAACCATAAGCGTTAAGTTCTGTTCTTCTGATATCTCGATCAGCGTCTCTGCTTCTTTAACTTTCATTGTGATTGGTTTTTCAACGAAAACATGTTTATCACGTGAAAGCGCTTTTTTTGCGATGTCATAATGAGTTCCTGCAGGTGTTGCTATAACAACTGCTTCTATTTTATTATCATTTAAAATAGTGTCTAAATTTTCTGTTGTTTTTATACCAGGGTATTCAGACTTTACCTTTGATAATCTCTTTCTATCAATGTCACAGACGATTACTTTCTCTACAGAAAGTATCTTGCAAAAATTCCTGATTAGATTTAAACCCCAGTTCCCAGCCCCGATAATTCCAAAGTTCATCTATCCTTTCTCCTTTCATTTGAAAAACACTAACCAGCTCTACAAGAAATGAAAATTACTTATCAAACATTTTAATTTATACACAAGTTAGAATATGATATAACTGCTTCGTTATGATTCGAGATGAATTTTACCCTTACTTTACCTTTTTCTAGCAAATTGTCATTCTCTTTCATTAATGTAAATATATACAAATATTTCAACCACCTGTCAAGACTTAGTTAAAATACTATGATAACAATAAGTGCGCGTCTTGAAGGGCGAACAGGTGTGATTCTCCGATATTAATCGCACGAGAGTTCGAAAGGAAGTAGTTAATGGGTCCAGGGTTCAAGGATTCAAGTGAAAGAAAGACGTTACGGGTAAAAAAATCAGTCTTGATTAGTGAAAATCTGTGCCGAAAAAAATGGTGAGGGAAATAGAAATTGATATAAAAAAGTGACTTGCAAATAGGGGGTAAATTTATATATTTAGTTATGTTCACTATAAATAAACTCCTATTTTTAATCAGATGAATGCTCGATAATAAAATAAAAATATGGATAATAAATAAATTTTGGGCAAGAGTACTCTAAATGGGAAGATTTAAGATTTTGTTCATTGCTTGGCGATATCCATCGAGAAAGAATCCAGTATCTGGCATTTTTTTAAGGGAACACGCAAAAGCAATATCATTATATAATGATATAGTAGTGCTTGCCAGAGAAGATATCGATCCTTCAATTCGGCAGGGATTCTACAAAATTGATGATAATGTAGAGGATGGATTTCGCATTTTGCGCCTACGATATCGTAAATCACCGATTCCCAAAACCACTTATTTAATCTACCTTTGGGGTATGCTTAGTGCTTTCCGGAAGTTACTCAAAGAAGGATTCAAGCCAGATGTAATACATGCAAATGTTTATTCGGCTGGTGTGTCAGCAGTTCTATTGGGAAAGTTATATAAAATACCAGTGGTTATTTCAGAACACTTCAGCAGTTTTCCTAGAAGGATGATCAAGGGTTTAAAAATACTGAAGGCTCGTTTCGCAATGAATAGAGCCGACTTGATAATGCCTGTTAGCGAATATCTTATCAAACATATACAAGCGTATGGGGTACAGAATGATTTTAAAGTAGTTCCAAATGCAGTTAACATCAAGATTTTCCATCCCAATCCCAATAAAAAGAACCACCACCTCAAGAGGATACTTCTGGTTGCTTTGCTTAACTCCATAAAAGGTGTACCATATTTGCTGAGTGCCCTTGCAACTCTAAGTAAAAAGCGAAATGACTTTGTTCTGGACATAGTAGGAAATGGGCCTTATCGAAAGGACTATGAAAGGTACGCTTATGAACTTGGAATTGATGATAAAGTCAGATTTCATGGGCTTAAAAACAAAGAACAAGTAGCACAATTTATGAGAGAATCGGATTTCTTTGTTTTGCCTAGTGAAAGTGAAACTTTCGGGATAGTACTTATTGAGGCTTTTGCTTCAGGAATACCTGCTATCGCTACCGATAGGGGAGGTCCTAACGAGATTGTAAACGATGATGTTGGAATGTTAGTGAGCACTAAAGATTCAAATACTTTATCTGATGCTATCGATTATATGCTGGAGCACTATCGGGATTACTCCTCTGAAAAAATCGTTCAATATGTAAAGAAACGATACAGTTTTGAAGCTATTGGGAAGCAATTTAACGGAATCTATCAAGAAATAATTAACAGGAAGCGAAATCGTGGTGAAGATTATTTATGAATTTTTTTCCTAGTCATTATCGTTGCCCCATCTGTCTTAGTCCTCTATTCTTTGTTGACTCTAAAGAAACAATAGTTTGTAAATTAGGTCATTACTTCAAGATCGAAGACAATATACCAATATTTGCTAAGGATAAAAACTATTATTATGGGGAAATATCAGAAGAAGAAATGAGGAATTTGCTACATTCCATAAAAGAGAACTCAGATTGGGAAAAGGGGTTCTACCAATTCTTAATGAAACAGCCATCTGCGAAAAGAGATTCCCTTATAAAATATATTAAGGATAAGCGGCGCGCAGCTTTTAAATTTTTACTACCATTGGAAAAAAGATTTAATGTTTTGGATTTAGGGTGTGGTTGGGGAACAATTAGCCTAAATCTCAGTAACCATGTATCAGAAATCCATGCATTGGATTTAACCCTTCCACGTCTTTTGTTCTTAAAGCAATGGGCAGATTCACGAGGCCTCAAGAACTTATTTGTTGCCTGTGCCGGTGATTTACAGCATTTACCATACCCGGATGATTTCTTTGATATAGTTATTATGAATGGAGTTTTAGAGTGGGTGGCTTTATCTTTTGAGGGTAATCCAATGCAAGTGCAGTTAAATTACTTACAAGAAATAAGGCGGATACTTAAGCGGGAAGGGAAGTTATACCTCGCCATTGAGAATCGATATAATTATCGGTATTTTCTAGGAAAACCAGATGACCACTCGGGATTGTTATTCGGGTCCATCTTGCCGAGAAGAATAGCAGATTTATATTCCCGAATAAAGAAAGGAAAGGCTTACCGTACTTATACATATTCTTATTATCAATATTTGAGTATGCTTCGGAGTTCCGGTTTCCCTAATGTTAATGCGTTTATTGCTTACCCTATCTATCGTTATCCACGGTTTTTAATAAATGTAAAAAATGTGAACTCTCTACACGAAGTGGAAACGAGACAGATTCCAAGGAGATTTGCTGCTAAAGTAAAGGCATTTGGAAAGCAATTGATCAGATTTCCACATTTTGCTCCGTCTTTTGCTTTTATTGCGGGTCAAAGTAAGTATGGTGGATTGATTGAAAAAATACTTTTAAAGGAGTTTCCCGAATGTCGGTTTGAAATTGAGAGATGCATAGTAACAAAGACCGAGGTTCTTGCGGTAAAATGTGTTACCGTAAAGATGAATAACATTGCTCGAAATACCAATAAGATTGTCCTAATCAAGTTGCCATTATCAATAGCAGCCCAGAAACATCTAATGAATCATTATAAGAACATTACTTACCTTTATAACAACTATCCCTCGATTGCTACTCATATCCCTAAGCCATTGCGAATCAATTCTGAAGGGAATGTGCATTACTTCATAGAAGAATTTGTCGAAGGATTCCCTGGCTCTATTCTATCTAATTCTGATCCGCGTTTTGAAGAAATTATCTGGGAATCTTTAAAATTTATACAGAAACTTCACAAGGTAACTATAAAGATAGACGTCAATAATGAATTATCTATGACTAGACAGAAATATAAAACTATTATTTCTTTTCCATGGGATAACCTAGCTCGTAATGTTCTAAATTGGGCAGAGGATTATTTAGAGAACAGGTTGATAGTAGATGAGATTCCTTGCGTTTTTAGTCATAACGATTTTCATCTGGGAAATATCATATTCGATAAAAGGTTTGTAATGGTGCGAGGTGTAATAGACTGGAATTTTTCCTCAGATGCAGGGTTAGCAGGCTTAGATGTTCTACATCTAGTTGCACGAGCGTATAAGATAAAGCACGGTGATAATCTGACCAAATCCATTGAAGAAGTTATTCTATCTGGACGCCCAATCTTCAAAGAGGTTTTTACTACTTATTGTGATGAATTAGGTATAAGTATGAACTTAGAAATATTTGTTATAGCTTACATTTTAATGCTTATATGGAGGAATATTAAAGCCATTAAAGACTTTGGTGTAGGGGATTTTTACTACTCTAGTGTTCACCGAGAGAATGCAGAGTTGATAGATCTACTTAACATTCTTCGGAAAAGTATTTAGAATGGCTCACTTTGCTAAAGATACAACTTATACATTCATAGCCCGGGTTTTTAGCTTTATCCTTGGGCTAGCTATTTCCATCATAATTGCCCGCATTTTAGGGCCAGAAAACAAGGGGATTTACTCCCTTTCTATTTTGCTTCCATCATTGCTAGTTGCTTTTTCCCAATTGGGAATTGGATCGGCAACTGTTTATTACACTGGCAAAGGGAAATATGCCCTAAAAAAAATATTAGGCAACAACTTAATTATAGGAACTATAATCAGTGGGATTGCAATTCTTGTTGGTATAATCATTGTTATTTTCTTTCGCGAGCTCTTTCTGGAGGGAATTCCCAGTCTATATTTGTTCATTTCCCTTGGACTGATTCCAATGTCATTGATGTATATCTATCTAATCAATATACTTTTGGGGATTCAGAAAATTGTAAAATACAACCTGGTAGCGATTTCCAGGGAACTTTTCTCCTTAATCCTGGTAGTGATTATGCTTGTTGGCTTTAAAACCGGCGTGATTGGCGGACTTTCTGCAAGAATTATTGCAACATTATTGGCTGTAATTATTGCTTTCTGGTGGATTGTTAAATTTTCAGGAGGGATTGTTTGTAGGTTGGATAAAGATTATATTAAAGATACCACTCTCTATGGCATCAAAGCTCATACCGGTAATATGCTCGCTTTTCTTAACTATCGTCTTGATATGTTTTTGGTGAACTTTTTTATAAATCCGTTAGCGGTTGGTTATTACTCTATATCAGTTGGAATAGCGGAAAGGCTCTGGCTTGTATCAAGGTCGGCTAGCACTGTTCTTTTTCCCCGAATATCTTCTGAAAAGGATGAAAAGCAGAAAAAGGAGTTTACTCCTATTGTGAGTCGAAATGTCCTTTTTATAACATTTGTTGGAGCAATCTTCATCTATTTTTTGAGTAGATGGGTAATTTTACTCCTTTACTCAGAGGCCTATTTGGCCAGTGTGCGTCCTTTACAACTCCTTTTGCCAGGAATTGTAGCCCTCAGCATCTCTCGTGTATTGGCAAACGATATTGCAGGGCGAGGAAAACCTATTTTGAACACATATATGTCAGCACTCACAGTTAGTGTTAATATATGCTTAAATATTCTATGGATTCCCACCCTGGGCATAGAAGGAGCAGCTCTAGCCTCGACGGTTTCCTATATTATCCAGACGATAGGAAGATTACTACTTTATAATAAGATATCAGGTAACTCAATAATAAAAACTGTATTCGTTCAAAGGTCTGATTTTAAACTTTATAAAAGATATATATTATCAGTTCTTAAACGATAACTTTTAGTTTGGCCCAGAGACAAAGAGGCCAAAGAACCAACATTTTTACTTTAAAGAGAACTCGGAAAAGACATTCACCAACATTAGCTAAACACAGTCGGCTGAGACTGGGTCAAAACCTCCCTTCTTTCACTGAATATCTTGCAACGGTTCCCATTTTATTCATTCAAGGGTGCTCATTAGACAAGCAACCACTTCGTTCCTCGCAATGAGATTATGAGCCAGCCTCCAAAACCTGCTCCTACAATTGTCTAAAGGAGCAGTAGAGCGTATAGCAATACGTTTCTACCTATGCACGAAATAAATTGCACTACTCCAATTGTTCTCTGAAAGGACCTAAAATTAAAGGAGAGTGGTTAGGCTCTGCGTTTACCTGTACTGAAACCGCGGCAGACAGGTTCTCTGCGATTTATTATCAGGGTGGTATTTTGGAAAAATGTGGGGTAGGGAGTCTTCCTCTTGGCTTGACAAAAAAGAGTTTGCTCATACTATAATTATCATGAAGAGATTAGGAATAATAACTCCAGGTGGGG
>CAYZBF010000022.1:0-15201 GCA_964476585.1 uncultured bacterium | reverse complement strand
CATTCGTCTTTCCCGAAACGAGAAGAAGAATATCATTGGGATAAACGATGGCTACAGGGGTCTTGTGGATGCTGATTTTTGTGAGATGAAAGAGATATCCTTTAACTGGCTTATGGGAGTTAGTGGAACTATTTTACATTCAGAACGATTGGACTCCTTTAAGGAAAAGAAAATTTTAAAAAAGGCCAGTAAGAATATAAAAAATAAGGGTATAGAGGGACTGATTGTAATCGGTGGTGATGGATCTTTCAGAGGTGCTCTTGATCTTGCTAATATATCCGGGATAACAATCGTCTCGATACCAGCCACTATTGATAACGACATCTATGGAACCGAAGAAACTATAGGTTTTGATACTGCTTGTAACACCGCACTTGAGGCGATTAACAGGATTAAAGACACCGCTGTTTCCTTTGAACGTATCTTTGTAGTAGAGGTCATGGGGAGAAAAAGAGGGTTTATTGCACTTGAAGTAGGTATTGCATCTGGAGCTGAAGCAATACTCATCCCGGAGGTTGAACCACCTCTTGAGGAGATTGCAAAGGGATTAAAAAAGGCCAGGGCAAGAGGAAAGACGAATGCAATAATTGTAGTTGCAGAAGCTGTATCAAACAAAAGAGAGATAGCTAAATTCTTAAAAGTTAAAACTGGCGCCACAGTAAGGGAATCTATCCTTGGATACATTCAAAGAGGCGGCTCACCAACAAGAAGGAGCAGAATGTTAGCAGTAGAATTTGCAAGTCATGCTTATGAGATCCTTAAAGAATCTCCGACGAGGCCAAAGATGGTAGGGCTTCAGAGTGGGGAAATCGTTACCATTGATCTGGAACAGAGTGTTCAAGGATATAAAGAGATAGACATCGAGAAATATAAACTACACCGAAAATTATCTAATATCTATTAATCAGTCATTAGTCTACAGTCACCAGTCAAACAATATAGTCAAATGTTTTATTAGTCCGATGTCCAAGGTCAGGAGAGGAATAATTTAGTTAAATAGTTGAATGGTTAGGATAGGATTAGGAGAGAATAAGTTAGGATGAGCAGGGATTAAGGGGTAAGTGGTAGGGGACTCTTGACACTGGACGCTAGACTCTCGGCACTTGACCACTTATCACTTATCACATACCACGATAATCCAACTAAGAACCCAGTACTCAGAACTCTGAACTTTTATATCTCTTCAATGAATAATCAGTGTAAATCAGTGTCTAAAAATTTGGATGGGTCCGAGGGTCCGGAGGTCTTTTGCATTTCAAGGCGAATCATATTTATCTCTTCTATCCTACCCTCCTTTTGATACTCATCGATAAGCATTTCATATAATTTTCTTTCTTTGGGATTTAACTCAATTGCTTTTTCGAGGAATTTAGCTGGATCCTTAACCCCAACATTTTTCTTATTCCTCATTAAGAATTTATAAGTTTCAACTGGAATCTTCCAATCCAAAGGATCACTCTCCATCGCTCTTTGATAAAAGTGGAATGCATAGTACAAATTATCTACTTCTTTTGTGTCCAAAAAGAATTGTTCGTAGACAGTTGAGAGAGCAAGTGTATTACGAGGGATTGGCCATAGGGCCTCTCCTATAGAGAAAAAGGATGAAGCCTTTTCAAAATCTTTACTTCGAAAGGCTCTCTCACCCCGCTTTACTATATAATTTGAGAAAAGGGGCAACAGGTAGATTATTGCAAGTAATGGGATAAGCCTTCTAATGCTATGGGATAGATTTATATGATATTCCTGGTTCTTTTTACCAGATATGTAAAGGACACTCAAAAACATAAGGAAATTTGTTGGCAGATAGATTGGATTATCGAAAAGGGAATGGATTAATATTAATGCAATGAAAGTTCTTTCCATTCTATTCATATTTCTAAAGTTCAAAAAGAATACATAAAATAATAACATATATGCGAATAGAAAAATAATTCCTCCATCTGCAAAGTACTGGAGAAATTGGTTATGGGCTATCTTCGCAGCTCTTGCATACCTACCTTTCACTGGAAAATTATATTTTAGAGAAACCTTTTCAAAATTTCTGTGCCCCCATCCTGTAATTGGTCTATCCAAAGCTGTCTTTATTGCCTGTTTCCACAGGTTTGGTCTCTGGTAGGAATAAATATCAGCCTTACCTTTTATCCTCCTCCCAACGGGATTTGGAATTAGAAGGGCAGCCAATATTAAAACAGGAACAATAGTCCATAATATTTTCTTTTCAAAAATTAAAAATGGAAGAGTGAGTATTAGGACGAATACGATTCTTGAACCAGTAAGGAGAGCTGTGCCAAGGAATAAGGCCATCAAAATGAACTTTATTGTTTTTCTTTTTATACTGAAACTATACAACAAGCCAAAGAAAAGTGGAATTACAATGTAACTGGCATAGTTGTAAGTTCCACTTACGCGAGCTCCTTTTATCTCTGTAAAACAAACAATTAACTCCACTAAACTAAAAATAAATATAAGTAGAAGGAATTTCTTTTTTCCTGGTTTTAAGATGAGTAACGATAGGAAAAATAGAAAATAGGAAAAATATTCAATGAAACCCGGAATAGATGAAAAAAATGCAGGAGAGAAAATTGTAGCTATGAATGAACTAACTACAAAAATGGCAATTGGTACGAAGAATATATTCTTTTCAATGATAATCTTATTTTCCCGCATGAAACCCCAGGAGACGAGAAATACTATATATAATCCCAGTAGATAGATTGCTATGGCTGCTTCCCCGCCTTTATATAATCCTGTCGCGATTATTGGAAAAGCACAAAGGAGAACAGGAATCCACTCTCCATTTTTTATTCTACCACTTAAGATCTGACTTAAAATACTAGCCCTAGGATTTGTTTTATGACCAAATTCCATGAAAATTTTTCCTCTGCTATCTTTCTGCCCTTTTTACCCATCCTTTCTCTCATCTGTGGGTCCTTCAGGAGTTTTATTATTGCTTCACTCAGGGCTTCTGAATCCTCCGGTGGAACTAATATACCAATATCTTCCTTTTCCACCATCTCTAAACCCTCTATACGAGATGTAACAATAGGAACACCGCAGGCAGCATAATCCTTGATCTTTAAGGGGGATAAACCTATAGAGGCATTACGCTCCTCAATAAAAGGTGCAACACCAACATCAAAGGCATTGATATATTTTCCTACTTCTTTATATGAAACTCTACCCGTAAGAAGTACTTCTTTATTCTTAAATTGAGAGATTTCCTTTTGTATTTTTGGCATTTCAGGCCCATCACCTACCAGGATGAAACGAGTGTTATTATGTACTTTTAACACATTGGGGATTGCTTGGATAAAATAATCTAATCCCTGCCATATAGCAAAATTACCAATGAAACCAACATAAAGAAAATCAGTACTCACTCCTATTAATTTCTTTGCTTCCCTTTTTTCTATTGGATAAAAGTGTTCTATATCTGTACCATTACCGATAACTGCTATCTTACTGTCATTCACTCCATAGAATAACAGTTTTTTCTTTATTCCAGGCACTACAACTCTTATATAATCTGCTAATCTTGCAGTTCCTATTTGTAGATTTTTAATAACTCCGACCTTCAGGGGGCTTTCCCCCTGAATTGCTCTCTGTTCTGGAAGCCAATCATCAAATTCGAGGATAACTTTGAATCTAAAAGAAAGGAGCTTTAAGCTCTTTACCACCAGTAGATAAAGGAGAACTGGAGGAGAAAAACGGAAATATATCATATTGGGCCTAAATCTTATGAATTCCAATATTATAAAAGGAATAACCAGTAAATATTTGATAGCCCTTCCGAGAATATTTCCGATTAAAGGATTGGGTATGAATTTCACGGTTACATCATTACCTATTTGCTCATACCCTGCTTCTACTGGAGTATATAGAACACATCTGACATTGGCTCCAAATTTCCGGAATTCTCTTGCAAGATTTGAAAAGTGAACCTTTGGTGCATCATCCCTTGCAAGATCAACATGACCAATCATCAAGATACGCTTCAAAGACATCGCTTTAGTCATTTAAGATATCTTATAAATAGGTCTTCTATACTCTGAGAATCCTATCCTTTCAAAAGTTGTAAAAGAAGAATTTTGAACAATAAATTCAGCAAACTCATCATTGCTAAAATTCTTGTATGCTCCATACATCTGAGGTTCTTCAGGGTTATGAGGTTCAAAGTACATTTCTAAGCCCTTTAGATTCTGCAGGAATTTAACGAGTCTTTTATAAGTTTTTTCTCTCTTTATGAAATGGTGGAAGGTGGAAAGTGCAAGGATTATATCATATTTAGATGGAATATCAGAAGGAAGATCGAATATTGATTTTGGGATAATTTTAAATCTCTTATTCTCTATCTCCCTTAGTCTCTTCAAGAAATAAAGGTTAAGTTTGCTTTTCTCCACACAATAACAGTCAAAGTCTTCGGTTTCAAACTTGCAACAGAAGTATCCCCAATGACATCCAATATCAAGTAAAGTTCCACCCTTAACCGTTAGATGTTCTTTAATAATCCTAAATCTGGTATCACCATAATGACTGGAAATGTGTCTTAAGTCAGGATGGATTAGAGGGGCATAAACTTTGTTATCAAATTTCTTAGAATATTCAAATATCTCATTTTTAAATGCTACCCATTCTTTATGTCGGACTGTAATTTTTACAGGAATCTTATTGATTTCTAAGAACTTAGCAAAGGTAAGACGGTGCCTTCCGTTGTTAAAAAGAAGTTCTCCATTTCTCCCAATATTCACAGTGACTTCATTTTCATTCCATCCTTTCTTGTAGCCATACTCCTTCATATCTCTCCATATCTCATCTAATTTGGAACATCTTTTGTCCAACTCTTCTTTACTCTTGCATGCCCATTTTACTTTACCTTTCCTTATTTGTTTCAACACTCTTTTATAATATTCGGTCTCCTCCCAATCAAGGTTCTTTTCGATTCTTCCCTTGAAGGATGTGAAGAAATCAAGTTCATCGAATCTTATTACACTCTTATCCCAATTACCTCCAATTACCCTTCCCTTGCAGCGATAGATGTCAAACCCTTTCTTTACAGCATATATGATCTTGTTGGGGTCTAGGTATATCGTCTCATCTTTTGCATAAGGATCAACATGGTATTTCCCTGGAAGTAATCTCACTTTTGAGTGCCAGTAGAATCTCCATATTTTATAGATTATGCCTTTCAACCATTTAGGCATTAAGTGAACCAACTTCGATTTGCTATACTTTATAATATTCATAATTTTATTTTTGTTTAGACAATATTTCTTCTACAACTCTAAGGAGTTTTTTCAATTCTTGCTCAGCATTCAAAAATTTTGCAGCTTCAAGAGCTGCTCTCTTCCTCTCCATAATTTCTTCAGGCGTTAGATTATTTATCAATCTACCGATTTCTCGTAAATCAAATGAACCAGATACAAACCCACAGTTAAATTCTTCTACTATATTCTTCATTTCAGGAGATGGACCAATTACTACGGCTAACCCTGCCATAATAGATTCGAAAATTTTGTTCGGGAGTGCATGTTTGAGTTTGAATGAAGTTGGTCTTAGTACGATCAGTCCAATATCGTATTCTGAGATTGTTGATATAATTTCGTCAAAGGGAACCGGATCCGTGAAATCTACTCGGTTTGGACACACCTTATTACTTAATCTCTTAAGATAATTAAAATATCCAGTATCTCTGATAACCAACATTAGAGTTAAGTGGAACCTCTCCTCAAGAAGTGCCATAGTATGAATCATATCCTCCAATTTTCTGCTGGGGTGAGCAAGACCCTGATGGATGAGGTGTATATTGTTAGGCTTAACTTTTTTTAACTTAATCTTTTTATACTCCGGTGCATTTAAAATCACCTCTGGTTTTACTCCATAGCATCTATCAAATTCATCTGCAATACCAGGAGATACTGTAATCATTGAGTCTACAAGAGAGAGATATTTCCTGCATAGAAAATCCTTATAAGGATTTATAAATAGTCGGTGAAACCAGTGGTCTTCAATCCGTCTTGCTTCATATTCGTGTTCATCCAGTAATACCCCTGCACCATCCCTCACAGCAATTCTCTCTGCAACAATTAAAGCCTCCAATCCGTTCGCTATTATAAGGTCAAATTTTTCATCGGATAGTATTTCCATGACAGCTTTAATGGGATATTTTAGTTTAATATAATCAGGGTACAAATCTTTAAATAATCGAGCCAAAAAGAATCTCAAACGACTCCTAACTCTATCATATCTGGTTCTATCATCAGACAATACAAATTCTCTTACCCCATTGATCTCGCTTTTCTTTAATCCCAGAGTTGTAACATCATATCTATGTTTAAGAGCGCAAATTTGTCTTCTTACACGTGGATCACTTTTAAGATCACTAAATGATATTATGCATACCCTGGATCTATGTTTATTCATTGCATATTATTGTAAGAAGAACTCCTTTATTGAATCACAGGTATAAGCAATTTCATCTTCTGTCAATTCAGGAAATATTGGAAGGGATAAAACCTCACTAGTTGCCTTTTCAGATATCGGTAGATCACCTTTTCTGTATTCAAGTTTCTGGAAGCATTCCTGCAGGTGCAGAGGCAATGGGTAATAGACCTTTGTCCCAATTTCCTTTTCCTTTAAGTATTTTTGAAGTTCATCTCGCCTGCAGCCTTTAATACGAATTGTATATTGGTGATAGATATGTTTCCTTTCTTCAGATACCTTGGGAGTTTCTATCCCTTTTATATTCTTTAGGTGCTTCGAATAGTATCTTGCGTTTCTTTCCCTTTTGTTATTCCAATCATCCAGATGGGGTAGTTTTGCTAAAAGTACAGCAGCCTGTAGCGTATCTAATCTGCTATTATAACCAATCATTGAATGATAATACCCTTTGCCAGCTCCATGGACTCTTAATTTCCTTAGTTTTCCTTCTAACATCTCATCTCTTGTAGTTATCATCCCTCCATCTCCATAACCTCCAAGGTTCTTTGTTGGGAAAAAGGAGAAACAACCAAGGTCGCCGATAGAACCAGCCCTTTTCCTCTTATATTCTGATCCGATAGCCTGAGCAGCATCCTCTACTACTGCTATGCCATATTCCCGTGCAATATCCATAATAGCATCCATATCAGCCATTTGACCATATAGATGGATCGGGATGATGGCTTTTATTCTCGAATTATCAATACTAAATCTTTGGCGATGGAAAGATTTACTATCCAATAACTCCTGGAATCCTTCCGGGTTAATATTATATGTATCTCTTTTTACATCAATAAAAACTGGAGTGGCTCCTGCGTTATGAATTGCACCAGCTGTAGCAAAAAATGTAAAGGGAGTGGTTATGACAAAATCACCCTTCCCAATTCCCAGAGCCTTAAGAGATAGTAATAGAGCATCAGTACCAGATGCAACACCAATTGCAAAGTCTGTACCACAGTACTTGGCTATTTTCCTCTCGAGTTCGTCTACTTCTTTACCAAGGATAAAACACTGGGAATTCAACACATTCTTGATAGATGTATTAATTTCTTCCTTTACTACATTATATTGGCGAGATAAATCAAGCAAGGGAATCTTCATTTCTCATTCCTTTCTTTGTATTCATCTTTATACCATTCAACAAATCTTCTTATTCCTTCATCCATAGAAACTACTGTTGCATATCCTAATAATTTTCTTGTTTTTGTAATATCTGCATAGGTTATAGGAACATCACCTGCTTGTTCCTTAAAGCGTTTTATTCTCACTTCTTTTCCTGTTGTTTTCTTAATCAGATCAATCAATTCCCTTAACTGTATTGTTTTCCCACTTCCTAGATTGAATATTTCAAAACCCATTGGTTTCTTAAGCGCTGCCATAAAACCACGAATACAATCACTTACATACGTATAATCTCGTTTTGATATCCCATCTCCATATACAGTTAAAGGTTTGTCTTCGAATACAAGACCAATAAACTTTCTAATAGCCATATCTGGTCGCTGTCTTGGTCCATAAACTGTAAACAATCGGAGTATCGTTGTTGGAATGTCATATAGATGATGATAGGTCATGCAGAACAACTCAGCAGACCTCTTTGCTGTAGCGTATGGGGATATTTGAAGAGGAAGTGGGTCTTGGGGAGAGAAAGGAATCTTATCATTTATACCATATACGGAGGATGAGGATGCAAATATAAATTGCTTTATTCCATAAACCCGTGCCATTTCCAGTAGATTAAGCGTTCCCTTCACATCCACTTCAATGTACACATCTGGAGAGACAATCGAAGCACGAACACCTGCCATAGCGGCTAAATGAATTATAGTCGAGGGTCCAGAGTCAAGAGTCTTGAGTCCTTCTCCTTTAAATATATGATGCAAGAGTTTAATATCAAGGATGTCACCCCGGATTAATTCAAAATTTGGATTTTCTAAAACGCTTAAGATATTCTGTTCCTTCAATTTGGGATCGTAATAATCATTAAAATTATCCAGGCATATCACCTGATATCCTTCTTGTAGTAACTGTTCTATTAAATGAGAACCTATAAAACCAGCTCCACCAGTAACTAAGATAGTTTCTTTACCCATCTTTAACTCCTCTTTCTCATTTAAAACAATCTACCAAAGTTGACAATCTATGTCAAGGGAAATGTGGAAGGATGAAGCGACTTTCGCTGTTTCTCCATAGTTGTTCAATTTCACTAACTGTTTTATCAAGTGAAAACTCCTTTTTAACTCTTAAGAAACCTTCACTCCCAAATCTCCTTCTCAACTCTTTGTTTAAAAGCAATTCCTTAACTCGCTCACTTAACTCTTCTGCTCTTCCGGGTTGGACAATAAACCCGGTTTTCCCATCCACTACTACCTCTGGCATTCCACCCACATTTGTGACAACGACTGGAAGACCAGATGCCATGGCTTCCAGAAGAGATACAGGAAGTCCTTCATAGAGAGAAGAGAGAACAAAAACATCCATCACCTGAAGTAGCTCTGGAACATCCTCTCTTTTACCCAGAAAGGTAGCATTGATTCCCATCTTTTTTGCCATTTCCTTTAGTTGCTTTTCATCCCTACCCTCCCCCACTATAAGTAATTGGAAATCCATTTCCTTCTGTAGTAGATGTGATGCGTCCAATAAATATTTGATCCCTTTCTTTGGCTCGTGGAGTCGACTCACTGTTCCAACAACAAATTTATCCACCTCCAGGCCTAAGTTCCTTAATTTTTTATCACGGGCCACCTTTATCTGGTAAGCATCAGTATCAATCCCATTTAGAATTGTGACAATATATTTATCTGGAATTCCCACTTTCTCTTTAAGAAACAAAGAGACAGCACGAGAACACGCATAGATAGCAAAACTTAAAGGGGCGGTTAACCTATCAAGGAATCGTTCTAATGGATTCATCCACACCTCTACATCTCTAACCGATGAGATATTTGGCAGTCCAAGAATCCATCCCAAAACCCTGGTGGGTATATATACTCTATAAAGGAAAGCAATAATTATATCAGGAGGAAATCTTAATAAATACAAGAAATACCTCCATAGAATCCTGTAGTCAAACCTCCCTTGCCCAAAAAGAGAAATGCATTCAATACCCATCTCTCTTAAACCTTCTGATATAGGTCCCCATTCCTTGAAAGCAAGAACTCTAACATTATAACCGCGATCTTTTAAGCAAGGAGCAATCCGTTGGATCATCCTCTCGCTACCACCTAATGTATATCCCACTGTTACAAATAGGATATCATTAACATGCTTTTTTAGAACTCTTCCCAATTATCCGCACCATTATAGGAAGTATAGACTCGGCCTTCTTTAAACCATGCTCTAATTGCTTCATTTACCTCGAGAGTTGAGTTTACAATCGAGATATTCGTAGGTAGGGATTCTAAAAATATTGAACCGTACCACTTATTTATCACCCTCTTATCAAGTATGAAGATCATTCCCATATCATGCGTTGAGCGTATCAGTCGTCCAAATCCTTGCTTGAATCGAATCACAGATAGTGGAAGCATATATGAAGAAAATCCCCCTAAACCTTTACTTTCAAAATAAGATGTTTTTGCAGCAATAAAAGGATCAGAGGGATTTGGGAAGGGTAGTTTTTCAATAACTACTATCTCAAGGGCTTGTCCAGGAATATCCACACCTTGCCAGAATGAACCTGTTCCAAGTAGAACCGAGTTCTTATTTCCTTTAAAAAGAGAAAGTAATTTAGTTCGTGATTTTCCAAATCCCTGAACTAACAATTCACGTCCCTTCTCTTCGAAAGATTCCTTTATTAGCTGATAGACACCTTTAATATGATTAAAGGAGGTAAAGAGTATTAGTGTTCCTTTGTTCTGCGGAAGGATTATGTCCTTTATAAATCGGCTTACCTCATCAATATAACTTGATTCTTCAGGGAAAGAAAGATATGTAGGGATGACCGTAAGGGCCTGCTCTTCAAAATTATAAGTATCAGGTAGGGATATCTCCTTTAAACGGTCTCCATTTCTCATAAGACCTAGAATATTCTTTACAAAATCAAATGATTCACCAATCGAGAGAGTGGCTGATGTAAGAACTAAAGACCTAAGATTTGGATATAGATATTCTTCAAGTTTGGAACCAATATCCAGTGGAGCACATATAAGTTTCAGCGAGATAGGTCGGAGACGATTTACTACTTCGTAATAGAAAACTCTATCCTCTTCCTCCTGTTTCAAGAGAATTTTGAGGTTGCTAATAACTTCCTCCAATCTGCCTGAAACCTCAGTATTATCGAGATCTTTGGATTTAATACCTTTAAGAAATTTATCAAGCCGATCAGAAAGGAAGAGTAAAGAGGTTAACTGAATATCTTTGTAAAAGCCTACCCTTTGTTCGCTTGCTTCAATAACTGTTTCTCCAACCTTTCTAAATGCATCTTTTGCAATAGTTAAAAGTTCACTCACTTCCTTCCTCAAGTCCCCTTTTATCTCTTTTGCAATATTCTTAAGAACTACTTCCACCTCCGCCAGATTCACTTTTATGGCGTACCCTTGGGTTGCAGCATTTTCTATCTCGTGAGCCTCATCAAAAATTACTTTCTCTGCATTAGGGTTTCCGGTAAAAAAGAGCGGGTGATTAACAAGGATTATGTCTGCTTCTTTTATCCGTTTCTTCATGTTATAGTAAAAACAACTACCATAATAGGGACAGTCCTCCTTTCTGCAACTCTCATCTACATTCAATAATATTCTGTCCACCTCCCTAAAAATATTAGAAATTTCTGAGAGATCTCCTGTTCTGGTAAGAGATGACCAAAGGATTAAGGCTGATAGAGAAATGGGGTCTATATCATTGGGGAGACTCTTTGATTTAAAGATACACAAATAGTTGGATTTACCCTTTCGTAGCAAAGTATTGACTCCAAATCCGGTCATTTCTTCCGCTTTCGGTATCTCGTTAGTAAATAATTGTTGTTGCAGATTTTTTGTATAACTCGAAATATATATTGGCTCCCCCGTGCTCCTCGCATATAGTATAGCTGGAACAAGATAGGCAAGTGATTTTCCGGTCCCAGCAGAGGCTTCTACTATTAAGAATTCATCATTACTTAAAGATGCTTGAACCAATTCTGCCATTTTTATTTGCGATGGTCTCTCCTCTAATTCTTCTTTTTCGAAATAATTCGAAACCGAAGATAATAATTTTCCCTCATCGTTTTTTCTACTATCACGGAAGTTAACAGGGATCTCAAATGGATAAGGCTTTCTATTTAATCCTCTTTTTAAAGAATCCTTAAGCGCCTTTTTTATAAGTTCTGCCTCCTCATATTTACCCTCCAGCAACTTAAGCTGTTTTTTTAGTATTTCAGGATCTAAGTTACTCATTATTTCGTAGATTTTAAGAAGAATTCTCCCACTCATTTCTGCATCTACTTCTGCTCTATGAGCATTCTCATAGTAAATATCCAGATGCTCTGCTACGTATGCCAACTTATGACTATTCGCAAAAGGCAGATATATTCTTGAAAGCTTAAGGGTGTCATAGGTGGGATTAGAAATTGAAAGTCGTTTTTTTAAGAAATCAATGTCAAATGATATATTATGTCCAACTAACCGCAAATCCTTAATAAAATCCTTGATTCCAGGAAGCAGCTCTGTAATTGGTGGGCTCTTATCTAGTTCCTGTTGGGTTAGCCCAGTCAATATCAACACATTATCTGAGACACATTTCCCTGGATTAACTGTATTGGATAACTTATTTGCAATTTTTCCATCCTCAAACAGTAATAAACCAATTTCGATAATCTCCTCTGTGTTGGGATTGAGACCTGTCGTCTCAAGGTCTAATGCTACAAAACGCTCGTTAGGATCCATAACAAAGTTTCCTTAATTCATTTATTTCGTTAGGTTTTAGTCTTCTCCATTCTCCTGAATCAAGACTACCGAGTCCTAAATTACCTATCCTTATTCTAATAAGACGTTCTATGACATAACCAAGATTTCCAAGCATCCTTCTTATCTCTTTGTTTTTACCCTCTTTTAATGTGATATATACTGTTTTCCCCTCTCCAAAAAGAATTGAACTAGCTTTTAGAGAATCTTTTCCTACCTTTACTCCTTTGGTGAGTGTGTTTATATCTTCACCAGGTGTTCTCTCTAAAATCACCTTGTACTCCTTTTCAATCTCAAAGGAAGGATGAGTCAATTTATGGACTAATTCACCGTCATTAATAATAAGAAGAAGTCCCTCTGAATCCGCATCTAATCGCTCTACTGGAACAAGTCCAGGAATATCCAAATCAATTAGATTAAAAACATTCATCCTTCCATGTTCATCAGAACAGGTTGTGATGACTCCTTTAGGTTTATTCATTAAAATATATGTCAATTTCTCTGGAAGATTTAATTCTTTTCCACAAAGTGTAATACTGTCATGTTCTGGATTTACTTCTAACCAGGGTTCGTTTATCAACTTCCCGTTGACTTTTACTAAACCCTGTTCAATTAGATCAGCCGCTTTCCTCCTAGATGTGACCCCCACCCTCGCCAAAAAACGCACTATCCTCATTCTCTATCTCCGGTAGATTCTCAATGGACTCAAGATGAAAAACTTCAAGGAATCTATCTGTTGTTCCATATAAATACGGATGTCCAAAACCATCTCCTTTCCCTACTATTTTTATGAGCCCTGCTTCCTGAAGTGTATTTATAACCCCAGAACAATCTACACCCCTTATCTGTTCTGCTTCTTTTCGGGTTATAGGCTGCCTATAAACAATGACCGCAAGAGTTGTTAATGCAGCGTTTGATAAATATAGCTCACGTTTTCCCTTCAAATTTTTTATCAATTCTGAAAATTCCGAACGCGTATAAAGCCGATATCCTTTGTTAACTAATTTTATCGTAAAGGCCCTATCAGTTTCCTTATACTCATTTTTAAGCAACTCAATAACCTTATCAATCTCCTTTGGAGAACAGCCTATTATATCAGCAATCCTCCTAGGACGTAAGGGATCCTCAGCCACAAATAGAAGAGCTTCTACTGCTCTCTTCATTTCCTTAAAATCTGACATATTTCCTCAATTCTTAATATATAAGCACTCCCTATAAAAATCAACCCAAAAATAAGAAACCCTAGTATAAGGGAAATAGCCGCCATGAAATTTCGCTCTATATAAATCAAAGGTATGGTGGCCAATATAGAGCTCAATACGAGCTTACCTAGGAAAGTTAATATTTTCTTAAATATCTCGAAATGCGGCCTTATTAGAAGGATGAATTGAAACATACCTGCAATGGAAACTGCTAAAGCTAACCCCTTTATATCCATTATGTTCATTAAACTAACCGCAAGAAGGATGTTAAATGCCATAGTCGCATAACTGATTTTCATTGGTGTTTTCACATCTCGCCTAGAAAAATAGACATTTTGTATCACCTTATTGCCAGCAATGAATGGGATTCCTATAGTGTAAAAGAGAAGAATAGAAGCGGTTAGGGAAGAATCCCAGGCGCTGAATGCACCATGTTCATACATAACGCTAATTACAGGTAATCTTAGAGCGAGAAGAAAGAAAGATGCAGGGATACTTAAAAGAAATACGGCCCGTAGAGATTCCAGAATAGACTTCTCCTGTGAATCATTCTCTGCAATCTTTCTTGAAAGTTCAGGAAGTGCAACAGTTGCCACTGCCACCCCAAACATTCCGAGAGGTAGTTGCATTATTCTATATGCGTAACTCAGATATGAAATACTCCCTTCCGGAAGTAACGAGGCGAGGAATAAGGTAACTGTGACATTTATATGAGTAGCTGCATAAGCAAGAAAGACAGGTCCTATAAGACGAATAGAGGTTAAAACCCCTGGATGACCCCACTCGGGTTTATTAACCCTGACACCTTCTTTGGGTAAAAAGGACGATAAAAACAGAAACTGTAAAAGTCCTCCAACGAGTACACCTATTGCCACACCTATTATCCCAAATTTATGATACAAATAAAAAGAACAAAAAATCACCGATAAATTAAAGAATACTGGGTATACCCCTGTGATAAAAAAACGATCGAAATACGTTAGAACACCCATTATGACAGAAGCAAGAGATATAAAAATCAAAAAGGGGAATATTATCCTTGTTAGAAGGACAGCTAGATTAAATTGATCAGGGTTACCAATAAATCCTCTCGCCACGACTGAAATGATCGCTGGTGAAAATGTAATTCCCAAAAAGACAACAATAACAAGCGTTATGATGAGAGGCAAAAGGAATGAGTTTAGATATTTGTTAGCACTCTCCTCCCCTTCCTTAGATCTATAGAGAGAATATACAGGAAGGAATGCAGCATTCATTCCCCCTTCCCCAAAGAAATCCCTGAAGAGATTGGGTATGTTGAAAGCGACACGAAAAGCATCCATCGAAGCAGAAGATCCAAAAAGATATGCAAATACAATCTCTCTTACCATCCCTGAAAGGCGTGATACGAGTGTGCCGATACTAAAACCACCTACTTTCTTTAATCGCATAATGTTATAAATAAGGGGTTAGAGTGTTTTCTGTCCTTTCTTGTGGACACTGGACACTCGACATTGGACTTTCGACTAAAACCCATCCCTACAACGCCATCCTGTATATCTTCTCAATATCCTCGCTACCTAACATTTTAAATCTACCGATAGTTCCTTCCCTCTTCCCCAGGTTATCCGCCATTTCGCCTATATACTCATCAAAAATACCTA
>CAYZBF010000021.1:37569-37663 GCA_964476585.1 uncultured bacterium | reverse complement strand
TCCTATTTTATTGAGATATTTCTTTGTTATATATTTTCTCATTATCCCTCCCTTAATAACTTAATCCCATATTTTAATATTCTGATTCGTATTT
>CAYZBF010000021.1:0-37469 GCA_964476585.1 uncultured bacterium | reverse complement strand
GCTTCCCCACAAGCTCCTATTTTATTGAGATATTTCTTTGTTATATATTTTCTCAATTTTCTTCCTTTGTTTTCCTTATATTTTTATTTGAATTTAATCAAAAATCTGAATGTAAATTCTCTTTCCCATAAATCTCTATTTCTCCATCTGGTATACCAATATTTACTAAGATTAATTAAACGAATTTCTGTCCATTTGCCATAATTTAATGCTAATCCACTTCTATAAACAGAATCTACTTCATAAAATTCATCCACCAATTCCCATCTATTGAATAAAGTATCTGATGGAAATATATAAGTTCTTGCTTCAATTTTAAGACTGTCGATATATCCATACAATTCAATAGCTGAATAATCTGCAAGAGTTGTCATGAATTCATATTGAATTGTATCTGCCTTTTCATTTGAATTAAAATAATCAACATATATTACTATTTCTGGATTCCTAACACTTGGATATGCATAATTACTATCACACTTTTGGTATGATAGTGTAAACAAGATAATTAATAAAATCATTTCCCCTCCTTTATTTTCCACTCATTTATTTCTTTCACTGAATCTTTCTCGTTCAATTCTTTCCATACAGCATTCAATAGGATTTCTTTCTTAAATTTCTCCCAATTATATTTGATAGAATCCTTTCGTATCTCTCTGATTATTGCCAGAAGTTTAGGACGCATTTCACCAAAGGACATAATAATATGCTTACGGTGCATAATCTCATCTTCTGCGTAAGTCAATTTCTCCTCTACATCTGCATTCCACTTTTCCCATTGGGCTATCTCGGACACAGTTAGATATTGATTGGCTTCGTCGGGAAGTTTCGCTGAGAACTTTTGGTTTTTAGGTTTTTGAGGTTGTGGTTCTTTTGTATCTTTGGCTTCTTCTTCAACTTCAACAACTGTAGCCCCTTCATCAAAAGCAGGATTAATGTCTTCGACTGGAGGCAAAGCTATCCTTTCATCTGGAGATATAATCCTGAAATCACTTTTTATCCGATTCCACTGCTCCGCATTTAGAGTGCTATAAAGGTGTAAGGTATAATGTGTCTGTTTGCCACCCTCAAAATGCGTTTCTATCGGTTCACGTTTAAGAACCAATGGAATAAGTGCGAATCTATCAATTCCCAAAATTTCCTGTGACAGTGCTCTGACATAATCTATGCCAGAATTGATGTCCACAATGGAGTGAAAGGAACCTATATCAATTTGATATATTCCACCCATATTTACTTTTGGCAATATGATAAGAAGATGAGCCCGGCGTTGGCATTTCTTCTGTTCAAGTAATTCACAAGGGCATTCTATTTCTTCAATACTTGATTTGTCTTCTGAGAATCTTGTCGCAATTTCTCCATTCCCGATACACTTTAATCCCCGTGTTTGCCCATAATATTTATAAGCCTGAGGGAATACTACCTCTGGATCATTAATAGGAAACATTACATCGAGAGAGGTTATTTCTCCATTTGGGAATTTATCTCTATAAACCTCTTTTACCTCATCGGGACAGATGAAATATGATGTTTCTTTTGGATATTCATTGCCAGTCTTTTTGGATATTGCCTTTATACCAAGCCTGATTTTACCTAATCTCGGAAGTCTCCTTACCTCACTTGTTCCCTTTATTTTCGTAAATCTACTTTTGAAATTACCCATTTTTAGCCTCCTTTTTAATAGCAAACAATTCAAAACTTGAAAGTGCTTCTCCTATTTTTAATTTGTATTTTTGACAAAATATTCTCAATAGACCACTTTTAGGTAAACAATCAATATTCCAATCTATGGGTGATAATAAATCAGGAATTTTACCATATTCTTCAACCCAATTGTATCCATACCCGCCTATCCCATTAAAAAGAATTACATCACTACATCCCGATAGTCTGCAAATTGGTTCTTCACCTTTGCAAGCAACAAAATCCATACACCTAAAACCGCTATCATGCAATCCCTTTATTTCCCATATTTCCCATATTTCTGGTTTTTCTAATTTAAAAGTCTTCGCTACGAAATATCTAATCCAATATTTAGCAATAGATATATAGTTTATTTCTGCTGGTAAAATTACCATAGAATCAAATTCTCCTATATCTTCGGCCCATTTCCTTTCTGGTAATGCCTCGAATTCCCTTCTTGCCATTTTAGATATATTTTTCATCTATCCTCCCTTTTTTAGATAAACACTTAACATCTCAAATTTACTTGCTGGACTTATGAATTCCTTTTTTTCTCTGACTGAAAGTTTGACTATATATTTCCCGGCTATTCCTTCTTTGACTTTAAGTTCTTTCATCCTATCTTTTATTTTCTTTTTTAGTTCTTCTTTTTCTTTTGCCATTTCTTTAAGATGAAGATTTGTTTCGAGATAATAGTTCGCTATTGTCTCCATTTCTTCATCCAAAATTGCATCCGATTCCATCTGTTCTATTTCATTCTCCCATCCTCCCCAGCATAATTCACCATAAGGGCAATAATTACATTGCCAATCAGACCGTTCATATTGCCGGGGGGGGATAAAATTATTCTTTATACATCTATTGACTTCTGCAAATTTATCAAAACAATTTTGAGTTAAATTTTCAAAAGTCTTATCAGGCTTAATTTTTACACAATCAGTCGAAGACATCATATATTCGATTTTAGCAATATCATTTTTGATATCATAGGAAATATAATATTCAAAGTATTGGGAAGTGTTTTTATTTTTGATTAATAAGAGAGCATCTATCAATTCAGGTTGAATTTTATTCAATCCAAGAAGATATAAGCAAGTCTGAGTAATATAATCTATAGGGAAGATTTTACCTTTTTCATACATTCCAAAAGTAAAATGATTGATCGCTTTATGTTCCAGCAGAATATCTTTCCCCGATAAATCTGTCAGAATACCATCTATATGCCCTTTCATTGTTGGGCTTATTTCTACTTCCATTTGTTGGCTATGCAATTTATATGATGTCTTTCTCAACCAATCTCCCGTGAGTTCCTCATGCCAACTTGAATCGTCGAAAATAACTACAGCCCTTCCTGGCAATGGCTTTCTCGGATATTTTAACCCCCAATAGACCATTTGTCTCAAGCACCTTTCTGGTCCAGCTAACGAAGGACGTTCTGAATAATTATGTTCTCCTTCTTCTTTTGCTTCATCTTCTGCCACTTTTAATATTATGTCTGCAATCATTTATCCCTCCTCTTTTTTCCATACATTACTTCCATCATTTTATTCCTAACAGTCTCATAATTCCCTGTCTTAAGAATTGCCCTTTGGCCATGGATAGGGAACCAAACTACTTCGTATTCATCATTTTGGCCAGCGAGATAAACTATATTGCCAGTCTCTTTATCTTTATATGCTTCGAATTGGGTTGAGTAAAAATTTGTCCAATCACTCATTTATCCCTCTTTTCCTAATCCACAAAGTATCCTCTGCGAATTCACGAGTTTTAACATCAAATTCATAGTCCCTAATCGCACCTTCCAATTCCATTAGGATCCCAGACAGGGCATCAGAAATCCATTTCACTTTTATGCCATCTGCGAAATGGATAGCACCTACAGCATATTCTTTCCATTTTATAGACTTTTCCTCCTCATCGGTAATTTTGATTTTCATTTATATCTCCTTTCAATTGCAGGGAAATTAAATCCTTTTTCTTCTATAACTTCATACATAGTTTTATCCGAAATCATATCATAGATATAAGGCAAAAATATCTCTTCAATTTTAACCATTTCAAGATTTATAAGTGTTAATTGAGCATCCAACCAATCTTTGATAATTCGCCATCCAGTTCTTGTTGCTTGTTCTTTATTATCCCAATATGATTTAGGAAGTTTCTTTTCACTTACTTGCTTTTTAAAAGCGGATTGAACTCCTTCAATATTTATAGGCAATTTTATAGGCATTTCTCCACGAGAAGTTTGAATCATAAAAGCAAGTAAAATGGGATTACCTTCATCATTATATTGTTTTATTATCTTAGTCGCTCCATAAACAGCTAACATTTTTTCAATCTCTGCTATTGTTTTTTCAGGATTTATAATAGTTGAAAAATTTTTGATTCTTTTATATGTTTTTTTACTCATTTTTGTTTATCCTTTAATGTTTTCATAAGGGTTCTTCCCCATCTTTTATCCGCTCCTCATTGAAGCATTCTAAATGTGCTATTTCATTACTATCCAGTTGAATAATATCCTCTCCATCCTCGATTGGCTCTCCACAGTATGGGCATATCGAATCTTCCTCCAAGAGACTAAAATGCCTATTTTTTTGCCGTTGATATTCCTCTTCGAGTGCCATATTGAACCGTTCATTAGCCCAATAATTGCTTAAGTTAGAAAAATATTCATCTTCAGTCATTGACATTATTACCTCCTATTTCCTATCACCTATCAAATTTGATGTATCATAGAACCCAAAAATTTATCCAACAGATTCTGCAAATGCGACTGCCATTCTCCTGCAATCCTCTAGGGTTTTTGCCTTAAAACCAATCGGAAGGGATTTGTCTTCTCCTGGATGTTCTTTCAGATATTCATCAGTCCATCCCGACATAGAGCAGAGACTTCCTTTTTCCACTTCATCTCCGATTCCAAATCCATGAATGGCTCGATGCGACCAGCCGAAAAATTTCCCTTCTTTGGGACTATATCCGATTGTGCAAACATTATCATCGGTATCCGCAAGTTCAGGTTTTATTCCCTTTTTCTTGCAAAGGAAATATGCAGTTTTAGAATCCCCAATGTAATTACCATCCAAGGTATAAGCTGATTTTAACATTACTTCCATTTCAAGATGTTCCCTCAACTCTTCTCTCACCTCATACCCTGCTTTATAATGCCTTACTTTTAAGACTTTTTTTACTTCCATTTATCCCTCCTGTTTTTGATTTTACTCTTATTTTTCTATCTATTTTTTGATTTAGAGTCCTATTTTCCATATCCATATATTAATACTAACAATATTTTCCATTTTGTCAAGGGTTTTCCAGATTTTTTATTGCATTGATTTGTAGAGAGTTAGTATTTTAGGGTGATTTTTTATATTCTAAATGCTATTTATTTGACTTTTGGGAGAAAAAAAATAAATTGCCCCCTTGACAAAATGAAAATTCTATATATATTGATTTTATGGTAGATTTAATTACTAACCAATCTATTCGAAATAAAATTAAAGTGGGTGCCCGAAGTCTTATCTTTCCGCGGGTAGTTAAGTCTATCATCTTCGGGCACCTTAATATTAAGGAGGGATAAATAGCAAATCCGCAAGCCGAAGATGGACATATTGATATAGCAAATGAGATCGCAGAGGCTTTAATGAAAACAAATTTATCAGCATATCAATCCAGAGTTTTATGGGCTATTTGGAGAAAAACTTACGGATGGCACAAAAAAGCCGATTGGATAGCAAACTCGACATTAGTTGAAATGACTGGTATATCAAAAGGGCATATTTCAAGAACAATCAAGGAATTAAAAATGAGAAATATAGTTACCAATTCGGGTAACAAATTAGCATTTAATAAGGATTATCAACAGTGGAGAGAGTTACCCTACCGGGTAAGGGGTTACCCCATCGGGCAAAAAGTTACCCCATCGGGTAAAAAAGTTACCCCATCGGGAGGGGTCAAAAGAAACTCTTCAAAAGAAACTCTTCAAAAGAAACTATATATAGTCCTAAGTCAACGATTAGGAGAATTAATTTTAAAAAGGAAACCTGATTTTAAAGTTATCCTCAAGCAAAAAAAGAAAGGCTGGATAGATTGGGCTAATGATATTCGATTAATGGTTGAAATAGATAATAGAGATCCAAAGCAAATAAAAGAAGTGATTGATTGGTGTCAAGAAGACAACTTTTGGCAAAACAATATTTTATCAATAACTAAATTAAGAAAGCAATTTGATAAACTTGAATTAAAGTCAAAAGAAATAAAGGAGGAAAGCAAATGGTTATAAAAGATTCTATCATTTTAGAGGGGATTAAAAAACTCAAGGCGATCTACCAGAAACCCATTTCGAAAGAGGAAGCTGAAGAAATGGTGAAAGTATGGCAAAGAAATACCAAAGATTGGACTGAAGGGGAATTTGTAAAAGTGGTTGCATATATACAAGATAACACAAATGAGTTTGAAAGGTTTCCCAAACCATTTGATATGAGAAGAGCTTATTTTCTTATGGGTTATGAGAAAGTGGAAGAGTTATATTCCAAAGGTTGCAAAAATTGTTATAAAGGAATGCGGAGATATTTGGTTGCGGTTCCTTCATATAATTTTGATGAGAAGAAAATTATGACGAGTATGATGTCTTGTGTTGCAGCCTGTGATCACTGTGAAGCTGGGAAACAATTTTACGATAAAGAAGGTGATGTTCCTTATTATAGCGAAGCTATAGCCAGGGAAGATACTACACCAATGAAATATGATATTAATCCTATGAAAGAAATAGTGGAATCAATGCAAACTAAAGAAATTGATGAGTTACCGTTTTAAGGAGGTAAAATATGGGTGATTTTATCGTTCCTATAGCCGGCTTCATTACCCTGATGTTTTATGTGACAGTTAATTTAGTTCAAATATGGAGGGGAGAATAAATAACAGAATAATCCACCATATACTACATAGCAACCTCCTTTTTAAAAGCGCCCCTGGTATCTTTGTTTCTATATATGTCACCTCCTTTTTTGGTTATCAAATTGCCGGGGGCGTGAATAAAAGGGATATAACGAGGAGGAATAAATGGATAAAACCAAAATCATCCAAGCATTAAATAATATTCCAGAAGAATGGATTAAAAATGCTTATAGTGTATCTGCAAATGAGGGAAATTATATACAAATCCAAATGAGATACAATTTTAAATTAGTTAAGGAACTGATAAGTGGAAATAAATGGGAATCTAAAATTAGTGATAATGGATTTATGATACTCAGAAGAAATGATGGCCTTGAAATAACAATGACTTGAAAGGAGGTAAAATAATGAGATATGTATTTTCATTCCTTATTGGTGGCACTTTTGGCATGGTGGTGATGGCATTGTTGCAGATGTCCAAGATAAGTGATTTATATAGGAAAATAGCATATTGGAAAGAATTGTATGGAAATGGGAAGGGGAAGAAATAATGGATAATTCTGAAAAATATATAAAAATGTGTGGGAAAGCAGAAAAAATACAAAAGTTGTTAAAAGACAAATTTGATTATAGAAGACAAGGATATTGCACAAAGCATAAGTGCTTAATTAGTGAGGGTCCTGACGGAGTCGCCGAATGCCCAGTTTTTACAAAAATGCATAAAGGAACATTTGGAAAAGCATTGGATAAATTATGGGAGAAAGAAGATTGTGAGATGAAACTAAATACTTGGATAGGATTGCCTACTCAAGACCAATTGCAAAAAATGGTATATGAAAAAGAAAGTGATTATAATAAATTATTCAAGATAGTAAATTGGCTTCTTAAACCCATAATAAAAATTAAATTGGAACCCATGAGTTCAATGGAACAACTCTGGCTTGCTTTTTGTCAAAAAGAATTATATAATAAAATATGGAATGATGGAAAACAAGAATGGGTAAAAGATGTAAAAAATGAATAGACAGGAAATAATAATTGCTAAATATAAGCAAGGATTAAGCACACACAAAATAGCACAATTATTGAATACTTCCAGTTCTTATGTGTATTATGTTCTAAAGAAAAATAACATAAATTTGCGAAGTATAAGTGATTATGTTGGTTATAGTAAATATAATTTTGACAGAAGTTTTTTTGAAAAAATAGACAATTCTATAAAAGCTTATTGGTTAGGAGTTTTAATTGCTGATGGGTATATAGATGGAAAATATAAAGTGAGGTTGCATCTTTCAAAAAAAGACAAAGATTGGTTAGAGTTATTCAAAGGAGATTTAAAAAGTTCTAATCTTCCCTTGCGGTATTCTTCTCGTCGCAAAAAGAATGATATGGTTTATATGCAAATAAATTGTCGCAAAGTTGTAGACGATTTAAAAAAATATGGATGTGTTCAAAACAAAACAGGAAGAGAAATTTTCCCCGATATCCCAGAACAGTTTTTCTCAGATTTTATTAGAGGTATCTTTGACGGTGATGGTTCAGCGGGTTTTTACAAAGACAAAAGGAATAGTTGGCAACCTCATTTTCGCTTATGTGGCGGGAAAGATTTATTGAGAAAAACAAAGGAAGTGTTGATAAAAAAAAGTGGTGTTAATAACAATAAAATAAGAGAATATAATGGAATTTTTGTATTAGGATTTGCGGGATTTAGACAGGTTAAGAGGATTTGTGATTTTATATACTATGAAGAAAATGTAAGATGTCTTTTACGTAAAAGAAAAATATTCGATGAAGCTTTTGCAAAGTATGGGAAACAATGGTCGGAAGATAAGGAAAAATGGATAAAGGGGGAATAAATGCCTGAAGAACACAGGACTCTCGGATTCAGAAATACACCACCAAAGCATAACAAAAAGGGCAAAAGGAAACCTCACAAACCGTCAATCAATTCCCAGCATAAAGGTATAAACGGTGAGAGGGAGATTGTTCGGATGCTTAGGACCAGAGGAATTGATGTAAAGAGAATACCTATGTCAGGGGCGTTATGGTGGATGAAGGGTGACCTGCAATTCTCCGATAAGATAAAAGGTGAAGTCAAAAGACGGAAAAGGATTAATAAGTTATTCTATGAAATTCTGACCAATGCGCAATTTGGCTTTGTGAGAGGAGACAATGAAGATTGGTTAGTGTTTATGAATTTGGATGAGTTTGTCGAGATGTATAGGGCTTGGAAGAAAATCAAATGATTGTATTATCCATTGCGTTATCGAGTTATAGATTACACTTGATAAAAGAAGTCGTGGATAGAGTTTTAAAAGGTTCGCAACTGCCAGATGAAATATGGATTAATTACAGTTTTGATCCACATTATTTGGATAAAGGGCTTTCCCATCCCCCGTTGATTAATATTCAAGATTTAAAAGAAACAATGGAAATTGTTTATAATTTAATGCCTAATTATGGACCTGTCAGAATTTATTATCCTGTAATCAGCAAATTTTGGGAGAATCCAGAAACTATCATTATCCTTTTGGATGACGATTTAGGCGTGTCAGAGCATACTGTGGAAGATTTACTTTATTATCGTGAAAAGCTGGATTGTTGTGTTACAACGGCAGGGCATATTATCGGAAGGGGTAAATATCTATTCAAGAAGACAGTTTTCTCCCAGCAGATATTAGAACCTGAAAAAGTCCATATCCCATTTGTCGGATGGGGAACGACTTTTAAGATTAAAGACATCCATGAGACTATCTTAAAATGGGATAATTGGAAAGAGAATTATTACTCAAATGAGCCTTTTCTGGCATATTGTCTGGCATTACAGGGAACGGATAGATATGTGATACCCGCAGATTCCATAAAGATATTCCCATCTGGATATAATTTGCATGAGAATAGAAAGAACAAGGAAATTAAAAATAAGCTGCTTAGGGAATTCTATCAGACTATAACTGTGGATAATGCAGAATTAACAAATGAAATAATTTATGAAATATAGGAGGTTATATGAAAAAAGTTTATTGTTGTAATTGTAAATGGTACGAAGATTGGATTATTCAATGTAAACATCCAATGAATTTCACTTATAAAGATCATTTCTTCGGAATTAGTAAAGAGCGGAAATCAAGTCCAGCAATTATGAATCAAAAAAATAATTGTGAATTTTATAAACGCAAATGGTGGAAATTTTGGGTATAAAATGATGAAGAGTAATAAATTGTATTTGTTATTAGGACGTATTAAGAACCGTTATAAAAATAGATATAATGCTAAACTACCAACTCAAGAAATATTTACGGAGATTTATGAAAAACATAAATGGGGTATAGGTTCTGGCATAGGCTCTAATAGTCCACCTTATATCAATATGATGATTAATTTTCTAAAATCTGTAGGCAAAAAAACAATAGTTGACCTTGGATGTGGAGATTTCGGTGTAGGGGAAAACTTTATTGATTATTGCTCAGAATATATCGCTATAGATATTGTTCCAGAATTAATCAATAAACTCCAATCCCGCTATATGGAAAAACATATAAAATTCCTTTGCCTGGATATTGTTGAGGATAATCTTCCAGACGGGGATATTTGTCTAATTAGGCAAGTATTTCAACATTTATCCAATATAGAGATTATTAAGGTTCTATCAAAACTAAAGAAATATGAGACTATCTTCATAACAGAGCATCAACCCGATATATGTGCGATTCCAAACAAAGATATGGTTCACGGTAACGGAATTAGATTGTTTGATAATTCTGGAGTTTACTTGAATGAACCGCCTTTTAATGTCCAGAATTTAGAATTGGTATTGGAAGTTCCTGGAGTTGTAAAAATCATGGATATGAAATATACAATAGGGGCAATACGGACATACAAAATAAGTTATAAAAATAGGAGGAAATATGAATAAACTATTTTATGCTATATTAATCCTCTCCTTTATTGCATTATACGGAATTTTATGGTGGGCAATCTGCGAATTATTGGGAGGTTTTTGAATGAGTCAACAGAACTTTTATATTGAGAGAGATAGACGGATTAGGAAGGAATATAAGGAGCTTATTAAAGATGGCAAAATACAGAAAACAAAAACGCAACAACTATTAGCCGAAGAAGAAGGCTTAACTTTATCAACGATTAGGAGGATTCTCTACAAGAAGAATGGCAATCAAGTTGAGTAATAAGTAGATGTTCAGCGTTCCCGCTTAATTCTTACTTTCCCTTGGCAATTCTTTTCTTTATCCTCTCCCCTTGACAAAGACTTGATAATCACATATTTGAGTATGTCTAAAGAACCAATAATTTTCATAGGTAGGATTAAAAGGTTAGCCAAGAAGATAACTCAATCTAATAACATTGATGTAATACTTACAATCGAGGTCTCAGACTATCCAGAAATAAAAGCAATGGTGATAAAAGAATTGGCTGATATGGAAGCTGAGGAATGCTTTGACATTGTTATCAAAGAGCAGGAAGGAATCAATGGATAAAGATATAGCATTCAAATCAAAGCCAAGACTCAAGAAAGGAAGTCTCGTAGATATTGAACTATCTGATAAAGTATTCAAGACAGGCAGACCTTTAATAGTCAAGAATCCCAAAGAAATGGAAGATAAATTTGTAGATTATCTACAATGGTGTGAGGAAAATAGTAAACCTTTGACACGTAGTGGAATGACTTTATTTCTTGGGTTTAGTTCTATAGATTCGCTTCGTGATTATGAAAAGAAGCCAGAGTTTTCCGATTTAGTAAAGACAATGCTCACATTTATAGAATCTTATTATGAAGAGATGGGGCAACAGAAAGGCTCAGGGAATTTCCCCATATTCGCATTAAAGCAATTTGGATGGTCTGATTATCGGAAGGTGGAACATAAACATGAGAGCAGATCCCTGGGAGCGGTATTAGTTCTAACAGATGAGAGTAATAGCATGAATGATTTAGTGGATGCGGAAGTGGAGGATGTTATTAAGAAGAAGATAACACGAGATAGGAAGAAGAAGCATGAATCCCAAGAGTAGAGCAAGATATAGGGTATGGCATTGGGTAAGGAATGGAATAACAAATCCCAGGACGATAGCAAGAAAAGAGAATCTAAAGTTGCAATTAGTGGAACAAGTGATTGAAGACATAAAGCAAGAAGGGTTACTGAAGATAGTGCAGGATGAATATAGGCTGAAGGTTTAATTATGAAAATTAATGTAAGGAGGTGTAAAATAAATAATAAAACAAAAGTATATAGTTGCATAAAGGCAAATTATTTACAAGGTCATAAAGACATAGCAAATAAATTAAAGATGCATTGGGTAGATGTGATAGATGCTTGTGAAGATTTAGAGCGTGATGGATTGGATATAGGTGATGCATGGAGATTAGAATATATGGATATGCAGTTTGCTAATAGTTGTGAGAAACCAGAATGGATAGTATAGAACACATAAAGGGATTGATGGAAGAGATAGACTTATGTCTATTGGAATTAACTATGGCTAATAAAGAGGTGAAGAATAATATTGGTAAAAGAATAAAATCTGAAGAGGAAAGTATGGATAGAGCGGAAGAGAAAGGTAAGAATATAAAGAGTGGAGAGGGAAAACTTATGTTACGATATGCAGAGGAAAGGATAAGATACTTTGATGGGTTACAACAAGAATGGGATAAGACGGTATACAGATGGGAAAAGATGTAATGGAAAGAAAGAACGGTAGGGAGAGAAGGCATAGAAAGGTTATAGAATTAACAGAGTATAAAAGAAATAGGAAGAAGGGAATCTTGGAGAAGAGATACAATTGTAGTATGATTAGAATACAACGGGGAATGATATGATTGCATTTGCAAGAGTAGTCAAAAAGGTGTTCAAGAAAGTGGGGGACTTTCTCTTCAAACCAACGTCCGATAAGATGTATTATGTAAACCTCAAGCCATTATTAAGCAGAAGTGGTGAACAATCCCTATTTTTAATGGTTATCCCCCTTCAAATGGTTCTCAAAGTGTTGAAACGCCATATCATTGCCCTAACGCATAAAGCATTTCAAAAAGCCTTCTTCTCCCCCTATTTCAGCAGAAAAATTCAAAAAGGGGTTATATATGGATAAAAGTAATCTTTTAATCGTTTATGATGGTAATTTAACCCAAAAGGTTGAAGAAGAAATCAAAAGGCTAATAAATATGCTTGATAAGGACGAGACAATTATGATAAACAAAGAATTTGCTAATAAAATAAAGATAATTCCTATAAGTATGATTTTCGAGGAAGGTTTTTATGGGTAAATTGCCTTGTTATATTAAGTTTTTAAAAGTTAATGATGGACTTTGCATAGTTACGGAAAAGATTGTCTTCCATATAGATAAAAGCCATCCCCTTTTTATGTTAACGATATTTAAAGTGCTATTAAAACAAGTATTATGGAGGATAACAAGGATATAATGCGGTTCAACCCAATTTATTTGCCGAGGAGACTGTAAATGGATGAAATTATAAGTGTTTATCCAGAAGAGAAAAAAATTATTCTACATCCCTATCAAAGCAAAATAATGCGGTCAAAAGCTCGTTTCCTTGCATTGATAGCCGGAACAGGTGGAGGTAAAACTTTCACTGGTCCAATATGGCTTCAACAAGAAATAGTTAAACATCCAACTGGTGCCTTTATGATGGTTGCACCAGTAACGAAAATATTTGAAAGTAAAACATTACCAGCTCTTTTGGAATATTTGGATAAAATTGGTGCTGAATATGAATATAAGGAACAAAAAGGAGAAATTAGATTGGATTCTGGAGGTAAAATTTTTGTTCGTTCCGCTGATAAGCCTGAAACTTTAGAAGGTCCAACATTACATGCTGTCTGGGCAGATGAAGCAGGACAAATGAAAAGAAAGGTTTTTAAAGTTTTGAAAAAGAGAGTTGGATTTTTTAGAGGACGTATTTTATTCACTACAACCCCATATTCAAGAAATTGGCTTTATAAAGATTTTTATAAAAAATGGAAAGATGGCAATAAAAATTATTTTTGCGTGCAATTTTCCTCTATTGCAAATCCACATTATTCCCGTGAAGAATATGAAGATAGAAAAAAAGATTTATCACCAGAAGAATTCGCAATGGAATATGATGGGCAATTTGTCGAGAAGAGAGGATTGGTATATAAAGAGTTTACAGAAGATATGATTATAGAACCTTTCGCGGTTCCACTCGATTGGAGAATGATAGCGGGTATAGACTGGGGATATAACCATCCGTTTGTTTTTAGCTTGTGGGCTGTTGATGGGGAAACTGATATTAATTATAATTGTGGGGAATATTATCGAAGGGAAAAAAGTTTAGCTGAACACGCCCTTGAGATTAAGAATTTGGTAGGTGATAGATCAGTCAGTGCTTATTACGACCCTGAAAATCCGCAGGCAGCCGAAGATTTAAAAGAAGAGTTGAATAGAATCAGTTGTTTTAACGTTTTTTTAAATCCAGCACAGAGAGAAGGGAAGACTTGGGTCAATGATGGCATCAGATATATCAAATCCTTAATGTGGCAGGGCAAATATAAGGTTTTCAATACATGCAAGCATAATATCGATGAAAAGAAGACTTATCATTGGCTCACCCGGCCGGATGGGGTCGACTATATGGATAAACCGGTGATGAAAGATGACGATGTCCAAGCTGCTGAAAGATATTGTCTCTATTCGGAAAAGAGAACAGCATTGCAGTTTTATATGGTTTAGGAGGATAGATGTTTGAAGGAATAAAATACGATATTGCTGAATCGATAAATAAAGTGGTAGGATCCATCAGTAGATTTGTGAATTATAATCAGAAAGGTGCATATCTGACGGATATATTCCCCCAGTATGGATATGGAGAGAAGTTAAAACCTGGGAATGTCCAATCTATGTTAAACTCTTTCACGGGGTGGGGTTATAATTGTATAGATGTCAGGGCGACAAAGGTGGCCTCGACTCCTATGAAGGTTTACAAACCCACAGAGTATGAAGAAATATTAATCAAAAAACATTCATTTTATGATTTAATAAAACATCCTAATTCTTATATGTCCGAATATGAGTTTAAATATTTGGCACAGGCATATCTGGATATTTGCGGAAGTGCTTATATTTATCCAGCTAAAAATAAGTTCAATAGGCCAATCTCATTGGAATTCCTACTTCCGCAATATACGAATAAAATTAAGAGAGATGGTGAAATTATTTACACATATTCAGGGACAGAAAAATATCAAGAGTTCAAAAAGGATGAGATAATACATATTAAATATCCCAATCCCTCGAATCCACTGGAAGGGTTGTCCCCAATGGTTGCTGCAAGGATGCCGATTAATCTTGTGTATTATATGGAACAATTTTTATTGTCTTTACTGGCTAATCGTGCAAGACCTGACATAATTTTGTCCACACAACAGAATATTGGAGAAAATGAGGCAAGAAGAACGGTAATGTCCTGGAAAAAGCAGCATAGCGGGATCGACAAGGCTGGATCGATTGCGGTCATGGGTCATGGCTTGGATGTAAAGACAATTTCTCTTTCCCCTACTGATATTCAATTCCTTGAATCCAAAAAGCAGGCATTCAAAGAGATTTCAGCGGCATATAAAGTCCCGATTTGGAAACTTGGGGAAACTGAAGGTGTGAATAAATCCAGTGCTCGTGAATTAGAACATTCGTTTCAAAGAGATACCATTTCTCCACTTTTGAAGATTAGGGATATGTATATGACTAATGATATTATTTCCCTTTATGATAAAAGTTTGATAGTAAAATCCGATAATGTAATCCCTGTGGATATAGAATTCGAACATAAAAAGGAAATGGATTATGTGAAGGCTTTGATTTATTCACCTAATATGGTTTTGGAAAAGCATGGTGAGAAACCTGTTAGTTGGGGCAAGACTCCTTATGCCCCATTTAATTATGTTCAAATAAGCGGAGAAATATCTAAATCACCATCAATCGGGGGAGGAGCAAAACCTGGGAAGAACCCCCCCAAAATGTTGAATTATAAAACAATGTCTATTGAAAAAAGAAAAGAATTCAGGCAGAAGCTTCTCGACATGCATTTGAAGCGCCACGATAAAAATGAGAGATTGATGTTGAGTAAGGTGGTTGATTTTTTTGGTAAACAAGAGAGGGAAGTTTTAAAAAATCTAAGGAAATACGGGAAAGAATATAAACAGATGGAAATTTATTTACCCCCACAAGCGGAAGAGGATGCCAAGCTTTTGGCAATTATGACTACTTTAATTAAAATGAATGTTATCGAAGGTGGGGAATCTCTCATTGAGGATTTCAACTTGGGGATTCCATTTGATGCGAATTCAGAATTTGTAAAAGAAGCTTTTAGGAAGAGAGCAAAATTAATCAAAGATATTAATAACACAACTTTTAAAAAGATAAAAACATCATTAAGTGAAGGTATCAATAACGGTGAAACCATGAAAGAATTGGCTGGGAGAATTGAAAATGTATTTGGAGAAGCAAAAGGCTCAAGAGCAATGAAAATTGCCAGAACGGAAACCAATGCGGCATTGAATAGTGGCCATCATGAGGCAATGAGACAGGCAGACAGAGAAAGACATGAATGGATTACTTCTCATGATGAGAAGGTGAGAGATACGCATGAAGCGAATGAAATGGATGGTTGTATCCCAAGAGAGCAACCTTTTAGTGGGACTGGAGAGATTTCTCCAGGTGAACCTGATTGCAGGTGTAGTGAAATTCCCTGCCTTGAGGACTTTTAGGAGGTAAATATGAATGAAATTTTTTATAAGGAATGTAAAATAGAAGATATAAATACAAAAGATAAAACTCTGGTGGTTATAGCAAGTGATGAAACGGTTGATAGGAAGAATGAAATTATGATGGCGAATGGATGTCAGTATGGAGATTATATTCCTCTCCTATGGGCGCATAATAGAGCAGAAATTTTGCCTCCAATTGGTAGGATAATGTCCGTAAATAAAAGAAATAATCGGGTTAAAATAAAAGTGCAATTTGCAAAAACAGAATTTGCAGTATCAATTTATAATCTCTATATATCTGAACCACCTATGTTAGAGAAATTTTCAGTTGGATTTATTACAAAGAAAGAGAGAAAGCCCACTGATGAGGAAGTCAAGAAAGGCATAATAAGGATTGTAGTGGAATGGGAACTTCTTGAAGTCTCAGCAGTTCCCATCCCAGCGAATCCCAATGCATCTGTTGATAGGGAAATGAGAACAAGAATTAAAGATGCTATTGATAATGGAGAAATCCGATTGCCTGAAATGGTGTATAAGGACTTTGGATTCGAGGAATTAAAAGAAGTGGGTTCAAAAGAAGAAGTTAAAGTCGGAATCAAGGAGGAAGAGGAAGATTTACTTAAAGAATTTGAAGAAATTGGTGAAGAAAATTCAAGAGAACTTGAAAAAATGATTAAAAAGAACTGGAATGTAATTGTTGGAGAAGAAGAAATAAAGAAAAGTGAATTAAAAGGAAAGTTAGATGCTTTAAAAGAAATAGAGGAAAATCCTCTTGCTCCAGAAGAAGTTACCGCAATAGAAAATATAGAAGAAAAACCTTTTACAAATTTCCATTCTTGTGATATATCTGATAAGAAATATCCTAAATATAGGATTGCAAAATGTGAAAGAAAACATAAGGGCAAATGTATTGATGTCAATTATGGAATCTTAAGCCCGGATAAGAGTGAGATAAGTTCTCTGAGATATTCAATAGATATTTGGACAGAAGTTTCTGCAAAAGCACATTGTAAGGGAGAAAAGGGCAAGTTTATAGCAGCTACAAAGGAAGCTAAAGCGGAGAAATACAAATGCGAATGCATAAAGTGCGGTCATAAACTTGAAAGCGAAAAGCATTGTAAAGATATAAAATGTCCAAAATGTGGTGGTGAAATGCGCAGAGTGGGACATCCAGGACCTGGGAAAGAGATTGATATATCTCATACGTTGGAGGATTATAAACTTATTTATAATAAAGAGACCAAAGAATATCACTTTAAGTTAAAAGAAGAGGAAGATAATATAGATATAGTTGAACCAACAATAACCTTTGAAGACAATCCGCAAGAAGAAGAGAAAACCGAACTGGAGAAATCAGAGGAGAGCGAAGATGTTAAGAAATTGGCCAAGGAATTGGCCAAGGATTTCATTGATAGCTTCCTTAGAGATTTTAGGAGAGATTATCTCGGAAAAGTGGATGACGATTGAATCTACGAGGAGGTAGATATGGATATTACTAAAGAAACTCTGAAGAAAGAATTTAAGGATGATCTTATGCCTGAGTTTAAAGAAGCTATCTTTGCGAGTGATGAGTTCAAAAAGATGCTTGAGGTACAAGATAAGAAAGAAGTTCTTCCTGCAGAAAAAGTGAGAGAACCTGCGAAGTTTTCCCGTTCTGCTGAGTTCATTAGAGCATTGAAGCGGAAAAACTTTGATAAAATCAAGGAAATACAGAAAGAGACATTCGCAGATTATAAATATGATATGGGGATAGAAGAGAAGACTCTGACAACTTATCTGACTGAATCAGATGATGCACAGGGTGGATTTTTATGTCCAATCGAATGGTATCGAGAATTCTTTATGATCCCCCAAACAGGCTTTGGGATTGCAAGACGAGATTGTAATGTGGTGCCAATGACAACCTATAGCATGAATCTGCATTATCTTACCGTTATGCCTGCAACACACTGGATCAACGCAGGTGTTGATTTGGCATATAGAAAAAAGCATGTTACTAAGCCTAAAGTTGGACGGAAATCATTGACTCCTGTTGTGCAGGATGCCGTTATCGTTTGGGAAGAGGAACTTATTGCCGATGCGAATATAGCCCTTGTGAGTTTTACAACTGCAAGAGTTAGAGAAGCCTTTTTGAGAGGTGAGGATAATGCACTTTTCAATGGGAATGGTGGTCTTGGCATAACTGGAATTCTTAATGACGCATCTTGTCAAGTTATTCCAATGGATCCTGGGCATATCAATTTCGCTGACATCAACTTTGACGATTTGATAAATCTAATCGATGCACTTGGAACAATAGGAGCGGAAGGTGGAGCAAAGTTTTACTTCCACTATAACATACTAAGTCATCTAGGAAGGGTAAAAGATCTTCAAGACAATTATGTTTGGGATTCACCAAGAGGAAATATCCCTGGCACAATTTGGGGATACCCCTATGTGACTTCTCCAGTGATGCCCAGCAATGCAGCCAGTGCTCCTTCAACGAAGTTTGTTATATTTGGGAATCTTAAAGAGGCAGTGGCATTGGGTGATAGACAAACATTAATCATAAAGCTTCTCACAGAAGCGGTTATTGATGATATAAGTCTTCCCCAATACAACTTAAACGCTTTGAAATTCTGGGAAAGATTGGACATTGAAGTCATCCTTGGCGATGCTATTGCAATCCTTGAAACTAAGGACGTATAAGGGGGATAACTATGAAACGATATATATTCGGATTAATGTTTATCAGTATTAGCTTGTTTGGCGTGAAATATGCCACAGACTATAGAAATTACACGCTTGCTGTCCCGATTTTTGACAAATCTTTCTATGAGTCTGATACTGTTTATTACACTCTTCCTGTTGCTGATACAACAATAGACACAAACTACTATGGAGAAGTGGATACTGTCATAAATGAGATATATCCTTGGTGTTCTGTATATGACCAAAATTCACAGGAAGGACTTCTTGATACTACAGCTACAGGGCCTACATATTTGGTCTATGATAGATGGGCGATGGAAGATTGGGCGTTTTCATTCTATATTGAAGAGTTAAATAAAATCGAAGATACTGACAGCGTTTCGGCTGACATCCAATATTCGCACGTGCCAGATGTTGCATGGACTATTCCTTATGGTTTGTGTACAGATGTGGACGCAAGTGATAATTTAATGACTTACTATCCAGTAGATTACTTCGATAATTGGAAGCTATATAAATATGCAAGAATACGACTTATAATCACATCCGATAGTGTTCGAGTGAGAGGATGGCTGGTGGGAAGACAGATTGAATATCACGAACTTGTCCCACCCGGAAAATAAGGGGAATTGATTATATGGGGAAGGTGCACATTCCCCTCCTCTTAAGGAGAAATAAATAATGCCTATAATGGTTCAAATACTTGTAATATTGGGAGGATTAATGGGTATGTTTATGGGGGCTATACTTGCAACTGGGATGACTGGTGTATGGGTTAACTGGCATAAATCCCATAATCCGTAAAGGAGTGGATATGAAAATAGAACTTGAAACCAATTATTTTGTCAATGGTCTTCCATATAAGGCTGGGATTTGGAATTTATCAGAAGGGATTGTTAAGCAATTCAATCCCAAAGACTATAAAATTCTTGGCAAATCCAAAAAGAAAGGAAAAAAGACATCAAGAAAAACAAAAGAGATGAGAGTCAATGATAAGCCTACAGGATACAGCGACAAAATTATAACCGCAAAGGACTTTGGAGCAAATAAGGAATGAGTCTAATACTGTTAGCAGATTTGAAAAACTTTATTCACATGAATGAGGTTTATGATGATGTGGGACTTCAGAGTATTATTGATGGTGAGGAAGCAGGGATAAGCGCATATCTCGGCTTTGACCTTATAGAAGTTGTTGGGGATATTGAATATCATGATGGAGATAGAAGCAATACAATCCTGCTTAATAACGGAGCGGTCACGGTAGCACCTACAGTTGATGTCGATTCAAATGGGGATTATACATATTCCACAAATCTGGTTGATAAGATAGACTTTGTCTGGTATCCCAATGGGGTTATCCAGCTCATTACGGGTGGATATTTTCCCAGAAGGCAAAGACATATTAGGGTGACTTATACACATGGTTATCTTGCTGGGACTCTCCCCAATGACATAAAAATAGCTCTAAAGAAGAAAATGGCAAATGTCTATCATGGTTCTTTGGGTGTAATAGAAATAGAATCGGAAACTCCATATAAAATCTATACCGATAAGGAAATTTATGGAATTCTCGACAGATATGCAAGGGTTCAAATCTAATGGTTGATATGAAGTTTGTGGGCATGACTGCCTTTTTGGGTGCTATGCAGAGAATGAAAAAGGCAATTCCCCAAGCCTCATTAGCATCTATGCGACAGGCAACTGAATATCTAAGGGGTTATATTGTCAAGCGTAAACTGAGTGGACAGGTGTTGAAAAGAAAGACTGGAAGATTGGCTTCCGATATTGGCAGAGAGGAGTTTTTGATTGGTGGTGGTGCAGTTGGTAGAGTCGGGTCGAACCTCAAATATGCCAGGATACACGAATTGGGAGGGACTATAAAAGCGACCAATGCTCCTTATCTTAAATTCCTTGTAGATGGGCGTTGGATTATGGTGGAGCAAGTCAAGATACCTGCAAGACCCTATATATGGCCTTCATTTCTTGAATCGACCAAAAAACTGGGGGATATCTTGGGCAAGAAGTTTATAGCCGATGTAGCTGCACAAGGAACGAGATTGATGGGAGGCCGGTATGGATAAAGAAACCGCCTGGAATGAAGTTATAGCGAGGTTAGGGACTATAGCTGGGATTAAGAAAGTCTATGAGGGATATGTGGATTTGAATTCAGTCCCGCATTCGCATTATCCTTGCGTAATTGCAGAACCTATCTTTTCCGAGACAGACGAGGATTCTTGGGATATGGGAACCAGCTATGGGAATGAGATATTCTGGATAGATTTATATATTCTGTTCAAGATATATCAAAAAGGCAAACAGGTTACTGGGACAGGAGCGCTCAATGGTGCTTTAGATATGGAAAAATCAGTAAGAGAGAAATTATGTGAAGCTCCTATCCATTTGAATGGAAAAGTTGTTCGGGTCCTATTTGGTAGAACTAATTATTTAAGAACTTCACCGGAACAGCCAAAGCCTGAACAATTACGAGTGGTCCATCTCGAAGTTGGATTGAGAATGATAGTCTGCACGTAATAGGAGAGTATATGGATAAAAAAGAAAATTTAGAGGATTTACAAAGAGAGCTTAAAAGAGGGAATGCACGTTATAAAGAGAAATTAATGGAACTTGCTGACAATAGAAAAGGACGAGAACAATATAGAGCAAAATTAAAGGAACTCAACGATGAATGGGGACCAAAGAAACTTAAACTAAAAGTAAAAATAGTTAAAGCTAAAAGGAGGTAAGGAATGCCTACTTGCGAATGCACAGACATAGAAATAAGAACTGGGAATATAGAAATATATAATGGTGTAGACACTGTTGATCTTGGGAATGTCCAGCTTGTTAATTATGGGCGTTTAGAGGAAAAACATCCTATCCCAAATCCCGTTTACAATGCGGTTAGTTGCGTAAAGGAATATGTAAATGGTTTATATATAGTTGCTACACTCGATTGTTCTGCTTATGAAGTATTGGGAACCTTACAGGGGGTTACTGCAGAATCTATCGGTGGCGCTCTTGGAAACTTTGTAGCTGATACACCATTTGGACCAGTTTACATAGAAAATGCTGTAACAGTTCTTGAAAATTTAGGAAGTATCTATAGACCACCTTATGGAACCCTTGCATTTGGTGCGACTGGAGCAGCTGTAGTTTTTTCATCCGATATAGGTGGTGGTGATGTATTGGTTGAGGGAACAGAATATGAGTTCACGGAAGTGGATGGAGTATTTACAGTTAACACAAATGATCCAGCTATTGCTATAGATGGGCAAATTATCTATATTCAATCAGGGGATTATACAACTTCAGCATCCGAAAGATATAACTTTGATGAATGTGCTATAGATACATCTATGAGGGTAACATATACACATCACATGCAAGACCATTGCCCTTCGACAAATGACTTTATTGTTCACTTACCAGATGCCTATATAACTGAAACCATAGATATTACAGATAGCCCTAATGAAGGCAGACAATACACAGTCAGATGGGAATCTATCTGGCATAGTGCTTCTGCTGGTTATGAACTTGGTTATTGGTCTTTTGGAACCGCATAATGGATGAGAAAATATATAAATTCCGATTCAAAGATATGGAACAAGCAACTGAAGCATATATGAACTTCATAAATTCTACTTTTGATTTTTCTGATATTGAAAGTAAAACTCCTAAAGAAATTACGGATTCAGTAAAGTTCAAAATAGGAGGAAGTTTATCAGGAACGGTTAAACTCGCTTCAGTTCTTGTCCCTATTGGATTGAGGAAAACTCCACAAGAAATTGCGGATATGGATTCCGAAGAGGCGTTGGAATATTTGCCTAAAATTATGGAGGTCAATGAAGGTTTTTTTACAGGATTGTGGAGAATCTGGGAAAAGTCGATAAGCAAGATTCAGATAGGTCCTCCACAGAAAACTGGAAAGGAATAGTATATCTTGCGTTCAGCAGAAACGGAATACCTCCATCTGAACTGGATAATTTGGAATGGGATGTATATTTCGGAATGTTAGATGAATTTGAAGAAGAGAGTAAAAAAATCTCAAGTGCCTCGAAGGGGATAAGTAAACCTCCTCCTCCTTTGAAAGGAGAAACTGAGAAGGATAGAATTATGTCAATGAGAAAGGATAGCATCAAGACAATAAGAAAATGATAGAGCCTAAAACTGTATCCATCCAAGTAGCTATGCAATTAGAAGGGGAAGGTTATCCGCAGAATGAATCATATTGGTATTGGGTTTTTAAGTTAGAACGGGGAGAATGGCGACTTAAAAGTTGGCAGGATTTAATGACAATAGATTTAAGTAATGCAAAGATATTCGCAGCTCCAACAGGTGATGACTTGGATGAGGATATGCCAATAGGATTCAAGGCTTCTAAGAAAAGAGAGAATAATTGTGTCGGATGGTATTACAATTATAAATTCTTAGAATCCTTAAAGCAGGGATGGGAAGCCAAAACGATAAGGGATGTCAAGGGTAAGGCTTGGGGCTGGTTGAGCAAGAATAAACTATTGAAATATCCGAGGCAGTCCGAACCTTTCGCTTTTATAGCTCAAATAGAAGAAGCTGAAAAGAATGGAATTTGGGATTTTCTTAAAACAAGAGCGGAAGAAGTTAAGGAGATTTGATGGCAGGCAAAAAAATAGGAGAAATTTACGGAGAAATTAAGCTTAAAAATACCCAATTCAATATTGGATTAACTCAATCTCAAGCCAGAATGAAAGCATTTGGTCAGGCTGCAAAGATAGCTTTCGCAGCTATGGCTGCGGCTGCTGTTGCCGCAACTGCTGCTGTTGTAAAGATGACAGGTGATACGATAAAATATATGAATGAGGTGAGGAAAGCATCATTAGCGACTGGAGTGGCAGTTGAACAATTTCAAGAACTTGCCTATGCAGCGAAACAGGAACATGGAGATTTAGCTGCATTGGAAAAGGGATTAGGAAATCTAACAATAAGACTTAGCTATGCTGGAGATGGACTTGAAACTTATCTTAGATATTTCAGAGCTTTAGGAATAGAGTATAAAAATCAGGATGGAACATTAAGAAATACCATTGATGTATTTTATGACATAGCAGACAAAGCACATAAGGGAGCATTATCCACAGAAGAACTTGCTGCTATAACTCAGCTATTTGGTGCAAGAGCTGGCAGACAATTAATCCCTTTTCTTAAATTGGGAAGTGAAGGTTTTAAAAAATTGGGGATAGAAGGTCATAATGCCGGTGTTGTAATGTCAAAAGAAGATGTGGAAGCGGTTAAAGAACTGGATAATAAGATGACGGTTTTGAAAAGCATGGTTCAGGGATTAACCAGACAATTTGTTATAGGATTATTGCCAGCTTTGGATACATTCGCTGGAACTGCAGAAGAAAATGCATTGCAAACTGAAAATTTAAGAAATCAAGTTAGAGAATTTGGCTATCAAGCTGGTTTAATATTTGGATTTTTAGCTGAAGGAGTTAGAAAATATAGAATAGCTATGCTTAAAGCTAATGAAATGAATGTTAGATTTACAGCAATATTAAAAGATCTATTTTCTTGGCTTCCTGGTTATGGTGATGAAATAAAATATTCAGCGGAACAAAGTTTTGCTTTGGCAGAAGCATTTCGAGAGGAAGCACTGGCATTGCAAGAACAGGGAAGTTGGGTGCAGAAAATTAGAGATTGGTATAATGAAGCTGGAGAAACGATTAAAAATGTTAAAAAAGAAATTAAAGAAATAAATGAAGAAATATTTATCTTTAGCAAAGTTCCACTTGGACCTACTCGTGGTGAATTAATTCGAATAGAAGAAGGAGTTAAGGAAGTTGGAGATAAACTTGGTCCCTATTTATATGAAATGGATGCGATAAAAGAAGGAACGAAACAAGTTACAAGTGAAACTGATATATTGGGACAACAATTATCAGCTATGGCTGGAACTGCCACACAAGCATTTATGAGTGGTGCAAATATGGCTGATATGTTTGCCAGTTCAATAAAGCAAATAGTTGTCAATCTTATTGCAGCTATCGTTCAAGCGAAAGTTCTCCAACAGGTTGCAGGTGGTGCAGGTGGTGCGGGTGGTGCTGGTGGAGGAGGTGGCTGGGGTCAATTTTTGGGAACTATTGCTCAATTTGCTCCCTTATTATTCCTTCAAAAAGGTGGATTTGCTCCGAGTTCTTTAATCCCACAAGTATCTTCTGGATTTGTGGATAGACCTTCGGTTCTTGTTGGAGAAGGCAAGGGTGGAGAATTGGTTGTACCCGAAGACAAATTAAAAGATATGGTACAAGTTACAATACATAATGCAAATCCACATACTTATGCAGATGTCTATATAAATCTTCCCGCATCTATCCATCAGCAAATTTATAAAAAGGCTATAAAACCAGCTATGAAAAGAGAAGGAGTGAGATGAAGATTATATCTGTTCCGTTTAGAGATATGAGATTGAATACCACAATTCCCGGAACAAAGACAAGAGTTACAATTTCCTCCTATGATAATGCTTGGGTTTTTATAGCAGATACAGATATTACAGATAGAGTTATTAAACCATTACCTACTATTTCAATCGATTTAGAAAAGGGAATGAATGGATTTACAAAAGACCAGATTATACTTGAAGTGGATGATGAGGATAATGTTATAAGAGATATGTTTGAGTTGGAAGATAGAAATTTCTTACTGTTAATTGAGAAAGGATTTGATGGAGTTGCTGATTGGCTTGCGATATTTGATGGTATTATAGACAGATATGAATCTGAATGTATAGGGAGAAATATCACGCAAATTACTGCATATTCAATGGAGGGAGAACTTGAACTACATCCCGCTTGGCAAGCTTATAATCCAGCTGCCGGACACTTTCCGAATATAAATGCTTTGGGAGCTGCATTTACTATTGCAGCTATATCTAATAATCTTGGTAGGGGTCAACCAGGTGTTAAGAAGATGGAATATGAATATGATGCTGCTGCTGGTAATCCATATAAACTAATTTTTGATGGAGGAGCACCAGTATGGTGGGGTTTAAATGTACTTCAATGGATATATGATTCACAGGGAGCTGGAGCGCAAGGAGTTGGTTTGCAGATTCAGAGTTCAAATAATCCTGCCCTTTTTTCTACCGAAGCGCAATCAGATGGATTTGTTATGGGTGATCTTGTTAATGTAGCCAATATAGGTAATTGGTGGCAAAATAGAAGCCTTACAAACCTTGTTGGGGATTTGTGGAATTTATCCAACATCAATATCCCAGGTGGTAATAGAACAATTAATGTGCCTGCTGTGAATATTCCCGTTGCAGATTTCAGTAAAATGAGTGCAAGGGAAGCTCTTAATGAATTAGCAATTGCTTATAATTGTATTCACAAAAGAACAGAAAGAGATACTGCTTTATTTGTTTCACGATCAGCTGCTGGCAGTCAATTTCATTTAAACAATAATTTATACAAAACAAATTTCAATCGTAGTTGGCAAAAACCAACAGATGGGGTTCATGTTATAAATAAATATAGAAGTCCAGGAACTAAGTTTGTTATAGTGGATTCCCATAATGTTCAGGTTCAATGGATGAGAGGTGACTATACTAAAATAGAAGAACTTGAACAATTTAAGACGTATATAGATCAAGTATGGGAGGCATATTCAATAAACTATCAAGATGGGGATAATATTAAAGTAAACAATAGATTTATTGATGATGATAATCGTTGCTATTGTGCTAATGAGATTAATGGTTGGTATAGATTTACACATAGAATTTTTAAGGTTACTGGGTTTTTCCTTATCGAACTTGAACCCTATGATAGAGTTTACCTTACTATACGCAATGCAGATGGAACTTTTGATGAGGAAATAAAAACCGTTCTAATGTCTCTTTCTTATGATGACACAGAAAAGACCACTGAATTGATATTAGTAGAAAGAAAAATGGTATTGTACGAAAGATATAATTGTATAGATCAGGGTGCAGGAACTGTATTTGGAGTTAATTGGAAAGCACAAACCTATACTATAGGGAATGTGGGATTGAATGATAACCATGATTTAGTCCAAGTTAGATTGAAATTATATAGGACTGGACTTCCTGGGAATGCAACATTAGCGATTAGATTGGCGGTTGCGGGTAATCCTACAGGAGGACCTAACCTTGCAACTTCTACTATATCTGGAAATGCCTTTACCCTTCTTACTGGTGGCGGATGGTATGAGTTTAATTTTGCTGGACTTAATCAATTGCCTGGAACACAATATGCTTTAGTTTTAAGTGCACCAGGAGGGAGTGCAGGCAATTCAGTTCATTGGAGAAGAACAGATATTACTGTGAATCCACCCAATTATACGGGGGGAAGTGAGTGGGATAGTGCTGGTAGTGGGGCAGGAGGAACTTGGGGACAGATAGTTGCTATGGACCTTAATTTTGAAACATGGGGGGAATTTGTATAAATGGCTTTAGGTGAAGGAACTGGTAGAACTTATATTGAATTAATTTTAAATGACAGGGTAACTCCACACCTTGTTTATCAAATGGAATATTTTGACCATCTCGAATCCATTCAAGTGTTTGGGGATAGGGTATTAGATACGGATGATATTTTAATAATGGATGATGGCACTACAAAACAAATCATTAAAGGATATAGAGCGCATATAGTACTTGCAGTTCATTGGGTAAGGGAATGCCATGACTTCTTTCCCTGGAAAACATTCATGTATGAACTGCAGAATTGGGATGAAGAAATAAGAATAACTCCCCACGTTGACGCTCCTGCTGACATATATTGGGTTTATAAGTTAGGAGGCTGGGATTTATCTAAAGATATACACTATGATAGGTTTCGAGGGGTAATGGAATTCAAGGGAGTTGAATTAATAGCAAGTATTTAGGAGGATATATGAAAAAAGCTAAATACTTTTTTATGGGAATAGCAATTTTACTTTTGATGGGTCAAACACCGCAGTATTTATATAGAGATTTAGATATGACTGGGCTTAATATATTGAATATAGGTGGATTTGAGGAAATGAAAAGCATAGATTGGACTGAAGGAACAGATGTCATGAGTTCCAGTTATTACCAATCAGATGGAATTAATGATGATTTATATGGAACATTATCAATGCCTGTTAAAATTGCTGGCGGCCAAGTTGTTTTGGATTCCCTTTTTATTTGCATATGGACACAAGGGGATGAAGATTTTATAAATTTATATCTTATGTATTCGGGATGTGGTACAAATTACACAAGTGCATCAGGACCAAATCTTGGTAGTGGAACTTCTGGATGGGAACGACATTCATTAGATGTATATGATATAGAAACTGTTGATTCCTGCTATAAATTTTGGGCAGCATGCACAAATAATGCAGCGACAGATATTAAAATTCAATATTGTGTAGAACTTAAATATCATACTGAAGATTAGGAGGAAATATGAATAAACTTTTACTGTTGATTATATTAATGCTACCCATGCTTTTGCTTGCAAACGGCTCTGCTGACACAGCATATATAGCACGTCTTGACCTTACCACCAATCCTACGGATGGGGTTAGTGGATTCGACTACGAAATATGGGGGACTTATCACTATGATACCACCTATGATACGAACCTTTATGGTGAAGTTAATCCAGTCCTGAACTTTGTGGAAGATTCAATCGTGTGGGATGGCACACAAATCTCTACCCTTTATCTCTTGCCTCATATAGAAATAGGTAAATATAATGTTTTTGCACTTGAATTGATTGGTGATGTTTGTTCATTACAAACTGAATTTCTTGTTGCTGCGACTTTGGCTGACTTCGATAGGAAGCCCTGGGAATGGAGAGTGGACACCACTTTAACCTGTGAGGAAGATTCAATATTCGATAAGGCTGTGCTTTGCATTCCATTTACCAAATATATCAAATGGAGACTGATTGATTTGGCTGGGAAGGCAAGGACTTTCTTCTTTAGATTCAAGCTCAAAGAATCAGGCTGATAATATATGAGGAGCAATAAAATGAAATGGTTTTTACGAATATCAACTGTCGTTTTTGTAATAGTGGGAATAATTGCTTGGAAAAATTGTGGGCATTGTGAACTTAACCATACAGGTTCCTGGCAAGGCGGTTGGCTTCCTCATAATTCAAATGCAGAAAATACAGCTTGTCAATGGTCTTTAGATTTTGATGGCATTGATGACTATGTAAATTGTGGGAATAATCTAAGTTTATGTATTTTGCATGATATTACAATTTGTGGATGGATTTATCGACCAGCAGGAGCTGGCACTGCCTTGCGAGCAATGGTAGGAAAATTCGATTCAGGATATCTTCTTGGCATATATAAAAATGTAGGTTATTGGGGGATAAAATATTGGCCTGGAGGTGTTTGGAATTGGACTTTTGATTTGGCTGCACCTCCAATGTCAGATTCAGAATGGGTTTTTTTAGTTGGAACATATATTGATTCATTCCAAAAAGTATATATAAATGCCAATCTTCAAGCTGTTGATACATTCACATTTGATAGTCTTTACCATAGGACAATTTTTGGAGTTGCAATAGGACGCCGAAGTGCATCAGCCTCTGGAAACTATTGGAAGGGTATGATAAGTGAAGTGCAAATATATAATAGAGGAATGGATAGTGATGAGATTGCTTGGCTTTATGCCAATCCCTGTCAGGTTTACAATACTGATTCACTCCAAGCATGGTGGAAAATAGAGGAAGGTGTTGGGGACACTACTTTTGATGAAACTGCCAACAATAATGATGGAATTTTAGGTGGTGGAGTTGAGGCAAGAAAACCCGCTTGGGCAGAAGATAGTCCATAATAAGGAGAAAATATGAAAGGAACAAGAATTATAATTATACTTTTGAGCTTCTTAATTGCTTGGCAAGTGCAAGGTAAAAAGCCAAGAATGGAAGACAGTCGGCATATTATTATGATGGTAGATACACTTCATTATGATGAGTTTTATAAAAAAGCAAAGACTTGGAAAATAGGTAGAACAAAAAAAGCAGATAGAATAATACTTGATAAAAATGCACCTATATACTTTAATAAAGATTCTAAAATAAAATACTTTGCTTATTGCTTTTGGTCTTCTGATTTATGGAAGAAGAAAAAAGAAGATTGGGTGGAACAACAATTGGAATATTTGTGGAAAAAGGATGTAGATATCGAGGTAATGGTCACTTTGACTCCACATGAATGGCTTTTAAAAAATGGCTACGAACCAGAAACAGATACAACAATAATAGTAACACCTAAAAAATGATATTTTTAATCCTTGCAACTACATTCAATTTTAATACTAATTATGCTCCTAATCCTGATAAAATAGGACATTTGGTGGTAGGAGCAACTGTAGGGATAGTCGGATATGTTTATGCCGATTGGATAGATGAGGATAATTCTACAAGTGCAAAGATAGGAACTGGGATATGTTTTGCAGTTATGGCTGGATATATAAAGGAAAGCGGGGATAGATATGCGGATGGTGCAGATTTCTTGTATACAATACTTGGAGGGGTTATAGGTGTATTGATAGCCGATAGAATCTTTGAAGAGGATAGAATAGAGCGACAAACTGATATGGCTATAAGGAGAATCAATGCAATATGCGAAAGATAATTTCATAACGAGAATCAACTTTTCCGATAAATTTCAGCATTTTGGGGTTTGCTTTTCAGGAATGTATATATTGAAAATCCATTTCTCCTTGCCCTTTTGGCTAATGGGTTTAATTATCTTTACTTTGGGCTTTCTTTGGGAAGTCAAGGATAGCTTCTATGCAGATGGATTCTCCTGGAGAGATTTAGTTGCTGACTTGTTGGGTATAATTGCAGCTGGTTTATTGTTAATAGGATTGTGGTATTATGGAATTGGGATAATTGTGATATGTTATTTGTTATGGGAAGAATTACCAAAAAGGGGGAGAATATGAAGTGTTTAAAGATTGGCACATTTATATCCGTAGTAATCCTATTCACACTTGGAGCTGGTTGGAAGACTGGATGTCCAGAAGGATGTCAACCATATGAAGATTTTGATTCGATATTAGTAAATTATAAAGTGATAACTTCCGATTCAGCACATTCTACCGTAAATATTGGAATTGATTGGTCAGGTGGTGCATTTTATGCTAATGCAACCAATCATTTTTATAAATCAGGGGCAATAGATGATGATTTATGGGGTATATTGGATTTTACTCCCCAAATAATAATGGGTGGTTCTGCTGTTGTAGATTCGGTTTTTATATTGGTTAAATGTGGAACCGATGATAGTGTGCATTTATTTCTACAGAAATTATATGGAGGAGAAAGTGTAACAGATATTGATTCAGTATGGTTTAATCCTCCCGATAATGTCTGGACGGAATCTCCTAACATGCTTCCAAATCATGGGGATTATACGACAGAAGACCAATATTTATTGAGAATTCGTGCTAAATGTATTTGCGGTGGAGCTGATCAAATCCGTATAGCATATTATTGTAAAGCGGTTTATCATCTGGAATAAATGATATGAAGATTGAAATAGATAGGAGGTGAAATGGCAGATATATTGAAAAATATTTACCGAGGAACTACTGTAAACTTTAGGGGTTCAGTAACAGATGATGGTTCTATTCCAGATATAAGCGGAGATATTGTAACTTTTACCATGAAGATAAATAAAAGTGATGCTGACCCTGGAGTATTCCAGAAGGTTGCCGATGTGGCAACCGAAGGTGCAAGTGGAACTGCAATATTTGAATTTACTAATGCTGAAACAGATATAGCGGAAAGAGCTTATGTCGCAGGTATTAAATGGGAACTGGTTACAGGTGAAGAACATATTTTGCTTACGCAAAGCATAATAGTGTTAGAAAGAGTCTCGGATGTCTGATATTAAATTTGATATAACCGAAAGAGCAATATCCTTTGGGATTGATTATTTCACGCCAGGCATTGTCTATTATTTTGCGGATGATGGAATTTCTCAACCTACACATCCAAGAGTTAGTTCTCCCGCTGGATTATATCACGATAATAAGACTTATATTGCTTGGCAAACCTTAGACCCTTATATTATCTATTTCGACCACACAACTAACACTTGGTCCGACCCAGTAAAGATTGGGACAAATCCATTATCAGGTGATGACCATGGACCTCCACAGATATTACGAGATAGTTCTGGATATTTCCATGCTTTTTATGGTGCTCATCTTACTTCAATTAAATATTCAAAAACAACTAATCCTGATGACATAACTGTATGGAATGATCAACCTGATATATTAGCTATGGCAACCTATTGTAAAGTATTCGAAGATAGTAGCGGCTATCTTTGGATTGTTCAAAGACACGGGAGCACTACTGATGGTGATGCTCATATATATAGGTCAATTGATGGAGGAGATACGTGGGCATCATGCGGTGCTTTCATAGATTTGGGAGCAGGGAAATCGTCAGGATATGGAGCAATTGAATATGAAGAAGGAACTCCAGATAGGGTTCATTATGCTTGGTGCATGTTCGATACTCCAGATAGATTGAATATATATCATTGCTATTATACACTTGTTGCTCCTCGTCATGTATATTCAATGGATGGAACTGATTTAGGTATTCAGATAGATGAAATAGAAGCGAATGCCAATTGTAAAGTCTTTGATTCTGGAGTGGGAAATGTAAATCAACCTGTGGTTCATGTTTATAGTGGAATCCCTTATATTATATTCCAGCATGACGATGGAGGATGGAAGCACAAGTTTACCAAGTGGAATGGTTTGAGTTGGGATGCACCCGTGACAATTACCACAACAGATAATCAATTCAATTCATGTGATTTTATAGTGCATAGTGCTACAAATATTGAAGCCTATCTTGTTACAGGTGGAGGAGCTGGTAGAGGTGGAGACATAGAGAGATGGGATTGGGATGGTGTGACTTGGAGCAAAGTCAAAACTATTCTTGCTGAAGGTGGAGATTGGAAAGCGTTGGGGAATCCCCAGATTGTTAAAGATTATTCGCAAAAGATAAAATTGATATTTGCAGAACAGAAAGCAGAAAATTTTACCACTCAACTTAAAATCTTTGCTTACGGAAAAGTTGGCTTTGTCGAAAATGAATAGGAGGATAATATGAAAATTGAAAGGAGAAAGATAGATAACAACCAAAGAAACCGGACCATTAGACTTTGGATAACCTTGATGAGTATAGGGATTGTTTTGATAGGTTTTATTGCTGCAGGAGCGGTGAAAGTGAATACAGTGGAAGAGAATAAACAGAAGATTGGGAATATTGCAGAAGAGCAAAAAACTGACCATGAAATTCTTATCCGAATAGATGAACGGACTAAAGGGATGGAAAAGGCTATAGCAGAGATAAGAAGGAAAGTTGAATGACAAGCAATACCGAAGATTATAAAGATTTCGGCAAAGAGCTTCTTGCCTTGCAACGATTGATTACATCATTTCACTCATCTATCTTGAGAGAAAATGGGGAGTATAAATATATCAGGAAAGAGATTATTGAAATGTTAAAAGAACTAATAAACAAGGAGGAACAATGAAAAAAGCATTTATGATATTAGGCATTATTGCACTGCCTATTCTTGGCTGGCTCTGTGGTGCTGGATTAGGAGAACCATCTTGGTCAGTTACAATTATGGGTAAGTTTGTCTTATTCGCACTTTGCTTAATTGATTGGATTTGGCTGTTGAATACTCAAAAGTAGGAGGGTTTTATGAACTTCGATAACTTCGGTGGACGCAAGTTTTTAGGCGTTTGTGTATGGACTCTTTTTTGGGGTATTGTTACAATGAAGGGAACATTCGCAACCTTATGTCCAGAGGCTTGGACGTTTTTGACAGCTTGCTTGACACCATTAACAGCAGGCATTTGGGGTGCATATCTTGGTGTAAATGTATGGCAGAAAAAAATAAGTAAATGAAACACTTTGCAGATATTAAACGAGCCTATGCCTGCTCATTAGCATTCCATTTTATTGGACTCTGGTATAAATGGGGAGGCAATAATCCAGATGGTTTCGATTGTTCAGGATTTGTGGTTGAACTGCTTAAATCAGTTGGGATTCTTCCCAGAAAATACGATAATACAGCAAGGGGTTTGTATAGTCACTTCGGAGGGAAAAAGGTTGATAAACCGTGTAAAGGTTGTTTAGTCTTTTTTGGTGAGCCTATAATTAATCATATAGAATTTTGCATAGATAAGGATTTTTCAATAGGAGCATCTGGAGGAGGTGGATTTGTGAAGACTATCGAAGACGCTATTCATTATAATGCTTATATAAAAATGCGTCCTATCAAAAGGAATCGGCATATAGTTGGTTACGTGGATCCATTTTTAGAAATCTAATGAAATTTAGTCTATCCAATATTTTTAGCACTATTCGTCTTATTTTAATCTGTCTTATTCTCATCTATGTATTTAATATTATTAGACTTACAGTAAGAAAATTCGATAATGCTATTCCAAGAATGGATTATCAGACTGTATTTGTGGAAAGGGAACGCATTGTTTCCCAACCTGACACCGTTATTCGCTGGTTTGAAAGAATTGTTCAAGTCCCTGCAAAGCCTGAAACAGTATATCAGAATGTCCTCTATCCTAATATTCAAAATCTAATGGTTAATTATATCAAAGCAGACGGAAAGAAGATAGAGATTAGAGAGCAATACTGCGATTCTTTAAAAGGTCGCATTTTGACATATCCATATTATCAATATTTCCAGTTTGTTCCCCCGAAGTCAATGACATTTTATATAGATTATTGGGATTGGGATAGATTGGTATTAGAAGCCTCATATCCCGATTTTGAAGTTAGAGCGGTATCAGAACTATGGTTTAACCCCTGGAGGCTCTCTATGGGCATTTATGGGTCAAATAAAGGCAAATTTGGGGTAAGGCTTAAGAAGAAATTACTGTAATTCATTTTCCCTCCTATTTATAATCTTTTTTCCACTTATTACTAATTAAAAACGCAAGATGTACTTTATCATCTGGGATAGCAATATGAGGACATACATTTACAAACTTACGAACTTGAATTTTCTCATATTCAATAGGATATTTTCTTTGAATGAATTGAGGTATCCATCGCCATATTCTTTCTTTTAATGCTTCTACCCAATTTTTAGGATATTTATGCATATATTCATTGAATTCTGTTACATCACATGATGGGAAATGCAATTTTAATCGGATTCCTATTGCTTCTCCCATATCTTCTAAACTTAATCGGGCGTTATGTAGAACCTTCTTTGATATTGCTTCAGATATACCGTAAGCCAATTTTTCTATTTCAAACTCTTTATATAAACTTTTATCTATATTGAATTTCATTTTCCTTCCAATAATTCCGGGTTCTCATAAATATTGCCAATGATTTCACATTTATACCAAGATACATCTTCAGATTGGAAATCTTCTCTATCAGTGGATATGTAAAATCCAGGGACAATTCCAGCAGAGACATAATCACCATCGTATCCCAATCTAATCTCAGTAGAATATTTCACAATACCAATACTTTTATCGGCAACTTTCACAATATTCCCTTCATGTATCTCTTTCCCATTTTTATCTTTGCGACCTGTATATCGCACAGAAATATAATTTAAGGTATAATAATCATTCCACATTTTCGTATCTTTATATAGTTCAACAATTGTTCCATCTGTTTTTATTGCTAAATCAGTGTCAGTTCCATCTACCCACTTTTTAAATTGCTTATCCCAAACCTTGAATTTTTCCTCTCTCATTTATCCTCCTAATTTTGATAATAACCATCCGATAGTAATTCCCAAACCTATCCCTATGAAAAATCCAGCTAACCACATATTACGTCCATATCTATTTATTATATCCCACATTTTTTCTTCTTTCATTTACAATCCTATTTAGTAGGAACTTTCAATTGCTCTTTCTTCCATTGTTCATATGGGGCTTTGGGTATTCTCACAGTCTTCCCTATCTTCAGATGGGGGATTAGTCCCTTTGCTACCCAGGCATAAACGGTTGATAGGGAAACATTCCACTCCTCTGCTACCTCTGAGACGGTGTAATACTGCCTATCCTTTATCTTTGACTTGTGGTTAAAAATTCTCATTAGACTCATTTATATCCCCCTTATTATAAAATTAACAGCTAAAGTAACCCATAAATATCCTATCATTGCCATTATCCCTCCCTTAATAACTTAATCCCATATTTTAATATTCTGATTCGTATTTTTTCTCCAGCATCATCAGCAGCATCAGCAGCATAAGCAGCAGCATAAGCAGCAGCATCAGCAGCATAAGCAGCAGCATAAGCAGCAGCATAAGCAGCAGCAGCAGCAGCAGCGTAAGCATCAGAAGTAGTATAAACAGCATCAGCAGCATCAGAAGCAGCATAAGCAGCATAAACAGCAACAATTTTATTCTTTTTTGTATTTTGTTTCAAGACTTTTTGAGCTGCTTGGATTGCTTTTCTTGGTCGTTTATCTTCTGGATATTTCTTTTCATAAATACCAATCACTTGTTTAGCTGCATATATTGCGTATTTTAAACATTGCCATCGTTCCATTATTTCTACTATCAACCAATTTGCCCAATCCAGTTTATCCTTTTTAATCAATTCATTCAAGATTTCTATTTTATCTATTTTCTTATTGCCATATTGTTCTTCGAATTTATCTATCGCTTCCCCACAAGCTCCTATTTTATTGAGATATTTCTTTGTTATATATTTTCTCATTATCCCTCCCTTATTTGGGTGGTGCTTTCATTATATCTACTACTTTCTGCGGTCTTACCCAATGTTTTTTATCTGTAGTAACAATAAGAACCCCATCCCTTACGGTAACCCAATTTACATCTCCCGACCTTATATATAACGAATCACACTCGCCATGAGCGTAGTCAGTACCTCGTTTTCCGTGTAATTTACGAATCCTATATTTTATCATCATACCTCTCATATATTATTTTTTGTGGATACACCCTTTTTATTTTCTCGACACGCTCATATGGCCTTGCAAACCATTTCGCTTTCACTTCAATATCTTCATCGTTTTTGGCCACCAATGACAATTTTGTCACATATGTAATTTCATATTCCATTATCTATCCCTCCTTTGTGTTTTTCCCTTGCATTGCAGAAGTTATCTTCTCCAATTTCTCTTTCAGTTCCTGCACCTCTTTTTGAAGTTTATCCCGCTCAGAAGCAATCTTATGAAATTGGTCAAAAATTTCCTTCCCCTTCTCCGCATTTTCAGGGAGAGAGATGTCATTTTCCTGCACTAACCGAACCCCAAACTCGACATCTTTTTCGGGTGTGTATTTTCGAGGCTCACCATATCCTCCCGATTCTATTACCCCTTTCGCTCCATCAAAAGCCTTTAACAATTCACTTACTTGAGCATCCTTCCCGAATAAAATTTTGTTATAACCGACTGTTATTAATA
>CAYZBF010000020.1:0-38477 GCA_964476585.1 uncultured bacterium | reverse complement strand
TGCCGGGGAGGGGACTCGAACCCCTACAGGTTAACCCCACACGGCCCTCAACCGTGCGCGTCTACCAATTCCGCCACCCCGGCGCGTATTCAAATAAATAAGCAAAAAGTGGAGAGTGTCAAGGGTGTTGTGGACGGAAGACGGGGTTTAGGTGTTAGGTCTTGGGTTTTAGGTCTTAGGGATTGAGTTAGTCGGTTAGTGGGTTTGTGTGTTGGTCAGAAATTGGGAATTAGGATTTAGGAATTTGGATTTAGTTAAGAGACGTAATGTTTAAACTTGTTTTTATAGCTTCTAAATGTAATTTCCAACCCCTAAACCCTAAATCCCAAACCCTAATTTTCATTGGAGTGAAGTGACTTATCTGCGTTAATCTGCGTCCAATTTAGGTGTTCTGGATTCTGTGTGGTGGATTGCTATTCCATCTTTTTAGAAGGAATAGTAACAAACCCTTTTCTCCTGATAGATAATCCTTTTGTTCCCTGATATTTGGGTCTTACCCATCCATAAGGATTATCTTCAGAGGAGGGATCAAGAAAAGTTTCTCCAACAGCTACGAGTGCTCCATCAAACTGAAAGAGGGATGGAACATTCTCAGCCACTACACTCCTTTCTTTAGAACGCACAAGTATAAGATCTACTGGATATCCAGCATTCCTGAAAGCAGCATAAAGAAGATGCGCTTTATCAAGGGAGTTTGCGATACAGTTATTCTCGATTTCTTTTATGTTTTTAGGATAAGAGGACATGGTAAAAGAAGGGACTTCTACAAATCTAACGGATGAAAGAACCTCCTCATATATCTCTTTGGGGCTTATTGCCTTGGGTGTATAATCGCCACGGAGATTTTCCCTGAACCTTTTAACAACTTTCCCCCATCCATCAGCGAGACCAACTACTACTCTTGGAAGTATGTATGGAGGGGGCACGCTGTCAGATTCAAGCATTAACGGAGGTAGATCATCTACCCTCCATTGTAAAATCTTTATGCCATATCCCCTTCTTATTTCCGGTGTTTCTATCCTCCACTGCTGCCAGGAGAGTTCAAAATCCCTTGGGGCAACAACTTCAATCATACCTGAAAGAGTGGGAGTTGAATCACCCAAAGTTACATCCATAATATATGGAGATTCATCCGTAATCTTTCCACTAACTATAACATTGAAGTCCAGGATATTTCCTAACCTTACTTCTCTCATAGTGAATTTTCTTTCATGTAGATTCTCATAGGGGGGAAATTGTGAATAGATAGAGATGTCTTCTATAGCAGCCTCACGGAGATGAAGGACCCTGCCATCATCAGTCACTGTCCTTGCAAATTTGATTTCAAAATCTTCTTCATTATTTCGATAATTAAAATTAAGCGTTCCAGCCGTTCTACCCTGTTCTTTTATTATTGCCCTTATAAGGCGAACCGAGTAAACATAACTCGAATCGGTCAGGATAGTCAGCTTCTTCTTTGTCCATATATTGACATAGCCCATTTGTTCATATCCTGACATATCAATAGCCAGTGCTTCCTTTAACAGGATATCAGTTATATCTTCAGATGTAACCCAGAGACCTTCCCTTCTTTTCTTTGCAATGTCAAAACTTATTAAATCTTTTCGAGGAAAAGCAACAAGTCCGAGCTCTGTTACTGCATAGATAGAATCCTCAGTTATTTCAAGTATCTCACATTTATACTTTTCTCCCTCATTGGTATATATAATATCCTCTCTCCATAATTTTTCCTTCTTTATCCTTTGTGTAGAGCAAAGGGACAGGAAGATAAGCAGAATAATCAATACCTTTCTCATCTTAATTACCAGTTTCTTATGGAATAATTGGCTTTTTAAAACTGTCAAACCAAATTTCAGTGTCTAATAGCCACTTTCTAAAATTTGCATTTTGCATTGGAGAAACTTCTCTGTGTTCTCTGTGGTTGACTAAAATGTCTCTCTTTTCTCTCTCCTATGAGCTGCTTTCTTGCTTTTAAATCCTGCTATAATTAATATAATTGATAACCCCATCAACAAAATACTAAATGTCTGTGAGAGGGTTAACACTTTTAGAATCAAGGCATTACCTTCATAATAACGAAAGTAATCTATCACAAATCTATGCAATCCATATAACCCAATTAATAAACTAAAAAGGAATCCTTTGAATGGAACTCTTTTCCTAATGCTCCATAGAATGCCAAATATCGCCAGAAGATCAATCGTTGATATTAACTGAGTAGGAATAACCGGAAGACTATACAGGGCATTTGATGGTATAAGACCTCTTTTTAAATGACTCCAATAAGCAGGGGGTAAATACCTCAGGGGGAAACGAATTCCTATAAAGGAATTGGTGACTCTACCAAAGCAGCATCCGTTTAAAAAACAACCAATTCTTCCTATACTAATAGCAATAGCAACACCGGGTGCCATAATGTCCAATATCTCCGGGATATCGAGATGTTTTATCTTTATATAAAGAAGTCCAAAAATAAGACCCCCAATAAAACCGCCATAGAAGACCATACCCCCTTCCCAAAGCTTGAATATCTCAATGAAATTCTTCGAAAAATAATCCCAGTATTCTGCAACAAACCACAACCTTGCGCCAATCACCAACCCAATAACTACCCAGACTGAAAGAGATTGAATATAGATTGGATCTATACCCTTACGTTGTGCTGCCTTTGAGGCAAAATATATACCTACAAGATAACCAATTACAATCATAACCCCATAGGCCGGGATACGGAAATTACCAATTACAAGTAGATATCTATACATTCTTTACCCCCCTTAGTCCTGATCTTCTAACGTATGTTTTAGTTGGGCACTTCTCCAGAGCTGGCTCTAAAAGCTTATTGTCTTCGATTTTGTTCCAGTGGACTTTAGCGAGAGTCCCATCCATTGTTACGATTTCATTCTCAGTAAACCTTGCGCAAAGGCTACATCCAATGCAGCCGCGTGAACATACCTGTTTTACCGTTTTCGCATCATCATATGAACGGCAGGCAAGGTATATATCCTGCCTCTTGGAAATGATTTCAAAAAGTTCTCTCGGACAAGTTTGTACACACACCCCACAGGCTGTACACCTATCTTCTAATACATATGGCAAGCCTTTATCACCCATTTTAATAGCTTCAAACGGGCATGCCTCCACACAATCTCCTAATCCAAGACATCCATACTGACATCCTTTATTACCACCTAGTTGATGGAGGGCAGCGCAAGTTTCTATTCCTTTATAATCTGCAACCCTTTTTGCAACTTCGTAGTCCCCGAGACAACGAAGCACCGCAACCTCCTCTCCACCCACCTCTACTTCAACTCCCATAATCTCTGCTACTTTTACAGCAACCTCTTGTCCCCCTGCTTTACACCCATCTACAGGATATTTACCTTGAGCTACGCCTTCAGCAAAAGCACTGCATCCAGGTGCCCCGCAAGCTCCACAATCAATACCGGGTAATACTTCCTTTATCTTTGCCACTCTTTCGTCTACCTTAATTTTGAACTTCTCAGCACTTATTACTAGAAAGATTCCAAATAATAAAGCCATCCCACTTAGTATTCCCACAGGAATCATGATAGAAGACATTCAACATCTCCTTTTTAATCTATCCACTTTGTTAAACGAATCTATACCTTAAATCTCCTCTGTGAGTTCCAAGAACTCATTATATGGTATTGCTGTCCAGCTCTCAGCCTGTTCAGCTCCCATTTCCCTGCTTATAAGCGATACCTTTGCTGCAATTTTCTCATCAGGTGCTTCGTATATATCAAGAAAATCATAGGGGCCAAATAAGGCATAATGATCAATGAATTTTACCTCAGGACACCTTTCCTTAACTCTCTTCCTCCACCTTTCCCCAATTGATGCCCTGTCTTTCATCTTCTTGTTTACTTCGGAAGAGAGTTTGGTTAGCAAGATGAATATAATCTTCTCCGAGCATTCCCCAATATTATATGACTCCGTGTTTCTTACCAACCTTGATGAAAGCATCTACAGCTTTATCTACCTGTTTCGTTGTGTGGGCTGCGGATAGCTGAACCCTTATCCTTGCCTGGCCCTTTGGGACCACCGGATAATAGAATCCAATCACATATATTCCTTCATCAAGAAGATCGTTTGCCATATCTTGTGAGAGCTTTGCGTCATTTTCGAACTTTCCAAACATAATGGGAACAATGGGATGCACTCCAGGTCTCATATCAAATCCGGCCTCGCTCATTCTTTCTCTAAAATGTTTTGTATTTTCCATCAGTTTATCCCGGAGTTCAGTTGTCTCTGATAGCATATCAATCACCTTAATATATGCACCTATAAGAGCTGGGGTCAAAGAATTAGAAAATAGGTAAGGTCGACTGCGCTGCCTGTAGAGTTCTATCAATTCCTTTCTTCCTGATACAAATCCTCCCATTCCACCACCCAATGCCTTACCGAGGGTTGAGGTTATAATATCAACTCTACCCATAACCCCTCTGTATTCGATACTACCTTTCCCATTCTCGCCAAGGAAACCTGTTGCATGAGCGTCATCTACCATAACCAGGGCGTCATACTCATCGGCAAGATCACATATCTCATCCAGTCTCGCAATATCGCCGTCCATCGAGAATACTCCATCAGTAGCAATCACCCTGTATCTCAAATTCTGAGTTTCTTTCAGTCGTGCTTCTAGATCATCCATATCCATATGTTTAAATATGAACCTCTGTGCTTTACAGAGTCGGACACCATCTATGATTGATGCATGGTTCAACGCATCACTTATTATTGCATCTTCCTTACCTATCAGGGGTTCAAAGGTTCCACCATTGGCATCAAAGCAGGCAGCATATAGAATGGTATCTTCGGTCTCAAGAAAATTAGATATTTTTTGCTCCAGTTCTTTATGGATATCCTGGGTCCCGCAGATAAATCTGACCGAACTTAACCCGAATCCTCTCCTATCCATCGTTTCTTTAGCAGCTTTTATCACCTCTGGATGGTCAGCTAAACCGAGATAATTGTTTGCACAAAAATTGAGAACTTTCTTACCACCTTCCACTTCTATTTCCGAACCTTGAGGACTGGTTATAATTCTCTCCTGCTTGTATAGACCGGCATCTTTGATGGATTGAATTTCCTTTAGTAAACCTTCTTTCATTTTTCCGTACACAGCATCCTCCTTTTTTCTGATAATAGGTATGAGAATTGTTTTGTCAAGACCGATAAAACTGGGGAAACCCTTGATTTTTCTCCCGATAATTCCTAATATATAGCACGGGATAGCATGAATATTCCAATTTTCAAATCCTTGGACATAAAAAGAAAGATAGGATTAACTCAAATCCTATTGAATCTTATTCTGCTTGCTATATTCATTCCCCTCAAAGGAATCAGATACTCTCCTCTTCTATTCATTCTTTTCTTCACAGTACTACTGTTCCGTTTCAGACCTGTGCCCTTAAGGAAATATTCTTATCTTTCTCTGACTAATATAATATCTATCCTTTTATATCTACAATATGGTCCTGTAACTGCGGCCTTCTGGATATTCGTATTTCTCCTGGTTGCCGACATAATTTTTGAGAAAGGCTTATTCCAGGCAATGGTTAATGGATCTGCTTATGCTTTATCCACTTTCATTGCCGGAAGTATAGTGGGTAAATGGAATATTCTTCTACCTTCCCGAATTCATATCACGGAAGCCCAAGCGTCAAGAAATAATTTATATTCATTCCTGGGAAATTCTTTTGCTATATCCTAGCTGCTATTGCTGCTTTAAGTGCTTATAAAGTAGTGATGGAACCAATCACATTAAAAATTTCAATCTTCGGAGCAAGCTTTCTTATTCTACGCTACTTTATACGGAACGTCTCAAAAAATGCAATAGAAGGTGCTACATATAGAGATCTCCTCAAGCTCCAATCGGAGGTGATGAAAAGATCCTTTGTTGAAACCGTCGCTTTACCTTTTGTTTTCAATCTACAAACTTCAATCCCAGCATATAGGCCTTTTTTATTTCAAACGGAACTGGTTGGGGCGTGCTTTTAAGACCTCACGTAACCATTCTTCTGGATATCCTTTATTTTGGGGTCTACTATTTTCATCCTTTACATATCCATCATTGTACTTCGTTATTAAATATTCTCCTAATTCTCGCCATCTTGATACTACCATTTCTGCGTGCATAATTGAGTAATCAGTCAAGTAACGAATCATAAGTTTTGGATCAGATTTAGAGAGTCCCATCGCCGTCTTCTCCACCACTGGTTGCAGTTTTAAAAAGTTTCCTTCAATATCTTGTTGCACAGCCTGAACTTCCGGTAGCATGTAACAATGTCTTAGGTTAACATAATTGGAAACAAAATTAAACACCCACCATGCTGAGTCCCAGGTAAATTTATCCAGGCTACCGGTTGCGAATGACCTTGGCACTTCATTGATACCGCAGTATAGCGGTACATAGCAGGTGAAGTAGGTGTCATCAACACCATACCATAACACACCACCAATCGGATCTGGCAACCAAGAACGGGACTGGGAAACAAATGAAAAACCAGTCTGTTGCGTTGAGATCGCACGTTCCCAGGCATACTCGACGCTATCAAGTACCCATGTAAGGGGACGCCAGCGGTATGGACTGCCATGCGGACCTGCATCGATCCCCTTTGTCATATCATATTCAGTCCTCTCATAGTGATCACGCATCAGGTTAATTACATCAGCTAGAGACAACTTTTCATCAGGTTTAATCCATAACGGATATGGCTCGGCGCTCTTAACACCGCGGTGATAATCTGGCAAAAAGTTCTTTGAGGGCGCAGCCCGTCGGAAAATGCTCCAGACACGTGCGCCTGTGGAGCGCTGATTTTTTGGAGTGGAAGGGCAGTATGTTTCATTAAATCGAAAAGGCTCACCCGATTCAGGATCATAATATCCTTTCTCTTCAGCAAAGGAAATGACGTTGGCGGAATAAAAACAATTTTTGGAATCATTCAGTGGAAACTCACCGATCCGTGCCTTATTGGCGTGACATGATATGTATCCATCAGGCACCTTGACTGCAACCCATTCAGCTCCCGTGCCCCCAGAATCAGGTCCAATCATCTCCAGTATCCAGGCCTCCTTCGTATCGGCGATGGAAAACGACTCGCCAGATGCCCGATACCCGTATTCAGCAACTAGGTCGGTCATAACTTTAATCGCTTCCCGGACTGTCTTTGCCCGCTGTAAGGCCAGTATTATCAAATCCCAGTAGTGCAGCAATCCCTCAGGATTACGCAACTCCTCACGTCCTTCAAATGTTGTCTCACCTATGACCAGCTGGTGCTCATTCATCAAACCAATGACTGCGTAGGTATGTGGAACCTGCTTTATCTTGCCCCGAAGGTTCCCGAACCAATCGGTTATCTCAAGCGAATCTCCCACCTCGTAATCGGCTGCGGGAATATACTCAAGATGTGGATGGAATTCACCATCGCAGGTATAGGTAATCATTACTGAACCATCCTCTGATGCGCCTTTGGTTACCAAAAGACTGGTGCAGGCCTCTACCTCTGGGCTACTGATAAAAACAGATATTAACAGGCTGATTGCAAACATGAACAGTTGTTTTTCCATCCTCAACCTCCTAGTTCTTATCACCGCAACAAAGATTTCAAACTTCATGGAATTTCTCATCATACTCTGATCACTAACTTGAATAATTATCTAAAGTAAGCTTCCATTCTATCGAATGCTTTATTTATCATTTCTTCAGGAACGCAGAATGACAACCTTAAATGACCTTCGCCTGTTGGTCCAAAAGCTATCCCGGGTGTTGTTGACACTCTGGCTTCCTTCAAAAGTTTTTTGCAAAAAGTTGTTGAATTATCACCTTCCTTTAGTAATATCTTAGGGAACATAAGATAAGCGCCCTTTGGTCTTTGGTATTCAAAGACTGAATTTAGACCATCAAGACGCTCACACATCAGATTACGAGCAGAGAAATAGTGCTTCCTGAATTCTGCGATGCATTTCTGGGGGCCTTTCAAAGCAGCAAGCGCTGCATATTGAGAAACTACAGGTGCGCAAATTGCAAAAGGAATGTGTGCTTTAGTAATTTGCGGAATCAACTCTTCATCTGCATGTAAATAACCAATTCGCCATCCTGTCATAGCATAAGCCTTTGTAAATGTATAACAACTAACTACATTCTTTCTCATTTCTGGAATTGAAGCTATACTAAAATGCTTATGCCTATCATAGGTAAAGTATTCATAAGCTTCATCTGTAATAACCATTAAGTTATTCTCTAAAGCAATTCCAGCTAACTCGCGAAGCTGTTCCTCACTAAAAACCGCACCGGATGGATTACTTGGAGAGCAATACATAATAGCTTTTGTGTTTGGAGTTATTGCGTTTTTGATACCTTCTATATCTAGAATAAATCCTTCTTCTTCTATTGTTGGGACAAAAACGGGCTTCCCTGAAGCAATAATAACCTGTCTAATATGGGTTGAATAGGTTGGCGATGGCAAAATAACCTCATCGCCTGGATCAATTGAAGCCATTATAACAGCAGATAATCCTTCGATAGCACCCACAGTAACCAATATTTGAGAAACATTAGCATCTACATTGTTGTCCCTTTTCAGTTTCTTGACGATCTCTTCCCGTAATTGCAATAAACCAACATTCTCAGAATATCCTCCTACGAGTCCATTCTTTATTGCAGAAACTGCAGCTTCTTTGATATGTTTTGGTGTATCAGAGGTTGGCTTTGCCCAGGACAAGAAGGCAACATCCTCCACTTCCTTTGATAATCTTGTCATTTCATGGATTGCAGATTTCTGTATCTGCAAAACCCTATTCGATATTCTCCAGTCATCTTTCATCTCATCTTCTCCTTTCTAAACTTATTTCGTAATATATAATAAAAATCCTTGCAAAGTATGCGTATAACTCGCTTGTATAAGAACTGAAGTTTGGATATACCATACGATCTAGAGTAATATTGAAGCAAGTTTCGTATACACTTCCTATTGAATAAATCTTACTCCATGACCTACTTCTTTGAAACTGTGACATTTCACCTCTATGAGCTGACATTCTTCCTACTAGATAAATTATACAGTGTTTTCGTGCTAATGTCAATGATAACAAAATAAACGTAACCCCTTACATCTATAGCTCTCAAAGAATCACTGGTTCCTCAACATAGAGTCAGGCGGAATCCAAACAACCTCTCTTCCATTGCGGGTTTTGGGGGTTAAATGAAATCCTTACTTATTATGAACTCAGTGGATTTTTGAGGAAGATTATGTATAATTATATTAGTGAAAAAACATAGCATATGTAGTTCGAAGAATACAAGGAGATATTAATATCTAGTAGTACAAATCGAGGTAAAAAATGGAAAGAGTGGAAGGGGTTGTGGCACCGGTGGATATTGTGTCTGCCCAAAATGTGGATATAGAATATCTCATCAAGTGGGAACATCATGTTTAGAAATGACATGTCTAAAATGCGGCTCGAAGATTGCAAGAGAAGAATTGATTAGGAAGCGAACGAGAAAATCGAAGCATCCTGGACAAGGTCATAGTCGGGTTGTAAGGCTTAAACATTACCCAATGACAAAGCTGGGTGCAGGGGAATTGAGCATTATACTGAAAATCTTTCTGCCAAGAATCCCTCTGGTTTTAGATACTCTATTTCTCTGACAATAATCTCCAGTAGCGCAAAATTCGGGTCATCCGGGCTCTCCCAGTATTCCTTGAAAAATGGGGTATTATCTGCTACTGATTTTCTTATCTTGCTATCTTCTATTATATTTGCTAATCCTCCCCCTCTAATGTAACCGTTATATTCGCCTTCTTTAAACAATAGACAGAACTCAATATTCGGGTTCTCCTTTATCTGTTTTACCTTTGCACTATCTATGCCTGTGGTAATCCAGAATTTGTCATTGAAATATATAAGTGTAATAGGTCTTACCCTTGGTTTATTCCCCTCAGCGGTAGCCAGGAAAATAATTTGTGTGTGTTCGAAATGGCTCCACACTTCTTTTTTTAAATTTGCTAATTTTTCATCCATTTAATTCCTCCTATTATATTAATTAGTTGATGGTTGAAAGACCGAAGACCGATGAGGTTAACCAATTCTGTGAAATTTTACTTCTATGGACTTTCAAGCTTCCCATTGGGCAATCATAGAATATTTTTACATTAATGTCAAGGATTGTGTCTTTTGAAATTTTTAAATCGGAGAACCAACTATCATCATTTATTAGAGAAGATATTGCAACTTAATAATTGTCACAATGTCAAGCAAAAACCTGAAGAATTTATAAACTTTACAAAAGAACTATCTATGTATTTTTAGTCTTTTTATCTTGGAATAGAGGTAAGTTCTTTCTATATTGAGAATATTGGCAGATTTAGGCACATCCCAGTTACAAAATTCGAGAACCTTTTGTATATATTCTCTCTCTAATTCCCATTTTGCGAGCTTTAGAGATTTGAACTTTTTCTGTCTTGTTAGCGTTTTATCCTTCACTCCTTTGTGATTTAACCAGATAGATTCTATATCCTTCAGGGTTACCCTTTCAAGCTGAAATAAAAGGGAATATACTTTATTTGCAAAACTCTTTAATTCTTCAACATCACCAGGCCAGGGATAAGATTTTAAGAGTTTAAAAACATCCTCTTCAATAGCTTTTTCAGAGAGATTATCTCTTTGAGAAAGCATATTGAGAAACTGTTGGAACAAAACCGGAATATCCTCCTTTCTAGTACCCAATGGAGGTATATCTAATCTTACAACATCTATGGCGAAGAGAAACCGAGGATCGAATTTTTTTTCTTCAACAAGTAAACTCAAATTTTCTCCGGATGCAAATATGAGCCTCAAATCAAGGACCTCTCCAACGGTATCATTGTCTCTCAAAACTGTCCCCATAGACAAATAGCTTAATATCCCCTTTTGTATATCAAAAGGACAATGTTCGATGTTATCAAGGAAAAGTGTTCCAGTATGTGCCTGTTGAAATTTTCCTTCAAAGATATATTTGCCGGATTCCGAAGAATAACCAAATAAACTTTTTTGTAAAAGTTCCCTTGGGGCAAAGGAACAGTCAAAGAAAATAAAGGGACATTCCTTTCTTTTTGAAACTTGGTGTATATACCTGGCAAGAGATATTTTATCGGAATTCAATGGAGCATTTATATAAACCGGTGCATTAGAATATGCATTATCATTAATAATTCTTTTGATCGCTTTCATTGGCTTTGAATAGAAAACAGGCTTTTGTTCCTCACCTTTTAATATCCTGTTCTCCAGTATTAACCTCTTTTCTTTAAGACAATTCTTTAGAATGAGTAGAATTTTATCAACATCTATCGGCTTTTCAAGAAAATCATATGCACCTAATTTTGTGCAAAGTAATGCATCCTGTATCGTGCCGTGTCCTGTTAAAACAATCACAGCGACATCAACATCACTTTTATATAGCTTTTTCATGAAAGTTATTCCATCCATTCGAGGCATCTTCAAGTCAAGCAAAACAATACTATAATTGTTTTTAAAAACTTTTTCTAAAGCAGTTCCCCCATCTTCAGCACTATCAACGATATATCCCTCATCCTCTAAGATCTCTGAGAGGAATAGGACAATATTTTTCTCATCGTCTACCACTAAAATTTTAGGAATCTCCCTCTTCATTATTCGCCTCGTATTCTGAATTCCAAATAAACAGTTGTTCCTGTATGTTTTTCACTTTCTATCAATAGTTGCCCACCAAATTTCTCGAGTATCTCATCTGCAATAGTTAATCCCAAACCAAAGCCCGTTTCCTTTGTTGTATAACCTAACTCCTTCACCTTGGATAATGACGATTTATCAATACCTTTACCATTATCCCGGATCTCAAGTATAGCGAATTTACTATCTAAATAAGTGCTTATTTTTATAGACCCTCGGCTGCCAGTCGAATCAATAGCATTATTAACAATATTTATAATTGCCAACATTGCAAGATCTTTATCTGCAACCACATAAGGCATATCCTCTTGCAACTCTAAGGATAACTTTACCTCTTTGGGTATCTTTGTTTTGATGGACTCCAATAAATCTTTCACAAGTTTATTTATATCTTCAAATCCCGGTTTCACTTTCTTGTCCATATATAGTTTTAAAAGAGTTGTAATGAGGTAATTGATTCTTCCTAATTCAGCTTTTATCACATCCAGATATTTTTCATACTCGCATTCATCTATCTTCGATTCGTTACTCAATCTTTTCTCCAGTCCTCTAGCCGCAAGAACGATAGATGATAAAGGATTTCTGATTTCATGGGTGATGTTCCTTGCCATTACTGCCCATGCCAGCATTCTTTTATTTTCAATAATATCTGACACGTCCTCAACATTAATCACATAGCCAACTACAGAGTTTCTCGTGCCCTTCATAGGAGAAACATTTGTAACCAGAGTATGATGTTTCTGATTGATCGACACTTCCAGAACATCCTCAATTTCCTCCTTGCTCGATTTTGCCTTTTCGAAAAGCCTCAATAGTTTCTCAAAGGGAGAATTTTCTAATATATGTCTTAAACAAACCTTCTTATAATGAATCTGGGAACTTATAACAGAAGATAAAAAGGACTTTATTTTATCGTTCATAAACACAACTAAACCCCAATTATCAGTGACGATTATCATATTTTCGGAACTCGCAAGAAGTTTATTATGTAAAGAAAGCTGAAACCGAAGTTTGTAAAAAAGCCATACAATAACTAACAATCCTGAAATTATTAATACTACAAGAAGCATAATAAAAAGTATCCTCTTAACAGATAGAATGTTCAGATTTAAATAGGATATTGTAAAACCGTTGGATCTATTTATAACAAGTCCGGAAATTTCTCCTTTCTTGAATTCATATAATGACTTAAGGTTATGAATAGAACTTATTGGACGTATAGAAGCATCATAAATAGTAGCTTTTTTATCCTTGGAAAGCGTGCACATTGTAGATTCATCCCATCCAAGCAGACCATGGAATACAAAAATTGTGTCTATTGGCAAAAAGGTGATTTTCTTCAGACTTTTATGTGCAACTGTGTACATAAGTGTATCATCTACAGCAATTAATAATTGTTTTGATCCTCCATAACAAGCAAAGTAACTAACTTTTTCGCCTGGGAATCCTACGATTCTACTCGAGATTGAATCTACTGTCGAGACTTCCCAAACTTCCTTGGTATTTTCAGAGACATCTGTTAAACATATCACCATTCCATTTTTTGAATCCTCAGGGACGCAGAATCTCTCTATTTTTTTGGGAATAGGGGTTTCTGATTGAAATATTCCATTATTGAACGAGAATACCTTATAATTTTCATCCTTAACAAGAGAATAATATTTATTGCCTTCGCTATAGAACTGTAAGGGTCTTCCACTATCCAAAAATCTCTCTTTTAGCTCAAACGGTTTAAGGCTATAAAGGTAATAACTCACAGAATCTTTATTCTCAGTTACAAGAAATAAAGTTAAGCCATAACGGCTCATGAAGGAAGTTTTGACAACCGAGATACTCCTATCTAACTGATGAGATATTTTTGCGAGATCTATTACTTCAAAACCTGTTTCGTTTCGAAGGTAGTATAATTTTTCACTTTTATCCAGAAAATATGCGCCAGTATGTCCAAAACTATCTACTGGAAAAGTCTTAATATTTCTAATTCCATCGAACACAGGGATTCCTTTAATTGAAAGAGTCTTGAGAGTTGTAAAATTTGAATCTAAAAGATAGATACAATTTGAATCTTGAGAGAAAACAAGAAATTCACTTGAAGGCCCATTTGATATATTAATTGGTATACAATAGAACTTTCCTTCCTTCTGAAAAAAGTTATCAATTAAGAAGAGATTTTCTTCTTCACTCGGAAAATTAGGTAAAAATTGACATCCCAATAAGGTAAACAAGAAAAATACCATTATATATGGCAGTTTTTTCATTATAATTTGAGGATAATCTACATATAAAGAAATGTCAATGGGGAGATATATCTCCCTACTGATCATATTTTTCTTATAGATTATAGAAGTATCATTGCCATAATTGCTATAGCAATCAATGCGCCCAATCCCTCCAGTAAGGTCCCCAGCGTTTGCGTTTTATATGCTGTAGCCACATCCATATTGGAGAACTGGGAGACTACCCAGAAGTAGCTATCATTAGCATGTGATACTACCATTGATCCTGCACCTATAGCAATCACAGCTAAGGCACGCCCAACAGGAGAAGCAAGCCCAAGGGAAGCAAGTATAGGAGCCAAAATGGAAGATGTAGTTATTATTGCTACAGTTGATGAACCCTGAGCTGTTTTAAGGGCTGCAGCTATCAAGAAAGGAAGGAATATACTCAGTCTATAGTGGACAAGATGCTGCTTCAAGTACTCGGTTATAGGTGTAGCCTTAAGCATTGCGCCGAATGCACCACCTGCACCTGTGATTAGAATAATCACTGCAGCATTAACAAGCCCAACTCCAACCCATCCTTTTGTGCCTATTATTTCTTCCTTGAGGTTTGGCGCCATTCCGAAGGCAATGAAAACTCCTATAAGCAGAGCAGATATAGGATGACCAACAAAATCAATAATATTTTTAAAATTCCCAACACCAAAGATATGGGCGGGAAAATCAGCGATGGATTTAAAAACTATTAGTACGATGGGTACAATAATAGGGAGAAAAGCCATTGAAGCAGAAGGCAGTTTTTTATGTTTTCTCTTAAGCTCTTCGTAAGTTTCCATTATATCAGGTTGAACATCGAACTTTGAGGCAAACTTGGTTGCAAAGAAATATCCGACAATCATTGCTGGCACGGATGCTATTAATCCAAAAATTATAACAGTTCCCAAATCGGCTGAGAGTAAACCTGAGGCGGCAATAGGCCCTGGTGTTGGCGGGACCATAGTATGTGTAGCGTAAAGGCCGAGACTCAAAGCCATTGCAAAAGTTGCTAAGCTGATCTTGGATTCCTTTGCAAGTGCCTTATTTAAGGGAGCCATAATAACAAAACCCGAGTCGCAGAATACAGGTATTGAAACTATGAACCCGGTTATAGCCATTGCAAGTGGACTCTTCGATTTGCCCACAATTCTAAGTAATGCATCTGCCATAGATAAGGCTCCACCGGATTTTTCAAGGAAGGTACCGATAATAGTACCCGCTGCTATGACAATACCAATGTAACCTATTGTATTGCCGAATCCCTTAGAAATTGTAGTAACAATATCAGGTAATGACATCTTTGAACAAATACCTACAAAATATGCTGCAAGGAGTAAAGCAATAAAGGCATGCAACCTTATTTTTGCGGTTGCCCAGATTATAAAAATAATAGATAAAACGAAAACAACCAGAAGCCAGACTTCATTCATCATTTACATCTCCTTTTGGATTTTGGGTCTTAGAGACCAAAAGTATTCTTATATCATTTACATTAGTTCCGGTTGAGCCTGTTATAATAAGGTCATGGGATACCTTGAGAATTTCACTCGTATTATGATTATTTATTTCTCTATCAATATCAATCCCTGATTTAAGCCAGATTTCTCTACTCATTGAATCAACAATTCCTCCTGCAAAATCCGTAGGACCATCTGTACCGTCAGAATCTATTGCAGCAAAAACTAATTCAGTCTCGATCGGGGTATTCATGCCAAATCCTACTGCACATTCCTGGTTTGGTCCTCCACATCCGGTAGAGTCGTTCAGGGTCGCTGTTGTTTCTCCTCCGCTTATGATAACCGCGGGAGGCTTTATGGGATGCCCGGTCTTTATAACCTCCCTGGAAATGCCTGAAAGCACTTTACCCACATCAATACTCTCTCCTTCAATCTCTGAGGAGAGTATCATTGTATTAAATCCAAGACTCTTTGCTTCTGTTTCTATTGCTTTAAGCACGGAAAAGTTATTGAGTAGAATGATGTTTTGAACATTATTGAAGCATTCATTTCCTTCTTTTGGGGTATCCGGTATTCTACCGTCAAATCCTTCTTTAATATGCTCTATCACACTATGCGGCATCTTATCTAAAAGACTATATTTTTCAATAACCCTGTAAGCATCTTTAAAAGTAGTGTTGTCGGGTACTGTGGGTCCTGAGCTTATTGTATCCAATCTATCTCCAACAACATCAGAGATAATAAGGCTTATAACTTTTGCTGGATATGAAAGTTCAGCAAATCTACCACCTTTTATCAATGATATATGTTTTCTGACTGCATTTATTTCTTCAATGGATGCTCCAGATGCTAATAAAAGGCTGTTTGCCTTTTGTTTATCTGAAAGAGAGATGATTCCGGGGGGAGGAAATGGAGCTAATGCTGAACCACCCCCCGAAACCAGAAAGAGAATGAGATCTCTCTCGGTAGCCGATTTAACTACCTTTGTGATCTCCTGAGCGGCTTTTAATCCTTCTATTGACGGAATGGGATGACTCGCTTCAACAACTTTGATTTTTTTCAGTTTACCGCCGTAACCGAACTTGGTCGAAACAACACCATATCTTATCCTGTCGCCAAGAATTTCTTCCATTACTTTGGCCATAGTATACGAGGCCTTACCAAATCCAACTACATACACGCTCTCTATTTCGTTCAGGTTGGAAGAAGTGCTACCTATTAATAGGGAATTTTTCTTGACTGCTACATTATCGCGAATCGTATGGTCAGGTTGGGATTTTTCAATGGCGGTATTTATTAAATCAATTGTCGTTTTACGCAGTTTTAAAAGAGGGGTAGGCCTACTACGTAAAAGTTCTTTTTTGTTCTTTACCCATTCCGTCATTTTGACCTAAAACTTTTCTATAAGTTCTGTTCCGATTAAATAAGCCGCGTCAACCTTGTTTTCTTCATCGGTCCCTTTATAATAGTCTCCAGGGGAAAAATATCCACCAAAGACGGACAGGGATAACTTATCCATTATGGCATAGTCAAGAGAGGCATCAACTTCAAATCCCATATTTTTGGATACAAAACTTTCTGGTATCTTATCAGCCATTGTATAGGATACCTCCTTATTTTGTTTCGAGAATTATATTGAAATTTTTTTGTTTATCAAGTATTTTTTTGCAAAATTGATATAATTTTTCATACAAACCTTGCATTGACTAAGGTAGCCTATACGCTTTGAATATCTAACTTAGGGCTTTGTAAAAGGGTTATTTTGTTCCTCCCTCTAATGCCATCCATACGAATTCAGTAAATAATTTTCCTTTAAAAGAGATTTTTTCCATGTTTAATAGGGACTATGAACTGATTTAAATAAATATCCCTCTCCTTCCCTTGCAATGTTAGAACTGAAAAGTAATATGGAATGAAGAGATTGTGTTGCCAATGGATAGTAATTGGATAAAAAATGTAAAGAATGAGATATTAACTTGATTTTTTCATTACTCGCTATATCTACCGAGATACTCTTAATGGAACAGGTGGATACCCTTGATATCTATCTCGGATATAGAAATATTCTGATTTGTTCTGACAGTGTATGGCAAGCAGAGATATTACTATCCAGGGACTCCGCATATGTGATAGATTACGGTAAAGGTTTAATAAGATTCAAAAAAACTACTGGAGAGACCCTACGGGTTAAGTTTTCGCATCTGGATTTCCCTATAAAAGAAAGTTACAGGAGATGGTCCCCAGTTACTTATGCTGACACAACTGTCAAAAAGAAAATAGCGATAGAACTTGGCGATAAAGGAAATCTCATAATCAACGGTAATAAAGGGTTATATGTTGAGGTAACGACAGGAGGTGCCAATATAACTCAGAGCCTCTGGATGCAATTAGGAGGAAAGGCGGGAAATTTTAATATCTCTGGGGTTCTTTCGGATGAAAATATACCTGAAGGAATAGGAGCTTCTCAGAATATAAGGGAGATAGATGAGATCTATATTGAAGCAATCTCACCGGATCTATCCTTCCGCCTGGGTGATATAGAAACATGCGAACAAAGCATCACAAAAAGACTGCTTGGACTCAATGCTCGTTGGAAGAGTCTTTCAGGCATAGCTGGTATTGCAAGGGGAAAATATGGTAAATACACATTCAGAGGTGAAGAAGGAAATCAGGGACCGTACAAACTACACCCAGGGAATAGTAATATCGATTTTGAGATAGTTAGGGGCTCCGAACAGGTTTTCTTAGATGGAAGGTTACTTAAAAGCGGGATAGAGAAGGATTATGTGATGAATTACTACCAGGGAACCATCACCTTTAACCCCAATGTATTTATAGATAATGAATCCACAATACTCATTCTATTCCAGTATCACCCTTATGGATCAGACAATCTCTTCTATAAAGCAAACATAGAAGGTGATGATTACAATGTGACCTTTACAAGGGAACAGGACTATTCGGAGAAAGATAGATTTGATGAGGTCTATCCCGATTCTGGTTTCGGATATATATATTCTGCTAACTTCGTAGGCGTGGGTAACGGAGATTATGACCTCGTGGATTCTATCTTTGTATACCGTGGGAATAGAAATGGCTCTTATTCAGTTAACTTTGAATGGGCAGATGATGAAAAGGGTGAATATATCTATATCGATTCACTCACATCTTTTAAATGGACTGGTGATGGGCAGTGGAGCGTAAAGAGGAAGGTTGATTTACCAGGAGATGATAACCTCCTCGCTATAGACTTCAATAGGGATTTGGGAAGCCTTTCGATGGGGGGAAAAGTAAAGGCAAGACGATACATAAATCAGTTTGGAGGCTCTAAGGATGATGGAGCAAGTGGCAATTTTAACGCAATTTATTCCCCAAACAAGCTCGTTCGTCTTAATGTCAATTATTACAGAAGAACATCCGATTTTTTAACCAAGGAATGGGAGGGAGCGCGTGATCTCCTTAAAACATGGGAGCTGGAAGAACTACCTTCTTATTTCGCTGAATATTCTATTAATACTAACCCGACCGACCGTATAAAAGCATTCTATATGTGGGGAAAGGCTGGGTCCCAAAGAAGAGACATGGCAAGAGGTGAACTTTTGCCTTTTTATATCGAGTGGGATGAAGTTCATGGTGTCAAAAGTGAGTTAAGAGGTGGAATAAAATGGGGTATGCTAAATTGTAACGTACGTTCATTAAAAAGGGCAAATCAATATAAAAAAGAGGCAATATTTGAAAGCAGACCATTATATTTAGGAGCAGGTCTTGAAGGAGATGAAAAGGGCGATACTGCGCGCATCTATATTATTAGAACCGATCTTTCCTATAGAAACACCAACCTTAAAGCTTCCCACACTGTGAGGAATAACATTGAATCTGGAGAATTACAGCGTATATCAAATGGAACTTTATTAACCAATCTCCAACTTGATTTTTTGAAAATTAAGGGAAGATTCAGTTTGTCTCAGAAAAGAAGTACAAAATGGGAGAGTTACTACAGGGAGGTTGATTTAGGAGAGGGAGATTATTCCTATGATCCCATAAATAGCATCTACTACGAAGACCCATACGGAAATTATATCCTCGAGAGGGTTCCTGCAGGAGAAGGAAGAAATATTAAAGATTATTCTGAAAGCGTATCCTTTGAATTTGATCGTAATGTATTCTTCCAGGGATATGTAAACACCATCTATAGACCCGAACTGTTTTTTGAGAATAACATCTCCCTTAACCTTAAGTTCCCAGAAAAAAGTAAAAGGAGATTCTTTCTTAGATATGATGGGAGGTATCTTGATGATAAAGAGGGCTGGATACAGACAAGAACACAAAATAGAAACAGGATAAGAACTGGATTAGAAGAGCGAACTGGGGATTACAGGGAGTATGGTATAAAATGGGACAGGGCTCTGGGAGAAGAGGGTATTGGTCCATATATTCTCCTTTGGCTTAAAAATGGTTTTGAAATAGGAATGGAAGTCATGAGGATAGCAGGAGAAGACACTCTATTCTCATCAAAGCTTAAAGCCGCAACCCATCTCTATGGCAAAAGAGCTATAGGAACCGTAGGAGGCTCATTAGGGTACAATTACTATCCCAGAGCAAACATTACTTCAAATAGAATGAAGAATCTTTACCCCCCTGATCTCTTCTATGATTTTTCTTCGGCTGTAACGTGGGACATCACAGAAAATTTTCATTTAGTTCTAAATGCCAATATTCATAAACTTTCAGAGGGAAGGGTATACTACAGGGGAAGGATTGGAGTAACAGCCGATTTTGAGTAGCGATTAATTGCCACGGAGACATAGAGTAGTCGCTTCGTTCCATTGTACATACCCCCCCTTGACTTCTCGCACTCGATTGATAGGATAAAAAAATGAGGATAGTTCTTTTTGAAGACTCAAAATATATAAATTTCTATCCAATCTCCCGAATGAGAACTGTTGCAAAGATAAGGACTGGAAGATATACTCAAAAAGAGAGGGCTGAAATAGAGCTTGAGAACCCTGTCCATGTTCACTCCGAAAGAGAAGGATTTGGAGATTGCATAGAAGAAAGTAAAGACATACTCTTTTTGAATGCACGCCTTCTGGAATTCGGGGCCTTGAAAGATATAGAATACGGGAAGGGTATAGTAAATAAGAAGGGAGAGATCGTCGCTTACCGCACTGACAAAATACTTTCCACTAAGGAGATAGAAAAACTGGATATCACAGAAGGAGATTTCCCTACTTATGAATTCATCTGGGATGTAATTCTAAACCTTCGGGAAAGATTATCAAAAGACCTGAATTATGCAAATGAATTGGGGCAGTTATTAAGTCCTATAAATAAGTTCGGACAGGTTGAAGGGCGGGATAAAATATATATAGGAAGAAATGTAAAAATAGAGAGTGGTGTGGTGCTTGATGCATCTAATGGTCCAATCTATATTGATGATGATTCTGTGGTGAGATCCAACACTGTGATTGACGGGCCAGCATTTATTGGAAAAAGATGCCTTATAAAACCTGGGAGCCTTATCGATACAGTATCCATAGGGGAATTATCAAAACTCTCTGGAGAGATAGAAGAGAGCATCTTTCAGGAATATTCCAACAAACAGCATCTCGGATTCCTTGGACATTCCTTTATCGGAGAATGGGTTAACTTAGGAGCAGGAACCACCAATTCCGACCTTAAAAACAACTATAATTCTATTCGAGTAAATCTCTCTGGAAGAGAATATAATACAGGCATGCAATTTCTTGGGCTCATAATAGGAGATCACAGTAAAACAGCAATCAATACGTCCTTTAATACAGGCACCATTATAGGTCCTTTCTGCAATATCTTTGGGCGAAATTTCTCACCAAAATATCTGCCTCCCTTTTCATGGTGGGGAGATGAGCTTTCTGAATATAAATTAGATAAAGCAATAGATACTGCTAAAAAGGTAATGAAGAGGAGGAATATTGAAATGGACAAGCTGTATGAAGAAAGAATAAGACAAATCTTTAATAAAACAAAGAAGTTAAGGAAAAACTGTCAGTAAAGGAGGTCGTATGGCTAAGAAATTTCATAATTTTATTAATGGAGAATGGGTAGACGCAGAGAGCGGAGAAACCTTTGAAAACAGAAATCCTGCAAATTGGAACGAATTAATCGGAACTTTCCCCAAATCTGATAAAGAAGATGTAGAGCATGCAGTTGAAGCTGCAGTGGCACAACGAGACGCTTGGGCAAATCTTCCCGTACCCAAGAGGGGACAGATACTGGGAAGGGCGGGGGACATAATGGTGAAAAGGAAGGAAGAAATAGCAAAACTTATGACGCGAGAAATGGGAAAGATCTTAAAGGAGACAAGGGGTGATACTCAAGAGGGAATAGACACTGCTTACTATGCTTTTGGAGAAGCGAGAAGACTCTATGGTGTAACATCCACAAGTGAACTTACTAATAAGGCTACATATACTATAATAAAGCCAATCGGGACCGCAGGAATAATAAGTCCCTGGAATTTCCCGATGGCTATTCCATGCTGGAAGATATTTCCAGCACTACTTATGGGAAATACAATTGTGTTTAAACCGGCTTCAGATACGCCTGCAACAGCAACGAAATTCGTAGAGATACTCAACGAAGCAGGCGTCCCCAAGGGTGTTGTAAATCTTGTTCATGGACCGGGAAGCACTGTTGGCGAAGCAATACTAAAACACCCTGATATAGGAGTCATAAGCTTCACCGGGTCATCTGCAGTTGGCAGAAGGATAGCAGAAGTTGCCGGTAAGAACCTAAAGAGGGTTTCTCTTGAGTTAGGCGGTAAGAATCCTCAGATTGTTATGCCTGACGCGGATATTGAACTTGCCATTGAAGGTGTACTCTGGGGTGCATTTGGGACCACAGGACAGCGCTGCACAGCAACATCCAGGTTAATCCTCCATGGAGATATCTATGATGAATTCATGGATATCCTTATAAAGAGAACAAAAGATTTGAGGGTGGGGGATGGCCTTTTGGAATCTAGTGACGTTGGGCCGATAATCAACGAATCTCAACTAAAGATAATTCTTAACTACGTGGATATAGGTAAGCAGGAGGGGGCAAAACTACTCCTGGGCGGAAAGAGACTAACCGGTGGAAAATATGACAATGGATTCTTTATGGAACCCACGATATTCACAGAAGTTGAACCTGGAATGAGGATAGAACAGGAGGAAATATTTGGCCCTGTTCTCTCTGTTATTAGGATCTTCGACTTCGAAGAAGCTATTGCGGTGGCAAATGATATTGAATATGGACTCTCTTCTTCAATCTATACAAATAACATTTTGTATGCTATGAAAGCTATAGATAAGCTCGAAGCTGGAATCACCTATATAAATGCTCCAACTATAGGTGCAGAATGCCATATGCCATTTGGTGGATTCAAAAACACAGGTAATGGGCATCGAGAAGGCGGGAAATGGCCCTACGAGGTATTTGGAGAAATAAAAACCGTTTATATCGACTATTCGGGGAAACTTCAAAAAGCACAGATCGACACCGAGATAACGAAGTAATGCAGATTAGCATAATCCCGCTGGTGTTTTGTGCTATTCTTATTGTTTGGTGAAATAGGAATTTTTTTTCCAGAGGGGGAAACTTCTCCCCCTCTGGTTCATATTCAGTATCTTTAGGTACTGGATTGTCCTTTCCTTTTGACAACACAACATATGGGTATCTGGAAGTTGAAACTTCAGGGTATTTCTCTCTGGAACCACTCAATTATACCCCGAGGAGATATAATTCAGAAGTAGCTCACAACTCAACCAAACTACTTTTGGGTTCGAGTGTAGAGTTCCAACTCTTACAATTTATCATAAAACCAGGCGTCTACTATACGATTCTATCTCAAAAGATAAAAGATAGATATATTGAAGGAAGCTTTAGGATAACGGAAATAATTACCCAGCAGTCTAAAGGATATGGACTTAAATTTACACTCTTTTATCCAATTCGAGATAGGTACAGGATAGGAGTGTTCTGGAAAAGGGAATGGCGAACCATCCCTTCTCATGAATTCGGTCTCATTTTCAGGGCTGTATTTATGTAATAAGTCTTAAATTGATAGTCTACGTAGTTAGTTAATTAGTTGAATAGTTAAGTAGCTGAATAGTTTTTCACAACCCTCCCCAATTCCTAATTAGCCATTTAACCAATTAACTATGCATTCCATGTAATCCTTCTCATTAAATTTTCAACTAAAACAGATGGTATGTAATAACCAGCCCTGCGGTTATAACGGAAAGAATACTCATCAACTTAATAAGTATGTTGAGAGACGGACCTGAAGTATCCTTCAGGGGATCTCCTATAGTATCTCCTATAATGCTCGCTGCGTGTGCTTCGGATCCCTTACCTCCATAAGCCCCCGCTTCTATATATTTCTTTGCATTATCCCAGGCTCCGCCCGAATTCGCCAGAACAAGAGCCAGGGCAAATCCCGTAGTAAGTGCACCAATAAGTAATCCTACAACTCCTGGGACCCCTAAAATTAAGCCAATTGCGATGGGCGCAATTATCGCAATCAATGATGGGATAATCATTTCCTTCTGAGCAGCCCGTGTCACTATGTTAACCGAGCGTCCATAGTCGGGTTTCTCTTTACCTTCTAGTATCTTCTCATTCTTAAACTGCTCCCTGACATCATCTATCACAACAGAGGAGGCTCGGCCAACTGCCTTAGTTGTTATTCCACAGAAGACGAATGTAATAACACTGCCTATAAGGAGACTCGCTAAGACTTTGGGATTAAGTAGGCTTAGATCATAATAATCCGCTAACTGGAGGAAACTCACATCCTCAACAGCTATTGTTGCACCACCTATAGCTATGAATTTCTCTCCCAGATGTGTCAGTACCATTTTTATTTCAGTCAGATATGCTGCAATCAGGGCAAGTGCTGTTAATGCAGCTGAGCCAATAGCAAATCCTTTACCTGTTGCTGCGGTTGTATTACCCAATGCATCCAGCTGATCTGTTCTATTCCTGACAGTTTCTGGAAGGCCACTCATCTCCGCATTTCCTCCTGCATTATCGGCTATAGGGCCATAGGCATCAGATGCAAGTGTTATACCAAGGGTGCTTAGCATTCCTACTGCAGCAATACCCACTCCATACAGTCCCATTGCAAAACTGTTAAATCCACCTGCAAAAGCAAATGAGAGAATTATCGAGAGGGCAACAGTAATAACTGGGATAAGAGCTGAGCTCATCCCCAGTGCTAACCCATTTATAACAACCGGTGCAGGACCGAATTTAGCCTCTGCTGACAGTTCCTTCACAGGAGAAAAGGCTGAAGAGGTATAAAATTCTGAAGATTTACCAATGATTGTACCTGCTGCAAGTCCAACTACAACCGCGCCAAATATACCTATATTTTCAGGTGTCGTATACCATACAACAAAGAAAGAGACCACAGCAGTCCCGATGGTGGTGAATGTAATACCCCTCGTTAGAGAATGGAGGAGCTGTGTCTGGGTTGCATCCTTTCCAGTTCTTATTAGATATATTCCAAGCAAAGATAGGATAACCCCGGCTGAGGCAATCAGTAAGGGCACTAATACGCCTCTAAAACCCAACCCGGAAGCAACCCCGAGAGCCATTGTTGCAAGGATGGCACCGCAGTACGATTCATAGAGATCGGCTCCCATTCCTGCAACATCACCTACGTTATCTCCAACATTGTCAGCAATGGTTGCGGGGTTCCTTGGATCATCCTCAGGGATACCTGCCTCTACTTTACCAACAAGGTCGGCGCCCACATCGGCAGCCTTTGTAAAGATACCACCTCCCACCCTTGCAAACAGTGCCAGGAAACTGGCACCTATGGCAAAACCAAGCAATACACTTGTCATCTTTTCAAGGGCTAGAGACAGTCCAAAGTAGAAGATGACAAACCAAATCGATATACCCAAGAGGGCAAGACCGACAACAGCAAGCCCCATTACAGCACCACTCCTGAATGCTATTCGCAGGGCATCTCCAAGGGAAGTCCTTGCTGCATTTGTCACACGGACTGAGGCTCTTGTCGCGGTCTTCATCCCTAAAAAACCTGAAAGACCTGAGAAAAATCCACCCGTAAGGAAAACAAGTGGTATCCATATGGATTGAACCTTAAGACCAAAGGCAAGGAAGGTAAGAAACAAAGCCATTAAGATTACAAATATTGTAACCACCTTATACTGTTGTTTTAGAAAACTTCCCGCACCTTCCCGAACAGCCTCTGCTATTTCCCTCATCCTCTCATTACCCTCATCCTCGTGTATCATCTGTTTATAGAAAATCCATGCAAAAAGCAGTGAGATAATAGAGACAATTGGTGCTATCCAGAATAAGCTAACCACATTTTCCTCCCCTTTTGTTCTTTTATGAAAATTTCCTTCTTTGGATAAAGTATACGAAAGGTATGATATGTCAAGTAAATTGGAGAAAGGTATAAGGTGGTTCTTTAACGAATAATAATATCTATCCTATCCGTCTTATCCTTTCCTACTGATTCATAGCCAGCGACTCGTGTTATAACACTGGCAGGAATTATTATTCTATCCAGAAGAAAATTCGCCACCCTTTTTGCTCTATCAAGGGACAATTCCTCCTTCCTTGAATATACTATAACCCTCAATCTCTTCTGGATATCTCTTCGGACGTAATCGGATGACTCCAGTAGTAACTTATTACCCACTTCAGTTAATTCAGGAGAATTATCCCTAAATACAATCCTTCCATCGAGTCTAATAATAGAATTCGGTTCCTCCTCCCAGTATAGACCCGGTATCCTTATCTTTTTTCCTAGAATACGGGAGGTATTGTTCAATTTATCAACTGCTTTTACATAGAAGGAATAATCGGTCCCTATATCAATCATATCTCCCTTTCCGTCCTTTCCATCCCACGTTATCCTCTCCGGTGGTCTGCCTTCACCTGAGATGGTCTGAAATATCCCCCCTGTAGCATCAGTAATTACCAATTCCCAATTCTTTACATCTTCTCCATATAAGGGATGGAATATTCCTATCGGAGGAGTAATGATCGTATTCAGCCACGGTCTTGTTATCTGATCGCTGGAGAGCCTGGGTAGAGGGGTTGAGGCGATCTCCGAATGTTCTCTTAACTCTTCATCATAAATGTGTGTTCCATGATCCCCGGAAAAAGTCGGGACCTCAAACATATCATAATCAAGTTCAGATTCCGGTTTTTTCTCACGAATTTTTCCCTTGTATTCTCCCTTTATTATCTCCTTCGTAACTTCCTCCTGGGGCAAAACCTGCTCAAATGCAAAAAGCAACACCAGTAAAAGTATCCTTTTCATCCTCACTCCAGTATAAATTTAATGTTAATAATACCTGATTGGACAACCTGAGGTTCATCGGGTGAAAGAGGTGCAAAACGCCACTTTTTAATAGCGTTGATTATCGTTCTGTCCCACGAGCCATAACCAGAGGTTCGAAGGACAAAAACGCCTTCCTGAACCGTTCCATCGGGATTACACATTATTCTTACACTTATTATAGCAGTCAACCCTTCTCTCGCAGCCCATTCTGGATAGAGAGGGAGCGGTTTATATTTTATTTCCCGCTCGGAAAGTGATCCGGTAATTGTTATCTCTGTCTTACGCTCAGAAGGAATGGTCTTTAGCTGGGCTTCCGCTCTATCTTCCTCCGGGATTTTCGGCGAGGAGCGTTTTATTTCCTCTGTGGGCATCTTCTCAAGGTCTATTCCTCCTCCAGGAGAGGAGAATAAACCAACTCTGGCTTCTGGAGGGGGTAATTTCTTTCTATCTATCTTTATAGGAGCTTTGCTGAGGATATCCCCCGACTCCCTCTGCTCCTCCTCTGAAGCCACTCTGATGATCTCCGTAATACCTCCTTCTGGACCTTCTATCCTTTCAAACTTATCAAGATCGATTCCCTTTGCCTGAGTTCGATCCAGATGTATCTTATCCAGCTCGATTCCTTTCCCGTGATTAACGCCGGGGACAGGGGGAAGCGAGTGGACGATCCTTGCCACCTCATCAATATCTGGTTCCTCTACTGTACTTTCCATTCCTCTAAATTTCTCCTTGATAGCCTCAAATATACTTCTTGTCGGTGGAGAAGAAACGGGAGTTAGAGATGCAGTCTCATCAATAAATTCCACATTATCTATTCTCATGAGAATCCTCGCCTTTCTCATTCTGCCCTCCGAGTAGAATATAGCAGAATGAAAGAGGATTGAAAGAATAATTGAAATCACTATCTTCCTATCAAAAAAATGATCATTCAAAGACACAGTTTCTCACCTCTGTATAGTTGCAATTGAGATGTGCCCTGCACCCAACCTCTTTGCCAAGGTTATAATCGTTATAACAGCACCTGTCTTGGTAGTCCTGTCAGCTCTCACCAGAATCAAGCGATTGGGATGGTCCTGAATAGCGTTCTTTAGAACCTCGGGTAACTCATCACGGGTAACGAGCTGATTATTTACCGATATCTGGTTGTCTGAAGTTATAGTTATTGAAACATTCTCTTCCCGAGGAGGTTCAAGTGTAGATGCTTGTGGAAGAATGACATGGAGTCTGGAGGTAAGTAACATAACAGGGGTTAATACCATCAAGGTTATTAGTATGGTAAAACTCACATCAGCAAGAGGGGTTATCATAATATCCGCTTCCTTTGTCCCCTCTTCCTTCATACTCCTCATGTCTCTTTCCTCCTGAGAAGAGCCAGTTTCAGTGCACCCTTCTGTTTTGCAATATCGAGGACTGTGACAACCTGCTGGATTGGTATCTCTGGTGCAGCGCTAACCACCACAATCCTGGATACACTCCTAGCAAGGAGCTGGGCTATTCTCTCTGGGAACTCCTCCCACGGGACTAACTCATCGTTCAGATAGAGATCACCCCTGGCATCTATATATACATTCACCTTCAACTCTGTGGCTTTGGGCCCCCCTCCCCCTACAAGAGATGGGCTCTTCACGTTGATCCCTGACATAAAGATTGCAGGAGCTGACATCATAAAGAAGAGGACGAGAAGGAGTGCTACATTAATCATAGGGGTAATGGGAACTTTCCCAACTGCATTTTCAGCCTCACCCTCTCTAATTACTTTTCTGTTCATTTCCCTCCGCCAGTAAACTCAAAAAGCCTCCTTGTCCTGCACTGAGCTGGTAACCCGTTCCTCCACAAAGGTCATATTCAAGAAAGCGAGGAATTTTCTTGCATTCGATTCTATCTTTGTAAGCATTCCTTTAACCCTATTCATAAAATAATTGTAGAAGATAGCAGCTGGTATTGCTACAATGATCCCTATAGCCGTAGAGACCAAGGCTTCTGCCACACCTACCATCACAACAGAAGGGCCACCTGCTCCTGATACAGCAAGGTCGTGAAATGCCCGGATAATCCCCATAACAGTCCCAAGAAGACCGAGGAGAGGAGCGATAAAACTGATGGTGCTCAACACTATATTCCTCCTTTCCAGGAATGTCTTTACCTCAATAAGAGCTCCATCAAGGATATCTGCGATGTCTTCCCTGGATAATTTTCTGTTCTCGATCCCGATCTTAAGAACCTCTGCCAGAGGATTATTAGCCGTTTCACATAGATGGATTGCTTCTTCTATATTGCCTCTACTCAACGCCCTTTGCACGCTATTTAATAATCTCTTCTCGTCTATCCTTATCTGTTTATACGACCATAACCTTTCCATAATAACAGCAAATGCTATAATGGAAAAAACAAGGAGTAAATCTATAGCCCAACTCGTCTTCATAAGAGATACAAAACTTATCCCTGCCATCAATCGCTCCTTTCTATTTTGGTTTTGAGTTCCCTTATAAATTCAACTGCATCCTTCGGGGTTTTCTCATTTTTATCAATCATTTCATTGAATCTTCTTATTTCTTTCTCTATCTCTTTATACCATGTCAATTCCATGGAAATCTCATTCATTGAAACTCCAAGGGAGTGAAATTCCCACTCGTCATCCTTTCTAAATCTCACCTTTATGGGTCTTCCTTCCTCTATATCTACAATTTCTTTACTTATTCGATGGAGAGGACCAAGGAATTTCGAACCAATAATATAGGTAGACCAGATTAATAGGACAACTATGAGTATTGCAAAAGCAACGAGGACTTTTACTGTCAGGACCATATATGCTACAACAGGGTTATCTATCCCCCCTTGAGGAAAGATAGCCTTGCCTGCTGGAATCCAGTAGAGTAGGCTAATCCCTGTCAGCATCAACGTCACAATAACTACAAGAAGTGCTCCGACGAGTAACCTGATAATACGTAGGCGAAAAACTTCTCTGTATATAAAACTCGTTCGCTTCTTCCGAATTTTTAATCTCCTTTTGACTTCAAGTAAGACAGTCTTTCATTTACCGTCACTTTGAGATTTTCATCAGTGGTCACCTCAAGGAGACGCGAATACACCTCTATTGCTTTGCGTATATTATTCTTGCTCTCGTACAATGCTGCAAGTTCGGCTAACCCCTTCATCTGGTAATTATTTTCCTGGAGTTTGAGCGGAATGAGCCTAGTGTATTCCTGAATTGCTTCTTCTCTCCTGCCCAGTTCAGCGAGACATTTACCCTTTCGTGCATATAGTTCAGCCTTCTCTGGTAGGCTTTCTGGCTTGAGACCCAAATAGACCTCCAGGGCTTCTTTATAATTTGCCTTTTCCTGATAAGTGACCCCTGACAATATGTGTGCCTCGAACGATTCTCCCTTAGTCGAAGCATAGGTTTTCAACTCATCCACTGCTTTTTCCAATTCTCCCGTCTGCTTATAAGCCTGGCTGAGATTGTATCGTGCGGAAGGTGTATACTCACTCTCGGGATACTCACGAACTATTCTCTCGAATGCATCAATTGCCTTTTCATAGTTATTCAATTGAAAATACCCGAGTCCTTTATAGAATAATGCAAGCGGGGTCCTTGTGCTTTCAGGAAAATATTCAATGAAACGCTCAGATTCTCTGACCAGATCCTCAAATTCTTTCGTCTCCTCATAGATTTTCAGGATATTAACCTCTGCATCTTCAGCATAATTTGTTTCCGGAAAGTCAACAATCACCTTCCTAAACTCCTCTATTGCTACTTTATATTCTCCTTTTTCATAAGCATCAATCCCAAGTTCAAACTGGGCTAATGCTGCGTTAGGGTCCTCAGGGAAGCGTCTGATAAATTCTCTCAGGGCTTCAGGATCCTCCTGCCCCAGCATATAATACGCACTTGATAGGTTCTGTTTTGCTTCAGAGATGAGCGTATCCTCAGGATATAATGTGAGAAGTTTAGAAAACTCCCTCACAGCTGATCTATAATCCTGACTGTTATAATAAGAATTACCCAAAGCAGCCTGCGCTCTAGGAGCGAGGGGAGAATCGGGATATTCTTTTATCACCAATCTGAAATAAGCTATTGCCTGGTCATATTTCAGTGCCTGGAAATATGTCTGTCCAATCTGATAAGCAGCATCGGCGGCGATATCTGCATCATGATACTGAGAAAGTACCCTTTCCCAGGCTTCCATCCCTTGCCTGTAATATTCCAGGTTGCAATAACATCTACCTGTGTAAAAGATTGCCCTCGGGGTCAAAGAGTTATCTGGGGCTATCTCAGGAATGCTCTCGAATTGGTTCAGGGCTTCTTCATATTCCTTTCTATTATACAGAACTGCCCCTTCCCCCAAAAGGCTACTGATGAGTGAACTCGTATCCCCTTTGTAAGCAGATATAACTCTTTTGAACTGTTTTTCTGCAACATCGTATCTCTCCTCATGGAGAAGACACCAGCCAAGACCGGTTAGGGCTGGGGCAAGAAGTTCAGAAACATTAAACTGTTCTGTTATTCTACGGTAGAGATCCTTTGCCTTCGTATAACGAGATTTTTGATAGTAGGCTTCTGCTAGATGGAAGATAGCTCTTCCCTTCCAGATGTCATCTTCTTTACATACAAAATCATCAGATAAAAGAGGACTCAATGTAATACTCAATCCATAATCTTCCATCCTGTTATAGGTCCGAAGAAGCATTGCAATTGCAGCACAGCTAAACTGTGTCCCCCTGTAATATTTCAATATTCCTGTAAAATAATCCTTTGCATCAAGAGGCCTTCCCTCAGAGAATAATTGCGCTCCTGCAAGATAATCTCCAAACCCCGCAAATTCACCTGATTTATATCGTGATGCCATCTGTTGATAAACGATACGAGCACCAGTCGTATCCATTTTCTTGAGGAAAGTCTCACCTAACTTAAGAGATGCTAGTGCACCCACTCTCTGGTCAGGAAAGTTGGAAATGACACGGGTATACGCAGTTAATGCATCATCAAATTTACCTGTGGCCATAAGACTTTCTCCAAAGAGGAGGTTGCTATGAGCGGCTAGGAATTTATCGGAACTGTTAAGGAGGGACTTAAGATTCTCCATTGCATCCAGGTGCTCACCTTCATTAAAATAACATACAGCTAATTTATACCTGGCATAATCCTTTAATTTACTATAGGGATATCTCTCAAGGAATATGTTGTATTTATAGAGAGCACCTTCATAATCACCGAAAAAAAACAACACATCACCCATATAATAATAAGCATAATGTGACAGTGGACTTTCAGGATATTCCTCAGTAAGTTTCTTAAGAATGGATAAGGCTTTTATCGGATCATCCAAGAAGAAATAGGATTTAGCCTTATAAAAGAGTGCTTCTTGTGTCTCAATATCTTCCAGTTTCTTTATAACCTCCCTATAGTCTCCCTGCTCAAAGAAAATGATTGCCTCGACAAGCAGGGTTTTCTTTGCATATTTATATCCAGGATACTCGGAGGCCAATTCAAGCAAGGTCTTTTTTGCTTGCTCCCAGTCTTCCAGTGCAATATAGGATAGTATCATTCCGTAGAGGGCTTCAGGCGCAAGGTAGGTATCATTATATTCTCTCCACAATTCCCTGAATCTATTCAAGGCTTTTTCATATTCCCTAAGGTTATACTCACACTCACCTATTCTGAACAGAGCCTCTCCTCTAAATTCTTCCATCTCAGGCAGGAAAACCTCATACTGCTCCCTTGCCTCCTCATATTCGCTATCCATGAATAGATCGGTCGCTATTCTGAAACCCTGCGCTGCATCAGGAGTTATACCTGTAATTAATTGAACGGGAATAAGAAAAACGAGAAACATCTGGAAATCAAACATAATAATTTCTTACTATTCTTCACCCTTCTCTTCTTCCTCTTGTATTTCTCCTTCCTCAAATTTGTGCAGTGTATCCGGGGTTAATCGCAGTGTATCTATTCCCAGAGTCTCCCATCTTTCTTCGAAGAGAACTCGTCCTTCAGGGGCCATTGTTTTTACTGTTGTAAGTTTGCCCCCAGAGGAATAAGAGCGATTATTAACGTCTGTAACAACAAGTTGGTAGTAGTAGGTCCCATCCTGAACAAGATTCCCTGTTTCATCGCGTCCATCCCAGTATAGCCTCCCGGGTAGATCTCCCCACGCCTCATGGGTCCTCACCACTTCTCCCCAAGGATCTTTGATTATCAGTTGCCATCTTAAGATACCTCCTCTTGTGTTCACCTCTTTCCCGATCCACAAAATATTCTCTTCCCCCTCTGAAATTGGAGAAAAGACCCCCTTATCAGGGTGTAATTTTACACGAAATCCACCAAATTCCAGGGTTAACGATAAATTGTGAGTGGGAGCGATCATTCCTCCCGAATTATGATGGGGTTGAAATGCATAGTCAATATTAATTGTATACATAGGAAGTGGCATCCTGAATCCAATTCCAAAGGAGGTATAGTTTTTATCTAAACCCCATCTTAAAGAGGCATACCGATAAAAACGATATTCCAATCCCCCAGATAATAGGATTCCTTGACGATATTCAGACCAGCTCATATCAGAAACAAATATGAGTTTGTCACTAAAAGCTCTGTAACTAACACCTCCTCTCAAAATCAAAGGATAATGTTCTTTCTCAGAGCAAAGGGTAAGGGTTGGCTTTATCAGATTTTTAGCCATAATACCAACACTAAAGGGTTTATTGGGTAGAATTAGAGCAGAAAGGTCCATCCCTTGACCCATGGCACTCCAGTGGGAGATTGAATGGTAAATGACCTTATAGTTTATCCCCAGAGAGAGAAAACCACCAATACCTTTAGCATAGGAGAGTAAAGTCGCTGTCTCTGATTCCCCAAAATCCCCTATCTTCTTATTAAACTCGTCTCTATCCTCAACTTCTCCCGTTCGCACCTGGACAATAGATAGCCCGAGGGAACCAAAACGCTCTGTGGGATACACGTATGCGAGATAATTGTAACTTGTTCCCATAAAAAGCCTTGAATGCATAAAGAGTAACTCCTGGGGATCTATTTGACACAGTCCTGCTGGATTATAATAAGTAGCGGTGACATCATCACATAGACCAGTTCCACTCCTCCCCATACCCATTGTCCTTGCGCTGGCACCAAAGTTTAAGAACTCTCCGGGTAAACCTCCTGTGCCTTCCATAGAAAACACAATCAGGAATAAAAGAGACATAAACGATATTCTTATTTTACTCATCACCTCTTCTCCTATCTAATAACAGCAATCTTTCTCTTATATTCAGCAACAGTTTTGGTTCGATTCGTTGCCCTTATATAAAGGAAATAGACCCCAGAAGCAACCTGTCTATTATCATCATTAACTCCATCCCAACTAACAGTATTAGGTTGATCACCACCACGTCCCTGCTCTTCGCAAGACCACACAAGGTTGCTAAATTTATCAAATATTCTAATCGAGACATCAGCATCTTCGGTAAGGTAATAATGGATAGTGGTGTATGTATAATCCTTTCCAAAGGGATTGGGGAAGTTAAGCACTGTTCCAACTGATTCTACACTACCTCCGGAGATATCAACCGGGACAATATATGAGTTTTCTATATTAGCATCAGTCGTATCAGTAGCATGGAATAGAAGTGTAACACCAGCTGTGTTAGAGACAAATGAAAAATCAGCAACTCCATTAGTCAAGACTGAAGTCTGAGTAATAGATGGGAATCTATAAACTTTGACCTTGACAATGTCAGGGTCGGCTGTATTTACCACATTCCAACAATCATCTACGGCGTAAACGGTAACGGGAAAACTCCATCCGGCATTCTGAGGGGAAGGTCCCCCAGAAACCCCGGGGTATCCTGAACCAAGTGGCTCCTGAAGTGTATCCCCAGGAAGCAAGGTCTCCCCTGGAACTGTAAGGAGGAGCTTAGTAAAGTCTCCAGGGATTACCTTAAAAGAACTGCTGGTATCCGAAAGGAGAGTATCACTCCCGGTCGGATTGTGATGGAGATAGAGATGATTAGTATTTCCCGCTGTCCTTAGATTATAGTGAATATAGAGGGAACCGGCATTCGTAGATTCAGGAGGTGGTAATATCGGGAAGGGATTTTCACTGGTGAGATATACAACACTTTCCCCTTCACCAACAGGGTTCCACAATTTATCCGTGATATATATCCTGGCTTCTTCAATCTCTCCTGCAGTTATGTTAAGAGGACTACCATATCTCCCTCTACTATCCACGTATCCGGGTGCCTTGTGTTCACCTGGAAGTAGTATTTGTAATCTCTCAGGAGAATTTGGGAGAACAGTGAATTGATTACTGTAGTCATAGTAACCTGCTAATTCACATTTCAGATGAATGGAGTCTGATGCAAGAAAGACCCTGACAAAACCATTCCATAGACCATTGTTAAAAGAAATAATATTCCCATCTTCCCCAATTATTTCCATCCCACGACTGAGATAAACAGGTAATGGGCTAAGAGAAAGAAAGGCAAACTGATTGAAGGTGTCCGGGTCGTGAGCATGTATCCTGACAAAGAAACTATCTCCAGCTATCTGTGGAGATGGGATTAAATCAAAAGAAAACGATAATGACTCTATAAATAAAGGTATCAGCTTTATTATAATCAATTATCCTCCATTACTTTTAGTTTTAAAAATACACAAGTCTGTGAATTTTGTCAAGGGTTTTATTTGCGGCTGTGGAATTCAACTATATCTCCTTCTCCCAGAACCTGATCCACTCCTGCCTGTCTTTGGGTACCCTCCCCCCTCCAAATGCGTGTATACTTCATTCTCTCGGCAAAATCCTTATGAATCTCATATGCTGCATCTAAAACGGTTGAGCCTTTATCTAAAACTACCGGTTCACTAAAATCTGCTTCCTTCCCCGGGGGTTTTGTGTATATTCTTATCACACCTAAGAACTCATATATCCTCTTCTTAAGTAAGTCAAAATCCATATCCAGCGAGAATCCAATAATGTTAAGCCGCTCACCATATTCTCTCTTCATCTCAGGAAGTGAACACTCTTCAGGTCTCGTAACCATAATAAATCCTGGTTTGGGCATTAGTTCTTCCCCCCTATAAAAATCTCTTGATTGAATAAACATTCTACCCTCTTCCAATCGCGCCAACAATTTTTCTATTTTTTCTTTAGCATTCTTAGAACCGTCTATCACTCCTATCAGAAGATCAGAGGATCGACCGAGCGCAAGGAGCCAAGGGGGATGAAAGTTATCATACAAGGGAGGTGTATCAACAAGTTGTATCTTGATATTTTCGAATTCTATCATACCGATGTCAGGGCTCTTTGTTGTATAGGGATAGGGAGCTATTATTGGTATAGCGTTGGTAAGCTTGGAAAGTATTGTGGATTTTCCCGAATTAGGTGGCCCCATTAGAACTACCTGTCCAATGCCATCCTTTGCAACAGTATAAATATCATAGCGATGAATCTTTGGCTTCCTTCGAACTTCTTTCTTGAGTTTTGCAATCTTACTGTTAAGCTCAGCCCTGAGGTTATCAGTTCCTTTATGTTTCGGCATAACTGCCAGCATCTCTTTCAGAATAGATATCTTTTCCTCTGGGCCCTCTGCAAAACGAAGTTTCCCTTCTTTCTTATGATATATACGGGGTAAATTAGCTGGCATGTTTTAAAAATATATGATTAGGGTAAAAGTGTCAAGGGGAACCCAAAGATTGAAAAATGCAAAATTTGAAATTACTATTTACAACAAAGGACGCAAAGAAGAATTTTTTGTTTTGTTTTTGACCCATTTACCCATAAACTCAAGAATGGTCATTGCGAGTCCTTCTTCTTGCTCTTCTTTGGCGAAGCAATCTCTAAAAACCTAATCCTTAATCCTAGGTTGCACTCTGAACTCAGAAACTAAGACCCAAGACCTAACACCTAAACTCCGTCGTCCGTCTTCGGTCATTCAACTCATTAACTCATTTACATATAAATCAATTGACTTTATTTAAATATTCAATATTATTAAATAATTGTAGTTAACTAAAAGAGAGGTTATACTATAATCAAACATTCGATAAAAACTGGTTTAAGTTTTGGTTTAACCTCTGCGATAATCACAACCCTTGGATTGATGGTGGGAATTCATTCAGGTACTCGTTCACGAATCGCAGTCATTGGAGCAATATTAACAATAGCAATAGCAGATGCATTTTCAGATGCACTGGGTATTCATATTTCTGAAGAATCAGAGAATAAACATACCCCAAGAGAAATATGGGAATCAACAATCTCTACTTTTATATCAAAATTCATCTTCGCTTTAACGTTTGTAGTTCCAGTTTTATTTTTAAAAATCGATTTAGCTATCCTAATAAGTGTACTGTGGGGACTATTTTTGTTGGGTCTTCTTAGCTACTATATTGCTAAAGAACAAAATGTAGAACCCTGGAAGGTAATTCTTGAGCACTTGTTTATAGCGATGATTGTCATAGTTATAACATATTATGTTGGTATGTGGATAAGGGCTATTTTTGTGAAATAATGAATTAGGATCTAGAATTCAGGGTTTAGAGGTTGGGAACTAGAAGCTATTAAATAAGGTAAGCTTAAAAATCTTCACTAAATCCTAACCCCTATTAATTTTTGGAGTTTTCAATTTGCATTTTTCATTTTGCAATAACACAGAGCATTTCTCTACGGTAAAAAGGGAGGTTAATATAGCAATGATTGAGATTATCGTTATCCAATAACTTTCTTTACTTCAGGAATTTTAGCCTTTAGTGTTCTCTCGACCAAACCCACCAAAGTCATTCTTGCCATTGGGCATCCATAACACGCACCTGTAAGTGCAACTTTAACCACACCATCTTCAGACACACTGATAAGTTTCACACTACCGCCATGACTCTTGAGCAATGGCTTTACATCTCTATCTAAAACCTTCTCTACCTTTTCACGCATTTATTCCCCCTATCTAAAGGTTTCATAGCATACAATTTCTTCTAAGGATTTCCGATTTTTAGAACCTCCGGAAGTAGCCGAATAACCAACTGGTAGTAGAGCAACAACTTTATATCTGTTGGGGATTTGTAGAATGTTCTTAACCTGACCTTGATAAAACGCTCCTATCCAGCAAGTACCAAGCCCAAGTTCTACAGCCTGAAGAGTCATACGGTCAATCGCTATGGCAAGATCTACAGCATAAGCTGGAACTTCGCATCTCATAACATATTCAGGTTCAATTGCTACTGCAGCGATTATAACCGGAGCCTCGGAGATGAATGCCTGTTCAGCCGCTGCATGTGCAAGTTCCTCTTTTCTTTTTTTATCTTTAACAACTATGAACTTCCAGGACTGTCGATTCCTTGCAGAAGGAGCAAGTCGTGCGGCCTCAAGAATCAGATTCAAATCCTCTTCAGGTATTTCCTCAGACTTATAAGACCTTACACTCCTTCTTTCCCTTATAGCTTCTTTTACATCCATAGCTTTCCCCCTGATCCCTTTAATCAACTTATGTAAGCGAATACACGTAGTTTAACTCATCTGTATCCTAACAATTAGTCCTTTTAATTCAATATAGACTATAATATATACCAGTCAAGGGGCAGAAGCTTAATGCAAAATGCAATCTTTGGTTAGGTAATATATAAACACATATCTATACTGTCAAATTACCCATTTTTGTTACGGACATAAATGGGTAATATAGTTCTTGGTTCATAGTTCTTAGTTCTAA